>NZ_CP091787.1:0-688750 GCF_022024035.1 Prevotella sp. E13-17
ATCTTTTTCACAAGAAAAACTGTTGAAAAGTGACGTAAAAGCCCTGAATAAAGGTGTTGATATCCACCCGTCTCTGGTGGTCTTTGGATAATCCACAAGTTATTCCAGAGTTATTCTATAGTTATTAACAGGGTTATCCACTCCCTTATCCACACCCCTTTTCTCATCTAAAAAGAACAAACTTCTCACTTAAAAATCTCACCTCTCATCTTTCATTCTCACTTAAAATATATATCTTTGCAGAAGAAATGAGAAAATTACGTACTATTGAGATGAAGCGCCTTTCGGTAGAGGAGTTTCATGAAGCAGAGAAGTTGCCACTGACGGTGGTTATGGACGATGTGCGCTCGATGCACAATGTAGGTTCCGTTTTTCGCACCTGCGATGCCTTTCGTGCCGAGGCAGTCTATCTTTGTGGCATCACGGGTTGTCCGCCTCATGCCGAAATCCACAAGACAGCCTTAGGTGCAGAAGAAAGTGTAGCGTGGCGCTATTTCCCCACAGCGCTCGAGGCCGTTCGCGAGTTGCAGAGCAGGGGAGTGGTGGTGCTCAGCATCGAACAGTGCGAGGGCAGCACCATGCTGAATCATTTCACGCCCGATTCCTCTAAGCGCTATGCCATCGTGATGGGCAATGAGGTGAAGGGTGTCCATCAAGAAGTGATAGACGCCAGCGATGGCTGTTTAGAGATACCCCAGTTGGGCACCAAGCACTCGATGAATGTTTCCGTGACGGCGGGAATCGTTATTTATCAGTTTGCCGAACCTTATTTAAAATAGCATCCAACTTCCCTACAATCATCTCGGGAGTGATGCCAGTCATGCAGTGATAGTCGCCAAAGACACATGGTTTTTGGCCATACACGCTGCATGGTCTGCAGTCCAGGTCCAGCTGTACGCAGTTTTCCTCTTTTTGTTTGTAGCCCATAAATCCGGCCATGGGGTGTGTGGCACCCCAGATGCTGACCACGGGTGTGCCTGTCAGTGAGGCCAAGTGCATATTGGCAGAGTCCATTGATATCATCACATCCAGATGGCTCATCAGTATCAGTTCCTGATGCATGTTTTCCAGATGCCAGCCCACGAATACACACTGTGGCATTTCCTTCACCCATTTCTTGAAATGTCGGTCTTCCTCCTTGCCGCGTCCAAAGAGGAAGATGCGGCATTTCGGATACTTCTCTGTAAGTTGTTTCACCACCAGTCCCATCTTCTCGGGAGGATAGATCTTGCCCTGATGTGCAGCAAAGGGCGCAATGCCTATCCACTGTTCCCAGTAGCGTTTTGGTCCGATGGCCTTTGGCAGCATGTTCAGGTTGCCTCCTTCAGCCGGGAACACCGAGTTGAAGGTCAGTTCCTTGATGGGGAACCCCAGTTTTTCGAACACCTCCATGTAGTTTCTCTGCTGTGGCGGCAGTGGTCGTCGCAGCTTGTTGTGAGGCTTCACCAGTTGGCGGCGGTCTTTACGGTGCTTGTCGATGTGTTGCACCTTGAAGTGCCCCATCATGAAGCGCAGTCTGAGGTAGTTGGAGCGCAGCACCGAGTGCAGGTCTGCCACGTGTGTGAACTGCTTTGCCACCAGTCGGCGGTAGAGCGAGTTCAGTCCTTTCATGCCTTGATATTCGCCTTTGATGTCGGCAGCCATGAAGTTCACATTGGGTGCCAGGTCTTCAAAGAAGCTGCGGGCAAACGGCTTACTCAGCACCGTGATTCTCAGTTCGGGATATTGCATGGCCAACGAATAGACCACGGGCACCATCATGGCCACGTCGCCTAACGCAGAGAACCGGATAATGAGTAAGTGCTGTCGTTTCATTTGTTGTTATACAGCACAGGGTTGGTGCTGGGGTCGTTGTACATCTTCATCTGGCGATACACCTTCATGTATTTGCGTCCAGCCTCGATGTCTTCCAGCAGTTGGTCGATGGCGGTAGAGAGATCGGCCTGCTGTTCCAGCAGCACGTTGAGCTTGGCGCGGCAGCGCTGGCGGTGTTCCTCGTCGGCATCCTCGCGCTCTACCTGTTCCTCCATGTGCCATATTTTCAGTGCCAGTATCGACAGTCGGTCCACGGCCCATGCGGGACTCTCGGTGTTCAGTCGTGCGTCTGGCAGGGGCTTCACGTCGCTATAGATATGACGGAAGTAAGAGTCGATGTTTTCCACTAGGTCTGTGCGGTCTTGATTTGAGTGGTCGATGCGGCGTTTCAGCGACAGCGCTTCTGTGGGGTCGATGTGTGGATCGCGTATGATGTCTTCATAGTGCCACTGTACGGTGTCTATCCAGCATTTCAGATAGAGGTTATACTCTATTGACTCACGCTCGTAAGGGTTTCTCATGGGCGTGTCCACATTGTCTGTCAGGTGATAGTCGCGTATTGCCTGTTGGAAGATCTGATTAGCTTGTTCAGTAAAAGTCATCACTAATTTTTTTATAGTATTATTTTCAAACTGCAAACTTACAAAAAGTTTCTTAATTCACCAATTTTTTTCATTCTTATTTGAAAAATACATCAAAATTCAAAGCCCAGGTTCAAGTAGAAATACAGTTGTTTTGTCTGGTTGCTATATCCCATGGTTGCCCCTGCAGGGCCCAGCAGCGTGCGATAGTAGTAGGCCAGCTGTGTGCCCAGCAGTGTCTTGTTTTCGAGCAGGCTTTTCAGGTGGTGGGCCTGTTGTCCGCCGGCCATGCGTAGCATCACGAAGTGGTTGGTGCCTATGCGTTGTTGAGCTTGCAGCTGGGCTGCCACAAATTGATGATCCACATATTCCATGTTGCCGATGCCGGCAAAAGGCATCTGCTGTTCCACGTAGTGACCGAACCACTCGCCACCGATGGTGTTGCCCATCACGAGTGGCACGTTGTCGCCCAGCAGTATGCGTCCGTAGAACATGGGTTGCAGTGTGAAGCGGCTTCCCATGGTGAACGAGATGCGCCAGTTGGCGTTCACGTCGCTGACGCCCGGCTTGCCGTCCAGTTTGGCGAAGTTGTCGGTCAGGTAGGCATACTCAGCCTTGAAGCGTGCACCACGAGTGGGGAAGTACCAGTTGTCTTCGCTGTTATAGTTCAGTAGGGCGCGGTAGCTGTAGAAGTGTTCGTTCTTCAGTGTCAGCTGTATCGATGATTCTGATCCCAGTTTGTTGCGGTAGTGCAGATGATCCCATCTGACGCCCATCTGCAGGTTGAAGTGCCGCAGGTTGAGGTTGATGGGTGTCAGCTCGGCTTGAAACTGATTGTACCGTATGTTGTAGTCGCGGTCGCCATCTGCGTAGATGTCTATGTCGTTGCGATAGAAGGTGCAGCGCAGCGTGGGTCGCGTGAAGCTCAGTGGGTGGATGGTCAGTTCGCCGCGTGCCATCAGTCGTTTGCCCAGTCTCATGGTAAAGTCGGTGTTGATTGGTATGGCGCTCTTCATGGGCACGTCCAGTCCCAGTTGCACGGCGGCATACTCTTCGTTGTCGTAGCGTGCGCCGGCATGAAAGCGACTTCGTCTGCGTTGTCCTGCAATGATTCTCAGCACCTGTCCGTCTTTGGTGGGCTCCAGTTGGCACTTGGCTGTCTGGTAGAACAGATCCACACGTATGGAGGTGGTGATCTGCTGTTCCAGTGTGGCGTCGATGCTGTCCAGTCTGTCCAGGTGGAACTTCTGTTTCAGGAATCGCTCGTCCTGCGGTGTCATATCTACAAACGCGCAACTGTCTATCTTCTGTTTCATGGTCATCACCCTGGGGCTCAGCGGGTGCAGGATGGTGGGCTTGAAGTTGTCGTCTATGCCGATGCGCTTTTTCAGTGCCACGATCTCGTCCCAGTGGCGCATGGCCTCGTCTTCGCCGCGCTGTATCAGTGTGTCGATGGCGGTGGGCGAGAAGCTGGCGGCGGTATAGCCCTCAGGATCTACGTAGAGGTAGAGGTCGGTGTTGTCTTTATTCTCGTCAAACTTGTTCTTACAGTTCATGTTGATAATCTGGTTCAGCACGCTCATGGTGCCCCACACGTCGTCATAGCCCATGGGGTGGTCGCTCACCGAGACACCTATCACGATGTCGGCACCCATCTCTCGTGCTATATCCACCGGATAGTTGTTGCGCAGACCGCCATCCACCAGCACCTTGTCGTCGAGTCTCACGGGCGAGAAGACGGCAGGTATGGCCATCGAGGCGCGCATGGCTTGTGGCAGTCGGCCGCTGTGGAAGTCGTACTCCTCGTAGTTGATGATGTCGGTGGCCACACAGGCAAACGGTATGGGCAGGTCGCGCGAGAAGTCGAGCGAGTCGGTGTAGCCCACGCAGAGCTTGTTGAACAGTTCAGAAATGTTCTTGCCGGTGATCAGTCCGCCCGCATTCTTGTTGCGCCTCACCACGGTGGTGTTGGTCGATATGAAGTAGGTGTTCTGCTTCTCGCGGTCGCTCAGGCTCTGGTTTTTCAGATTCTCGCGGTCGGTGATCACGTAGGTCCAGTCCTGGTTGCGCACCAGCGAGTCGAGCGAGTGGGCATTATAGCCAATGGCATAGAGTCCGCCCACGATGCTGCCCATCGAGGTGCCAGTGATGATGTCAACGGGTATGCCGGCTTTTTCCAGCACCTTCAGCACCCCGATGTGTGCCACGCCTTTGGCGCCTCCGCCACTCAGCACGACAGCCACTTTCTTTCTGTGTGACTGTTGTTCTGCATTCACGCTGCTGATGGTCAGCAAGCAAGCCAGTAGAAATATGATTCTCTTCATCCACTTTCGGTTTTTAAACGATCGATTTCCCCGTCGGCAAAAGTAGAAAATAATTTTGAAATAATCATCATGAAGAAAATAAATATTTACTTTTTTGCGATTTGTTGCCATAGCGGGTTGGCGTGCATGCCGAGCAAAAACAGATAGCGATCCATGTAGGGGCGGTTGCGGAAGCCCTGTCGCTGACTGCCCTGCGAGGCATATTTATACGGATTGCGCGGCATGCGCACATGCAGCAGACTGCAGGCCTGCTGCACGATGGCCGTGAACGAGAGGTATTGTCCCTCGTCGTTGGTCAGTGTGTTGGTCAGAAAGGCAATGTGGAGTGCCTCCATCAGATCTACGGTCGTGCCTTTCCATGTCAGTTGGTCCTCCTGACGGTGATTCTTAAACAGTTGCTCCACCTCTGCTGCCAGATGGAGTCTTGCCTCGCGGCTGGTGTACGTTTGGTTCATAGTCTTAATATCAATGATTGTTATAACGGTGGCAAAAGTAGTCTATTAGTGTGCAAAATATGTTCACTTAGTCGATTATTTATGTTAAATTCCTTCGTTTTTAAAATCATTTAACTACTCAGGTTTCTGGTAGTGAGGCATTTCCACGAGGCGTGTGCCGTCGGTCAGGGCATGTCGCTTCACGCCGTTGCGCGTCTTGTAGGTGTCGGGCTGAAACACCACGTGCACATTCACCACGTCGCGGTCTGTCCTGAAGTCCTTTGTGTGGTCGCATCCCCTGCTGCTGATGCCCAGCATGAAGGTGCCGATGCCCTCCAGATAGACCTTGTGCCCGTTCTGCAGTTCGGTGGTCATGGCGTCGGCCAGTTCGCTCAGCACGGCCAGGATGTCCGACCGCTTCACCGTGCTGTTGCACTGCATCTGTTCCGACAGTTCGCGGATGCCCACCGTTTCGGTGTGGACGGCTCGTGCAAACCACTTCTTGTAGGCCTTGGGAGTAGTAACGTCTGTGTTCTGTCTGAATTTATAAAAAAGTGACATAGTTGTGTGTTTTAATGGTAATGATAAAGTTAAACCTATTGATTTCTGAGTGCAAAGTTACGCTTTTAGCATGCAAAACTTAAGCTTTAATGTGGTAGAATGGTTGGTATAAAAATGTATCTAGCCCCTAGAATGGTCAATTCTAGCCCCTGGAGAGACCAATTCTAGGGGCTGCATGAGGTGAATCTAGGGGCTAGAATGAACCATTCTAGGGGCTAGACGGCATCCAATAGTGCCACTCTTGCGCGCTGATAGTAGCACTCTTGCCGCCTCATAGTGCCACTGTTGCGCCCCAAAACAGCCTGTGTGAACCCTTAAAAAACACTATATTATTTGTCCGTATCGCCAAAAGAGCGTACCTTTGCATTCCGTTTTTTCTTATCATGTTATGAACAAACTGGTTTATCACTTAGTAGCCTTTCTTGTGGTCGCCATCTGGGGCACCACGTTTATATACACCAAACTGCTGCTCATGGCAGGACTCACGGCAGCCCAGATTTTCACCCTCCGATTCATCATCGCCTATGTGCTGTTGCTGGCCTATGCCCTGCGTCGCCGCTCCTTCCGCTGGTTTGCCGCATCGTGGCGTGACGAGCTGCTCATGGCCGCCCTCGGTCTCAGCGGTGGCACCCTCTACTTCCTCACCGAGAACACCTCCATGGTCTATACCACCACCACCAATACCTCGCTCATCGTCTGTCTCAGTCCGCTGTTTGCCACCGGACTTATCAGTCTCTTCTATCGCTCCCAGCGACTGCGTGGCATCCAGATTGTGGGCACGCTGATGGCAGCCCTGGGTGTTGTTGTCGTCGTGCTCAACGGCCATTTCGTGCTCCACCTGTCGCCTCTGGGCGACGCCCTTGCCCTGGGTGCCTGTCTCTGCTGGGCGTTCTATTCGCTGCTGATGATACCCGCCAGCCAGCACTATCGCACCCTGTTCATCACCCGTAAAGTGTTCTTCTACGGACTCGTGTTCATGGTGCCCTACTTCCTCATGCGCCCCGAGGAGACATGGATTTTCACCCCCCGCGTGTTCCACGTGTTCACCCTCCAGATGGTGCTCAACCTCCTGTTTCTGGGCTGCATAGCCTCCATGCTCTGCTTCATTGCATGGAACTGGTCTCTCAAGAAGCTCGGAGCCGTCGTAGCCACCAACTACGTCTATTTCAACCCCGTCACCACCGTCCTCTTTGCCTGGCTCATGCTCTCCGAGCGCATCACCCTCTACTTCCTCGTCGGCACGATGCTCATCCTCACCGGCATGTTCTTTAGTAACAAGCGATAGCGTGTCAGGCAATTCCGTTGAAAATTGTTATTTATATTGGGCGGAAACTTGATTTTTTTATAGGATACATATGCAAACCATTTTGGCTGCAAAGATACAAAAATCAAGTGCGTTGACTCAAAAATTCTCTGTAACTATATTTCAATTATTTCAAAGAACGCTTAGCGATTTTTAGTGGACAGCAATGTTATCACGTTTACGTTGAATAGTCTGTCTTTATTTATACGTTTATCCAAACAGTTCTTCCATCGTAATAGGCACAGGCGATATTTCCGAATACATGTTCTCTTTGAGTCCGTATGTCGTTACAAGGCTTACTTGCACACCACCTTTGTGTCCTGTTTCCTTTTGGAAGGTTTCCATGCGACGGATGATATTTCTATACTCTTTTTCATCAAGAGTATAATCATCCTTGGAATATTTCATTTCACAGATGGTAACGATACCGTCAGCACGATCTATAACCAAGTCAATCTGAACGGCAGGTTGGCTGTTCTGACTGCGCCATGCATAGTATTCATGCCTTATGGCATCAAGACGCAAACCATGTACAATCTGCCTTACATGCCAAAGGCAGACCTTCTCAAATGTCAGTCCATACCAGTTGTTTTGCTCAGGGGTGCCGAGTGTGTTGCGCCAAAAATGTTCATCCGTCACTCTGCGAGTTCCAAAACGATAGTGGAAGAGAGAGAAGAAATCTATCAACTGGTATATTCCGTTCTTCTGTAATGAACCATTGTTATAACGGCGGATAAAGTCACAATGTTCCAAATCATCCAACATGTCACTAAGATGGCCATTGTCCGCAATCTTCAACTCTTTCGCTATCTCTGAACGAGTGTAACCATCTCGATGTGTGCTGAGTAGTCGGACAATCTCCATATATGAATCAGCATTTTTGAAGAGAGATTTGAAAAGTCTCTGGTACTCATTCTCCAGTTCTGGCTCTGCCGAGAAGAAAAGAGTATCGATGTTGTCTGGCACATTCTTCTTCGGATCAAGCAGACTCAGATAGTATGGTACTCCACCAAGCACCATATAAGCCTGCAATACGGTAATTCTTGGCCAACGGAATTTCCTGCTTTTTAGATATTCCTCTGTTTGTCCAAGAGAGAAAGGACGTAGGTGCATGGTGTGAGTGGTGCGCTTATGGAGTCCTGCCTTGTTGTTGACAATATTGCGCATCATCCATGATGTTGCAGAACCGCACACAACGAAATAGATGTTATCTATCCATGAGGCGCGACTGTTCCAAAACAAATCCAATGCTTGCAAAAATCCAGAACGACGTGTGTCGAAACAAGGTAATTCATCAATGAACACAATCAGACGACGCTTGCGGTTCTTGTTTTTCCTCTCCAAGAGTTCCGCGAGTTGTGTAAAAGCCTCAATCCATGTGGAAGCTTTGTCTCCTTTATGGCCATAGCGTACCAATGCATTATGGAAGGCCTCCATCTCAGTTTCTCGTGACCCGTCAATGACTCCTGTTGCATAGAAGTCAAACTGATCCTTAAAGAAACTTCGGATAAGGAATGTTTTACCTACACGTCGACGACCGTATAAGGCTATGAATTCACTCTTTCCTGACTCAAAGTAGTCAGAAAGTTTTTCTAATTCAGATTCCCTGCCAATAATTCTTTCCATTTTGACCTTGTATTTAGCAATTCAAATAATAATAGATTAAGATATTGTCATCCTATCATAAATTACTGATGCAAAGATACTAAGAATATTTTAAATAAATGTCTTTTCGGGCGGAAACTCACGTTTTTTTAATGTTTCCGCCCGAAATAAATCATATTTCAACACAAATTTAGGCATAAAATTGTTATTTATATTGGGCGGAAACTTGATTTTTTTATAGGTTTCCGCCCAAAATACTTCATTTGTGTTTATCAGTTTCGGATGTTGTGATTTGCTAAAAAGTTTGTATCTTTGCCACAGAATAAGAGAAACCTGGATGAAGCTGCTTTTGGCGGCTGTGGGTTGAATTATAAACTAATCGTCTATGCCTAAGAAATTCGAGATAAGAAACAGTACAGCCGGAGTTCCTGATATTTCAAATAGAAGATAAGGAACAAGGGGTTGAGGTGTACTATATTCACCGTGGCAAAATGGTTACGATAAAACGTGTGAAATAAAAAAGCACATCCGCCGAGGCATCTGAAAAGAGTCTCGGCGGATGTGCTTTGTCAGGATTAATGTCCCTGGTGATTCTGGTCATTTTACCCGAATGAAGTAGCTAATCAATCCTTCTTCCACACCCTGTTTAGGTTTCTGATTTTCGACTTAGCCTTCTGTCCGCTTACCATCAGTTGGTCATAGATGAAGTCAGGGAACACCAGTGTTGACATGATGACCGAGCCATCGTCGGTAGTCACCTCAATATTCGACTGATCTACATACAGGCAGAGTGTCACCTTTTCCTTGTTTGAGAAGACAGATGAGCGCATGTCGGGGATGGCGAAGTTGGGATGGAAGCCCGTGTTTCCTGTCTTGGCACCTCGGTTGATGACAAGTTCCCTCGTTGCCGCCAGATATTTCACGGTGTAGGCCTGTTCCACGCTGTTAGACAGCTTTATCTCGCAGTCAGCACTCGTGTCTATCGTTACATTTATCTGATAGGCATCGAGCGATGGTTTTGTGCCATTCATACCCATGGGAAGTGCCCCAAGCAAGGATGATATAGAGGCTGTCTGCCCCTTCACCGAGTGCCAGTCATCGGCGATGCCTTCAATCTCGCTGACGATGGTGGTCTTCAGCAGTGGCTGTCCATCGTGTTCCTCCAGCACCATTTCGCGAGGCAGCGTCATGCAGCAGCGCCAAGGTGACACCGGATAACCGCCATACGCCTGGTTGTTCATCCAGCCGATGCACACCGTTCTATCGCCCGTATTGCTCCAAGTCACGCTGGCATAGTCGTCCATGCCGTGGTCTTCCCAGAGGGGGTAGTTATAGTGGTCAGCAACAAAACGTTTGCCGTTGAAATCACCCACAAAGTACATGGTGCCCGAGCCAAGGACAGGGCCGCCGCCGCTGATGTTCACCGTGAGCACCCATTTGCGTTCGCCTTTGTACTGCATGGGAAACAGGTCGGTACATTCCCATATACCATCGTTGCATTTTGGATATGCGCTGGCATTGAAGGTGCTGCAGATGCTCCATTCCCTGAGGTTGGCCGATTTCCATATCTGCGCGGTGTGCTCTCCGCCCAGCGCGAAGACGCAGTACCACATGCTGGTCACGTCGTCCCACACCACTTTGGGGTCGCGATAGTCGCCATGGGTGGTGTTTTTGATGACAGGGTTACCTTCATACTTAGTGAAAGTCATGCCCCCGTCGGTGCTGTAGGCGATACACTGCTGTTCGTGAGCACCATGCGCGGTGTACATCGCCACGATGGCATTCTCGCCAAAGCCGGCGGTATTGTTTTTGTCGAGCACGGCCGATCCTGAATAGATATAGCCCAGCTCGTCGGGTTCGAGCACCACGGGCTGTTCTTTCCAGTGAAACAGGTCGGTAGAGGTGGCGTGGCCCCACGAGATGTTACCCCAGTCGTGTCCGTAGGGGTTGTATTGGTAGTAAAGATGCCAAATGCCGTTGGCATACACCATGCCGTTGGGGTCGTTGATCCAGTTCTTCTCTGGTGTGAAGTGTATCTGTGGACGGTTTTTCTCCCTGTACCATCCGTTGTCAATGGTGGGAATGTTTTGTTCCACGTTCACTGATGTTCCGCTCACGAATGCGCGCTCTTGTAGTATCACATTCGGATCTTCTGTCTTGCAGGCCACTGCGATGAGAGCCATTACTGCTATTATTATATTCATTTTCATAAGGATTTATCGTGTTTTAAGGTACTCTATTGCGTTTCTTGCCATTTTTAAAACATTTGACTGGTACTGACTATTGTGCGGATAAGCATTCTTGTCGGGCGTGCCGTCGCTATTCTTGTAAGAGAACTCACAGCCACCGTTGCCTATGCATAGCAGCGTGCCCCGACACTCGGTATTGCCCTGACGGGCTTCCCATACGTTGAGCTGACTCACCCAGTCTATCTGTGAGTCCCATACCCCCAATGGGTAGATGCCGTAAATCTCAGTCAGTGCATCGTAGCAGCGGGGGTCCTGGTTGTTGTAGCCTGTTATCAGACTTGGCAGGTTATGGAACACAATATTATGGTCTTCAGTCCATGCCGGTCCTTTCACGGTCACATACTTAGAACGTCCGTCGGTGCGCACATCTACATCCTTATAGAGAGGATGAGAGGAGAAGTCCTCCACGAAATAGCTGCCAGGGTTTATCTGTACTGCCATGTGCCAGATGCCTCCATTCCAGCTGCCGTTGCCTATGGTCACCCGGTGATCCACACTGCGCATCATGTCTCTGTCCATGCGCCCCAGGTCGGTGATGAATGCCACGGCGTGCTGCCACAGTACCATGTTTCCACCCGCCTTATACCACTCGCGTATATAGGGCGTGGCCTGCTGAATGCTAACTGGCTGGTTCCATGCGTCGTCTTCGTTTCCGCTGTCTATATCGCGTATATAGAAGAGCACCCGATAGTCGGCAAGATCCTCAGTTGCTTTGATGTCGGAAGCGCTGAGAAACTTGCTGTTGGGATATGTTTCGTGAAACCACAGCCATGCGCTGGCTTCATCGTCATCGCCCATGTTCACGCACTCCTCTGGTGAGGCATACTGGCTCAGGAAAGCCACCTTTTGTTTGCCCGACTTGAAGATGGTGGTCACAGGCAGCGAGCTACCCTTTTCATTGAGTGCCGTCAGCTCGAAGGTCCACGTCTCGTTGTCGGTAATTTGATCTATCGTATATGTGGTGGCATCGCCTTTCAGTGTTTCCTGTACCATTCGGATGCCATTGGTTCCTTTCAGCAGAATCTCGGTTGCGTCGTAGCTCGGTGTCCAGCTGACCAACAGTTCGTAGGCGTCGGTACCCTCTTGCTGTTCAACGCAGAGCTGTTGTGGTTTTGTGGCTCCCTGGCGGGTGTAGGTCTTCATGATAGCATCGCTGTAGTGGGTGCCGTCGAAGAGTCGGAACAGGTAGTCGTAACGCACATTAGTATCAAGATCCTTTTGAATGAGGGTTGTGGCGCGTGTAGTTTCATGGCAGTAGGGAATGCCGTTGCAAGTGATGGTGATGTCCATCTGCATGTTGTCAGGAAGGAGTGACCACGTCCAAACCACCCCATTGTCCTGTTCTGTGCTACTGATGTAGCCCGTGTAGAAAGCATCAAGAGTAAGTGATGCTGGTGGAATGATGATGTCGTCGGCCGCTTTTGTGCAGCCCATCAGTGCCATACAGATCATCGCTAATGGAAAGCCGAAGAACCGTTGTCGGCAGAAATAATAAATAGTTCTTTTCATGATTAATTTAGTTATTGCGTAAAAAACAAATGAGTTGTAAAAACATTGCAAAAGTAGTTTCTGTCATTTGAACTGTTTGAAAATAACAGGTCAAATAGGAACGTGATTTTTCCAATGAACGAAATATCATAGCATATGAAACATTTTTGCTAAAATATTAGTATCTTTGCACCGTACATAAACAACTTAGTGAACACTGTGATTCCGTCACAAGGTTAATAACAAGCTAATCATATATGCCTAAGAAATTCGAGATAAGAAACAGTACAGCCGAGTTCCTGATTTTCCAACTAGAAGGTAAAGAACAGGGTGTTGAGGTGTACTATAAGGATAAAACTGTATGGTGCACCCAGAAGGCCATGGGGGTGTTGTTCGATTGTTCGGCAGATAATATTGGACTGCATCTGAAGCACATCTTTGCGAGCGGTGAATTGGAGAAAGATTCAGTTACCGAGAAAATCTCGGCAACTGCTTCTGACGGCAAGAATTACCTGACTCAATTCTACAATCTCGATGCCGTCATCAGCGTGGGCTATCGTGTGAACAGCATCCGTGCCACCCAGTTCCGCCAGTGGGCCACAAGCGTGCTTCGAGAGTATGCCATCCGTGGCTATGTGCTTGATAGGAAGCGCATGGAGAATGGAACCTTCTTGGGCGAGGATTACTTTGAGCACCTGCTGGCAGAGATTCGAGAGATTCGTCTTTCAGAGCGTCGTTTCTACCAGAAGCTGACAGACATCTATGCCACCAGTATGGACTATAACAAGGATGCACCCACCACGCGGCTGTTCTATAAGCGCATTCAAAACAAGATGCACTATGCTGTGCATCAGCATACGGCAGCGGAGCTCATCATGGAGCGGGCTGATGCCGAAAAGGAACATATGGGCCTAACCACCTGGGAGAATGCGCCCGATGGCAAAATAGTTAAAACGGATGTTTCTATCGCCAAAAATTATCTGAACGAGATGGAACTCGAAGATATGGGGCATATCGTAACTGCTGTGCTTGACTTTGCCGAGAGCCGTGCCAAGCGCCATATCCCTATGACGATGGAGGATTGGGCCAAACGTATTGATGCCTATCTGAGCAGCGACGAGCGCCCTTTGTTGAACGATGCTGGTAGTGTAACTCACGAAGAGGCTGTGCTACATGCTGAAACTGAGTTTGAGAAGTATCGTATCGTGCAGGACCGCCTGTTCCAAAGCGACTTTGACAAATACCTAGGCGAACTGCCATTTGAGGAGAAAGACTCCGAATAAGAATTAAATTAGTCATTTAGACCAGTGTGAGCCACAATTTTGTTGCTCTGGCACAGCAACCAGTTGTGATTTACAAAAAAATTAGTATCTTTGCACTGAGCATAAACAACTTTTTACCTTTCAACAAAAAAGACCACACAGTTGTGATTTGCTAAAAAATTAGTATCTTTGCACTGAGCATAAACAACTATCCAAGTAAACAAGTACATAACGTCTATGTTGTGATTTGCTAAAAAATTAGTATCTTTGCACTGAGCATAAACAACATGGTTGCTCCACTTCCAAAGTAACCCCACGTTGTGATTTGCTAAAAAATTAGTATCTTTGCACTGAGCATAAACAACGTTGGTGAGCGCGAGGCCGCTCACAAAATGGTTGTGATTTGCTAAAAAATTAGTATCTTTGCACTGAGCATAAACAACCGTCAGCACATCGGGCGTATAGAAAAAGGTGTTGTGATTTGCTAAAAAATTAGTATCTTTGCACTGAGCATAAACAACTTTCTCATTAAACTGGTGTATGTCCTGTTGGTTGTGATTTGCTAAAAAATTAGTATCTTTGCACTGAGCATAAACAACAAGCACCAGACGCAATAACATTACTAGTTAGTTGTGATTTGCTAAAAAATTAGTATCTTTGCACTGAGCATAAACAACTAAGAAATTCCTGATAAAACAAAGAATTAGTTGTGATTTGCTAAAAAATTAGTATCTTTGCACTGAGCATAAACAACATTTTTTAACCTTCTTTGTCGCTTAGTGCAGTTGTGATTTGCTAAAAAATTAGTATCTTTGCACTGAGCATAAACAACTCGAGCTGAAAAATGTACTGATTATCAGTGAGTTGCAAAGAAAATTAGAAAAAGAAAAATGGTGCAAAAAAAGAGGAGAATCTCACATTAGATGCGAGTTTCTCCTCTTCTATTTAATTACCTCTTAATAACACCAGCAAGAAGCGGGACTAAAAAAGTTCAAGTTGTTGACCAGCTGAGTTGGGTTGTAAGGCTTTGGTTCCATAGAAAAGTTCTATGTTGCCAAACTGTTTGTCGGTGATACACATGATACATACCTTACCGAATTCTGGCAAGAATGATTTTACTCGCTTACGATGAACCTCGGCATTTTCCATACTGGCACAGTGGCGTACGTAGATGGAAAACTGAAACATGGTAAATCCATCTTGAATGAGACGCTTACGGAATTTGGTGTATTCTTTAATATCCTTTTTAGTCTCGGTAGGTAGGTCAAACAAAACCAATAGCCACATAACCCTATATTCGCTAAACCGTTGTGATGTCATTCTATGATAGGATATGATATTTTTCGCAATTCATTATTGAAACACTTATAGAGTGATGCGGTAGTCTGTGATGCTGCAATCATCAGTGGACTACGTTTCCCGTTGATAACGACATCAAGGGTGGGGATGGATAGTAGCTCGGCTTTGATATCCTTAGACAGTTCAACGTTCTCGCCATATTGCTCTGTGATGTCGAATACCAAGCGATCAACATAAGGACGATATGGCTCCATGATGTCGTCTGCCAAACAGTAGGCATTATATTTATTATGGTGGTGTATGCCCAACGTGGGTAATAGTCCACTTGCCACCAGCGAACGAGCGATGATAGCACGAAGGATGGCATAACCATAGTTCAAAAGATTATTGGGAGCAATACCCTCGCGGTCTCTTATAAAGCCAGGAACATGTCCAAACAATGACTTCCAGTAATAAACGGCTGCACGGGCTTCAAGATTGTCGGGGTCACCACTTCGTACTTCGTTAGCCCATACCTGCATGCACTTTGTTTCAGCCTTTGAACAAGTGGAAAGTACAGCAGATTGGTTGCGTATTTTGTGCTGAATGGTCTGTTGCCACAACTGTTTGCGAAGTGGTTGAGAAGCAAAGATTTGATCACGGAAGCGTTCATTTTGGGTAGTGTTTCCTACCAAAGGTAATAGTAGTCCCACGGGCATGTGGTTAGAATCACACGTGATGACAGCACTATTGTTTTCTAATAGTGCTTCGAGTGCGCCGGAAGTGATGGTAATCTGTTTATTGTCGAGCACCACCACTCCGATGTCCTCAATAGGACGTTTTATCTCATTTGCCTTTTTAAACTCCTCAGTGAGGTTGTCAGCCTTTTCCACTTCTGGCAGTTTGATAACCAATTGTTCGTCTTTCAACGAAAGATACGCAGGATTGCTAAAACATAGGGTCTTTTTGATCATAGACAAAATAGTTTTAGTATTCACCAATTGAAACAATTTGGCCAACATGATTAACCCGAACCTTAAGAATTCCTGTAATACCATTAAGTCCTAATTGTGGTTTATAGGTTATTCCTTTTAGTTCTTTTGGCTCAGCCACTGTCGTTTCCAAGTGGTGTCTAAAGAAGTAGTTTTTTGTGGCAATCTTTTGTATTCGATATAGGTTTGGACTGATCACAGCATAGTTCTCCGGATTGCGGTACCAGTTTTCATCATAATCCAATGGATTAAATATCATATTTCCTTCGTCATCATATCTTGGAAATACAAAATATTCATTTTGTTTCATGGTAAAGAGAAATTGCCATCCATCTTCTTTTTTATACTCCTTATCAATTATAGGATATCCAAGGTTTGCACGTGATGTAGCTTCAAAGAAAGAAACAACTTTTTCGTCTAATTCGTATAATGGTTCTCCATCGTCTGCAAATAATTGCTTACCATTTTTATCGGCTTTGGGTTTACGATAGATTGCCACATGATGATTGTTTCCTGTGTTGACAAAGCTTGTAGGTTGCTTCTTTCCATTCTTGTCAAAAATGAGTTTTCCGTCTTTGTCCCTTTTGTCATGTAGTGCTATCGCATTACTAATACCAGTTATTGTAACTCGTTTAATGGATATTCCCTTTTCCTTATTAAGCCATATAGGGTTTTCTTCGAGGTTTGAGAATGCCTTTTTACTGTCACCGTTATATTTCTCAAGGCGTTCTTGAAGTATAGTTCTTATTCTATTGTCAATGACCTTATCTATTTTTAGTTCAGGCGTGATTTCCTTCCTGATGGTATAAATATCTTCATATGTAATTGTCTTTACCTTTTCTGGAACTTTTTCTGTATGTTCGCGATTTATCCAAACAGGGTTCTTCTCCAAGCTGTTTTTGCCTGTAAATGCTTTTTTAGGATTATCTCCAAATTGATGTATTCTATTTGTGAGAGCTTCGCGGTATGCTTTCTTACAGACAGAGAGAATTTTGTTCATGTCAAAAGAAGCATTGATCTTTTCTTCTCTAATAACAGGAGATTTACTCATTCCATAAATGGTCTCAAGATGTAGCTGACCACGTGGTGTTAGTTGAATGGTACTTTTTGTTCCATTCTTTTTCTTCGTAATGTTGGTATTACGTGTTGCAACTTTGTTTTTAGCTTTGTTCGAAACAATGATACTCTCTAGATGTCGTTTAGCTTCTTTTCTAAACTCATCAATAGGCATTGGAGGTATAAAGCGCAATCTACCATTTCTGTCACGCAGTAACTCTTTTTTCTCTATAGCGTACATAACTTCTGAGCGTTGATTTTTGTCCAGTGTGGCAAGATTGATCTTGTCTAAATCAATATACTGATTAACACTCTTTTGTACTCTTGCATTCAGATTGTTGAGATACTGGATATAGCTTTGTTTTGTAAATGCTATTGTCAAAGCGTCCATTGCGTGATGGCGATGGTCATTACGCTTCGTCCAGTCTTTGATACGTGGAATACGCTGACCGTCCCGACCGATTTCTATTTCAGTTAATCCGAGCTTATTATATTTTTTCCAGTTCAACTCTTGCATGATATTTACAAGCTGCCAGTCATCACGTAATCTGTCGGTTACACTTCCAGTTGTTGGCACAACGACAGCCACGTATTCCTCAAGAATTTCTCTGGCTTTTTTCGCAATATACTGAGAGTCACGAAGGTCACGATTAATGAAGCCACTGGGAATCTCTGCTTCCTTCATTAGTAGTTTTTCTCTTTTTGTCTTGCTTATTGCGCCACTGTTGAATAGGTCTTCTATCTTGCTGGCATATTTCGTAGCATACTCTTTGCCATAATTACTTTCAATAAAGTCAAAGGCAGTCATGTCTCTTTTATCCAGATTGACTTGACGGGCTTCAAGTGTTTTATTGGAGAGGGAGTCATCAAAGAGTTTGGCTTTAGGTACAATATGCTCAATCTCAAATTCTTTGCTGAAAAGTTTTTCCTGTGCTATGTAAGTATCAGAATAAAGTGTTTTGAATGCATTTTTCTCCAGTTCCAAATATAATTTATAACGTATAATATCGTTGTGACTTACATGAGAAAGGTAGAAAGGAGCTCCCTTTAGTGTTTTGACGTATTCTTCGTGTAGTTTTGTTGTCGCATTAATAGATTTGGTCATCTCTTCACGCTCTTTGGCTGACTTCTTGAGTTCGCGGGCGAGTTCAATGCGAATCTCATCCGGTTTTCCATATGTAGCCGAAATTTCATTGACCACGTTAATCATTTGGTTTAGAATCTTTTCTACTACAGGATTGCGCAGACTGTTACGTGGAAGGAGATCTAGTTTATCCTTTAAGGCTTTGTTCTCTATCTCTTCTTTTGTAAGTGATCTAGCGGAATGTCGGTAGCCTGCGTATTCACAAGCGACACTGTAGTCATTGCCGTCCTTCATGTAAGGAAGAATTTTGCGTATGGCCTTAGCACTTAAGCTGGCATAATCTGGTTTGAATACTACATCAGATAGAATTGTAGCGCAATCTTTGTCGAAACCAAACTGTTCGGAAATTTTTTTTATCAATAATTCATTTCCCATAATAGAGTCATCTCCCTCAAACGAATAAAGTAGATGCCATAAGCGGTATGATGCTTGTTGCTCAATAGCATGTCCGTTAATTGAGGAATCAAATGTGAGTATATCAGTATTGAATCCAAGCCCAAAGAAAATATCCTTAACTATGTTTACGACATCATGTGTATCCATTTTTGCAAAGTCGTAACTACCATGTCCAGTCACTTCAATAATCGTTTGATAGGCCTTGAAGAGTTCTGCTTGGGTTGTATTTCCGTCCAGCATTTTGAAATTCATGTCATACTCTTTTGGCTTATCAAAAAGAATTTTGAGTATATCAACTTTTGATAACTTTTCTTTGTAGCTCAGTTCTTCAAATAACCTTTCTTTTTCCTCTTGATATAATGGACGTTTTCCATCCTTGAACGATACTACGTTGTCGAACAAGTCATGTTGAGATACAGGAATAACCTTTCCTGATATGACGACGTCATTAAGCTTTTGCCATATTTTGAACTCTTGAAATAATGGAGATGACTTTGGACATCCCTTTAGTCCGATGGTCTTTTTCTTAGGCTTGCCTTTGATATCAATCGTAACTTTCCTGCTTTCAAACTCGCAGAATGAAATGAGTCCTTTTTGTGATTTTAACGGTCTTTGATAGAATATGATAATATCTTTGATGGTTTTCTTTAATTCTTCTGTCAGTTCTTTGTGAAATTTAGCCTGTGTTTCCCAAATCGTTTCAAATTCATTGAGATAGTCTTGCCTATAGAATACCTTGTTTTTCAAACTGAAATTGGGATTCTTTTTTAATTCTGACATAAGGTATTGGCCGACAGTCTGCTTGTTAAAATAAAGAATCTTACTACGGTCGCTTATACCTCCAAGATAGCCGCTGGCACTACTGATTTGTCCATTAATCTCTTGTAGTACAATAGCAAGCTTTTCTAATTCCATTTTCTGTGAAAGGGCTGAAACACGCCATTGGTATGTTTCAATTTTCTGTTCAAGACCTTTGGTTTGTCGTTTGAAACCAACAATCATAAAAGGCTTTTCACAAATTGCCCATGTCTGACTCTTGTTCTTCCCACTTAGTTCGTCTTTTAGTTTATCTGTCAGAATTTCAGAGTAGAACAGTTGCTGTTTATTCCAGACTTTATTGAACTCGTCTGTTAAATCTGAGCGATAATACTCAGGAAGATACTTCTTTCCATTCTGAAGCATGCGCAATGAAAGCTGCCCAGGCGTAATATTTTCATTGTGTAGTTGCATGGCTATTTCCATCCCATCTATAAGTTGGCCTTCTTCTGTTGTTTTGGCTTTGCGACTGCTTTTATAACCACGCTTCTTATTAATCTGTAGCAATATACGAGCAAATTCAGACAAGCTTACCTCTTCTGTTGCAGCCTTAGCCCTTAGCCTGTAGGTCTCAAATGTCGTATCATTGCCATTCTCTGATAATA
Organism: Prevotella sp. E13-17; assembly: GCF_022024035.1. Taxonomy (NCBI): domain Bacteria; kingdom Pseudomonadati; phylum Bacteroidota; class Bacteroidia; order Bacteroidales; family Prevotellaceae; genus Prevotella; species Prevotella sp. E13-17. The sequence goes on from NZ_CP091787.1 coordinate 19,910, forward strand.
TGGTCTCATCATTGATAAAACCATGTTGCTTCAATATAGAAATCAGGTAATCGCGACGTAACTTATATCTCTGCAAATTCCTGCGCATGCCACGCTTTAAGGTTCTATTAGCATTGGTAGTTATGCTTTTCCCCTTTTCGAAATTTATACTTTCATCAATGGTCAATGGATTGACTCTGACGCCTAATCGTATGATGGATGAATTTTCTGTGTCATGTTTCTCTTTTTCATTGACTAGCGCCCATCCTATGCTTGTTGTTCCTAAATCAAGACCGAGTATCTTTTTCATAATTTTTATCGTTTTTAGTTATTCTGCCACAAAAATACAATATTATTCTGAATATGTTTGGAACATTCAAAGAAATTATTTATCTTTGCATCACTAATTTTTAGCAAATCACAATAAGGATTATTCCGTTGTGAAAACATTAGGTCCCGGCCCATCGTCCTTCAACGGTGGGCCTTTTCTTCTTGCGGGGAAATGGCAAGACACACTAGGGACGGTTGCGGGTGTTTGTGGCGCTTTGGTTTCTTCTTGCGGGGAAACCGCAAGACACACTAGGGACGGTTGCGGGTGTTTGTGGCGCTTTGGTTTCTTCTTGCGGGGAAATGGCAAGACACACTAGGGACGGTTGCGGGTGTTTGTGGTGCTTTGGTTTCTTCTTGCGGGGAAACCGCAAGACACACTAGGGACGGTTGCGGGTGTTTGTGGTGCTTTGGTTTCTTCTTGCGGGGAAACCGCAAGACACACTAGGGACGGTTGCGGGTGTTTGTGGTGCTTCGGTTTTTTCTTGCGGGGAAACCGCAAGACATGCTAGGGGGCGTATTGGTTGTTTTTTATGGGGTATCTGCATTTTTTTTGATGATGATGGGCGGCGGTTTGCAGGAAAACAGGTAACTTTGCGGCTCTAAACTATACTTGATAATATATAAAAAAGGTGTATGGAAAAGGGGCATAATATGAAACGGCGATGTGAGTTTCATGACTATAGACGGACGGGCATCTACCATATTACTCTTGTACTAAACGATAGAAGAACGCAGGCTTTGGGACGTATCGTGGGTGATCTGAATAGGGATGATGATGATCCGAATGGTCCTCATGTGGCTTTGTCGGCTATTGGCTTGATGGTGCAACGAGAATTGCGGAATAGTATCTCTAAGTACTACCCGATGGTTGAGATTCAGGATTATGTGATTATGCCAGATCATGTGCATTTTATTGCTGTGGTACATAGGGATGTGGTTAGCAGAAATGGTCATGTGATGCATCTGGGACATGTGATTGCTGGTTTTAAGAAGGGGTGTAATAGGCTCTTTTGGGAAATGACTGGGATGGAAAGGCAGACGGATGGCTATGTGGAAGGTGAAAAGGTGCCATCGAAGGCGTGTAGTGACAGACCTTCTCTTTTTGACTCAGGCTATGTGGACGTGATGCCTCTGCAAAGCGAACAGTTGGAGCAGCAGCGGCAATATATCAGGAAGAACCCAAGAATGCGCTTGATTCGTATGTCAAGCTGTGGGGGACTGAGGATTCAGAAGGGTGGTGTTGATACAGCATTGACATTTCCTGCTCTGCATGGCTATCTGGAACGGGAGTGCGATGCCTCGCAAATGGATAACGGGACTTGGCTGATGCTGAAGGAACGGTTGCTGGATGAAGGTGGAAAGGTGGGTTGTAACACTTATGGTCACAGGAGCTTGTTGCAGAAACGGCTGTTGCCAGTGGTGTGTCATCGTAAGGACAAGTCCCTCTTTGGACGACAGAAGCAGCGGTGTCTGCAGGCGGCCAGGGATGGGGCTGTGTTGGTGTCTGCCCGCATAGCCAAAGGCGAGCAGGATATTATGGCGGCAGTGATGGCGCAAGGCTCTGCTGTGATTATTGTGCTAGATAATGGTTTTGCGGAGATGTATCATCCTTCGGAAGAGAAGATGCAGGCCTGCCTTGAGGGTCGGCTACTGTTTGCGACGCCTTGGCATTATCGCTACCATCGCAGGGATGAGAAGATATCAGTGGCAGAGTGCAAATCGATGAACTGTATAGTGCAGGCATTATGCCGCCGACGTGACGACTGGTGGCAATATGATGAATAGTGTAATGCCGTGGTTCCCCCACGGTATTTTTTTTCTACCATTATCTCTACCGCGAAGGTGCTTGCTTTGGCTTGTGAATTGTTGTACCTTTGCACCGTCGAAAGGAATGAGAGACATCCCGACAAGGATATACCAACCTTATATACCTTAATAATTATAATAGAAAACCATGAGAACACAAACACAACTGACGGAGCATTTCTCGCTCCAAGAAATGACGGCTTCGGGAACGGCCATCCGGCTGGGACTGAAAAACGAGCCTGGACAGAAAGAGGTGGAAGCGCTGAGGCATCTCTGTGAAGATGTGCTGGAACCACTGAGACAACGATTCGGACGTGTCATCATTGCAAGCGGCTATCGCTGTGAAGCAGTAAACAGTGCTGTGGGGGGAGTAGCGAACTCACAACACATGCGCGGCGAGGCGGCCGACATTCACTGCGGATCAAGGCAGACGGCACAGCGCTACTTCCTCTTTATCAGCGAGCAGCTGGAGTTCGACCAACTGCTGCTGGAGCGACGACTCAGCAATGGCTGCTGCTGGATTCACGTGAGCTACATCTTCCAGCCGGGAAGAAGGCCTAACAGGCGTATGGCCAGGGAACTCGATGTTTAAGAGAATAATCAATGTGCAGAGGCACAAACATAGTAAACAACAAATTTTTTTAACCATTTAAAACACACAAAAAATTATGAAACTGTTTTTTAAGAAGTATGTCAACGAAGTGAAGAATTCAAAGATGTTCGGTAAGTGGTATGCCCGCGTGGCCATCACCGAGACCGTGGGTATCGAAGAGATTGCCGTGAAGATGCAGGACAGCTGTACGTTGAAGCGTGCCGACATCCTGGCTGTGCTGAGTGAGTTGGGTCCCACGGTGCGCGACCTGCTTCAGGACTCAAAGCGCGTGAAGCTGCCCTATCTGGGTTCATTTAAGTTGGCCATCAGCACCACTGGAGCCGATAGTGCCGAGGCATTTACAGCCAGCAACGTGAAGAGCGTGAGGGTGGCTTTCCAGCCTGAGACCCACATCTCGGCCGACAAACACCGCGTGAAGGAGCTGACCAGTGGCTGCCGACTGATGGAGTTGCCCGAGTATGGCTACTCGAAGGGCGAGGATGTGGAGAATAACGACTGATCTGGTGGAATAAACGAAACAAGGCGCAGATTATGAAGAAGATGGATATTTGGAAGTTTATACTACAGACCACCATTGCCGTGCTGACGGCTATTGCCACCTCGCTGGGTGTGATATCGTGTGTGGCAGGATAGGCAGCCACGCTGACAACAGACAACTTGGACCATGGCGCACTGAGGCTGTGGTCCAAGTTTCTTTGTTTTGTTAATAAATCATAAGAATAAGGGGGTGGGGTAGTGGTTCTTTCGTGAATAATCTACTTTTGTATAATAATAGTGGTAGTAATATGAATATGTGTTGGTTGCGCTACATGGGGCTGCTGTTGCTCCTGATATGTAGTGGTTTAAAAGCTTCGGAATATCAATTCAGACATTACGACACCAACAACGGGTTGTCGCAGAACTCGGTGATGTCTATCATTCAAGACAGCATGGGTTTTATGTGGTTTGGCACCAACGATGGCATGAACCGCTTTGACGGTCGTTCGTTTAAGGTCTATCATAAGGGTAGTGGCGCTAACCAGTTGGGTAGCGACCGTATTGGTGTGATGTATGAAGCACCCAACCACGAGTTGTGGGTGGGTACGGATCACGGTATCTATATCTATTCGCCAACGACCGATTCCTTTCGCAGGTTTACCACAAAGACTGCTATTGGCGAGAGCATTGAGCGTCAGGTCAACGTGATTACGGGCGATGCGCACCGTGTGCTGATAGGCTGTAATAACGAGGGTGTGTATATCTATGACTTACAGCATGGACAGTTGGTGCATCATAAGCTGGAGGGCTATCCGGCTGTGTCGAGCATGTATGTGGACAGCGAACAGACCATCTGGATAGGCTTCTATGAGAGTGGCCTCTCGTTTACACGCAATCTGTTTAAGACGATAGTGAGCTTCACGGGGGCTAATGGACGTAATATCATGGAGCACCAGACGATCATGGGAATGACCTCTACTGAGCAGGGACGTTTCTTTATCTGCTCGTCGGCATCGGGACTGTCTGAACTGAACATCCCCGAGAAGCAGCTGAAACCACTCATCTCTTCTCTTGACGGAAAGGAACTTTATGCCAGAGACCTTATCAAGAGCGATGACCAACTGCTCATGGCTACAGAGAGTGGGCTGTTTGCCTACAATATGAGCAGCAACACTTATACGCACTATAAATATGAAGCCACCAATCCTTTCTCTCTGTCGGACAACTCGTTGCAGAAGGTGTTCAGAGACAAGGATGGAGGTATCTGGGTGGGTTCTTATTTCGGTGGCGTGTGCTATGCACCACGTATGGCGTATGCTTTCAACAACTATATGCCGCGCGTCGATGTGGCAGGCTCACTGCATGGCAGGCGAGTGGGACAGATGGTTGAGGCTGCCAACGGACATATTCTGGTGGCCACCGAGGATGGCGGACTGAACCGACTGGACCCTGCGACAGGACGCTTTGAACACCTGGCAGCCAGTGTGGCCTTCCCCAATGTGCAGAGCCTGTGTCTGGTGGGCAACGAGGTGTGGGCAGGCACACTGAACAACGGTTTGAAGGTGATGGACGTCAACACCGGGCGCTTGTTGCGCAGCTATGAGTCGAGCAGTGAAGACGGACAGTTGCACGACAACTTCATCCTGACGCTAGAGAAGGCCAGGCAGAGCAACAACGTCTATGTAGGAACGCTGGGCGGCGTGTATTGCTACGACCCGGCACAGGACAGATTCAACCACCTCAAGGAGTTGCCGCAGCAGATTGTGAAAGACATTATGGAGGACAGACGACACAACCTGTGGGTGGCTATCTATGATTGTGGCGTGTTTCTGCGCAAAGCAGGTAGCAAGCAGTGGCAACATTTCCGTGAGGCAGATGGCACGCTGGCCAGCAATAATGTGGTGGGCCTCTGCGAGACATCGCATGGCGATATATGGGTTTATACCGACTGTAACGGTGCCAGCCTGTATGACAAGAAGAAACGCCGCTTTGAGCACGTGCCCATACCCAGCTTCTGTTCGCAGCGCGTGGTGCAGAGCATGGTGGAAGACAGGATGGGACAGCTATGGCTGACCACCAACGAAGGACTGATGTGCTACAACCCCGACGACCGTTCTACCCGCATCTATTCCACCGCTAACGGTCTGCTGGATAACAATTTCAGCAGCAACTCTTCGCTGTGCAGCTCTAAGGGACAAATCTATCTGGGATGCCAGTCGGGCTTGGTGGCCTTCTCGCCCGAGAGTTTCCTGGGGGTGGCTTCGGCCCCGGTCATCATTGCCACAGAGCTGATGTTGCAGGGAAGCGTGGTGGACAACTTTACGCCAGAGTCTCCACTGACAGAGAGCATCACCGTGACACGTGAACTGACGCTGAACCACAATCAAAACGCATTCTCGCTGAAGATATCGGTGCTGTCCTATCGCGATGCACACATGCGGCAGATAGCCTATTACCTGGAGGGTTTCGATCATGAATGGCAAAACCTGTATAGTGATAACTATATCAGATACACCAACCTGCCGCCAGGTAATTATGTGTTGCACGTGCAGGACATGTCGAACATCGGTAAGACCGCAGAGCCCTATACGTTGCGCATCACCGTACTGCGCCCTTGGTATCAACGCTGGTGGGCATGGCTGCTCTATCTGTTGCTGATGACAGGTGTCGGTCTGGTGGTCTATCGTTATCTCAAAGAGCGTTCGCGCATGAACAGGCAACTGGCCATGGAGAAATTTGAGCACGAGAAGCAGCAGGAGCTATACCAGAGCAAGATCAGCTTCTTCACCAATGTGGCTCATGAGATACGTACGCCGCTGACACTGATAAAGGGGCCACTGACGGATATACTGCAGAAAGATATTCGTGATGATGAAGACCGCGAGAATCTGAACATCATGGACCAGAACGTGACGCGATTGCTGGATCTGACTAACCAGTTGTTGGACTTTCGTAAGATTGAACGCGACGGACTGCGACTGAACTTCCAGCATTGTAACATCGGACAGATCGTGAATGATGTGTATAAGCGCTTCGGACCACTGATGCAGCAGCGTGGCATTGAGGGAAACATCGTGCTGCCTGAAACACCACTGATGGCATGGGTGGACCGTGAAGCACTGACCAAGATCGTGAGCAACTTGCTGACCAACGCCACGAAGTACTGTGAGCATCAAGTCAGCGTGGAGGTGAAAGCCAGCGAAGAACAGGTGGAGATCATCACACGCAATGACGGACGGCTGATCGATGCTCAGCTGCGACAACAGATCTTCAAGCCGTTCTATCGTGCAGACAATGCCGAGGCCAAGACGGGTACAGGCATTGGTCTGGCATTGGCTCGCTCTTTGGCCGAGTTGCACGGAGGCAACCTGGAGATCATAGACGATGCCGCACTCAACGTGTTCCGACTGCTGCTGCCCATAGAGCAACAAGACCATGTGATGAGGCTGGACGAAGAAGTGGTTGTCGCCGACACGGAAATAGTGGAAACGGACGAGCAGTCCGACCGCAATCAACTGCCAACGGTATTGATAGTAGAGGATAATGCTGCCTTGCTGGCTCATGAGAAGAACCACCTGCAACGCCATTATCGTGTGCTGACAGCCATCAATGGCGAACAGGCACTGAAGGTGCTGACCGATAGTGACGTGGACATCATCGTGTCGGATGTGATGATGGAACCTATGGATGGCTTCGAACTGTGCCAGTACGTGAAGAGCGACGTGAACTTCAGTCATATACCCGTGATTCTGCTGACGGCCCTGACACTGGACTCAGCAAAGATACAAGGTATGGAGAGTGGTGCTGACAGCTACATAGAGAAACCGTTCTCAATGGACTACCTGCTCAGTGTGATTCAGAACCTGCTCCGTTCGCGACAAAGCATCAAGCAGGCTTATGCCACTTCGCCATTCCTGCAACAAGACACGGTGTCGATATCGAAGGCCGACGAAGAGTTCATGAAACGACTGGAGAAGGTGATGACTGCCAACATGACGAATAATGATTTCGACATTAATGCGCTGGCCAGTGAGATGTGTATGAGTCGCACGAACTTAAACAGGAAAATGCGTGGCTTGTTTAACCTTACACCCAATAATTATATTAAGGTGGAACGACTGAAACGGGCAGCGCTGTTGCTCAAACAAGGCGAGACAAAGATCAATGAGGTGTGCTACATGGTGGGATTCAGTTCGCCCAGCTACTTCACGCAGTGCTTCCAAAAACAGTTTGGAATGTTGCCTAAGGAGTTCGTCAACCAGAAAAATGCACGAGAATAGTGCGATTGGTTCTTTTTTGATGCTTTTGTGTTCTTTTTTTATAGTCGATAATTGGAATAGTACGTACTTTTGCAGCGTGTTCAATTTACCAATTTATTTAGTAACCTAAAAACAAAAACATTATGCAAAAAGTTTACTTTTCAAGTGTACGCAGAATGGTAGCCGCAATGGCTCTCTGCGTGGTGGCTATGAGTGCACAGGCTACTCCCTACAAAAACATTCATGTGCAGCTGGTGGCTAACGAGACAGGACGCGGTGTGGTCTATATGAAGACAGAAGACCCATCCAACCAGCAGACCCGAAAGGCTGAGTCGATCACGCTGAAGGCTACGATTGGCGAGAACGGCAACGACCTGACTCGTGAGGAAGGTGATCCGCTGCGCGGATTCTATCAGGTGGGACTTTTCGGAGAACCAGAGGACGGCTACGTGCTGGCTGGCTTCAGTCTTGTGAAGAAGGCAGACAACGAGTACACAAAGGCCGACCTGCTTGTGGCCCCCACAACCGATAGTAATGGATGGACAGACCCTTACGTTGCCGATGGTGGACTGGTGTTCAATGCTAACTGCCCGCGTGATGTCGATGCCCAGACAGATGAAAATGCTGGATATACTTCTGATATGGCGCGTGAGGATGCGCGAGCCAAGGATAACTGGAACGTAGAGCCAGACCATGTGGTCTATGCGGTGTTCTTGCCAGAGGGCACTGTGCTGCCTGATGGTGACAATCCTGACAAGATCAACAACGTGGTGCGTCAGACTTCTAAGGCGCAGGTATTCACGCTCAGTGGTCAGAAAGTCAGCGCCATGCGCAAAGGTATCTATATATTCAATGGAAAGAAGATCATAAGATAAATGTTTTTAAGGAAGGTTTTTATTCGGCTCATCGTTGTGGCAACGGTCTTATGGCTGTTGCCCGCGATGGGCTTTTCTCAAACCGACGAGGATGGGCTGGCCACTGATATCAAGACATCGCTACTCAGTGTGGCTCCCGGCTATACCATCTATACGGCACATGGTCATTGCGCCTTGCGTCTGCAATGTCCGTCGGCAGGATTAGATCTTTCTTTCACTTATGGACTCGATGATACGGCAGGTAATCGGCTGGCATTCTTTACCGGTGATGCCATGGGGGAATACTCTGTTGCGCATACCAGTGATTATCTGCAAGACTACATCAACGAGGGGCGACAGGTGGTGGAGTATGAGTTGAACCTCAGTCTGCAACAGAAGAGACGACTGTGGGAACTGCTTGATAACGAGCTGGCACGTGGTGCCTTTCGTCAATATAACTACCTGACGACCAACTGCGCCAGCATGTGCGCTTATGCCGTGACCAGTGCATTGCAGAACGATACAAAGCTGGTGTATGATTCTATCTCGCCGATACTGAATGGTACCTATCGCAACTTTGTGCATCACATCTCTAAAGACCGCCCATGGGTGGACTTCTTTTGGAACACTCTCTTGGGGGCCGAGGGCGACAAAGTGGGACAAAAAGGGCAAAAGTATTCGCCATCGCTACTCGTGGAGACATGGCAGCATGCGTCTGTTGTGGATACGATGGGCAGCCGACGCCCGTTGCTGTTAGAGAACAACGGGCATGTGCTGATAGCTGGCAATGACGGTCATGACACAGGGTGGTTTACGCCGACCCGGTGTTTCATCATCGTGCTGCTATTGATGGTGGCGCTCACCATAGCCGAGCAACAAGGACGTTTGCGCAAACTGACAATAGCAGTCGATGGGTTACTGCTACTGTCGCAGGCGGTGATAGGACTGGCCTTGTGCTACACCACATTCTGTTCTTCGCTTGACGGAACATCGGGTAATTGGTATGTGTTGGTGTTCAACCCGTTGCCGTTATTGTTATGGCTCGTTCTTCACCAGTGGTCGGGATTCCGTCACTTGGTATTAGGCTATTTCTTATTATTGATTGTATTCATATTGCTCACGCCTTTTGTTTCTCAGATTGACACTTCTCATGGTTTAGTCGTAATGATACTGGCAGTAAGATGTCTGTCGAATGCTAAGAGGAAGAAGACTGTTAACGGATAATTAACTATGATGACACGACTATTAAAAATCTTACTGTGTTCTACGTTTGTTTTGACTGTTGAGGCGCAGCCCAGAAACTTCTTTGTAGATGGCTTTCATGGCGGACTTTACGGTCACTATCCTCTGGACACCTACACGCAGTTTATGGTAGATCAGTTAGAACGGCATCCCGACTGGTGTATTGGTTTGGAGATAGAACCCGAGACATGGGACACCGTGGCGGTGCGCACTCCCGAAGCCTACCGTCTGTTTCAGAAGAAAATGTTGAGTTCGCAGGTTGAGGTGACCAATCCTACCTATGCGCAGCCCTATCTATATAATATCAATGGTGAGAGCATCATTCGCCAGTTTCAGTATGGCATGCAGAAGTTGCGCAGCCATTTTCCCGGTATCACGTTTAATACCTACAGCAGTGAAGAGCCTTGTTTCACAAGTCAGTTGCCACAGCTGCTGAGACTGTTGGGCTTTAAGTATATGGTGCTGAAGTGTCCCGACACCTGTTGGGGTGGTTATACGGAAGCACATGGCGGTCAGCTGGTGAATCTTGTGGGCCCAGACGGTAGCAAGATGATAGCTGTGCCACGCTATGCCTGCGAGAAACTGCAGGAAGGGTCGGTGTGGCAGACCATTGGTTGGACTAACTCTGACGAATATATCCAAATATGTGAGAAGGCAGGCATCCAGAATCCTGTGGGCATGTGCTATCAGGATGCCGGTTGGAACTATGGCCCCTGGTTGCGAGACCGCAAGGGAAAGACGCAGTATGTGAGATGGACGGACTATATAGACCGTTACACCCAGAAGAAGAATGTGGAGGAATGGCGGTGGACTCAAGAGGATGTCCATCCAGGGCTGATGTGGGGCTCACAGGTGATGCAACGCATAGGCCGACAGGTGCGCCAGGCTGAGAACATGCTGGTGCAGGCCGAGAAACTCAGTGTGCTGACGGGCTACCACATAGACCAGCCACTGTTGGACGAGGCGTGGCGCACACTGATGCTGGCGCAGCACCACGACTCGTGGATTGTGCCTTATAACATGTTGAAAAGCTATGGCACATGGGCAGACGCTATCCACATGTGGACCGACAGTACCGTGGCGACAGCTTGCAGGATGATGAATGATGCTAAGGTCGTTGGCAACGGTGATGGACCTTACGTCACGTTTTACAATACAACGGCTCATCGCCGACAAGAGGTGGCTAGTACAGAAGACGGCCGACTGCTATGGGTCGATGTGCCTGCGTTTGGACAGGTGACATGTAGGGTCGATACGGCCATTATACCACAGGCACGTACGGACAGATGGCATGGTGAGACTACGGCTGTCTTGGAAAACGACCAATATCGATTGACGTTCGACCTGAAGCGAGGGGGCGTTATCAGCAGTTGGATAGATAAACAGCAAGGCGGACGAGAACTGGTTAGTCAGGTTGACACGCCATGTTTTGGTGAGCTGAAAGGCTATTTCGAGAATTGCGGGGGCATACGTTCCTCTACAGAGAACGTGGCGACGGCAACATGTTTGGCAGACCACCCACTGAAACAGCAGATCCGTATAGACGGCATGGTGGCAGGTGTCCCTTTCTCGCATACCGTCACATTGATACCGGGACAGCGCCGCGTGGACTGTCAACTGGCAATCCACTGGACGGAAGACACCTCCGTGGGTGATCCCTTCCGCTATCGCAGTAATGCCAATCGCACACCTTATTACGATACACGCTACATGTTGCGATTGCTCTTTCCTGTAGCCCTGCAGCAACCCCGGTTGAGCAAGGATGCACCATTTGATGTCTGCGAGAGCAGGTTGGAAGACACTTTCTTCAACCGATGGGACAGCATCAAACACAATGTGGTGCTGAACTGGGTGGACCTCAGTGAAGGAAAAAAAGGACATGGCTTTGCTGTGTTGACAGACCATACCACCAGCTACTCTTATGGTGCAGACGAGCCTCTGGCGCTGACCGTACAGTATGCGGGCGATGGACTATGGTGGCGACGCTACCCTATAGATGGTGAGTCGATGATGAACTATGCACTGATACCTCATCAAGGAAAATGGGACCAGGCAGGACTGTCACAGATGGTGGCAGATTGGCACAACCCATTGGTTGCCTCGGCATGTCATGCTCAGCAGCAAGCGGCACGTCAGATGCTTTCTGCCACTTGTCAGCTCAGTGCAGCCATGATGCAGGCTGATGGTGCCGTCATGCTGAGGCTTTTCAATGCTGACGGGACCACAGGACGCGAACAACTGAAACTGGGTTTCCCCGTGAAAGATATTGTTGAGGTTGACCTCAACGGAAGGCCGTTAGCTCACTATCAACCTGATGCGAAGGGTACCGTCAGCATGAAGATGCCACGTTTCGCCATTAAGACACTGAAAGTATATCCGATAAGATAAAATCCCTATCATACAGTTATGCAGACACGAGAATACCTATCACATTGGGCTTTGATACCCATTGTTGGAAGCTTGCTATGCTTTTCAAATATAAAAGCTCAAACCCCTGCGGATGTTGTTAATCCATTTATTGGCGCATCGACAAATGTGGATGCCGCAGGAGCTTATCATGGACTGGGAAAGACCTTTCCTGGTGCGACAACACCTTTTGGATTGGTTCAGGTTAGTCCACAGACTATCACAGGCGGTGACAACGGTTCTGGTTATAGTTATGAACACAAGACAATAGAAGGCTTTGCCATGACGCAGATGAGCGGTATAGGATGGAATGGCGACCTTGGCAATTTCCTGGTGATGCCTACTACAGGACCAATGAAGACCATTGCAGGCATTGAAGGAAAACGGCCGGGGTGGCGCTCGCATCTGGATAAGTCGAAAGAGGTGGTTTGTGCAGGCTATTATTCTGCCGAGTTGACGGATTATGATATACGGGTAGAGGCCTCTGCCACGCCTCATGGTGGCATCCTGAGGATGACATTTCCGAAAAATGACCAGTCTCGTATTCAGATTGATCTGGCACGAAGAGTGGGGGGAACAGCCGAGGAGGAGTATGTCAGAGTGATCGATGAGCACACCATCGAGGGATGGATGCGATGCACCCCAGACGGTGGAGGCTGGGGCGACGGACAAGGCAAAGGCTTATACACGATATATTTCCACGCAGAGGTGTCGCAACCGATGAAGGACTATGGTTTCTGGTCGGCAGCAATTACTGATGACATGAGCAGACACAATGATGATGTGGTGAGCAACAAGTATTTGGACATCGTCGAAAAGGCTGAGATCATTCGTGGTCGTCAGTCGTTGCAGGGCCGACATATTGGTTTCTTCACTCAATTTGCCACCGACCCCAACGAGCAGGTAGAGATGAAGGTTGGCATCTCGTTTGTGGACCAAGAAGGCGCACGCAAGAACTATGAGGCGGAATTGCGAAACAAAGACTTTGAGGCTATTCGACAAGCTGCCAAAGCAATGTGGAACAAAGAACTGAGTCGCATAGAGGTGGAAGGCGGTACTGCCGATGAGCGAACCATTTTCTACACTGCCCTTTATCACACGATGATTGACCCTCGTGTCTATACCGATGTGGATGGACGCTACGTGGGGGGTGACTATCAGATACACCGGAGCGATGGCACGTTTACCAAACGCACCATCTTCAGTGGATGGGATGTGTTCCGTTCGCAGATGCCCTTACAGACGATCATAAATCCTACGTTGGTTAATGATATGCTGGGCTCGCTGATTTCTTTGGCCGAGCAGAGTGGGAAAGAGTATTATGAGCGCTGGGAGTTTCTGAACAGCTACTCGGGATGTATGCTCGGCAACCCAGCTATCTCGGTGTTGGCAGATGCCTATGCCAAAGGTATTCGTGGCTATGATATAGAAAAAGCCTACCAGTATGCAAAGAACTCGTCGGCAAAGTTTGGCAATGACAAACTTGGATTTACGCCAGGCACACTTGGACTGTCGCACACATTGGAGTATGCTTATACCGATTGGTGTGTGGCTCAGTTGGCTAAAGCACTGGGGAAGAAGTCCGACGAGAAGACGTTTATGAAGAAAAGTCAGGCCTACAGACTGATGTTTGACAAGGAGAAAGGGTGGTTTCGTCCGCGCAACGAAGACGGTACGTGGGTGGAATGGCCCGAGCAGGGACGCCTGCAGGAGTGGTATGGCGCAATGGAGAGCAATGCCCTGCAGCAAGGCTGGTTCGTGCCACATGATGTGAAGGGAATGGTTGGTTTGATGGGTGGCAGAAAAGCCGTGCTGAAAGATTTGCAATGGATGTTTGAACAGACGCCTGAGGATATGTTTTGGAACGTGTATTACAATCATGCCAACGAGCCAGTTCATTTCGTTCCATATCTTTTCAATCAGTTGGGTGCCCCTTGGCTGACGCAGTATTGGACTCGCTACATTTGTGCGCATGCCTATAAAAATAAGGTAGAAGGACTTTGTGGAAATGAGGATGTGGGACAGATGTCGGCATGGTATGTGCTGACGGCCTCAGGCATTCATCAGGCATGTCCCGGTGACACACGTTTTGAGATTACGTCACCAGTATTCTCAAAGGTAACTTTCCACCTGCCAAATGGCAAGACATTCTGTATCAAGGCAAGCAATAATTCTCAGGATCATATCTACATAGAGAAGATGACCCTTAATGGCAAAGCCCATAAACAGTGCTTTATCGATTTTAAAGATATAGAACAGGGCGGGCTGTTGGAAATGCAGATGAGTAGTAAGCCGAATAAGTAATTGTATAGGAGATGAAGAACATAATAGTAGCGATAGTATGTAGCTTGATGAGCAGCCTCTATGTGGTTGCTCAGGTGCGTGTGATGTCACTGAACTCTGACGATAAACAGGTGGTGTGGCATGTAGCTCCGCAGGATGAGGTGAAGGCTAAAGGTCAGGAGGTGTCGTCAGCAGGATATACTTTTGACGATGATATTATGGCAACAGTTCCGGGTGTGGTGTTTGCCGATTATGTGAATGCGGGCAGAGAGAAAAATCCAGATGTAGCAGATCATATCTATCGTGTTGACGAAACGAAGTATAGCAGGCCTTATTGGTATCGTACAGAGTTCTGTGGGATGACATTAGAGGAGGGGCAACATGTGTGGTTGTGTTTTGACAACACAAACCGTTACGCTGATTTCTATTTCAATGGTCATAAGATTTCTGGCACAGAGGAATCGACAAAGGATGTCAGCGGACACATGCTTCGCTCGCGATTTGATGTGACATCCTATTATAAATCGAATGACAAGAACGCGATTGCAGTGCTCATCTATGACGTCGATCAGAAGAAAACACGCAAGGATGAAGGACCTTATGGCGTGGCCTGCAGCCCCAGCTATTTGGCAGCAGCTGGTTGGGACTGGATGCCTTATGTGCCCGGCAGACTGGCTGGCATCACAGGTCATGCGAGAATAGAGATTACGGGCGATGTGGTGATGAACGATCCATGGATTCGTTCTTTCCTGCCTTCAAACCAGCAGGCTGAACTCTCGGTTTCGAGCGAGCTTAGAAATCTCTCTTCAGAGAAAAAGAAAGTCGTGGTGGAAGGGGTCATTCAGCCAGGGAATATCCGTTTTCAGAAGACTGTTGAGATCAATGGGGGCGAGACGCAGATGTTAGGAATCAATCACCATGATGCCGAGGCGCTTCTTGTCAACCAACCCAAGTTGTGGTGGCCTAATGGCTATGGTGAACCAAATCTTTACACCTGTCAATTGCGAACCATTGTAGATGGTCAGCAGACGGATGTGCGTAGTTTTCGTTTTGGTATCAAGAAATATGAGTATCGCATAGAAAAGAATGCGGTCGGTATGCCGGTACTGATTTTCTATGTAAACGGGCAGCGCGTCTTTGTGAAAGGTGGCAACTGGGGCATGAGCGAGTATCTGCTCAGAATGCATGGCGCACAATATGAACTGCCCATCCGTCTGCACCGTGAAATGAACTATAACATGATACGCCTATGGACAGGATGCGTCACGGATGACGAGTTCTATGATTACTGTGACGAGTATGGTATCATGGTGTGGAATGATTTTTGGCTATATGTGGCATGGAACGATGTGGCAGAGCATGAAGCTTTCAAGGTGAATGCACGCGACAAGGTGCGCCGCCTGCGCAACCATCCAAGCATTGCCCTGTGGTGTGGAGCCAACGAAACACATCCGGTGGCAGACATAGATCAGGCACTGCGCATGATCGTGATGGAAGAGGATGCTAACGACCGTCTCTATACCAGCTGTTCAAACCAAGATGCAAAATCGGGGAGCGGGTGGTGGAAGGACATGCCGCCACGTCATCATTTCGAGACGTCGGCATCGAATTTAGCATTTAATACGCCCAGCTATCCTTATGGCTATAACTATGGTTACGGATGCCGTTCGGAGATAGGTATGGCAACGTTCCCCACCTTTGAGTCTGTACGTGAGTTCATTCCTGAAAAAGACTGGTGGCCACTGCCCACCGACGAACAATTGGAGAAGGACGATGATACCATGTGGAACAAGCACTTCTTTGGAAAGGAAGCCTGGAACGGTGGTCCTATTGACTATAAGAAGTCGGTCAACGAGCGCTATGGAGCATCAGAGACGCTCGAAGCATTCTGTGAGAAAGCTCAACTGATAAACCTGGAAGACATGAAGGGTATGTATGAAGCGTGGAACGACAAAATGTGGAATGATGCTTCTGCTCTTTTGATATGGATGAGTCATCCTGCCTATCCTTCGTTTGTATGGCAGACATACGATTATTATTATGACCCTACGGGCTGCTACTGGGGTGCCAAACAGGCATGCGAACCACATCATGTGCAGTGGAACTGTCTGACAAACAGTGTCAAGGTGATTAATGCTACAAGCACACCATTGGAGGATGTCATCGTCACTGCGCGTATCTATGATATCAACGGAAAGGAAGTGCCAGCACTGACAAAAACAAAGCGTGTGCCTCTTGTAGAGGCTTCAAACGTTAAAGAGGCTTTCGTGTTGAGTTTTGCTGATGACGACATGCTCTCGCCCGTGCACTTCATCCGATTGGAGCTAACCCATCGGGAGCAGTTGTTATCGCAAAATTTCTATTGGCGCAATGGGGAGAATGAACTTGACTATCGGGCACTTCTCACCCTGCCAGAGGCTAAGTTGAAGACCGTTGTCGGTCAACCTCTTGTCAGTGAGCAGTCCAAATATACTACATTCAATATCACACTTACCAACATCTCTAAAACGGTTGCTTTTGCCAATCGCCTGCGCGTGGTGAACAGCAAGACCGGCGAACGTGTGCTGCCTGCCATCATGAGTGATGGCTATGTGACGTTGATGCCCGGCGAACAGCGCACTTTGCGTGTAGAGGTGCCTAACGAAATGATGGCGAACGGACTGAACATTCTGGTGAAACAGTTTAATCAAAAGGAGCGTATGTGCGCTCAAGTCAAATACAAAAACAAACGATGAGAAACTATCTGCTATTTTTAGCAGCCTTCATGACACAGGTTGTTGCTGCCGATGTCGTAAAGCTGCGTTGCGAAGGAATGAGGGACCCACTTGGTATCGACACGACGACACCTCACTTCAGCTGGCAAAACACACTGACACACCGAGGACAGCGACAGACTGCCTACGAAATAGAGGTGGCAAAGGATAGCTTTGCTCTGAGTAAAGGGCAACTTCTCTTGTGGAAAAGTGGTCGTATAGAATCGGCCAACCAGGTGATGGTGCCCTATGAGGGACCGGCACTTCAGTCGCGTCAGCTTTGCTTTTGGCGTGTACGAACGTGGGATGAGAAAGGCCGCTGCTCTTCATGGAGTCGAATAGGGCGATTCGCGATAGGCGCTCTTGATGGTATAAAAGGACAATATATCACAGCTGTGTCAGGCAAGCAGATGGCTCCAACGAGCAAAGTGCGAAAGTCTTTTGTTGTCAACGAATTGGAGAAGCCAGTTTTTGCCTATGTCAACTCATTAGGTTACCATGAACTATATGTGAATGGTCAACGGGTAGGCAATCTGGTGTTGCAACCCGCAATGTCGCAGTTGAACACGCATTCCTTGATTGTGACTTATGATATCACCCCCTATCTTCGTAAAGGCGAAAACGAACTGCTGCTGTGGATAGCACAAGGATGGAATAGAGCGATTACTTTTAAAACCCAGTTTGAGGGACCTCTGGTCAAGGCTGAGGTGTGCCAACAGCATGATAATCATTGGCAGACAATGCTGCAGACAGATGATTCGTGGCAGGCAACAATTTCTCCCTATAGCTATACGGGCAATTGGTTCCCACTGCAGTTTGGTGGTGAGCGTTATGATGCCAACGTTACCGATGTGTGGACAACGGCAACGGCATTCAAAGTAGATCATATTCGCGCCACGCCGCAACTCTTCGAGGGCAATCAAATAATTGACACATTGCAGCCCAAGACCATAAGTCGTCAGGCAGACGGTTCGCTCTTGATCGATTTTGGACGTGTTATTACAGGATGGCTCACGGTTGATTTTGAGCATCTAAAACATCAAGAGGAGGTGCAGATAGACTATACTGACTATATACCTCGCGGGGCTTCCTTTACCAAACAAGCGGATAGTGATCATGGTGATGTGTTTGTTGCCTCGGGCAGTATGCCGATAGAGCACTTTGAGAACAAGTTCCATCATCACGCTTTCCGCTATGTGAAGATCAGTACACAGCAGGTGAAACGCATACAGGCACTGCAGATTAGCGCCTTGCCAAAAGAGGGCGTTGATGTCTCGGCGTTTGTTTGTTCGGATGAGCGCCTTAACGCCATCCACCAGATGATTCATTACACGATGCAGTGCCTCACGATGTCGGGCTATATGGTGGACTGTCCGCATTTAGAGCGTATGGGATATGGTGGTGACGGCAACTCCTCGACCATGACATTGCAGACGATGTATAGCGTGGCACCGACCTATCTGAACTGGCTATCGGCCTGGGAGGATGTGATGGACGAGGATGGTTCTTTGCCCCATGTGGCACCAGCTGGTGGCGGCGGTGGCGGCCCTTACTGGTGCGGTTTCATCGTAAAAGCTCCTTGGCGGTCTTATCAAAACTATGGCGACATACGATTTGTAGAGCGCTATTATCCATTGATGAAACGATGGATGTCGTATGTTGAGAAGTATATGGTCAACGGATTATTGCAGCCATGGCCCGACACCAAGAACAGAGTGTGGTTTCTCGGTGATTGGCTGGCGCCAGACGGCGTAGATGTTGGTGGAGAATCTGTTATTCATTCCAATAATTGTTTTATCAGCGATTGTCTTCGTAATATGGCAGATATGGCGCGATTGCTCAATATAAAAGAAGACGCCAACCATTATGCTGCAATGCGTGACAGCCTGAATAAGCACATTCATGCCTCTTTTTATCATGCAGACACACACACCTATGCCAACGGGACCCCTCTCGATATGTCCTATGCCATGTTGGCTGGCGTTGTTCCTGATTCACTCTATGACATCGTTAAAGAACAACTCATCACGGACTCCTATCATAAATATAAAGCACATATTGCTGCAGGTCTTTTTGGCGTGCCCGTCTTCACAGAGTGGGCTGTTCGCAATCAGCAGTCAGACCTCATGGCTACGATTCTCAGACAGCCCGATTATCCGGGTTATCTGCACATGATCAATAACGGTGCTACTACCACTTGGGAATATTGGAATGGAGAAAGAAGCCGTGTGCACAACTGCTATAATGGCATTGGCACGTGGTTCTATCAAGCCTTGGCAGGCATAACAACTGATCCGCAGCAACCTGGCTATCGTCATATAACCATTCGTCCGCAGCAACCCGCTGGTCTCAAATGGGTACAGGCCACAGTACCCACGCCTTATGGCATTGTTTGCGTGAAGTGGAATAAGAAAACGCTGCGCGTGCGAATGCCCGTCGGCATGACGGCAGATGTGAAATGGGGAGAAAAACAGCATGTCATAGGCAGTGGAGAGTGGCGCTTTAACAAGGATTAACGTAGTAGGTTAGTGGTTGAAGGCACCTTAATCGTGAAACTATTATAATCTCTTGAAGGAAATAACTCAATAACTTAACTATAAATGTACGCAATGAAAGCAAAAGGAAACTTTTTTATACTATTGCTGAGTATGCTCGGTGTAGTCTCTTGTAATGACAGTTTCCTCGATCAGACGGCAACAACCGACCTTAATGAGGAAAGTGTCTTTGCTGACAGTGCTTATGCGACAGGATTCCTGACGGAAATCTATGCCGACATAGGTTTTGATTCAGAATTGGACCGTTTTGGTGAGGGTGGATTGCAATGTGCCACAGATGAGGCAGAGCCGCGAGCTTCGTCTCGTATCACGACAGGTGTCGCATTTGCCATGGGCACCATTAATCCTGTCATCGTAACGGATGATGTGTGGAGTCGTTGTTACACCAATATCCGTCGTTGTAATAAGTTCATGCAGCTTGCCGACCGTGCTCCTATCGCTGCTGCCACACTCAAGCAGTATAAGGCAGAAGCCCGGTTCCTGCGTGCGTGGTATTATTATATGTTGTTGCGTCATTATGGTGGCGTGCCTATTGTATATGACAAGATATATGGAGCCAATGACGAGATTGATGCCACCCGACAGACTTACGAGACGTGTGTGAACTATATCATCGATGAGTGTAATGCAGTGCTTGCCGAGAATGTGTTGCGTCCACGCAACTCTGGTCGTAGCAATGGTCGAATCAGTCAGGCTGCTTGTTTGGCACTGATCATGCGAGTCACCCTAGATGCTGCCAGCCCGTTGCATAACGGAAGCGGTTTCGGAACAGAAGATACCAAGCTATTGTTGGGTTATGAAGATGCCGACCCTCAGCGCTGGCAGCGTGCCTATGAGGCAGCGAAGCGTTGCATGCAGATGCAGGGTGACTATCGGTTGTTCGAATGTCATACGCGTCATAAGTTCCCAGACGACGCTCCAGAACCAGGTTGGGGCTTTTATGCCGTTCAGTCGCCAGCAGAGTTTGTTAATGTGACGACAGACGATACGAGTCGTGGCTCATTCAGTTATCCGTATGCTTCTTATCAAGAAATAATCCTGATGAGGAAGATGCCTTTGAGCATTCATACTTGCCAGCTGTTAGACCCGCCATCGTGTGGCGGTAATGGTGGTGCAGGCTATGCCTATTACGACCTGGCCAAATGCTTCCCCATGATTGATGGTAAGCCTATCGACCAGAGCTCTTATACCTACAACCCACTTCAGCCTGCCCAGAATCGCGACCCACGTTTCGATATCTCTATAGTCTATAATGGCAGTAAGATATGCAACCAGCAGAATTATGCCTACTCGGTTTATACCTATCAGGGCGAGAACTCTACGCAGGATGCCGTCTATTCTGGTACGCCGACAGGACTTTATACGCGTAAGATGTTGCCACGTGCTGCATCGGGCAACTGGTGGGTAGAGCCACCTCAATCACGTCCGCTCATTCGTTTTGCAGAGGTATTACTGAGCTATGCTGAGGCTGCCAACGAGTGGAAGGGACCAGATTTCCAGGAGACACTCTCTGATGGCAACACCTATGGTCCTCTTGAGGCACTGAAACTGATACGTCGTCGTGCAGGCATAGAGCCCGGAGCCGATGGCATGTATGGTTTGAAAGCTGGAATGACACAACAGGAGATGCGCGAAGCCATTCAACTGGAGCGCCGTATAGAACTGGCTTTCGAAGGGTTCCGTTTCTATGATGTGCGTCGTTGGATGATTGCAGAGAAGACCGAGAACCAGCCAATGCACGGACTTGAAATCACACGCGTTATGGGTGATGACAATAAAGTGACTTATGTACCTCGTGAATTTGTGGTTCGTACACATGTGTTCCGCAAGGCCATGTACTTCTGGCCTATTCCCTATGCGGAAATTGTGAAAACACCGACACTTGTTCAGAACCCTTATTATGAATAGTATTATTAATACCATAGAATGATTTCCTTATGAATAATATGATAAAGAATACTGGTAGAGCACTACTGATGGCTTTGTTGCTGACGAGTTGCTCACAGTTCGCAGACGACACATCACCTTATAGTGTGCCGGAAGCTGTAAAGAATGTTAGTGGTGTGTGGACACTGAAGAATGTGACACGTAATGATATCGATATTACTTCAGACATGGACTTCAGTAAGTTCGAGCTACACATCACAAATGATGGACGCTATCACATTGAAAACTATTTGCCTTTTGTCGTAGAGAAAGACGGAACCTGGACGACTGATGATCCGCTCTATCCTTATCAACTATCCTTTCATGAGGATGGGGCAACCAGTCGTGTTACCGTCAACTTCAACTTCCCCGTTGTGAATGGACAACGAACTTTGTTGATTACACTCTCACCGGGTTGCGCAAGTAATGTTTATACGTATGTTTTGGAACGAAAAAACAACCCATAGTATATGAAAAAGAAGTTTTTAAGACATATAACATATGTGATGGTGCTGGCCATGGCCGTGGCACTGTCAGCTGCTGACTGCGTGTTTATCGACCGCTACCAGATAGCCCAGAAAGACGAGAGTGGGCGTGAGGTTTTTTACGCCAAGGCACAGTCGGATGTGACTTTCACCCTGGACGGCAAAATCCAGTGTCGTACAACAGACAATGATGGCTGTACCACGAAGTTTGTTTTTGCCATGTTGGTTCCCAAAGATTGGGACTTGGCCCATCAAGGAGTGGTGACTTACAAATGCGATTTGTCTGATGATCGTAGCGAACAGCTCCCAATGTCAGTCATTCCAGAATCGCAGCTCCCGAAGAATGGCGAAGGACGCACATGGACTCAGTGCCTGCTTTCAGAATATGGAGTCGGCCCTAATGTGCTTGATGATATGGAGTGGGTGGTTTTCCAGACTAACAAGACATGGAACATTCGCAACAACCAAGATCCAACCTATCAGATACAGGTTCGCACACGTGTCGGAAAACGTAATCTGAAATGCAAGCTGGGCTTCTTTGTGAACCATACAGACGATGGCTTCAGCAATGGCACAGAGCATAAGAAGGTTATTTTTGCCAACGAATGTTTTGAGGTGCTCGGAGGCAAAGGAATGACAATAGATTTCTGTAATCGTCATTTTAATCGCGTGTCACCATTGACCGCCCTGCAGGATGACTATATCACCATTAGCTACCTGGCCGATGTCGATCTCTCTTTGACGAGTAATCCTCTGGCGCAAACAGATGAAGTCTATTTGCAAGGAAAGGCAGTAACCGTCGATGGGCGTGAGTATCAAGCTCCGGCAATAGGTCCTCAGACGCAGATGCACAGGCAAAACACACAAAACCGCACATTCAATCTAACCATTTGGCCTTCTGGTTTCTTCAACGTGCCAACAGATGAGTTGATAGATCACATAGACTACTACTTCGTCAATGCCGACGGGACTCGTTTCGTCAACCAGTCAACCGATGATCTGGTGCAACTTGGGTCGGCAGACCGTGACAACGAGCCATTTAACCTAAAGCTTGAATGTGAATAATCACTAACAACTATTAAGCAATGAAAGCAATATCTCGAACATCATTTGCACTCATCGCTCTTGCAGCTATTAGCACGCAGGGGTTGGGAAAGCCCAGTAGCCAGCAAAAAGATTCAGCGACGGTTGAATTCGCTTCGGCATCGGCCCCGTCGGTGAGTGGCCAAGACATGGAGAAATATCTCTCTACAGATATATTGACATCGTTACAGGGACGCATCGCAGGCTTTAATATTGGCCAGTATCGTGGTAGCGACTTGCCTCGTATTTCGGTTAACACTTCCGCAGACCTGATTGGTTACCGACCAGCTTCTTATGGTCAGCTTCCCTATGGCGACAATACCCGTTTTACGCTCTCAAGCCGCGGACTGGCACCCGTCATTATTGTTGATGGCATCGAGCGTGACATGGTGTCGCTTGACCCTGAGGCCATTGAAAGTGTAACGCTGAAGCGTGATGCTCTTTCATCAATGTTCCTTGGCATGAAGAGTTCACGCGGTGCTTTGGTTATTACAACGAAGACACCAACCAGCGATCGCCTTCACTTTGGTTTCACCGCCAAGTGGGGTATTCATGGCAACACGTTTAATCAGAAACCCTTGTCTTCAAGTCAGTATGCCTACTTGTTGAATGAAGCTCTTCAGAACGATGGCCGTTCACCCATCTATAATGCTCAAGACCGTGATGCCTATCGAGATCAGACTTCGCCATTTACTCATCCAGACGTGAACTGGTACGATGAGCTGATGAACAAGAACGCCCTTTCTCAATCGTACAATCTGAATGTGACAGGCGGTGGAAAGGTGGCACAGTTCTTTGTTTCGTTAGGCTATACCGGCGAGGATGGTCTCTTCAAGACAAACAACGACAACGGCTACAACACGAACTTCGATATCAACAGATACATGATCTCGTCGAAGGTCAATATCAACATCACCGAAGATTTCACAGCTTCAATGACAGCCATCGGGCGCATTATCGAAGGCAATCAACCTGGCGGTTCTGGTTCTGGCTATAGCGACTTGCTGCTGAACATCTGGCGCACACCGAATAATGCCTATCCCGTACATAATCCAGATGGAACATGGGGCGGCACAATTGCCTTTACTAATAACCTGGCATCGCAGGCTTGGGAGTCGGGCTATATCAACGACAACATGCGTGATATCATGGCAACGTTGTCTTTGAAGTATGATTTCAATAAACTTGTGAAGGGCTTGTCGGCAACGTTTACAGGTCATGTGACACATCAGACACGTACGGCCATTGTACGTACGAAGCAAAATCCCGTCTATCATTTTTCTATCGTAGATGGTGTTCCCACTTATCTGCGCTATGGTAATTCTATTTCCCAAAGCAATAATTTCACGGCTGTCTCAACCTATCAGAATCTCTATGGTCGTTTGTCGGTTGACTATACCCGTCAATTCGGGCTGCATCATGTTGCCTTAGGAGCAATGGGTGACACTCGTCATGAAGTGGTTCAGTACGATCTACCCATGATTCCTTCAGACATCATGGAAAGTGTGCGCTACGACTATGATCGTCGCTACTTTCTGGAGGCTGCAATGACACAAAGCTACTTTAATCGTTATGCGCCAGACAACCGATGGGGTCATTTCTTTGCCCTCGGTGGAGCGTGGATGGTTAGCCGCGAGAATTTCATGCAGGGCACTTCCGATTGGCTTCAGGAGCTGAAGTTGCGTGCCACTTATGGTCATACAGGTAATGGCATTGACAATTCTGGTTACTATCAGTATCGTCAGCGATTCTCGCAGAATGCTACTGCAGCCTATCCTCAGGGAACATCAATGGGCACCTCTGGTGGTATTTTCACCAGCGAGACGATGCCGATGGCTAATCCGTTCATAACCTATGAGAAAGCTCGTAAGTTGAACATTGGTATCGATGCAACTTTGTTGAATGGTCGTCTGTCAGCAACAGCCGAGTACTATAATGACAAGTATGTTGACTTGTTGCAGACCCGTGGTAAGAGCATCGAGTTGATTGGTGCCACCTATCCTACGGAAAACATAGGCAAGTCGCGCCGTCAGGGTGTCGATATCAGTCTTAGTTGGCAAGACCATGTAGGACCTGTTTCTTACTATATTGCCCCTAATTGGAGCATAGAGTTCACGAAGTTGCTCTTCATGGATGAACAGAAACAACCCTTTAACTATCTTCGCCAGACAGGCCGTCCACTCGGTGTCGTCTATGGATTGAAAGCCCTGGGCTTCCTCAGTGCCGAGGACATCGCCGCTAATTATCCTGTCATGCAGGGTGTGGAAGTGCAACCTGGTGATGTTAAATATGCCGATTTGAATGGCGATAAAATCATTGATGAGTACGACCGCACCGTCATCGGTGGTGATAAACCACTTCAGTACTTTGGTCTTGACCTCGGTCTCAGTCTCTGCGGTTTCGAATTCTCTATGCTCTGGCAGGGCGTTTATAATCGCGACCTTTACGTTGACGACCGTACCCTTGTTGAAGGCTTCCAGAGCATTGGCAACACCTATGGCCAGGCCTATCAGAACATTCTTGGACGCTGGACGCCAGAAACGGCTTCCACTGCAACCTATCCAAGACTGTCGGCAGGAGGCAACACGTATAACTATGGTGGATATTACGGTTCTTCATTGTGGATGCACAAGGGAAATTTCATTCGTCTGAAGAACATGCAGCTAGCCTATAATCTACCTAAGCAGCTCTGCCAGAAGCATCTTGGTGGTATTGGTGTGAAGGTATTCTTCAATGCTCAAAATGCCATCACCTTCTCAGCTTGCAAACTGGTAGATCCAGAAGTCTCTTTCACTTCTTCGCCTTTACAGCGATGCTTCTTTACTGGTATCAATCTCAACTTCTAAAAACACGAACGTGCAATGAAACAAATAAAATATCTCATACTCCTGGTAGTGGGCTCGCCAATGATGCTGACGTCCTGTATGGATAACTATGAAACGCTCCCTGCCGATGAGTTCACTACCGACTATCTGTTTTCCACAACCGATTCGTTAGGTAAGCAGGCACGCCAGTACCTGAACACCATTTACGATATTATGGAGAATGGTCACAACCGTGTGGGTGGCGACTATCTTGATGCTGCTTCTGACGATGCCATCAGCATCGATATGGATGGCGAGCCCGATGTGTTGCGTTTGGTTACCGGACGCTACACTGCCAGCAATGGCGTGGGCAGTGATATGCGCTGGGGACAGTATTATACCGGTATTCGTAAGGTCAACATCCTCATCTCCGGTATTGACAGGGTGCCATTTCGCGCTACTTATAAAAATGCCGTCGGACAGATTCGTCCACTCGGTGTGACTTTTAAGGCCGAGGCTCGCTTCTTGCGTGCATGGTTCTACTTCCAGCTGTTGCGTCGCTATGGTGGCGTGCCTATTGTCGGTGATCGCGTGTTTAATATTAATGATGACGTAGAGTTGCCCCGCAACACGTTTGGCGAGTGTGTGGATTATATCGTGAATGAGCTGGACGACATTCAGGATTCCTTGCGTTCGGTTGGTACCATGAGCAATGTGTCCGAGTTTGGTCATGCACCCACCAAGCAGGCCTGTCAGGCATTGAAGTCGCGTGTGCTGCTCTATGCCGCTTCGCCTCTGTTCAATGGTCAGACCCTCGAGGCCGGCAATGAATTGGTGGGCTATGCCACTTACGACGCTGCTCGTTGGAAGCGTGCTGCCGATGCTGCTCGTGACTTGATTGAAGGCGAGGGCCATAAGGGCAAAGACAGTCTCACACTGACCGAAGACGTCCGCAACGTGTTCCTCAACTTCTATGACTATGGTGCCAATCCCGAGCTCATCTTCTTCCGTCAGGGCGGCAATAACACCAGCATCGAGAACAGCAATGGACCTCTCGGATTCACAGGTCCTCGTATGGGTAACGGACGCACCTGTCCGACTCAAAATCTTGTTGACGCATTCCCTATGGCCGACGGACGTATGCCAGGCGATAGTCCTCTCTATCCTTATTCAGATGCAGATCCCTATTCGAATCGTGATCCCCGTCTTGACAAGACGATTCTGCATAATGGGTCTCAGTGGTTAGGTGGCAAGCTCGCCACATGGCAGGGTGGAACCAATAACCCTGCCAACGGCACGGATTATTCACTTACCAGCTATTACATGTGTAAGTTTATGGGTCAGTTTGCCGACAAGAGCGAATATTCTTCCGTGATTCATGTCTGGGTCATGTTCCGCTATGCAGAAATACTGCTCAACTTTGCCGAAGCCGAAAACGAGTCTGTCGGTCCCACATCCGAGGTGTACGATGCTCTTTATCTCTTGCGCAAGCGTGCCGGTATCAAGAAAGGAACGGTGTCTGGTTACAGCTATGGCCTGAAAGACAACATGACGCAGGCTGAGATGCGCGAAGCCATTCACAATGAGCGTCGCATAGAGCTTGCATTCGAGGAGCACCGCTACTATGACATCCGTCGCTGGCGTATTGCCGAGGATGTGTTTGCCAAACCCTTGCAGGGAATGCAGGTTGTTGAGAGCTCGGGCACTACTACCTACACACGTGTTAACGTGCTCAAGGCCAATTTTGCTGCTCGCAACTATCTCTACCCAATACCCTTCAGTGAAGTCAACAAGAATAGGAACATGGTTCAGAACCCCAATTGGAAATAAGTTATGAAACGACTGATAATCATCTTTGCGTGTCTGATGACATGCATGCTCATCACAGCTCAATCGCTCACAGTGAGCGGTGTCGTTACTTCGCAAGAGAATGGCGAACCTCTGATAGGTGTCACCGTCAAGGCCGGCTCTGCCGGTGTAGGTACTACCACCGATATTGACGGACGTTACTCCTTGACTGTTCGTCAGGGCGAGCGTCTCACGTTCTCCTATGTGGGCTACCGTCAGTTCGTCGCCACGGTCAAGGGTGCCAAGCTCGATGTGGTGATGCAAGACGACAATAGCTTGCTCAACGAGGTCGTTGTGGTTGGTTACGGCCAGGCCAAGCGTATCACGCTGACGGGTGCCGTCAGTGCCATCAATGGTAAGGAACTGCAAAAAGTACCTGTCAGCAGTGTTCAGAACGCGTTGGCTGGAAAACTTCCTGGCTTCTTCTCACAGCAGCGTAGCGGCCAGCCCGGTAAGGATGCCAGCGACTTCTTCATTCGTGGCGTCAGCTCACTGAATAGCGATGGCAACAAGCCGCTTATTATTGTCGATGATGTGGAGTACACCTACGACCAACTATCACAGATTAACGTCAACGAGATTGAGAGTATCTCTATTCTGAAAGACGCTTCAACCACGGCTATCTATGGTATCAAGGGTGCCAATGGTGTTCTGGTGGTCAAGACACGTCGTGGCGAGAGTGGGGTGCCTAAGATCAATGTGCGCATGGAGACAGGTGTGCAGATGCCTGTTCGCACCCCCAACTTCCTGGGCAGCTACGAAACGGCCACACTGGTCAACGAGGCACGTGCCAACGACGGACTGACGCCTTTGTTTACCGATGCCGACCTCGAACATTTCCGTACGGGCGATGACCCCTATGGCCATCCAGATGTCAACTGGTACGATGAGATTTTCAAGAAGACGGCACAGCAGTCGAATGTCAATGTTGACGTGTCTGGTGGCTCCGACCGCTTGAAGTATTTCGTGTCCGTGGGCTATTTCAGTCAGAATGGTCTGGTGCGCAATTTCGATTCTGGCGACGAGCTGAAGAGCAACTATCGCTATCGCCGTTTCAACTTCCGTTCAAATCTCGACTTTCAAGTCACCAAGAATCTCTCTATGCGTCTCGACATCACGTCACGTTTCATGAACATCAACGAGCCGCGTGGTATCAATGCGACTGGCGAGATCTATAACTTCTCGGCCATGCATCCCTATTCTGCACCTGTCATGAACCCCGACGGCTCTTATGCCTATCTTTACGATACCGACACACGTCGTCCAACACTCAATGCCCGACTGGCCAACGAGGGCTATGTGCGCTCACGTCGTAACGACAACAACCTGCTTTACCAGGCTACTTGGAATATGGACTTTTTGACAAAGGGTCTGTCTTCAAATGTACGACTGGCCTATTCTACCATCGACGAGAATGCCCGTTCTGCATGGCGCACAGAATTTCCCACATGGCATTACAACTCAGCTAATGGCACCTATACAATCAACCCAGACAATGTGTTTACAAAGGGTGTGCCTGCCATCACCGTTGAGCCTCGCACTGCCATCAAGGATATGAACCTGATGGCATCGCTGAACTATCATCGTGTGTTCAATGAGGCACATGATGTAGAAGGTATGCTTTTCTACAATCGCGAAAGTACCACCACCGAGCTCAATACTCCTGCATTTGTTGGTCAGCCAAAGGTACCCGAGAAGTTTATGGGTACTACCCTTAAATTAGGCTACAAATACAAGAATCGCTACCTGCTCGATTTCAATGTGGCATACAATGGTTCAGACCGTTTCCAGGCCGACCACCGTTTCGGTTGGTTCCCCGCTGTGGGCGCAGGTTGGGCTATCTCAGAAGAGCCCTGGTTCCGCGACCATGTGAAGGGTGTCGAACTCTTGAAAATTCGCACCAGCTACGGCCTTGTAGGTTCCGATGTGGCCATGGGCAATCGCTACCTTTATAATCAGGTCTATGAGCGTGGCAACAGTTACCAGTTTGCCGAATACGAGGAAGAGTGGTTTCAGGGCTATCGTGAGGGTGCCCTGGGCAACGATCACGTGACGTGGGAGAAGGCCAAGAAGTTCGACCTCGGTGTTGACATCAACCTCTGGAACTGCGTGTCTATGACGCTCGACTATTTCCACGACAAGCGCTACGACCAGCTGGTCTATCGCAACGACATCCCCTTGATGCTCGGTGTCGGCACCTCACCTATCAATGTGGCTCGCACCACCAATCAGGGCTTCGACGGCCAGATTGGCTACCGCAACCATTGGGGCGATTTCAGTTTCAACACCAACCTGGTGTTCTCGTATGCCAAGAACAAGATTGAATACATGGCTGAGGCTCAGCAAAGACATCCGT
Source organism: Prevotella sp. E13-17 (assembly GCF_022024035.1). Classification (NCBI taxonomy): domain Bacteria; kingdom Pseudomonadati; phylum Bacteroidota; class Bacteroidia; order Bacteroidales; family Prevotellaceae; genus Prevotella; species Prevotella sp. E13-17. Next base: position 49,969 of record NZ_CP091787.1, read on the forward strand.
GGTTGGCACAGACAGGTCATAGCATCGGTCAGCAGTTCGGTTATACGTGGATAGGCTATTACACTCCCGAAGATATCGCTCTCATCAAGGCTGGAGCCGAAGGTGCTCCCGCTGTACCCAACACCGATATCCCCGTACAGGCAGGCGATCTGAAGTATAAGGACCTGAACGAAGATGGCGTCATCGACGACTATGACAAGAGTGCTATCGGTTTGCCCAATCTGCCCAACACCACCATGGGATGGACCATTGGCGGCTCTTGGAAGGGCTTCACATTGAGCGTGTTGTTCCAAGGCTCTTTCAACTATAGCTTCAGCGTTGTTGGAACAGGCATCGAACCCTTCAAGAGCCAGTTCCAGCCACTGCACAAAGAACGTTGGACCTTGGAACGCTATACCAATGGCGAACCCATCAACTTCCCTCGTCTCACCAGCAACCCGTCAACCATCAACAGTGCACAAGCCTATATGTCAAACTTCTGGTTGATCGATGCCTGGTATGTACGTCTGAAGACCATCGATCTGAGCTATGACTTCCCTCGTAAATACACGCCCAGCTTCCTCAGCTCGCTGCGTCTGTACATGAATGCCTATAACCTGTTTACGTGGACCAGCTACGACAAGTATCAGCAGGATCCCGAGATACAGACCAACTCGGCTGGCGACACCTACATGAACCAGCGTGTCTTGAACTTCGGTGTTTCTATGGCATTCTAAACGATGGAGGTTGTTGTCATGAATCGATTAAGGACCATACTGTCTCTCCCCATTCTGCTAGGCATGTTTTCCATCGTGCATGCTTCTGCCGACGACCTGACACATTTTGTCGATACCCGTCAGGGCACCGATTCCGATTTCGGGTTGAGTCGTGGCAATACCTATCCAGCCACAGGTATGCCTTTTGGCATGCACCTCTGGTCGCCACAAACAGGGCTTAATGGCGATGGATGGAAATACCAATGGAAGGCCGATAGCTTGCGAGGTCTCTCTCAGTCGCACCAATGTAGTCCGTGGGTAGGCGATTATGCGGTCTATTCCCTGATGCCCGTTACCGGAAGGTTGCGTACGGATGAAAGGGCGCGTGCTGCTGCATTCACTCATGACAACGAAACAGCTCTTCCACATTATTACCGTGTACGTCTGAACGATGGTACCATAGCGGAGGTGGCCCCCACAACACGTGGGGCTCACTTCCGTTTTTCATATCCACGCGGTCAGCAGGCATGGCTGGTGCTCGATGGCTATCATGGTCAGTTCGACATGAAGGTCGATGCCGCCCGTCGGCAGATTGTTGGCTGGGTTAACAACCACCGTTTTGTCAACCATCCCGAGACGTTCCGTTGCTATTTCATTCTTCAGTTCGACAAGCCTTTCACCTCACAAGGAAAGTGGGCCGAAGGCGTATATGTTGGCTTTGCCCCTGGCACCAAGGTTCAGGTCAAGGCTGCTTCGTCGTATATCAGTGCAGAGCAGGCTCGCTTGACCCTTCAGACCGAGTTGGGCAGCGATCGTTCTCTGAATCAGACCCGTGAGCGCGGGCGTAAGACCTGGAATCAGCTACTTGGTCAGGTCCGTGTGCAGGGTGGCACAGAAGAACAGCTGCGCACTTTCTACTCTTGTCTGTTCCGTGCCAACCTGTTCTCGCGTAAGTTCTATGAACGTCGCTCCGACGGCACATCTTATTATTATAGTCCCTACGACGGACGTGTACACGATGGTTATATGTACACCGACAATGGCTTTTGGGACACCTTCCGTTCGCAGTTCCCCCTTACATGTTTACTTCATCCCACCCAGCAGGGCCGCTATATGGAGGCACTGCTTCAGGCTCAGCATGAGTGCGGTTGGCTTCCGTCATGGTCTTTTCCCGGAGAAACGGGCGGCATGGTGGGTAATCATGCCATCTCTCTTTTGGCCGACGCATGGGCAAAAGGCATCAGAACAGTTTCTGCTGACAGCATCTTGAAGGCCTATGCTCACGAGGCTATGAACAAAGGCCCTTGGGGTGGAGCCAACGGACGTGCAGGGTGGAAGTCGTATTTCACCCTGGGTTATGTTCCTTTTCCCGAGTCGCATGGCAGCGTCACCCAGACATTAGAATATGCTTACGACGATTTCTGTGCGTGGCAGTTGGCGCGCTCTGCGGGTTTGAAACATTGGGAACGCGTGTTCGGCCGACAGATGATGAACTATCGAAACCTGTGGGATTCTGAGACGCATTTCATGCGTGGCCGCTCTTCCGATGGTCGTTGGACAGAACCCTTCGATCCCTTGGAGTGGGGCGGTCCCTATACCGAGGGCAATGCCTGGCATTACATATGGTCTGTCTTTCACGATGTGCAGGGACTTATCAACCTTTTTGGTAGTGATCAGGCCTTTGTGGAAAAGATAGACAGTGTCTTCACGATGGAAAACACCGTGAAGCCCGGATGGTATGGTGGCATCATCCACGAGATGAAAGAGATGCAGCTTGCCGATATGGGACAGTATGCCCATGGCAATCAGCCTATCCAGCACTTGCCTTATCTCTACACCTATGCCGGTCAGCCATGGAAGACCCAGTATTGGGTACGTCAGATTATGAATCGCCTTTATAACAGTGGCCCTCAGGGTTTCCCAGGCGATGAGGACCAGGGTGGCATGTCTGCATGGTATGTGCTCAGTGCCATGGGTCTCTATGCCGTAACTCCTGGCACTGATCAGTATGTGATTGGCAGTCCGCTCTTCAATAGCATGACGCTGACCACCGAAGAAGGCCGACACTTTACGATCGAGGCACAGAACAATAGTGCCGAGAATGTGTATATCGAGTCTGCCACGTTGAATGGTCAGCCCTTTGGGCGCAACTACCTGACCTACGATGAAATCAACCGTGGCGGGACACTTGTCCTTCAGATGTCATCGGAGCCCAATCGCCAGCGTGCCATTTCCAAACAGGCAGCGCCATTCTCTCTTTCCAGAGCCAGGGCCAGCCGACGCTGACTTTTCTTTCTAAGAATAATATTAAAAAAGATTGTATGCATCAAAGACTATTTGTTATTATCCTTTTTGCAGCCCTTGGTCTGACCTCGTGGGCTGGTTCCCGTGCCCGTATGGTCAACCCGTTCATCGGTACACAGGGCGTAGGCCTTGCCTCAGGCTATCTCTTTCCTGGGGCTACCTATCCTGGTGGCATGGTGCAGTTCACCCCCACCTATTTTGCCAAGAATGCAGGTTTTGTTGTTAATCAGAATAGTGGCGGCGGTTGCGAGCATATGGGCAACTTTCCCACCTTCCCTGTGAAAGGTGCGCTCACGGCGTCTCCCGATAAGATACGTAACGCCCGTTTTCAGGTCAGCGGCGAGAAAGCCCATGCAGGCTATTACGAGGCGCATGTCAATGACGATGTCAAGGCAGCGCTCACCGTCACCGAGCGCACGGGCATGGCAGAATATGTCTTTCCCGACTCTTCCCACCTGAATACCGTCATCATCGGTGCCGGTATAGCAGCCACCCGCATCACCGAGGCCGCACTGGTTGTCACATCGCCTCACAGTGTTGAAGGCTATGCCGACGGAGGCTATTTCTGTGGTATCCGCACACCGTATAAGGTCTATATGGCTGCACAATTCGATGCCGATGCCGTTGCCATCGGTACTTGGAAGGGAGATCGGCTTCATCCTGGCGACACCTTTGCCGAAGGCGAGTTCTCGGGCGTCTATTTCACGTTCGATACCAGTAAGCAGTCTGTCGTTCATTATAAAGTGGGCATCAGCTACGTTTCCGTAGAGAATGCCAAGGAGAACCTGCGTCAGGAAAACCCCGGCTGGTGCTTTGAATCCGTCTGTCAGCAGGCAGAGGATGCTTGGGAGAAGATGCTCTCTCTCATCGAGGTGGAAGGCGGCCATGCCAGTCGCACGTCGCAGTTCTATACCCACCTGTATCGCGCCTTTATCCATCCCAGTGTGGCCAGCGATGTCAATGGCGAGTATATGGGTGCCGACTTCAAGGTGCACAAGACCAACTCCAAATACTATTCTCAGTTCAGCAACTGGGACACCTATCGCACCCAGATACAGTTGTTAGCCCTGCTTCAGCCCGACTGGGCCAGCGACATCGTCGTCTCCCACCAGTTGTTTGCCGAGCAGTCGGGAGGCTCTTTCCCGCGCTGGGTGCTGGCCAACATCGAGACCGGCATCATGCAGGGTGATCCCTCGTCCATCCTTGTCAGCAATGCGTGGGCATTCGGTGCACGCCGTTACGACCCCAAGCCGCTCTTCGACATCATGCGTCGTGGTGCCGAGGTGCCAGGTGCCAAATCCCAGCAGGAGGAGACGCGTCCCTATCTCCAGCAGTATCTGGAGAAAGGCTATTGTCCGGCCTCCATTCAGTTGGAATACACCTCTGCCGACTTTGCCATCGGTCAGTATGCCCTCCATGCTGCAGGCGACGAGTTTGCCTCGTGGCGCTATTTCCACACGGCCCGTTCATGGAAGAACCTCTATAATCCTGAAACAGGCTGGCTGCAGTCGCGCCATGAGGACGGTTCATGGAAACCGCTCAGCGAGGATTTCCGTGAGGCCACCTATCAAGACTATTTCTGGATGGTGCCTTACAACTTGAAAGGCCTTATTGACATCATTGGCGGACCAGCCAAGGCCGAACAGCGACTCGACGAATACTTCAGGCGCCTCGATGCCGGTTATGGCGACACGTGGTTTGCCTCGGGCAACGAGCCCAGTTTCCAGGTGCCTTGGGTCTATAACTGGGTTGGCTGTCCGTGGAAGACGTCGCAGGTGGTGCGCCGCACGCTCAACGAGCAATACAGCGACCGTCCCGACGGTCTGCCGGGCAATGACGACCTCGGTTCCATGGGCGCCTGGTATGTCTGGGCCTGCCTTGGCATGTATCCCATGATTCCCGGCGTGGGCGGTTTCGCACTGAACACCCCCGTCTTCCCCAAGGCCACCATCCACCTGCCTCATGGCGATGTTATCATCAAGGGTGGCTCAGAACAGAAGATATATACCACGCGCCTCACCGTCAACGGACACGAGCATCCGTCCACCTGGTTGGACCTGAAGACCATCGTTGATGGCGCCACACTTCAATATCAAACCGCTGCCAGTCCCCATCGTAAGTGGGGCACGCAGATAGCACCTCCTTCCTATGAATAAATCACTTGTTTTAGCCCTATTTGTCTTGCTCGCCCTGACGGGGTGCAAGCATTCTTCTCAACAGTCCAAGTCATGGGCACTTGGTCCCTTTAAACGTCCGGTCAATGTGGGGGCCGTCATCTCGCCCGACACCAACTCCGTCTTCTTCTGTCCCATGCGTGGCGAAGCGGTGGAGTGGGAGGGCAGCGACACCTTCAATCCTGCTGCTGCAGTGATCAACAACCGTGTGGTGCTGCTCTACAGGGCAGAAGACAACTCGGCCGTCGGCATTGGTCAGCGCACATCGCGCATCGGTTATGCCTCGTCGGCCGACGGACTGTTCTTCCAGCGTCATGGTGCCCCAGTTCTGTTCCCGTCGGCCACCGACGAGCAGGCCGCCAACGAGTGTCCTGGCGGTTGCGAGGATCCACGTGTGGTGATGACCGACGACGGACTCTATGTGATGATGTACACGCAGTGGAACCGCAAGCAGGCACGACTGGCCGTTGCCACCTCTCGCGACCTGGTCACGTGGCAGAAGCACGGACCTGCTTTCGCGAAAGCCTATGGAGGTCGTTTCAAGGACGACTTTTCCAAGTCGGCATCTGTCGTTACCCGCCTTCAGGGCGACCGTCAGGTCGTAGCCCGTATTGGTGATAAATATTGGATGTACTGGGGCGAACAGTTTGTCAATGTGGCCACGTCCGACAATCTGATAGACTGGACGCCACTACTTGATGAACAGGGTGAACTGCTGCGTGTCATGGAACCACGCAAGGGACATTTCGACAGTCAGCTCACTGAGTGCGGTCCGCCAGCCGTGCTTACCAGCCAGGGCATTGTGCTGATCTATAACGGCAAGAACCTGGAAGGCGCTGACGGCGACCCGCGCTATGTGGCTAATACCTATTGTGCGGGGCAAGCCCTTTTTAGTGGAGAGGACCCCACACGGCTGCTCGATCGGCTCGACGAACCCTTCTTTGTTCCAGAGGCCGACTACGAGCGCAGCGGACAGTATCCTGCTGGCACGGTTTTTGCAGAAGGATTAGTGTATCATAATAAGCGTTGGCTGCTTTATTATGGTTGTGCCGATTCGCGTGTCGGCGTTGCTGTGTGTAATACCAATCATAAATAATAGTAAGTATAACCAGAATGAAAAGATTATTTCTCTCGCTGCTGACGGCTCTGTCGCTCACGGCATCAGCACAAGTGTCCACGATGGTAGGCGACCGTGTGGCTGTCTTCTATCCTAAGAACTACGATGCTGCCAACCACCAACCATCACCTATCTTTGTTCACGAACTAACACCCACGGCCCTGCAATTGCCAGCCAACTGGCAACTGAAGCCCGTGTTCACCCAGGAGAACGGGCATAGCATTGCCACTATCCAGGTGGGCGATGCCGACCTTTACGGCACTGGCGAGGTCTATGGCGACCTGCGTCGCAATGGTGAGACCATCGGCATGTGGAACAAGGACAACGGTCTTTATATGACCGAGGGCGGCAAGCGCCTCTATCAGACTCACCCTTGGGTGCTGGGCGTCAGAAAAGACGGCACCGCCTTTGGCATCATTGCCGACAACACGTGGAAGTCTAAGCTGACAACAGGTCGTGAGGTGCGCTTCGACAGCGAAGGTCCTGCTTTCCGCGTCATCATCATCGAGCGTGAGACACCAGCCGAGGTACTGAAAGAACTGGGCCGGTTGAGTGGCACCATGGAGATGCCCCCACTTTGGTCTCTCGGCTTCCACCAGTGTCGTCATAGCTACGTGCCCGACACGTGGGCCATGGAGATTGCCGACACGTTCCGCGAGAAACAGATTCCCTGCGACGTGATCTGGATGGACATCATCTATATGGACGGCTTCCGCATCTTTACGTTCTCACCTGAGCAGATGCCCGACCCCAAGAAGTTCAATGACTATCTGCACAAGAAGCACTTCAAGTCGGTGTTCATGATTGACCCAGGTGTCAAGGTCGATTCCACCTATTTCGTCGATCAGCAGGGCATGGCCGGCGACTACTATGTGAAGAAGGCCAATGGCGAGAACTTCGTTGGCAAGGTATGGCCAGGCGACTGCCATTTCCCCGACTTCACCCGTCAGGATGTTCGCTCTTGGTGGAGCACGCTCTATAAGGATTTCATGGCAACAGGTATCGATGGCGTGTGGAACGATATGAACGAGCCTGCCGTCTTTGACGGTCCTGACAGTTCGATGCCTGAGGACAACCAGCATGGCATCGCTTCGCCTGCCAGCACTGTCGAGGTGGCCGGTTCTCACCTGCGCTATCACAATGTCTATGGCTACAACATGGTGCGCGCCACGCGTCAGGGCATCCTGACAGCCAATCCGCAGAAGCGTCCTTTCGTGCTGTCGCGTTCCAACTTCTTGGGTGGTCAGCGCTATGCTGCCACGTGGACGGGCGACAATGCCTCTACCTGGGAGCACATGAAGGCCAGTATCCCCATGACGCTGAACATGGGACTCACCGGTCAGGCGTTCAACGGTCCTGATATTGGTGGCTTTGCCCGCGATTGTAATGGCGAGCTCTTGGCTCACTGGACAGCCATCGGTGTCTATTTCCCCTTCGTGCGCAACCACTGCAGTCTGGAGGAGGTACAGCAAGAGCCTTGGGCCTTTGGCGAAAAGGTGGAGAAGGTGTGCCGCACGGCTATCAACCGCCGCTACCGTCTGCTGCCCTATGTTTACACGCTCTTCCGCGAGTCGAGCGAGACCGGTCTGCCAGTCATGCGCCCTGTCTTCATGAGCGACACCGAGGACCCGAGTCTGCGCAGCGAGCAGCAGGCATTCATGTTGGGCAGCGACCTGCTCATCGTGCCACGTTGGGCCGAGAACCCTGCACTGCCAAAAGGCAACTGGAAGACCTTCACCATGGAACAGGGCGACGATGGCTATCAGGCTCGTCTTTCTTTGCGCGAAGGCGCAGTGCTGCCTTTGGCCAATCTGAGCCAGAACACCGAGGAGTACAGCACCGACTCGCTGACCGTCTTGGTCAACCTCGATGCCAAAGGCGAGGCTTGCGGCCGTCTCTATGAGGATGCCGGCGAAGGTTTTGGTTACCGTCATGGCGACTATGCTGACTATGAGGTGCAGGCAAAGGCCGAAGGAAAGGTGCTCACCGTGTCGCTTGAGCAGAAGGCCGGTCGCCGCGAGCACCCCGTTCGTTGGTTGCGCATCGGTCAGCTGACAGGTGGCAAGGTCGTCTATTCTCCTTGGCAGAAAGGCACTTCGGCAACAGCTAAGCTGAAAAAATAATAAAACAGTCAAACTAGGTGAAAATCGGACCAAAGAGCCTGCTAATAGGCATTTTGGTTCGATTTTTGCTTTTTTGTGTTCGATTTTTATGTAGTGTCATGGGCTTATTGACTACCTTTGCCACCGAAAACCAATAAGCTAAAAACGGCATTCATGAATTTTAATCAACTCTACACGGAACTTTTCCCACGACTGGTGCAGATGGCATCGGCCTGGATAGCTCGTGAGGATGCTGAAGACCTGGTTCAAGATGTACTGGTGAAACTGTGGGAACGACGCGACGGCCTGTCGTTCATTGCCAATATACACACCTACGCCAGTGCTGCCGTGCGCCATAAGTGTCAGGACTATCTGAAGCATCAGGCTTATGTGCGCGAGTATCGTCACGGTCTGTGGGCCAACCTCCATCTGGCATGCGAGTTGGAGAGCCCTACACGCTATGTGGAGTATCGCGAGTTGCACGACCGGGTGGAGAAAGCTGTCAACCAGTTGCCCCACCGCAACCGACTTGTCTTCATGCTCAGTCGCTATGAGGACAAGAGCAATGCGGAGATTGCTCAGGAACTTGGCATCTCGGTCAACACCGTAGAGTGTCATATGACCAAAGCGCTGAGTCGTCTCCATTCTTATCTGAATGTTTCCTAAAATAATATATCGACATGAAAAAGAATATCCTGATCTCACTGCTGCTGTTGGCAGGCATGCCTCTGGCCATGAAGGCACAGCAGGTAGCACCCTTTAAGAAGGGCGACCGCGTTTGTTTCGTAGGTAACAGTATCACCGATGGCGGTCATTACCACTCTTACATCTGGCTTTACTACATGACGCATTTCCCCTTCGAGGAGATGTGGATGGCCAACTGTGGCGTGGGCGGCGACACCAGTCTTGAGATCCTGAACCGTCTGGATGGCGATGTGTTTGCCAAGCGGCCTAATGTCATCACCCTGACATTCGGCATGAACGACAGTGGCTATTTTGAGTATAACGGTCCCGAGCCTGAGAAGTTTGCAGCCGAGAAGCTGGCCACCTCAAAGAAATACTTCTACCAGATCGAGAAGCGACTGCAGAATCGTCCGGACACGCGTATGGTCATGATTGGCACGTCGCCCTACGACCAGACTTCTACCTTCAACGATAATGTGTTCCGCAACAAGAACAACACCATTGGCCGTATTGTGGCTTTCCAGGACTCGGCAGCTAAGGCTAACCATTGGGAGTTCGTGGATTTCTGGGCACCGATGACTAAGATCAACGAGGAGCAGCAGAAGCTGGATCCTAAGTTCACCATCTGCGGCAACGACCGCATCCATCCCGACAACGACGGTCATCTGGTCATGGCCTATCTGTTTCTGAAGGCTCAGGGCATGGCTGGCAAGAAGGTGGCCGACGTCGAGGTCAATGCCAAGAGCAAGAAGGTGATGAAGAGCGACAACTGCACCATCACCAATGTCGAAAACCGTAGTGGTGTGGTCAGCTTCGACTACCTGGCCAACTCGCTGCCCTTCCCACTTGACACCATCTCACGTGGATGGGAATACAAGCGCAAGCAGGCTGATGCGCTGAAGGTGATTCCTCAGTTTATGGACGAGATGGACAATGAGGCTTTCTGCGTGACAGGCCTGAAGGGCAACTACCAATTGCTCATCGACGGTCAGCTCATCGACACCTTCACCGCCGCACAGCTGGCTAAGGGCATCAACCTGGCCACCTATCGCCACACGCCTCAGTATCAGCAGGCGAAGACCATCATGGAACTCAACGAGAACCGTTGGGAGATAGAGCGTCAGTTCCGCGACTATGCCTGGTTGCAGTACAACTTCTTTATGAAGCGTGGCATGCTCAACCAGAACGACGAGCAGGCTGCCCGCACCTTCCGTGCCGGACAAGACGATGGCTGGGTGGCTGCCAAGCGTGGTCTCTACGACAAGATGATCCATAAGGAGGTGCGCGACATGCACCAGCGCCAGATGGACCTCATCGTGGAGCGTATCTATCAGATCAACAAGCCACAGGTGCGTAAGATTGTGCTCACCCCTGTGAAGAGATGAGAAATATGATTAATATGTAATTAAGGGTTTTGGTTCATGAACATGGTGAAAAGATTGTTTTCTCTTGTGTCCTGCCTGACTGTCGTAATGATGGTCAGTGCAGGACGCATTGATTCTAAGAAGGTGTTCAGCAAGGCCATGAACCGCGAGGTAGAGGTGACCATCGTGTCCCCTACTCAAGGCGATGGACCTTGTCCTGTGATATACCTGTTGCATGGCGCCTTCGGTCACGAACGGTCGTGGCTCGAGATACGTCCTGACTTGGTCGATGTGGCCGACCGCGAGCATGTCATCTTTGTGACACCTCGTGCCTATAACACCTGGTATTTCGACAGTCCCCGACATCCTGAGGTGCGCTACGAGACCTTCCTCTCTTCCGAACTCATCAGCTACGTCGATAGCCACTATCGCACCATCGCCACGCGGCAGGGACGTGCCATCACCGGACTCAGCATGGGTGGTCATGGTGCGCTCCACACGGCATTGCGCCATCCCGACATGTTTGGTGCTGTGGGCAGCACCAGCGGTGGCGTGGACTTCCGTCCGTTCCCTCAGAATTGGAACATCCAAGACGAGTTGGGCGAGATGGCTGCCAACAAGCAGGTGTGGGACGAGCATGTCGCCGTGAACCTCATCGACCGCATCCAGAACCATCAGCTGGCCATCATCTTCGACTGTGGCGAAAGCGACTTCTTCCTGGAGGTCAACAAAGAACTGCACCAGCGCCTGCTGGGCCGTGGCATCGACCACGACTTCATTCAGCGTCCCGGCGGTCACAACAGTGAATATTGGGCGAATGCCATCGACTATCAGATTCTGTTTTTCCAAAAGTTTTTTCATCATAACAAACGCTAACTTATGAATCGCAAACGTTTCCTGTTTATCAATGTTGCCTTGTTGGCTGTGGCAGTCTGTCTCTGTTGGTCGTGCTACAAGATCACCCTTGTTGTCCAGGCTCACAGCATTGTCAAGGGCAATGTGTTCAATGGCAAGTTGGTCATCAAGGACACCAATAATACCGCTGGCGGTATGGAACATGTCTATGGTCTCTTTGGCATTCGTGTGCCTGAGGGGTGGGAGGTCGATGGGCAAATCGTGATGACTCAGGTGGCCAAGGCTACGACCGATACGGGCGACCCTGACTATAACCAAACCATCACGCGTAGCCTGGAGACGAGTCAGGCCTATACCGACCTGCTGAACCGCTGCTATCCGCGCAATGGTTATACGTGGTTGGGATTTGTCACCTCCAGCGACTTCAAGACGTTGCTCAGCGGCAATGATGCGGCAAAACGTGTGGACAGCATCTACGTAGATTTCACTATTGCTACCTCAAGTGACAAGACGGGTGTCTATTATCTGGACTATGTGGCAGGTCATATTGCTCACGACAAGGTCAACCAGATAGGTGCCGTGGACCGCGATTGGGCCACCCGTGTGGCTACCTTCCAGGCCGACAGCATCAGCAACTTCTATCTCACCGACACCAGCATCCGTGTCACGAATACAGATGGCAGCATGGACGAGCCTGGCGATCTGGAGTGGGCCACACCTGTTGAGTGGGACTTGGAGGCTATGCCCAATGCTACTTATGCCGGTACGGCTCGCGCCTACAAGGACTTGAAGTATAATAAGTTGTTCACACGTGCCCTCGGATGGAACGGCGGCGACGGTGTGCTTACCGTGGGGCTGCCCAATGGCGATGTGCTGTGGACCTTCAACGACAGTTTTTATGGCGTTGTCAACGATCGTCTGCGTGCGCGTGGCAGTTGCAGCTTCCCGCGCAACAGCATCATGGTGCAGAAGTGTCGCGACGGCGTGCTGGGCGAGACGCCTCAGGACCTGGTGTGGCTGGCCGACTATGTCAACTGGACCGATGCTAGCGCTGACCGCTATTTCCATGCCCGTACACACCTGCGCCACCCCCAAGGCGAGAAGACCGATGCCGAGATTGCAGCCGGCGACATCGACCAGACGAAGGTCTATTGGTCGGGCGATGGCACGGTCTATAACGGAAAGCTGCAGATGATATGGGTGGGCGTGGAGTCGGCCGAACTGCTCAACCTCGACGGTTCGCTGGCCACCTATAGCCTGGATGGCAACGAGCCCGAGGGTTACTATCTGCCCACCATTCCCGACTACCTGCCTCACGAGGGCGACTACCTCTATCGCGAGAGTCACACACCCAACAAGTTTGTGGGTCCTTGCGCCTATGGTTCCACCCTGTGGGAGGACGAAGATGGTCACTGCTATCTCTATGCCGTAGAAAATATGGGCACGGTGGTGGCACGTTCGCAGACCCGCGACCTCTATAGTCCTTGGCAATACTATATCAAGGATGCCAACGGACAGTGGAACTGGCAGGACACCTATCCTACTGAGGAGGAGCGCCGTCGGTCCAACATCATGGCATCCAGCAGCTATGCCATCATGCTGCCATGGGTGTTCAAGCAGGGCGACTGGTATTTCATGACGTCGCAGGCACCTATCTTCTCACCCGATGTCTATATCTATCGTTCCAGAACGCCTTACGGTCCTTTCGACGAGCGTAAGCTGCTGTTCCGCTTGCCCGACCATCTTGACAAGCTTGGGTCGCAAGCCTATCACTGGCTCTACATGGTGAACCTGCATCCAGCCCTCTCGCGCCAAGGCGAGCTGGTGTTCTCGACCAATAGCGACCCCGATGATTTCTGGATGAACTTCAACGCCAGAGGTTCGGCCGACTACTATCGTCCGTTCTTCTATCGCGTGTTCGACTGGCAGAAGGTCTATAGCGACCTGCCCACGTCAACATCGGTCGTTGCGCCTGTCGTCACAGACAGGGTTCACGACAACTCTTATTACAATCTGCAAGGGCAGCGCATCGATCATCCTCGTCGCGGACTCTATATTAAAAACGGTAAAAAGGTCTTCATCAAGTGAAGACCTTTTTTCGTATGTTCTATGCAGAAGCTTCGTTAATAATCGTATGATTGCTGTTTTTTATAAATCAGATATCTTTTTAAGAAATAATGTATACCTTTGCAATTGAACAAAGACCATCAGACATTAATTTAAATGTGTTTTTAATAAAAAAAAACAAGAAGTACATTGGGATTATAGGAATCCAGGAGTACCTTTAAATAAAATATGCAAATCCTTCTTAGACATGGTCGATAAGTTAGAGCCTTTATGGAATACATAATCATCATGGAGCCTGATTTCGTATCGTTTGGCGGCGCTATTCACACCGAATAGTGCCGCTATTCTTTTGGTTTGGCGCTGCTATTGACTCGCAAGAGTCAGGATGTTCGGATGAATCAGTATAATAATAACTATTAATTTTTGCACGGAAATCAAAGAATTATTTGGTATTCTGTGCAAGATTTTGTAGATTTGTAGCGAATAGTATCCAAAACATAAGTTGAATGAAATAAAGAAAATAGTAGAAAAATATGCAGACAGATTTAAGGAACAATTCAAGCAGCACATCGGCAAGCGTATTGATGATTAATGCGCAAGGCATTATGCTTTCTGTGCTTGGTAATGATTATTTCCTATCCTATAATCGTATACCTTGGATGAAAGATGCCCCAATCCGTAGCGTGCTGAATGTGCAGATGTCTGGTTCGGAAGCTATAGAATGGCCTGACCTTGACGTAGATCTTGAAATAGATAGTTTGCGTCATCCGGAGCGCTATCCGCTCGTTATCAAAAGAAATCCACTAGACTTTGTAAAAGTGTAATGAGAAAAAGAAGTGTAATTATTATCAATATCTCTTTGCAGATCCCAAAGCTTTGTCAATGACTAAGAAAAATGAATAAGGATCATCTTTTAGTTTATCCTTATGGATGGTTCTGATATAATTCTTGATGATAGAGTAGTTATCGAACTCATCACAAAGTGTAGCTCTGCGTTTTTCGGTTAGTTTCTTCCCCTTTCTAAATAATGCCTTAGCATACTGCATATCGGGTGTCTTATATAAGTAGACATCCCCTAAGAACAAGTCCCATGCATCATAGATAGTGATATTCTTGCTCTGATAAAGCACATAACACATACTGGGATAACCGTATTCCATAGGAGTTTCGTTACCATAATAATAATGTACTGGAACAGCGTGGCTAACCAACACCTCATCTGGTTCAGTATCAAACCATATATACATACTGTCTATGTCTGTAGTTGCATGTGTCCTGCTTTTGCTGAATAAACCATCCAGATTATTTAACACAACTGTTTCATCATAAACACATACGGTATTATGCCCATTCCTGATATATCCACTATCGGTAGTTCCATCTTTCAACCAAACCTTTGCATGCCAGAAGTTCTTTATTATTTTCTCCTTTTGTGCAAATGTACCAACAGGCATCATGACAGCGAGCACAAAGACTATCAACCTTAACTGTTTGAATTTTGCTTTTTTATATGCGTCTTCAAATACTTTTATTTGTTTCATCTATAATCCGAATTTGATTTGTGCGCAAATGTACTAATATTATTTCGATAAGTAAAATGTTTGCTTGGAAAAATAGAAAAAAAAGAGTAGTATAATCGTTCTCGTAATTCTGGTTCCTAAAATAGCAATAGCCTACCGACAATGATAGGCTATCGCAAATCCAGTTAGTAGATCATCGGGACAGGTCTTTGATTTTTTATAATAAACGCCTCTTCTCTCCGTTATGTAGGAAATATTAAAGATAAATCACCATGCCGAGGAAAGAACGAAAGCATAGCGAAACGGGTATCTATCATGTAATGATACGTGGTATAAATCGTCAAGATATCTTTGACGAAGATGCTGATTATTGGACTTTGATAAGAACGCTGTCCTCAATTCAGAGAAGTGAAGTACGAAATTATCCGTTATATTATGCAAGAAATCCGCATTGGTCCTCGACAAATGTCACGCGTTAGCGGACTGACATACTCTGTTATATATAAGTTGACAAAACAATAAATATATGGAAATAAATTTGAAAAAATTAAAGACCTGTCTCTCAGATCTTTGATTCAAACATATGAAATGGTAAAAATGTTGGCGATGAAAAAAAAACTTATAGTATATTTAATAATATTGCTAAACCTCTTATCTTGTGATGCTTCATACCCTCTTCTTGTTGAAGGCAGGTCAAAGTATAATTTATCAGAAGATTGTGGTGTTGTTGATATATATGGTACTTCAGCTTTAAGCGATTGGGTTGAAATGGATATAGACGGGAACTTCGTGGTTTTTCCAGATTCTTTAAGGTTGTCACATTCTTATAGTTCTGATTCGGACTTAAAAATGTATTTTTATCTTAATGACAATCTGATAGACAAGAATCATTCCTTTTCTGTTTGCGGTAGGGAACAGTTGAAAATTAGAATCTCTGCCAAGATGCCTTTGCATTGGGGTAATGTGGGAGTAATAAAACTTTTCCCGTCCAATTTTATCCTGTGTGGTGATAAGCCTGTCATTTCAGATACGATAAGTATTGTTCGCAAGTCAAGAAGATAATTATGAAAAGAACAAAGAAAATAGTAGGACTATCATTGTTTGTATTAATGATTTTAAGTACATCAGTCTCTTGTGTTATGGATAGAGTATCATTATTCTATATAAAGAACTGCACAAAAGACTCATTGCTAATAAACTTGTCCAAGTCAGACACTCTTGAAGATTGGGATTTTTGGGGTATGCAAGATGCATATGTTATGCCACGAAGCGATACTAGGGGAAAAGATGGTGCATTTACGAGAGCTATTATTGGCAGTTTAGCACCACCAGACTTCATGATATCTGTTGATCCATATATATGTCAACAGTATGATACATGCTACATTTATACTATTAAGTGGAGTGTTGCCAAGAACTATCCTATGGATGTAATTCGCAAGAAGAAGCTCTATGACAGACGGATTGTAACCAAAAAGGACTTTCATGATCACTTATTGGAGTATAGATATGCGTGCCCTACTAGTGTGTCACGGGACAGGTGACAAAATGAACCCCGAAAGTATTTTATATCACTTTCGGGGTTTAATTTATATTTACTCACCGTAAACGCGAGTGGTGTGCTTGATGAACAAGCCGCCCAGAACCATCTGGTCAACATACTCCACCTGAGACACTTTCTTGATGCCACCATTCTCGGCAGCCTTCTGAATGTTGTTCTGCTTGCCCTTCGAGCTCCAAAGGCCAAGGATGTAAGAAGACTGTGCTTCACCAACTTTCTGTCCAATCGGAGCCTTCTCAGTCAGAGCTGCACCACTGTTGATTGTTGCGCAACTGCCCAATGTGAGCGCTGCGAAAGCTGCACAAGCAGCAAGAGTCATCATTTTTTTCATATGCTTTGTAGTTAATAAGTTAATAAAATAGGTATTAAGTTAGAGCTAACTTTTTGTTATAATTACGATTGCAAAGATAATAAAAGTTATACATATAACGAAACAAATACACAATTCTTTTTTCCAAATAGCATTGCTTTTTTGTCCAGAAAGTTATGCTTTTACATCCTAAAAGCATAACTTTCGCCCCTCAATAGTATAGCTTTTGCTTCCCATCCAGCCCCTGGATGAGATGTTCCTAGCCCCTAGAAGGACCACTTCTAGCCCATAGAAGCAGCCCATCCAGAGGCTAGAAGTGACCATTCTAGGGGCTAGAACAGAAACAATTGTTTTGATTCTAGACTTTAAAAGTGGCGTTTTTAGACTTTAGAACTAGTGCTTTTAGACTTTAAAATGAACGTTTCTAGAGTCTAGAAATGACCCACAACCCCCTCCCGACCTCCCCACAACCCCCTCCCAACCTCCCCAATGGGGAGGGGAAGAGACCCACTCCCGACCCCTCCCTGAATGGAGGGGAGTAAATAGAAAAGTATGTTCGTAAAAAAAAGTATGTTCGTATGTTCTTTCAGTCGCTTCGCTTTCTTGCCTTGCAAGCGTCACCCTTCGGGATGCCGAGCGGTGAAAGCGGCAGAGCCGAGCGATTATGTCTTTTTAAAAAAAGTATGTTCGTATGTTATTATGTCTTTAAAAAAGGTTATTATGTCTTTCTCCTCTGTTAGTATGTCTGATTTTCGAAAATTCTGTGTATCTTTGCGGCATGAAACTAAAACAACTATTACTAGTATCTCTTCTTTGCTTTGTCTGCTTGCCTATGCCGATGGCAGGCAAACAGAAACGCATACTCACCGAGAAAGATATGGGGGCCTATCTCTTCACCTATTTCACAGACCCCACCCACTCGCTGTTCATGGCCATCAGCTATGACGGCTACAACTTCACACCTGTGAACAATGGCGAACCTATCATTGCCGGCGATAGCATTGCCGAGCAGCATGGCATACGTGATCCGCATATCTACCGGGCACCCAACGGCAAGTTCTATATTGCCATGACCGACCTCCATGTGTTTGGCAAGCAGAAAGGACTGCGCACCACACAGTGGGAACGCCCCGACAGGTATGGCTGGGGCAACAACCGCGGACTGGTGCTGATGGCCAGTGACGACCTGATTCACTGGACGCACCATGTGGCGCGCATTGATAAGCTCTTTCCAGAAAAGTTTGGAGAGATAGGCTGTGCCTGGGCACCGCAGACCATCTGGGACCCCACGGTGGGCAAGCCCATGGTCTATTTCACCATCCGCGAGAAGGCCGGCGAGCGCACCAAGCTGTACTATAGCTATGCCGATGAGGCTTTCACCACGCTGGAGACCGAGCCCCAGCTGCTCTTTGAATACCCCGACGAGCAGACACAGGTGCTCGATGCCGACATCTGCCCGATGCCCGACGGCCGCTACTTCATGACCTACGTGTCGCAAGAGAACCCTGGCGGCATCAAGTATATGACGAGTGACCGCATCAACCACTTCGACGATTACCATGCCGAGCAGATAGACGGCGAGAACAGTGGTTGCGAGGCTCCCAATGTGTGGAAGCGCATCGGCGAGAAGAAATGGGTGGTGATGTACGACATCTATAGTGTGAACCCTCATAACTTCGGCTTCGTGGAGACGTCAGACTTCAAGACCTTCAAGCCGCTGGGCCGATTCAACGAGGGCGTGATGAAGATAAAGGGGGTGAAGTCGCCGAAACATGGGTCGGTGATTCACATCACCAAGGCAGAGGCCAAGCGACTGGAACAGTATTGGAACCAGCAACAACAGAAGCCGCGCACCCTTGCCAATGGCGCACTGTGGCGCGACGAGAGTGGCCGTCATATCAATGCCCACGGTGGCGGCGTCATGAAGTATGGCGATACGTATTATTGGTTTGGCGAACATAAGGACGACCATACCAGCAGTGCCATGGTGGGGGTGATGTGCTACGCCTCGAAAGACCTGGTGAACTGGCGCAACTGTGGTGTGGCGCTGAGTGTCAGCGATGAGCGCGGCCACGACATAGAACGCGGCTGCATATTGGAGCGCCCGAAGGTAATATATAATAAGGTGACGGGCAAGTTCTGCATGTGGTTCCACCTGGAACTGAAAGGACAGGGCTACGCTGCCGCTCGCTATGGCGTGGCAGTGGCTGATCGCCCCGAAGGACCCTATAAGTTCTTGTATTCGCAAAGGGCCAATGCGGGCACGTGGCCCGTGGAAATGCAGAATGCACAGAGTCAGGCGCTATTAGACACACTCAACGTGGCCCATTTTGAGAAGTGGTGGACGCCAGCATGGTACGAAGCCCTGCGAAACGGACTCTTCGTGAAGCGCGACTTCGCCACAGGCCAGATGGCGCGCGACATGACGCTCTATGTGGATGACGACGGCAAGGCCTACCATATTTTCTCGTCGGAAGACAACATGACACTGCACGTGGCTGAGCTGACGGCCGACTACCTGCATCACACCGGTCGTTACACCCGTGTGGCAGCAGGCGGACAGAACGAGGCACCGGCCATCTTCAAGCACGACGGCACCTACTGGATGATTACCTCGGGTTGCACCGGTTGGGACCCCAACGAGGCCCGCATGTTCTCGGCACCCAGCATCTGGGGCCCATGGACGCAGCACCCCAATCCCTGTCGCGGACCCAAGGCCGAGAAGACCTTCGGCGGACAGAGCACTTACGTGTTGACGCTCGACGACGGTCATCATATCTTCATGGCCGACATCTGGCGCCCGCGCCATCCCCGCGATGCCCGCTACGTCTGGATTCCCATCGACTTTGAGAATGGCAAGCCAGTTGTGCGCTGGTGCGATGAGGTTTCGTTCTGATAAAAAAGTCAGCAAACAGACAGCTTGGGCTACGGCATTTTGACCGTGGCCCAATTTTTTTTGCTTTCCACCTATAGGTTTTTCGAGAAGCTGCGTCACTATAGGTAGAATCTCTTTTATTATTATTCAATAACCAATACACTATTCTTATGAATCTAAAAACTTTTACGCTTTCCTTGCTTGTAATGGCAACGCCAGCCATTGCTTCAGCTGCTGACTATTATGTTAGTCCTGCAGGTGCTGGTGAAAAGAACGGTACCAGTGCAGAGAATGCATGGGGTATTGACGAACTGCTGGAACAGTTCAACAGTGCGAACGCAGCCAACTTTCAAAATGGTGATAATGTGTACTTCGCTGCTGGCAAATATGTGCCCACAGCTACACTCTATGTGAAGATGGGCATCAACCTGATTGGCGCCGAGGGTGCTGAGCGCACCGTGTTCAATGGCGATGCCAATGGCGATGGAGAAATAAACGAGGGTGACCGCGACCGCGTGTTCCAGATAAACACCGCCGTTGGTGTGGGAACAACGGAGAAATGTGTCACCATTACAAATATCGACTTCGAAGGTCTGTATATTGCCCAGGGCGGTAACGACACGAAAGGCGCTATCTATCTGGATAACTGTGGTGCCGAGGTGACCGTCAGCAAGTGTAACTTCAAGGACCTTGTCAATACGGGTCAGGGTGCCAACGCCTTCTTTTCAAAACGTTCTACGCTGAAGGTCGTTGACTGTACCTTTACGGGCAATAAAGCTGCCAACCGTGGTGTGGTGGCTCGCCTGCAGGGTGACATTAAGAAAGGATGGACCACCTTTGAGCGCTGTCTGTTTGCCGACAACGAGGCAACGGGTGCTGCCGGTGATCCTTGCGGTATCGTGATGATGCAGCATGGTCAGCAGATGAACTTTGTGAACTGCAGCTTTATTAATAATAAGGTGAATGGTAAGGGCTCTTGCATCTGGGACGCTACTGCTCCCGATGGTAACTACAGTCGCATCCTGAATGTGGTGTCTTGCACCTTTGCCGACAACAGTTCGGCTGCTGAGGCTGAGGCCGACCAGATGGAAATCCTTCTGAACGCCACATCAAAAGCTAATATCCTTAACTCCATCGTGCTGGGTGGCATCACCGCAGGCGACGGCATCGCTTTGCAGGGTAACATCACCGACAAGACACGTGAGGAGGTGTTTGGTGACAATGTCTTGACCGATGGTGTGCTGGCTCCTATTGCCAAGAACGAGACCATGGAGGGTTTCGCCGCTGTAGTCGAGGCGCTCGATCCTGCTATCAACCCTGCTGCAGATATCACTCTGGACCAGACAGGTGCCGTTCGTGAAAACAATGTCATTGGTGCCTATGATTTTGCCCCATCAGCAATTGATGATAATCCTGATGATGGCGGTGATGATACCAATGCTATCAAGACCGTTGGTGCACAGAACCAACAGAAGGTGGCATACAACCTGAACGGTCAGCGTGTGACCTCAGGCAAGAAGGGTATCATCATCCTTAATGGTAAGAAAGTAGTTAGTAGTTTATAATAGTTAGTAGTTAGTTTTTTCATGGTAAGTTTTAGGATGACGTTACTTGTGCTGCTGTTCCTTGTTCTAAGGACGGCAGCGGCACAAGACGTCGTAAAAGTGTTAGCTATTGGAAATAGCTTTTCGCAGGATGCTGTAGAACAGTATCTGCATGAAATTGCTGAGGCTGACGGTAAACAGCTGATTATCGGCAATATGTACATTGGTGGCTGTTCACTGGAACGTCACTATAACAATATGGTGAATAACACGGCCGACTATGCCTATCGCAAGATAGGACTTGACGGCGTGAAGGTTGAGACGGGAAGCATGACCATTGAAAAGGCACTGGCCGATGAAACCTGGGACTATGTGAGTCTGCAACAGGTGAGTGGCATGTCGGGACAGTATGACACCTACGAGCCTTATCTCACGGAACTGATTAAGTATGTTAAGGAGAAGTTGCCTAAGGTCAAGCTGATTCTGCATCAGACCTGGGCCTATGCGCAGAACTCCACGCACAGCGACTTCGCCAAATACGACAAAGACCAGCAGGAGATGTATGAGGCCATCATTGATGCCACAACCAATGCTTTCAAAGAGCACGGGATGGATCTGCTCATTCCTTGCGGTACTGCCATACAGAATGCCCGTACAACCTTCATTGGTGACAACATGACCCGCGACGGCTATCATCTGAATGTGATTCATGGTCGTTATACGGCTGCCTGTACTTGGTATGAGGCTATCTTCGGTCAGAGTGTGGTGGGCAATAAATATACGCCTACTGGTCTTTCGGCCTCGTTTAAGGAGGCAGCACAGGCATCAGCTCATGCTGCTGTGCAGAACCCTTATGCCGTAACGGACCTGAGCTATATTCAGAACCGGGCAGGCAATACCCACTACTTCGTTTGTCCTGATGGCAGGGGTAGTGGTGATGGTAGCAGTTGGAACAATGCCATGTCGCTGAGCACGCTGAGTGCCAACATCAATAGCTACGAGAGTGGTAACACGTTTCATTTTGCCGGTGGTGTGTATAAGCCGACTGCTCAATTGCAGACCACGAATGGCTACACCTTTATAGGAGGCTATGCACTTAACCTGACAGGTACCGTCACAACGATTCCCACATACCCGTCGGCAACGCCTACGGTGTTCTCTGGCGACAGGAACGGCAATGACACGGCAGACAGTGGCGATTTGTCCGTCATTATGTTCTTTAATACGCAGACTGCCGATGGCGAGACTATCAAGGCAGTCAACATTACAGGCATCGACTTTACTTGCGCTTTCGACAACACAGACAGTGAGCATCATGGTGCTTTGCTGTTGCGTGACTGTGGCTATGCAAAGGTTGAGGACTGTCGGTTCTACGGCAATAAGTGTACGGGAAAATTGGGAGGTATGGCTATTACCTCGCAATATAGTCGTTTGATAGCCGAGCATTGCCAGTTCTATAATAATATCTGTAAGGCGCGTGGTGCAGCCTTGCGCTTCTCTTCCAATAGCAATGCGAAAGGAACATCGGTACTGAACCGTTGTGCTATCTATAATAACACGGTGACGGAAGGAATAGGCTCTGCTGTGCTGGTTCAGCATGGTAAGGCGCTATATATCGTCAACTCGACCATCGCTAATAACGTATCGACCTCAACAGCTTCGGGTGCAGTCTATACGAATGGTAAGGGTAGTTTCGAAAACAAACTCTATATAGTTGGTTCTACACTGGCAGGCAATACTGGCGGTTCACAGGTAGAGATGGCAGACAAGGCTCAGCTTTATCTCGCAAACTCAATTGTTGTTGGCGATGCAACGAACGCCCCTTATAACTTCAAGGGTACGGTCACCACTTTCGTTTCGGGTGGCTATAATGTGTGTGGGGCTGATGCCAAGCTGACTGCATGGAACAATACCGACAGCTACGTGGGAAATACCTATAGCACTGTTTTTGGCACCAACCAGCTGAATCAGTTGCAGGTCATAGTTCCTCAGGCTGCAAGCAGTATGTATAGCAGTCAGGATGCTGGTGACAGGGTATCAACATGGAACATCCTCAGCGATATCACTGTTGACCAGATTGGTGCCCAGCGCACGGATGGTACATTACCGGGCGCCTACAGTGGCGGAGTGGTTCCCGCATGGCAAACAACCACATCGTTTGAGGTGGATGATACTGAGGGATGCCGTAACCCCATGCAGGGTTGGGTCATCTATGCTGGTCTGGGTGATGGTCTTTCAGATAACTTCTGGTCACAGTACGACAACTTCACTTCTTCAGAAGGACAGGTGAACGTCAGTGATTATGCTACCACACTATTCATTCGTGCCGCATGGAGCTATTTCAATCCGGAAGAGAATGTCTATGCCTGGCAGAGCACTTGTAACACAAAACCTGCCCAACGACTGAGAATGCTAGTGAACGGAGCCCAACAGCGCAACCTGAAGCTGGCTTTTTCGTTTATTACAGATAGTCGCGACAAGCACGACACGTTCACACCGCAGTATGTGCGCGATGCCGGTGCCCAGGGCTTTACCACCACGACAGGAAGCACGCAGGTGTGGTCACCTTATCCCGATGATCCTGTCTTCCAGGCGAAATACGCACAGTTCCTCACTGCTTTCGCTCAGGAATATAACGACCCAGAGCGCGTACAGTTTATCAGTGGAACAGGTCTTGGAAAGTGGGGTGAGGGTCACTCGGTGAGATACTCTACCGGCAACATGACACCACGTGAGAGTGTGTTCAACTGGATTACCAATCTCAATGCTTCGCTGTTTACTCAGGTGCCAGTGGTTATCAACTATCATCGTTGGATATTGACGGGCACGGAGTGGAACGGCACTCAGTATGATCCCAACTCAGAACGCCTGCTTGACAGTGCCGTGGTTCGCGGCTTCTCCCTGCGTCATGATGCGATGGGCATGAAGACCTACTATAGCACGTGGGAAAAGAACTATGTGCATAGGTATATCCACCAGCGTCCTGTGTTGAGCGAAGGTGGTTGGGTGAAGGCCTCACACGGGAACAGTCCGATGAACAACGATGGTTATGCCGACTGGGCAGATGTGCGTCTAGGTGAGTTTATTGATGCGCAGGATGCTCATGCCAACATGATGGACTTCCGCTACAACTCCAACATCACGAGTGGTGAGACCTATTCTTGGTTTAATGATGCTTTCTATCTGGTGAAACGCTTTATGCGCGAGGGTGGCTATCATCTCTATCCTAAGACAGTCACTGTGCCTTCGATGATGCCCTCAAGCGGACATGTAACCTTGTCGTCGGTATGGGCTAATAGTGGTTGGGGCTATTGTCCGACCAATATTCCACAGTGGAACCAGAAATATAAGGTTGCTTATGCGCTGTTGCAGGGAAACACGGTGAGGAATATCTTCGTAGCAGAGAATAGTGACCTCTCGACCATTGTGCAGAATGATGATCAAAGCTTCTCTACACAGTTCTCACTGACAGGCGTTCAGCCAGGAAACTATACCTGGGCAGTAGGACTGATAGACAAGACGAACAACAATGCCATAGGTCTTGATGTCTCTGTAGCAGATGTGTATAAGAGCAATGGATGGGTGCTGCTCAACAATGTTGTAGTTACTTCGGTAAGCAGTGGCATCAATAGTATAGCTGATATAAAACAAGGGATTTCTGTTCCCAATCAGTGCTATAATCTCTTAGGTCAGCGTGTCTCAAGAGATACGAAAGGACTCGTGATTGTGAATAACAAGAAACTATTCAGAAAATAGAAATAAGGATATGATGAAATCTTTATTAACTACATTCCTTTTGGCTGCTTGTGCACTCAGCGCATCAGCCAGCGACTACTATGTCAGTCCTGCAGGAGCCGGAACAAAAGATGGTTCCAGTTGGGAGAATGCATGGAGTATAGATGAGTTACAGACTAACTTTAATTCAACCAATGCATCAAGTTTTGCAAACGGAGATAACGTATATTTTGCCGGAGGAACTTATATGCCGACATCGTCTCTCTATGTGAAGATGGGTATAAACCTCATTGGATCAGAAGGTGCTGAGCGTACCGTATTCAACGGTGATGCTAATGGTGATGGAGATGTTAACGATGGTGACCGCGACCGTGTATTCCAGATAAATACGGCAGTTGCTGCAGGAACAACCGATAAATGCGTTTCCATTACAAATATTGATTTTGAAGGCTTGTATATTGCACAGGGCGGTAACGACACGAAAGGTGCAATCTACTTGGATAACTGTGGCGCCCTGGTGACCGTTAGCAAATGCAACTTTAAAAACCTTATTAATAGTGGTCAGGGTGCCAATGCCTTCTTCTCAAAGCGTTCATCGCTGAAAGTCGTGGATTGTATCTTTACCAATAATAAAGCAGCCAACCGTGGTGTGGTAGCTCGTCTGCAAAGTGATAACAAAACAAAGGGATGGACGACATTTGAGCATTGCTTATTTGCTAATAATGAGACGACAGGTGCAACAAATGACCCTTGTGGATTGGTAATGATGCAGCATGGTCAGGAGTTGACACTCAATAGCTGTACTTTTGTAGATAACACCATAAAGGGAAATGGTGCAAGCATTTACAATGCCACGGAACCAAATGCGACATACGCCCGTGTTCTTAATGTGACAAACTGCCTTTTCTATAATAACACTTCGGCTGATAACCAGAATGTTCTTGGCAATTCTGTATCAACGGTTACAAACTCTGTGGTTCATGATGACGCTACAAGTGCTGCCATAAACATTACTTCTGTAGGTGTAGGTACATATTACCTTGGTCTTCCTTTTACAATGCCTGCAGGATTAATGGGAAAAACTTTCAGTAGTGATAATGCTGGTGTATTGACCATTGGAGAAACCTATACCGCTGGTGATATTGTTCCTGCTGGGACCGCTCTGTTGGTTGAAGGTACAGAAGGCGTGTATGACCCTGTTGTTGCGGTTTCGGATGAGGCTGCTCCCACCAACTTATTGAAGGGTTCTGACGTTGCAGAGACGACAACAGGCGATGGTAAGCATTACAAGTTGGCCAATGGCGAAAGCGGATTGGGATTCTACTATGCTGAGGCTGGTGGTGCTGCCTTTATGAACAAGGCACATAGAGCCTATCTGGTGCTGGGTGGTTCTGAAGCCCGCTCGTTTGTATCATTCGAGAATGAGGCAGCAAGTGTGAAAGGCTTGCAGAATAGTGGCACGAAGCGTAGTGGCAAGTTCATAGAGAATGGTCGAATTGTCATGATGAAGAATGGTATTAAATACAATGTCGTAGGCCAGAAACTATAATTACCTTAATTTATACATATACGATTATGAGTAAAAAGACATATATACCCTGTAGTGTCAAAGTGATGAAGATAGAATGTACCAGCATGATAGCTGCCAGCTATTTCAATGTAGTGACTACTTCGGAGCAATTGTCCAGAACTTGTGATTTCGAGGAAGAGGAACTGGAAGAGGGCAATGGCTGGTGTAACTATAAGGGCGTTTTTGCTGAAGATGAATAGGTTGACAATAAAAGGATTATTTTTCGTGCTTCTCCTGCTGATGTCTGTCACTATGATGGCAGAAACGCAGGAGAAGCGTTTCTCTGTGATGGGTATGGGTGATTCGATCACAGAAGGTGGCGATGAGTTCAACTCATACCTCTATCCATTATGGCAGTTGTTCCAGAGAAAGGGTTATGAGGTGGACTTCATTGGTCCGCGAGAGCGAATGACGCCAGCGGGAGTTTTGCGTCATTGTGGCTTTAGTGGCAAACCTGTTGAGTATATTGAGGCGCGAGTGGATAGTCTTTATCGCTTGTATCCTGCAGATATCGTTCTGCTGCATGCCGGACATAATCATTTCGCTGATCAACAACCTGTGGACGGAATGATAAAGGCCTATCAGCATATCATCAGTACGATTCATACGATTAACCCCGAGGCATTGGTGTTCATTGCACAGGTGACACCTAGTGGGAAGCTACCTAAATACAGTTATATCCCAGAACTAAACAGACGTATTGCCGAGATGGTGACAGGTGGTGCCGACAAGCATCTGTTCCTGGTTGACATGGCAACAGGACATGATTGGCGAACAATGACTATTCACGACCGTGTTCACCCTAATCAGAAGGGAGCCAAGAGGATGGCAAAACGATGGTTTAAGGCTATCAAGAAAGGGCTGAAAAGCATGAAGGAAAGAAAAAAATAAATTTTATGCAGAAGAGTACTATATATTTTTATTATTTTTGCGTCATGATTAGTAGAAAACCCTGAACAATGGCTGAGACAGACCGAGAACTAATCCTCATCTCGAAGGGAAACGAACTGGCCCTTCAGCACTTTATGCGAAAGCATTCCGAGCGAATGTACTTTCAGGCATATGGTATGCTTGGCGACAAGGAGAGTGCCGAGGAGGTGGTCAGTGATGTCTTTTTGGAGGTGTGGTCACACCGTAAGTCGCTGGGGGAAATAGATAATGTCAACGCTTGGCTTTCTACTATTGTTTATCACAAGGTGATCTCGCTGATGCGTAAGACCTCAAAGAAGAAGTTAGAAATAAACATTGATGACTTTCCCAACTTTGAGTTCCCTCACATGCTGACACCAATGGACAGCATGATTTCGGAAGAGGAGGTTAATTCGCTGCACGAAGCCATCGAGGGACTGCCACTGAAGTGCAAGCGTATCTTCTATATGGCGAAGATAGACCAGATGCCTTATGCGGAGATATGCAAACTGACAGGCATCACACTCGCAACGGTCAATTACCATATTGCCTACGCCATGAATGCTTTGAAGAAGAAACTGCTTGGACGAAGAGATGGTGACAGGGCCAAGGACGGGAAGATAGTCTCAATGACAGGCAATTATTAAAAACGTCAACACATACATATAATATATGACTATACAAAGAAATGATAATAACAACATAGGAAATGCCCTTTCCGACTATGCTTATGGCGATAGTCTGGAGGATCGCAAACTCAAGGCTTTCGTTGATGACGGAGTGCCTGAGGGCGTGAACCTGAGCAGGATAGAGCAACTCACCTTCCGCAAGATACACCAGAGGAAGTCGCGCCGTCGTGTCGTTTTGTCGTTGGCAGCCTCGCTGGCTGTTGTCCTTGTGATGAGTTTCAGTTTCTTTGCTTATCGCTCTTCAATGGGCGTTGACGAAGGAACGCTGATAAGTCAGGCTGCGCTGGAGTATGTTTCCATCAAGGTGCCTGTTGGTGAGAAGATGACCATTATGCTGAGCGATGGTACAAAGATTATCGCCAATTCGCGTTCAGAGGTCAGGTATCCTAAGGTCTTCAATGGTGAGCGCCGTGAGGTCTATGCCTGTGGAGAGGTGTACTTTGATGTGGCTCACGACAAGAATCATCCCTTTATTGTTAATACTGATGGCGTGAGTGTTAAGGTCCTGGGTACCAAGTTCTGTGTCAACCACTATAGTAATAATCAGACAGAGGTGGTGCTTATAGAGGGTTGTGTATCGGCAACGACAAGTAATAATGATGCCGTGACGATGCGTCCTAACCAATTGCTGCAATTGGAAAATGGCACCTTCAAGAGCCTTCGGGAGGTAGATGCTCAGGAATATGCCGGTTGGCTGAACGGGGTGCTTAGCCTACATGGTGAAGACCTGGGTATGGTGATGACTCGAATAAATGACTACTATGGTACAAACTATACTGTTGATGAAATGCATTCCGATATCCAGTTGTATGGAAAACTGCTTTATCAGAAGGATGTTCGCGATGTGATAAAGTCGGTTAACGCACTGGCTGGCACCGATTTCCATTGATGGAGTCTTCTCTCGTCAAATCGATATTATACTAGAAACCAACCTTAAGACAATGAGATATAAATTATTTGCTATCTTACTGATGGCAGCATGCCATACGCTTCAAGCCAAGATGGTTACGACCACTTTCTTGCCTGATAGCACTCGCGTTTTGCGCAACCCGCTAAACGGATGGGTGATGTATATAGGAAGAACGTGGGACGAGAACTTCTGGGACAAGATGGGGTATGACAAAATGAGTGTGGGAGACTCTGTTGTCCGTGTCTCTGACTATGCCAATACGTGCTATGTGCGTACCTCTTGGAGCTCTTTGGAGCCTGAGGAGGGACAATATGCTTGGCAGAATCCTGATTCCCGCATTAGCAGGCTCTTCCAAAGTGTGTTGGATCGCAACATGAAACTGGCCTTCCGTATTGTGGTGGATAGTCGTGACCAAGGACAGAATACGCCGCTCTATGTGAAGGAAGCTGGTGCCTGTGGCTTCCAAGACCCCAACAACCCTTCTGTTTGGTCGCCTTATCCCGATGATCCTGTGTTTCAAGAGAAATATGCCAAGTTCTTGAAAGCGCTTGCTACTGCTTTCAATGATCCTGACAAGGTGGACTTTATCGATGCCTATGGACTTGGAAAATGGGGCGAGGCTCATGGCGTGAAATATGGTGACTATAGTAATAAGGAAAAGGTGTTCAACTGGATTACCGACCTTTACACGAAGACCTTCACGAAGATTCCCCTGATTATCAACTATCATCGGTTGGTAGGCGACACGATTAGCTGGTCGGCACCTCACGAGCGTAGTCAGGCATTGCTCGAGGGTGCTATCAATAAAGGCTATAGTCTGCGCCACGATGCGTTTGGTATGACTGGCTATTATGAAAAGTGGGAAAAGGACTTTGCTGAGAAATGGAACTTCCGTCGCCCCATTATCATGGAGGGAGGCTGGATAACAGGTGCTCATCACCGCTACTGGCGTGATCCTAGCGGAAAGTATCGTGAGGGACATCCTGAGGATGTGCGCTTGGGAGAGTATCTGGATGCGAAGGAAGCCCATGTGAACATGATGGACTTGCGCGTGAATGACGAGACTCGTTCGTGGTTTGCCACCTCTTTCGATTTGGTTAAACGCTTTGTGGCAGAAGGGGGCTATCGACTCTATCCCTCGTCAGTTACTGTACCAGACAGGGTGAAAGCCGGCGCTAAGGATGTAACAATCAGTTCCGTTTGGACCAATATGGGATGGGGCTACTGTCCTACCAATATCCCACAATGGAACCAGAAATACAAGGTTGCCTATGCCCTGTTGCAGGACGGTGAAGTAAAAGCGGTACTTCTCGATGAGAAAAGTAACCTTTCTCTATGGGAAAAGGGGCACTTTTCTACCAGTAAAGTAACGCTTTGCTCCAAGGAACTGAAAAAGGGCGTGTATCAATGGGCTGTGGCACTGGTCGATGTGACTAAAGAAAACAGGCCTGCTCTTGAGATAGCTGTTGATAAAAGTCTGCTCCACAATGGCTGGCTAATATTAAACAATGTGAGTATTCATTAATCTAAACATAAACTATTAATATTATTATTGTATGAGAACACTCAGAATCAAATCCCTATGTCGTCAGCGATTGGCAGCGTTGGTTGTGTTGTCAGCTCTGACTATCGCATCTCCGATGTGGGCAGGCGTTATCACGCTGAACCATGCAAACGGGATGTATATACTGAAGGCTGAGAAAACAACAATCAAGTCTGTCTTTAAGTATATCGAAGCACAGGGTAAGTATGTATTTGTTTACGATCAGGCTGTGGAAAAACGCCTGAGTGAACAAGTGACTATTGAGTTGCAGGGACGCAGCATTGAGAAGATTCTTGCAGATCTGTGTGCCACTGCCTCTTTGTCCTACACTATTAACGGAAAGCAAATCGTCATTGCAAGTGCCAAGAAGGCAAAGACTTCTGGCAAGGCAGCGAATGATGATAAGCCTCGCACTGTGACAGGACACATCGTGGACCAGAGCGGTGAGCCGCTCATGGGTGCCACGGTGAAGATCAAAGGAAGCAGTAAGGGAACCATCAGTGATATGGATGGTAACTATACGATTGAGTGTGGAAAGGATGATGTCATAGAGGTAAGCTATATGGGATTCAACACCCAGGAAGTGAAAATAGCTGCCAGTGGCAAATACGATATAACCTTGGTTGAGACCAGCAACAGTCTTGAAGAACTGGTTGTCATTGGTTATGGTACGGTGAAGAAAAAGGATCTTACTGGTGCTGTGAGTGCTGTGAAGGGTGAAGACTTGGTGGCAAGACACAATACTCAGTTGTCCAACGCCTTGCAGGGTTCGCTCTCTGGTATCATGGTAAGACGAAACAGTGGCGCTCCTGGCAGTGGCGCCAGCAGTATCCATGTGCGTGGTGTCACCACCATGGGCGACTCGTCACCACTTGTTATTGTCGATGGCGTGGAAGGTTCGCTGGATAATGTTAATTCAAACGATGTAGAGAACATCACCGTGTTAAAAGATGCTGCTGCTGCCAGTATCTATGGTGCCAAGGCTGCTGCAGGTGTTATCCTTGTAACCACTAAGCGTGGTCAGGATGTGGGCAAGCTGTCGTTGCACTATACTGGTGAGCTGGGTCTTGAGATCCCAACCACACAGCCAAGCATGGTGGGTGTGACTCGCTATTTGGAGATGAACAATGAGTTGCAGTATAATGATAATCCTTCAGGCGGACTGTTTCAGGTATATACGGCAGACCAGACAAAGAACTGGATGCGCTATCATGAAACCAACCCAGACCAGTATCCTGTTACGGACTGGCAGGGATTGATGTTGAAGTCCAGTGCACCTCGTAGCTCGCACAATCTGACCATGACAGGTGGTAATAAGGTGGTACGCTCTGTGGTCACATTGTCATACGATGATGTTGACGGATTGTATGATGGTCGTGGTTTCAAGCGCTATATGATGCGTGCCAACAACGACTTCACCATCAATAAATGGTTGACTACCAGCATTGACTTCAGTCTGCGCCATGCAAAGAGTGACAATACCGTTTACGATCCCTTTAGTGACATGCGTAAGATGCCTGCCATCTATCCTGCAACATGGGAAGACGGACGTCTGGCTTCTGGAAAGAGTGGTGCTAACCCTTATGGTTTGCTGACTGAGGGTGGCTACTCACATAATAGCAGTACTCAGTTTCAGGGTAAGGGAAGCATTACCATTAAACCTTTCGATGGCTTTTCACTGCAAGCCATTGTTTCGCCCTATCTGAACTATAGCAAAGGAAAAACCTTCAAACTGGCTTGTGGCTATACTCTGGTCGACGACCCCAATACCTTTGGGGGTTACTTTGATGCCGGTTCTATCTATGCAACCAACAAACTGACAGAATCACGTAATGAGAGTTGGCGCGTAACATCTCAGATTATTGCCAACTATATGAAATCCTTTGGAGACCACAGCCTGACCTTGATGGCAGGTTATGAGAACTACTCTACAGAGTCGGAGAGCCTTAGTGCAGCACGCGACCAGTATGAGTTGACAGGCTATCCCTATCTGAACATTGGTCCAGAAGACTTCAAGGATAACAGCGGTACTGGTTCTGAGTATGTATCAAACTCATTCTTCGGACGTGTACTTTATTCTTATGCCGACCGTTATCTGTTCCAGGCTAATGTGCGTCATGATGGATCTTCTCGTTTTGCCAAGGACTATCGTTGGGGAACATTCCCTTCGTTCTCGGCTGGTTGGGTGATGACCCAAGAGCCTTTCATGAAGAAAATCACAAATCAAGGTTATCTCTCACACTTGAAGTTGCGTGCTTCATGGGGTATGCTGGGTAATGAGCGCATAGGCAGTAACTACTTCCCCTACATGGCTCTGATGTCGTTTGGTAACTCTTTCTTCTATATGGCCGATGGCTCTGTGGTTTCAGGAAAGACAGCTCGTCCGTCGGTATTGCCTGTTGAGGACATCACATGGGAGACCACCACTTCTACCGACTTAGGTCTTGATGCCCATTTCCTGAACGGTCGTCTGCGTTTCACCTTCGACTATTATTGGAAGCAGACACGCGATATGCTGTTGGCTATCCAGATTCCTTATACCATGGGTTACAACGATCCTAATACCAATGCTGGTAAGATGTCAACAAAGGGATGGGATCTGGATATCACATGGAACGACCATATTGCTGATCTCAAATACCATGTAACTATAAATCTCTCTGATTTCAAGTCGCGTATTGACTACCTGAATAACTCCGATATCATCAGTGGAGGAAAGGTAAAACGTGAAGGTGTACTCTTCAATGAGTGGT
Organism: Prevotella sp. E13-17; assembly: GCF_022024035.1. NCBI lineage: Bacteria > Pseudomonadati > Bacteroidota > Bacteroidia > Bacteroidales > Prevotellaceae > Prevotella > Prevotella sp. E13-17. The sequence goes on from NZ_CP091787.1 coordinate 83,250, forward strand.
ATGGCTATGTGTGTGAGGGCATCTATCAGACACAGGAAGAGGTGAACAACTCTGCACGTACGGCAACAACAGTAACTGTGGGTGACCTGAAGTACCGTGATATCAGTGGCCCTGACGGTGTGCCCGATGGAAAAATATCGCCAGAGTACGACCGTGTTCCCCTTGGCAACTCACTGCCTCGCTATCAGTTTGGCGTACAGTTAGGTGCTGAATGGAAGGGATTTGACCTGAATATGGCCTTCCAGGGTGTAGGTAAGCAGAACTCATACTTAGAGACTGCCATGGTGCAGCCCTTGCGCGATAACTATGGTAACATCCCCTCAATCATAGAGGGCAACTACTGGAGTCCGCTGAATAGTGCGGAAGAGAACGCGTCAGCCTTCTATCCCCGTTTGAGTAGTGTGTCGAAGAGTAATAACTATGCCACTTCAGACCACTGGATCTTCAATGGTGCTTATCTGCGAATGAAAAACCTCTCGCTGGGTTATACACTCCCTAAGAAGTGGATGGATGCCCTCACGATAGAGAAAGTGAGAGTCTATGCAAGTGCTTCAGACCTCTTCTGCATCAGCAATTTCCCCAAAGGGTGGGACCCTGAAATGGGCGTTAGCTCTTATCCTATTACCACATCACTGCTCTTTGGCATACAAGTCAATTTCTAAACATACCATTCTATGAAAGTAAAAAATTCAATTATCATAGCCGCCCTGTTGGCATTCACAGCATGTGAGGATATGGACCTTGTCCCCAAGTCACAGGGTAATACCGCAGCTTGGTATACTACCGAGAATGAACTCGAGATGGCAACCAACGAATTCTATATCCTGGGCTATTGGCAGGAGCCCCTTAACTCCTCTGAGCAATGGTCTGACAATACAACCTACCGTTTGCAAAACCGTAACCCAGGTAGTAATGGCTGTGTGCTCGACGCTACACTCAACGGACAGCAGTATGAGGTATATACTCTTTGGAACCAGAGCTATAAGCTGATAGCTCGCTGCAACACGTTGCTTGAGAATATTCACAAGGCTACTTGCGACGAGAAGACACGCAACCGCTATGCCGGTGAGGCATACTTCTGCCGTGCATGTAAATACGCCGACTTGACCTTCTTCTATGGAGATGTGCCTTACATGGATGAGACAAAGACCATCTCAGAGGCAGAGAGCATGGGACGCATGGATAAGAATGAGGTTAAGCAGAAGACTTATGATGATTTTGACAAGGCTATCGAGTACTTGCCTGAGAGCTACTCCCAGAATTCAACCATTCATGCTACCAAGGGAGCAGCGCTGGCTATGAAGGCTCGTTATGCACTCTATATGCACGACTATGACATTGCAGAGAAGGCTGCTGCTCAGTGTATTGCCTTGAATCAGTACTCTCTCTATCCCAGCTTCTCGGATCTGTTCAAACAGCAGACCAAGAATGTGCCAGAGAAGATCTTTGTTCTTCCACGTTCTATAGAGAATGATGTGGTTCTGGACTCATGGATTGTTAAGAACGCACTGCCACGTAACGCAGGAGGCTATGGCTCTTATAACCCCTCATGGGATTTGCTCGCTGCTTTCCTCTGTACCGATGGAAAGCCTATCGACGAGTCGCCACTATTCGATCCTCACAACCCATTCCAGAACCGTGACCCCCGATGTGCAATGACCATTGTTGAGTTTGGCACTAATCATTGCGGATATGAGTTCAATCCAAGTCCTGCTGCCACGCAGATCATGAACTATACTACAGGTAAACTGCAGTCAAATCAGGATACACGTATTGTGGCTCAATACACTTCTTACAATGGCTTGTTGTGGAAGAAAGGCATCGATGCTACTTGGATGGACAACGGACTGAAGGTAGAGCAAGACTATGTGATTATGCGCTATGCAGACCTGCTGCTGATTTATGCAGAGGCGCTGATAGAGCAGAATAAAGACCTGGATGTTGCTGCCGATTGTATTAATCAGGTAAGAGCACGTGCCTATGGTGTCAACAAGAGCGAGACAACGGCATATCCTGCCGTAAGTGCTGTCAGCCAGTCGCAGATGCGCTATGAGGTTCGCATAGAGCGCCGCATGGAGATGGCTATGGAGAACCAGCGTCTGCAGGACTTGATGAGATGGAATCTGGCAGAGAAGGCACTCAATGGTTATAACTATATCTTGCTCATGGATCCCAATGCTGTGCTGACAAATGTGGTCAACAAGGGCAACTGGTTCTGGGGCATGACTCCTATGATTGATGAAGATGGACTGGCAGACTTCTCTGCTCTGTTCAAGGCTGGTCTATGTACAACGGGTGCAGAGCGTAAGTTCCCTGCTCGTCAGATGTTGTGGCCTATTCCTACACACGATATGGAACTCTGTCCAGCACTTACAAACAACGAAGGTTATTAATAGTCTAACTTGAAGAGTATATGAATAAGAACATAATGAAATATGCAAAGATGCTAGGTTCGGCAGTCTTGGTCCTGTTGTTGGCATCTTGCGATCAGGAGATTGACAACTGGTTGTCGCGAAATCATTCAGACATGCAGTTCTCCGATATACCAGAATATATTAAACTGGACGAAGACCACCCTGATGATGTTGCATTGAATTTCAGTTGGTGCGCCGCACATGATTATGGTAATGATTACATTACCGTCTATAAATATCAATTCTCTGTTGATGGCAGTGCTGCTGAGGATATTGTGGAATATGAGGATGACGGAAAGTTCTCGCGTTCCTATACCAATGCAGAGATGCAGCAGATGCTGGTGGAACACTTCGGACAGATGACAAGTTCTCCTTGCAAGGTCATCATAACGGTGACGGCTTCTTTCGAAGGTCCGCAGATGAAGGTGCCCGATGTATCGACTGCTTCATTCACGGTGAAGACCTATGGTCCTAAGCAGTTCCTGGCTGATCAGCTCTTTGTAGATGGTACGGCTGTAGCCGATGGTCGTGCAGAACTCAGTAAGAGTGATGACGATATGGTCTATACAGGTACGATGCACCTCAAGCCTGGTAAGATCAACTTCCCTGTTATCTATGCCGACGAGCAGAATGCGGTCGGTCCGCTGAATGCTGATGAGGCTATCACAACAGGCGATATGCCATGTGTGATTACTGATGAGGCAAAGGCTAATAGCTGGGTCATCACAGAAGAGGATAACTATCGCGTTAACATCAATCTGCGTGCGAAGACGGTTCGTATTCTGGCTGCAGGCGCCCTTGTGGAGGCCGATCAGATGTTCTTGGCAGGTAGTGCAACTGGTGGTGAACAGATAGAGGTTCAGCAGACACTTGAGAATGAGAATCTATACGCATGGCGTGGCGAGTTGAAGGCTGGTCAGCTTTACATACCTTTGACATTCAATGATGCTCAGGAGATGTCGATTGTTCCACAGGAGGCAGACAATCATGCAATCGCTGATGGCACCTCAGCTTCGTTTGCCCTGGCTCAGACCACCAAGACAAACCAGCGCTATTGGACCATTCCTGCTGATGGCACATACCGCATTGTCATCAACGTAGCGGAGAAGACCATCATCATCTATTCTCCTGCCACAGACTTGAAGAACAAGACCGTGTCATATAACAACACGTCAATAGGCAAGAACTCATATACACAGGAGGTTGTCAAACTCTGGATGTGGGGCTCATTCAACAGTTTTGCCTACGACGCTGGTTCGGCAGAAAACTGTGATGATAAGGAAGTGAACATTGCTGTTGGTTTCCAAGAGGCCTATACGCTGAAACAGAGCTTGGCTAATCCTAATGTGTTCGTTTATAAAGGTGCTGTTCTGCCACGTGAGACAGCGACTATTGGCAGCGACAATCCAAAGGGTGCCGTGAAGTTCTGTGTCTCTAACCATCATAATAATGTATATGCCTATGGTTCTACTGCTGACGCCAAGCGTAACGATCATAATGGCTTTGTAGAGGTTACGGACAGTACCCCACAGGGACTGGTAGAGGGTCAGGGTGACAACCGTTATGCCTTCTTCCTGCTGCCTGAGAACTGCAACTTTGTTGTTGTTGACATTGAGAAGCTCACCGTTACATTTGCAACTAAGTAAAAAAACAAGATGATGAACAATATATTATTCAGTAAATATACGCTCATCGTAGGCGTATTAATGTCTCTGATGCCCGTTCTCGGAACTTCGTGTTCCGAGGATGAGCAACAGGAAACAGCTACCGTAGATTGGAATATCAGTGGTAACGAGATAGTAAACTTCAAACCCGAACGTTATAAGATTCAGAAAGAGAATCCCATGCAGGGATGGGTTATCTATGCCGGTATTGGCGATGGCATGATGGATAATTTCTGGGAACTGTATGATAACTTTGAATCGGCCGAGGGTAAGGTGAAGGTCTCTGACTACGGAACAACGCTGTATATGCGTGGTGCCTGGTCGCAGTTCAATCCCGAGGAAGGAAAGTATATCTGGCAGGATGATGTGGATACAGCTCCTGCTCGTAGATTCCGTATGCTCATGAAGGGCGCAAAGGAACGTGGACTGAAGATTGCCTGGACCTTTGTGACAGACTCACGCGACAAGCACGAGAACTTCTCGCCGGAGTATGTAAGGGAAGCTGGAGCAAAATATTTTGAGACAACTACAGGTAGTTTCAAGGGGTGGACACCTTATCCTGATGATCCTATTTTTCAGGAGAAATACGGAAAGTTCCTGCGCGACTTTGCTGCCAAATACGATGACCCGGAGGTTACACAGTTCGTTAGTGGTTTCGGACTCGGAAAGTGGGGTGAAACCCATACGCTTGTTTACTCTACCGGTGATGCTTCTCCCCGTGAGGCAGTCTTTGAGTGGATTACCGACCTCATGGTCGATGCTTTCAAGCGTGTGCCTATCATGATCAACTACCACCGTTGTCTGCTTAACACCAATGAGACGGCTGATAATGGTTTGGAGAAGTCAGAGGAACTGATTGATCGTGCGGTAAAGAAGGGTTTTTGCTTGCGTCATGATGCCTTTGGTATGAAGAATTACTATAAGGCATGGGAACGTGGCATCGCTGCAAAATATCGTTATCAGACACCTTTCGTCATGGAAGGTGGTTGGGTAGAGTCTTCTCATGGAAACTCTATCAAGGGTGATGGCTATAATAACTTTGCTGAGGTACGACAGGGTGAGTTTAACGAGGGTAAAGGTGCCAATGTAAATATGATGGACCTTCGTTTCTCGTCAAATGTTAATACTGGTGAGACACACTCTTGGTTTAACACCGCATTTAATCTGGTCAAGGAGTTCATTGCCGAGGGTGGTTATCGTCTGTATGCCGATAAGATTTCAGTACCCACATCAGCTAATTCAGGTAGAAAGGTATCTATTGTGCATCGCTGGTCAAACTTGGGATGGGGCTATTGTCCTACTAATATCCCACAGTGGAATCAAAAGTACAAGGTATGCTTTGCTCTCCTTGACGCACAGGAAAAACCGGTTTATCAGTTTGTTGATGACAATCCGCAGATCAACGAATGGGTAAAGGGAACACCCCATACCTATAAGACAGATATCACCCTGAGCAATGTTGCTGCAGGTAAATACACATGGGCCGTTGGTTTGGTTGATACACAGAAGGATAATGAGATAGGTATCCGTATATCGGCCCGTGATGAGGTGCTGACCTCTGATGGCTGGATGAAGATAGCGGATGTGACCGTGAAGTAATTGTTATTTGAAAGGTTTTGTATGGTCAAACCTGCAGTTTCGGAGTGCCAAACTTCAACTGTAGGCTTGACATACAATTTAAATTGCCGACCAAAATAAATTTAATTGTACGGCAAAATAAATTATATTGCTGAGCAAAATAATCTAAATGGTTATATCAAGGCATAGCTTTGACCACATGAAACTTTAGGTTTGATAACGTCATAGGACAAAGCTTACAAAAAGAACAATAATAAAAAATACAATACAAGCAGTATTATCGTCGATGAAAAGATTTCTTTTATCTCTGATTTCTATAGGCTTTTCACTACTGATAGGTGCAACAGATATCCTGATTGAGACGGAAGCTTTCCAGAACAAAGGTGGCTGGGCCGTTGATCAGCAGTTCATGAACCTGATGGGGTCGCCCTATCTGTTGGCTCACGGACTGGGAACCCCCGTGGCAGATGCTACGACAATATTATCTGTAAAGAAGGGTGGAAGGTATCGTGTCTATGTGCGTACGTACAATTGGACAGCTCCTTTTAGTGGCGGAAAGAAAGGACCTGGCGCCTTTCAGTTGACCATAGGTGAAAACTTCCGTTCAGAACAGTTGGGTACTATCGGTCATGGATGGTATTGGCAAGAGGCAGGACAAGTGGAATTGGAAAAAGGAGAGACCAAGCTTGCTCTTCACGACCTGACAGGCTTCGATGGTCGTTGTGACGCGATACTGCTGACTACATCAAAGACTTTTAACCCCAATGCCGTTGCACAGCCCACGGCGTGGCGCAGAAGCTTGCAGAAGGTGCAGGCAGACCAGTCACAGACGTTCGACCTTGTTGTCGTTGGTGGTGGCATTGCGGGCATGTGTGCAGCGATGGCTGCAGCCCGTCAGCATCTGCGTGTGGCCTTGGTCAACGACCGTTTCGTACTGGGCGGCAACAACTCATCGGAGGTGCGTGTTCATCTGAGTGGTGTCAGTGAGACGGGTAAGTATCCGCGATTGGGACGCATGATTCGTGAGTTTGGTCACACACGAAGTGGCAATGCCATGCCAGCCGAATATTATGAAGACCAGAAGAAAGACTCTTTCATCCTCAGTGAGAAGAATATCACTTTGTTTGCAGGCTTTCGTGCCATCGACGTGAAGACGACGAATAACCGGATAGACCATGTTGTAATAGAACAAATTGAGACTGCACAACGTATAGTCCTCGAGGCAGGCTTGTTCTCAGACTGCACGGGTGACGGAACGATAGGCGCATTGGCAGGTGCCGACTATTCTATGGGACGAGAGGCTCGCTATGAGTACAACGAGAGTCTGGCACCAGAGCATGCCGATACGCTTGTGATGGGCTCTTCGTTGCAATGGTATTCTAAGCCAACGGATAAACCCGTGGCTTTTCCTCTCTTTGAATATGGTATGGCGTTCAATGAACAGAATGCGCAGTTTGTCACTAATGGTGAATGGACCTGGGAGACAGGTATGAACAAGAACCAGATCACACAGGCGGAGCAAATCCGCGACTATGGTATGTTTGTGGTTTATTCCAACTGGAGCTTCCTGAAGAACAGATCCAAACGTAAAGACAAGTATGCGCGTCGTCAGCTCGACTGGTTGGGCTATGTGCAGGGAAAGCGTGAATCACGCCGACTGTTGGGTGACTATGTGCTGACGCAAAACGATATTGATAATAACATACAGCACAAGGATGCCTCGTTCTGTACCACATGGGCTATCGATTTGCACTTTCCTGACCCAGCGAATACGAAGTACTTTCCGGGTGAGGAGTTCAAAACCAGGACTGTGCACAACTGGATTCATCCTTATGACGTACCCTATCGTTGTCTTTACTCTCGTAACATCAGCAACCTGTTTATGGCAGGACGTAACATCAGTTGCACGCATGTGGCACTGGGCACGATACGCGTCATGCGTACCACAGGCATGATGGGCGAAGTGGTGGGTATGGCAGCTTCGCTATGCCATAAATATGGTGTGAGTCCACGCGGCGTCTATGAGAGATATATCCCTGAACTGCAACAGCTCATGCAGGCTGGTGCGGGTGCTGAGGATGCACCAGACAACCAACGTTTCAACGCTCCCAACATCATGCTCGACCAACCCAAGAAACCGTCGCTTCTTCAGGGCTATGCGCAATTAAATGATGATACCTTGCGAATGGGTAATGACTGCATGGAACGCATTTTCCTATGGAATGGTGGAGACTTGAAGACGATCGGTGTGCTGAATAAGAAGAACGGTCGCTATCTGTCGGCACAGGGCAAGAATCCTGATATGCTCATGGTGAAAGGTGAGGCACGCGATGGTCATCTTGAAACAGAGGCTGTTGTTGGAAATTCACTACATAATGGTTATCTGTCAGTAAAGGTATCATTCTCTAAAGGCAAACTGGATGTGATCCGAGAGTATCGCATCTATGATGATGTAGCTGCCATTGCTTGTCAGACCTATTTAAGAGGTCAACTTGAAGGACAGCAGACGGAGAAAGAAGTTTCAGGCGCCGATAGAAAGAATATTGAATCGACGGCAGATATGAGCGTGGCAGTAAAGGTGCCCGTGCTCGACCGTTTGGAATTGGATGGTCATCACTGGCAGACACGTACGGTGGAGTTTCTTGACTATACAGACTGGAATAATAATCTGGTAAGTGAGCATTCGTTTATTCCCTATAGAGAAAGTTCTCATCGTGGCAACCTGCTCTTTGCAAAGGATGGAATCTCTAATGATGGCTTCTTTTTTCTGAAAGAGGCTCCTTGTTCCAGTACACAACTTCACTATCCTGGTTATGACTTCCGTACGGACTTCGGAACCTTCAAGGTGACGGGGACTGGTTTGGCAGCTAAGGATGTCTCGCCTGCGGAATGGGTGCCTACGTATGGTGTAGTACTTGGGGTGTACGACGGTAGCGATTTAGATGCCTTGACAAACCTGCGTGGTTATCAGAAACAGGCACGTATATGTCAGCGTGCTAACGACGAGATGGTGATGCTGAACACGTGGGGCGACCGCAGTCAGGATAGCAAGATAGATGAGGCTTTCTGTCTTGCTGAGCTGGATAAGGCTGCTCGTTTAGGTGTTAGTGTGTTTCAGTTGGATGATGGCTGGCAGATAGGCAAGAGTCCCAATTCAAAGGTGGCGAAAGGTTCCTTTAATGATATATGGAAACAAGCAGACTACTGGATGCCGGACACCATCAAGTTTCCCAATGGCTTGACACCTATTGTGGAGAAAGGACGGCAGTTGGGCATTCGTATTGGCTTGTGGTATAACCCAAGCATCCAGAATGATTTTGCCGACTGGCAGAAAGATGCTGATGCAATTTTGGCATTGTGGAAGAAATACGGCATCACTATTTTCAAAATTGACGGTTTGCAGATTCCTACCAAACGGGCTGAGCAAAACCTGCGAAGGCTGTTTGACAAAGTCATGCAGGAGAGTCATCAGGAGGTGATGTTCAATCTGGACGCTACAGCAGGTCGCAGAGGTGGCTATCACATGTTTGCTGAATATGGCAACGTGTTCTTGGAGAATCGCTATACAGACTGGGGTAACTATTATCCCTATCAGACGTTGCGCAACTTGTGGCAGCTCTCGCGCTATGTTCCCACTGAGCGTCTGCAGGTGGAATTCCTGAATAAGTGGCGCAACGAGGACAAGTATCCTGAGAATGATGTCTTTGCTCCCCATAACTATCGTTTCGACTACCTTTTCGCTGTGGCAATGGCCGGACAGCCATTGGCATGGATGGAAGCGCAGAATCTGCCAGATGCAGCATTCAATGCGGAAAAGGTTGTTAAGCAGTATCGAAAGGTCCAGGAAGAACTGCATAAAGGTTGTATTCTTCCGATAGGAAACGAGCCAGACGGACGCTCATGGACAGGCTTTCAGTCTATCCTGAACGATGAAGAGGGCTTCCTGCTTGTTTTTCGTGAAGACAACGAGGCAAATAGTGCTCTGATGAAGACTTGGCTGAAGGAAGGCGACCGCTTGCTACTTCAACCTGTCTTCGGAACGGGTGCCTCGACAGAGGTCTCTGTGGAAGCAGACGGAAAGATACGTTTCTCACTGCCTGAAAAGAATGATTATCAATTATATCGCTATCATCGAAAATGAAAAGAAATATTGCTATTCTCCTTTTATATATTATAATAGGTGCCACCCATGCTGTTGCAGCCACCTCTTATGTAGCTAATGTTTATGGTCGAAGTTGTACGAGTCTTAACGGGAAGTGGGCAGCGCTTATTGATCCTTTTAGCGCGGGCGAGCGGATGCCGGTCTATAAGAATGCGAAGCCACAGACGAAAGAGGAATTCTACGAGTTCTCTTTCGAGGGAGGGCTTCGACTGAATGTTCCTAGCGACTGGAATAGTCAGGCTGCGGAACTGAAATACTACGAGGGAACGGTGTGGTATGCACGTCACTTCGACTATCAACCGAAGAGGGCTGGTAAGGAGATACTTTATTTTTCGGGTGTAAGCAATCGCTGTGCTGTTTACCTGAATGGAGAGAAGGTGATGGAGCACGAAGGTGCTTTTACTCCTTTTCAAGTGGATGTTACGAGCCAACTAAAAGAAGGAAGTAACTTCTTGTGCATCGCAGTGAATAATACACGACGCAAGGAGGCAATCCCTGCAATGTCGTTTGACTGGTGGAACTATGGCGGTATCACGCGTGATGTGATGTTGGTCAGTGTGCCGGAGGTCTATATCAGTGATTATGTTGTTCAGTTGGACAAACACTTGCCTGATATTATCAATGTTCGGGTAGAACTGTCGAAGACCATAGCAGGGGAAAACGTACAAGTGGAGATTCCCGAATTGAAGCAACACCTCCAGTTGAAGACCGACAGCGAGGGTGTGGCTTGCGGTCGTATAAAGGTCAAGGGCCTGAAGCGCTGGTCGCCAGAGATGCCTAAATGCTATGCGGTGACGATAAAAACTGTTGCAGACGAGGTGAAGGATGAGATAGGCTTCCGTAATATAGAGGTAAAAGGAACGCGCATATATCTGAATGGCAAGGAGACGTTCCTTCGTTCTGTTTCTTTCCATGAGGAGATACCTCAGCGCATGGGGCGCGCTTATAGCGAGGGCGATGCGATGATGCTGCTCTCAGAGGCAAAGGCACTTGGCGTCAATATGGTGCGCTTGGCGCATTATCAGCAGAATGAGTATATTGTCAGACTGGCAGAGAAAATGGGCATCATGCTCTGGCAGGAGATTCCTGTATGGCAGGATATAGATTTCGGCAACAAGGAAACACTTGCCAAAGCTTCGGATATGTTGCGCGAGACAATTCGTCGCGACCGCAACCGTTGTGCAGACTGTTTCTGGGGAATTGCCAATGAGACAAAGAATACGCCTGCGCGTAATGCTTTCTTGCGTGAGTTGCTGCGTGTTGGTAAGGAAATGGACTCTACCCGTCTCTTCACTGCTGCCTACGATCTAGCTGCCTATGATTCGGAGAAAGACCGCTTTGTAATGGATGATGACTTCTATCACAACCTCGACGTGATAGGTATTAATAAATATATGGGTTGGTATGCGGCATGGCCGAAGAACCCAAAGGACTTGTTCTGGGATGTTGCTAAGGAAAAGCCTCTCTTTATCTCGGAGTTCGGTTGTGAAGCACTCTATGGACAACATGGCGACAGGGAGGTGGCAAGTAGCTGGAGTGAGGAATATCAGGCAGAACTCTATCGCCGTAACCTGACGATGTTTGAGAATATCGATAACCTCTGTGGCGTTTCCCCATGGATACTCTTCGACTTCCGTAGTCCTACCCGTCTGCATCCTACCAATCAGGACGGATGGAATCGTAAGGGACTGGTGTCTGACCAGGGACAACGAAAACAGGCATGGTATATCATGCATGATTATTATACAAAGAAAGCAAAGACGCCTTTCTCTAAATCGCAATCACTCGCTATCCGCGAGCAGTTACCTGTATATAAGGACACAGCAGCGTCTGTTTCAAGAAGGGTGGAAGACTTGTTGGGTAGGATGACGCTGGACGAGAAAATCATGCAGCTGGTGCAGTTCACACTTGGACGTAATAATATCGAGAACAACAAGGGACGTGAAGTAGTAAACATACCTGCAGAAGTGGGGTCGCTGATCTATTTCGGTACAGATCCAAAGTTGCGCAACATGATGCAGCGCACGGCTATGGAGAAGTCGCGGCTTGGCATCCCCATTCTCTTTGCACACGATGTTATTCACGGATTCCGTACCATTTTTCCTATACCTCTGGCACAAGCCTGCAGCTTTAACGAACAGTTGGCGGAACAGTCGTGTCGTGTGGCTGCTCAAGAGTCAAGGATGTCGGGCGTTGACTGGACCTTCTCGCCAATGGTCGATGTGGCTCATGATCCTCGTTGGGGACGTGTGGCAGAGGGCTATGGCGAGGATCCTTACCTAAACGGTATGATGGGTGCTGCTGCTGTGCGTGGTTATCAAGGCTCATCGTTGAACGACAGTCTTTCTATCGCATCCTGTTTGAAACACTATGTGGCTTATGGCGCTTCGGAAGCTGGACGTGACTATGTATATACGGAGGTGTCGCAGCAGACATTGTGGGATACTTATCTCACTCCCTATCGCCTGTGTATGAAGGAGAAACCAGCTACGATTATGAGCTCGTTTAATAATCTGAACGGCACGCCTGTGACATCAAACAGTTATGTGCTGCGGGATGTGCTGCGCGACAAACTTGGTTTTGAAGGTATCGTGGTGTCGGACTGGGCTGCTATCGCCCAGTTGAAAAGCCAAGGTGCTGCTGCTAGCCTTGGAAGTGCAGGCGAGATGGCCATAAAGGCAGGCGTTGATATAGACATGATGTCGCATGCTTATGATGAGCATTTGAGACAATCGGTAGAGAAGGGGACTGTTGACTTGTCGTTGATAGATGATGCCGTAAGGCGTATCCTTACCCTGAAATTTGAATTGGGACTGTTTGAGCATCCTTATACACCAGAACCTGTTGACGATAGTCGATTCCTGCGTGGGGACAGCCGTCAAACAGCAGAGCAGTTGGCGGCAGAATCGATGGTTTTGTTGAAGAACACACATTCGCTACTGCCACTGAGCGGTAAGCGTATCGCTGTCGTTGGTCCTTTAGCGAAAGCACAGGAGGAAATGATGGGCTGTTGGATGGGCCATGGTGAAAAAAAGGATGTGACAACGATATGGGAAGCTTTGATGGATGAGTTCGGAAAAGAAACCATAGTAGGATATGCCAAGGGTTGCGACTTTGAAGGAGAAGTTATTGCGGGATTTGAGGAGGCTATACGCTTGGCACAGCAGGCCGATGTTGTCATTGCCTGTCTGGGTGAGCGCCGCAAGTGGAGCGGTGAGAATACATCGCGCTCTACCATCGAGCTACCTCAGATACAATTGGACTTACTGAAACATCTTCGTGATACGGGTAAAAAGATAGTGCTTGTGCTGAGTAACGGACGTCCCCTGCAGCTGAATCGCATGGAACCGCTTGCTGATGCTATCGTTGAGATGTGGCAACCCGGTACTCCTGGCGGAAAACCGTTGGCAGGAATCCTCTCCGGACGTATCAATCCATCCGGTAAGTTGGCTATCACGTTCCCGTATACGTCTGGTCAGATTCCAATCTACTATAACCAGCGTGCCAGTGCACGCCATCATCAGGGTTTCTATCAGGATATTCCCAGCACACCTCTCTATTCTTTCGGATATGGACTGAGCTACACAACATTTCAGTATGGAGCTATCAGCATATCGAAGAAAGAACTGAAGGCAAACGAGGATTTCGAAGTAACCATACCTGTTCGTAATACGGGTAAGCTGGATGGCAAGGAAACGGTACTTGGCTTTGTGACTTGCAAGTATGCACCATTGACGCGTCCTGTTAAGGAGTTGAGGTTCTTTGCAAAAAAGGATATCCCAGCAGGAAAGAGCGAAAACTACACATTCCATCTGAATACCACACGTGATCTTGGCTTTGTGGATAGTGAGGGAAATAATGTCTTGGAACCAGGAACCTATATCATCATGGCCGGTAATCAATCAGTAGAAATAACAATTAAATAAAAATATCATGACTCGACTCTTAATTATCGGAGCCTTCCTTTGCTCCTCTTTGTTTTCCGTTGCGCAACCTATTACGAAAGAGGCAAAGCAACGTGCTGATGCCATCGTAAAGAATATGACGCTCGAGGAGAAGGTGTCTTACCTCTCGGGTGCGACATCTTTCTCGTTACGAGCTATACCAAGGGTTGGAATCCCCACTGTATTGCTGGCCGATGGTCCGGTGGGACTGCGTAATCATGCGCCTCATAGCACGCTCTATCCTGCTTCAATCCTTAGTGCTGCAACATGGAACCGCAGTCTCTTCCATCGCCTTGGCGTAAGTCTTGGTGATGATGCTCGTGCCCGTGGTGTGGGTATTTTGTTGGGACCTGGTGTCAATATCTATCGCTCACCGCTGTGTGGCCGTAACTATGAATATTTTGGTGAGGATCCGTATCTTACCAGTCAGATAGCTTGTGAATATATAAAAGGTGTGCAGTCGAGAGGTGTAATGGCAACCATCAAACATTTCGCAGGTAATAACCAGGAATGGAATCGCCATCATGTCAACTCGGAGATAGATAGTCGTACGCTTTACGAAATCTATTTTCCTGCTTTTAAAACGGCGGTTACAAAGGCTGGCGTAGGAGCAGTTATGAATAGCTATAATCTTCTCAATGGCGTTCATGCCACGGAGAATGCATGGCTAAACCGCGATGTATTGCGTAAGGAATGGGGATTTGAAGGTCTCCTGATGTCGGACTGGACGTCGGTCTATTCTTCTATTGCAGCTGCCAATAATGGATTGGATTTAGAGATGCCTAAAGGCAAGTTCCTGAATATGGACAACCTGAAGGAGGCACTGAAGAATGGTACCGTAGATGAACGTGTCATTGATGAGAAGGTGAAGCATATCCTACAGACGATCATCAGTTTCGGACTCTTCGACCGTCAGCAGAAAGACGAGTCTATACCCTTGGACTATGAACAGTCTGCTCAAACAGCCCTGGAACTGGCTCGTGAGGGTATTGTGCTGTTGCGCAATGAAGGAGATGTGCTGCCCTTGAAAGGTGTTACTGCTGTCATGGGTACAAATGCCAGTGAGATTACAACGGGTGGTGGTAGTGGTAATGTAGAACCTTTCCATGCCACATCACTCTGTAAGGGTATGACCTCGCTTCGTAAAAAAACGTTGATGCTGACAGATGATGTCATCTTCGATAATATTCAGGCGGAGGTATTTACTGATAGCACCAAGACGGAGAAAGGCTTTTGTGGCGCTTACTATAACAATAAGTCACTCGAAGGAAAACCCTTTGCCCTGCGTGTTGATGAGAAGGTTGACTTCGACTGGGAGTATGGTCGTGCGATGAAGGGAATGCCTACTGATACTTTCTCTGTGCGTTGGACTGGTTATTATGAACCACAGAAAGATGAGACACTGAAAATCCATATTGGTGGTGATGATGGCTATCGCATTAAGATTAATGGCAAACAGGTGGCTGCCGACTGGGGAAATCATGCTTATTCCTATCGTGAGAAGACTCTCCATCTGAAGGGAAAGAAAGGCTATCATCTGGAGGTTGAATACTTTGACAATATCTCTTCTGCTAACATTAAGCTCACGCTACAACGACTTAACGAGGATGTCCTTCGAAAAGGACTGCGAAAGGCCAATAATGTGGTTTATGCTGTTGGTTTTAATAGCAGTATCGAAGGTGAGGGCTTCGACCGTCCTTTCATGTTGCCAGAATTCCAACGTGAAATGATAAAGAATGTGGCAGAAATCAATCCGAATACTGTAGTGGTTATCAATGCTGGAGGTGGTGTTGAGATGGATAGTTGGATTAATGATGTCAAGGGTATCGTGATGGCATGGTATCCTGGTCAGGAGGGAGGAATGGCTTTAGCTGAGATTCTAACAGGAAAGCTGTCGCCCAGTGGTCGTCTGCCAATTTCTATTGAACGCCGTTTGGAGGATAACCCTTCTGCCGCCAATTACAATGAAAATACGAAGGCGCGTGAATTAAGGACCGTAGAATATCGTGAGGGTGTCTTCGTGGGCTATCGTGGTTATGAGCGTGCTGGTATCAAGCCGCTGTTCCCCTTTGGTTTCGGTCTTTCATATACCAATTTCAAGTATAGTGACTTGAAAGTGAACCAACTCTCTGATGGTCAGGTGGAAGTGGCATTCACCATCACTAATACAGGGAAAAAGGAGGCCAAAGAAGTGGCACAGGTATATGTTGGTGAGCAACAACCCATTGTTGTGCGTCCAGCTAAGGAACTGAAGGGTTTTGAGAAGGTCTCACTGCGCCCAGGTGAAAGTAAGCATGTGACTGTATTGCTTGACAGAGATGCTTTCATGTATTATGATGTCATCAGTGAGTCTTTCCGTATGCAGCCGGGCGTATTCAGTATCATGGTAGGTCGTTCTTCGGCTGATATCGTTCTCAATGCTGACATCAAATTATGAAAAGACTTTTATTCTTCCTATTGTTATCACAGTCGGTAGCTCTGGCATTTGCCCAGCGAAGTGAGACCTTGCTTTCAGACGGGTGGCACTTTCTGCTGGGTGATGCACCTGGTGCTGAGGCTAAAGATTATGATGACGGCCGGTGGCAGCGCGTCAGTGTGCCACATGACTGGGCCATTCATAAGCCTTTTGATCGCAACAACGACCTACAGTCTGTGCGCAACATACAGAATGGTGAGAAGAAGGTTCATTTAAAGACGGGACGAACGGGAGGACTGCCCTATATGGGCAAAGGCTGGTATCGCAGGCATTTCACGGTAAAGGCATCAGGACGGACGTGGCTTTACTTCGATGGTGCCATGAGTCGTGCGCATGTTTATGTCAATGGTCAGCAGGTCGCTTTTCAACCTTATGGTTATGGCGCTTTCAGTGTTGATATCACTGAGATGGTATGCCCAGGGGATAACGTGTTGGCCGTTAGTATTGATAATCCTGCATACTCGTCAAGATGGTATCCTGGTGCAGGACTCTTCCGACCAGTTACCTTGGTAGAAACCGGTGCCAGCTATGTGCCGCAGTGGGGCATACAGGTTACTACGCCTGTTGTCAAGAGCGATTATGCCATCGTCAAGGCCACAGTTTCCGTCAATAGTAATCGTCAGGATAGTTTGACGATATGTTCAGAGGTGGTGGCTCCCAATGGCGATGTAGTGCAGAACTATATCCAACAGTATGCGCCCACTTCGCAATTGAAGGCTGTGCATCATCTTCGCATCAGCCATCCAAAATTATGGTCTGTCGATAGTCCTAGTCAATACACCTTGCGTACAAAGATATCCGTACAGGGGAAAGTTACTGACGAAACCACGACCAGTTTCGGTATTCGAAACATTGAATACATTCCGCATGAGGGATTTTTTCTCAACGGCCAGCATACAAAGATAAAAGGCGTTTGCGTCCATCATGACCTTGGCGCTCTTGGGGCCGCTGTTGATAAGGATGCCATACGTATGCGTTTGAAGATGTTAAAGGACATGGGGTGTAACGCTATCCGTACTTCACATAACCTGCCTTCGTCCATGCTTGTTGAACTTTGCAGCGAGATGGGACTGATGCTCATGATAGAGCCATTTGATGAATGGGATGCTCCTAAATGCGAAAATGGATTCCATCATTTCTTTGCCGAAGAGGCCGACAATGTACTACGTAATATGGTGCGACATTTCCGCAATGCACCATGTGTGATACTCTGGGGTATCGGCAATGAGGTTCCTAATCAACGTGACGAAAAGGGCTTCCGTATGGTAGAGCATCTGCAGGCTATTGTACATGCAGAGGATCATACACGTCCTGTCACCGTTTGCATGGATCAGATACCCTACGTTTTGAAAAATGGTTTCGCAGCTCCCGTTGATATTCCTGGTATCAACTACAATACATGGAACTATGCCAAGGCATGGAAGCAATGGGATCAGAATTTAATTCTTGGTTCTGAGACGGCATCAACGGTTAGCTCACGCGGTGTTTACAAGTTTCCGCTCGCCCTGAAAGCGATGGCTACCTACTCAGACCATCAGTCTTCGGGCTATGATACGGAATACTGTTCATGGAGTAATGTGCCAGATGTTGATTTTGCACTTAGTGATGACAATCCCTGGTATATAGGACAGTTTGTATGGACTGGCTTTGACTATCTGGGTGAACCCACGCCTTATAATAATGATGCATGGCCAAGTCATAGCTCTTTATTTGGAATCATTGATTTGGCAAACTTGCCCAAAGACCGCTATTATCTCTATCGCAGCGTGTGGAACACTGATAGTCATACGTTGCACGTTCTGCCTCACTGGACATGGCCAGGCAGGGAGGGACAGGTAACCCCAGTGATGGTCTATACGGATTACCCCGAAGCAGAGTTGTTTCTTAATGGAAAGAGCATGGGTCGGCAGAAGAAAAGTGATAATGCTTCTTCTGAGTCTGATTCGTTAGCAATACTTCGTCGATATCGACTTATATGGGATCATGTCAGATACGAACCGGGTACTATAGAGGTCGTTGCTTATGATGGTCATGGGAAGATAGCAGATAAAAAGAAGATATCTACGGCAGGACGTCCCGCTGCTATTCAGGTTTCTTTTGTGCGTGAAGGATTATTAACGATGTTTACGGTCACTATTACAGATAAAAATGGAAATCTTTGTCCGCAAAGCAATAATCTGATAAATGTTACTGTCAGGGGGAAGGCGACATTCTGTGGTATGGCCAATGGAGACCCAACTTGCCTGACATCTTTAGGCTCTCGTCAGATGCCAGTATTTGGAGGACAGTTGACATTCTTTGTCCGTAATGACAATATGACGGGAAAGAATCCTGCTGTTGTTAAGATAACTTCGAAAGGTCTTCCTACTTATACTGAAACCATCTATAATCAATAATCAATAATCAATAAAATAACCACGTTTTAATTCAAATCATCCATTGATAATACTATCATTGGATGATTTTTGTTTAAAATTAATTTGCCTGTTTCCTTACTTATTAGTACCTTTGCGGAGTTTTTTATAAAAAGACAATGAACGAGAAGATACTAAAAAGCCTAAAATCAACGGAAACAGAGGATGTTTTCGACCTTTACATAGTAAGACCAATATGCTTTTATCTGGCAGAATTCTTTAATAAGTTTGGCATTCATCCCAACACGGTGACGATATGGTCGATGGTGTTTGGGGCTGTCAGCTGTTTCTTCTTTGCCCATGGCAGCTATCACTATGAGTCGTGGACAGGACTGCTGCTCAACCTGGTAGGTATCCTGCTGCTGATGGTGGGCGACATCCTTGACTGCACCGATGGTCAGCTGGCGCGCATCTCGGGCAAGAAGAGTCGCATGGGGCGCATCCTCGACGGTGTGGCCGGCTTTGCATGGTTCGTACCCATCTACCTGGCATTGATCTGGCGCTTCTATCAGCATCACGACATTGAGTTCGGATGGCTGGGCATTGAGGACACACCGACGAATGCGATTGTTGCAACCATCGTAGTGTTCGTCCTGGCTGCCTATTCCGGACTGCACGGACTGGCAGGTCAGCAGCGTCTGGCCGACTACTACATCCAGGTGCATCTGTTCTTCCAGAAAGGCGAGAAAGGCAGTGAGCTCGACAACTCACAGCGTCAGCAGGAGATACTGGACGAGATGCCGAAAGATGCGCCCTTCGTGGAACGGTTGTTCCAGCAGCAGTATGTGGAATACACGAAGAAGCAGGAAGCGGTGACACCACAATTCCAGCGCCTGATGGCAGTGCTGAAAAAGAAGTTTGGTGCCTCTGACCAGATACCGCGCGACATTCGGGCCCAGCTGCATGCTTACTCTAAGCCCTTGGTGAAGTGCGTGGGCTTGATCGTGTTTAACTTCCGTTCGGCCTTCCTGTTCTTGTTCTGTTTGCTGGATGTGCCCGTCATGAACTTCCTGTGGGAGATCATCGGTCTGGGACTCATCGCATGGTGGATCAACCATCGGCATGAGGCTTTCTGTAAAAAGATGGTGGAGAAACTCTCTTAGGTTGTATTAAAAAGAACGGGCAAACACATGACGTGGACTAAAAAGAAAATCAATAATTTCTTATTCTTTATTGGCGTGCTGGCTGTCGTGGTGATGATGTTCACCTTCGACGTGAGCTTCGTAGAACTGTGGGAACACATCTGCCATGCCGGCTATTGGCTGATACCGATTGTGGGCGTGTGGGTGTTTGTCTATGGCATCAACGCACTGTCGTGGCAATGCGTGATACGCAGTGTGAGCAGCAACGATGAGCATGTGGGTTTCTGGCGCATCTTCCGACTGACTATCACGGGCTATGCCTTGAACTATGCCACACCTGTGGGTGGGCTTGGCGGTGAGCCATACCGCATCATTGCGCTGTCGCGCGACATGAGCAAGGAGCATGCCTCTTCGTCGGTGGTGCTCTATGCCATGATGCACATCTTTGCGCATTTCTGGTTTTGGTTCACGTCTATCTTCCTGTATCTGGCCTTGGTGGCCATCGGGGACCTGAAGCTGACGCCGGTGATGGCATTCATGTTTGCACTGGCCATCGCCTTTTGTTTGGTGGCTTTCTACCTCTTCTCGCGCGGTTACCGCAAGGGACTGGTGGTGAAGGGCGTGCGCTGGATTGGCAAGGTGCCGGGACTGAAGAACTGGAGTGCCCGTATGCTGGAGACCCATGCTGAGACACTGCATCATGTGGACGAACAGATAGCGGCGCTGCACCAGACCGACAAGCGCGCTTTCTACAGCAGTCTGCTGTTAGAGTATTTCTCTCGCGTGGTGCAGAGCCTGGAGATTATGTTCATGCTCCTGCTGTTCGGCATCGACTGTGGCGGAGGCATGAGCGGTCTGGTGCTGACGTTCCTGCATTCCGTGCTGATACTCTCGTTCACCTCGCTGCTGGCCAACCTGATTGGCTGGTTGCCGATGCAGATAGGTGTGCAGGAAGGTGGCTTCGTGGTGTCCATCGCTGTGATGGAACTCTCGGCAGCCCTCGGCATCTTTGTCAGCATCATCTGCCGTGTGCGTGAGATCATTTGGATTCTTATCGGGCTTCTGTTGATGAAGCTGGATAAGACAAGTAATTAAGCATTGACTGATTGACTGATGGCTTGGGCTACGGTATAGGCTGTGGTCCAAGCGGCTTGGAAATTGAAACCGCCTGTCACACCATCGATGTCGAGCACTTCGCCGGCAAAATAGAGGTGTGGCTGGATGCGACTTTCCAATGTGGATGGGTTGACGGCCGACAGGGCAACACCGCCACAGGTCACGAACTCATCCTTAAAGGCGGCACGACCCTGGATGGGGTAGGTGTCGTTGACCAGCGTGTTGGTCAGTCGGTTGAGCTCTTTTCTGTTCAGACTGCCCCAGGGAGCATGGGCACGTGCGCCCAGACTTTTCTCTGACAGGTAGTTCCAAAGGCGAGTGGGGAGGCTGAACGGACGGACTGAGGATAACAGTTTCTGACGGTTGGCAATGGTCATCTCGTCGAGCACCTGCTGCACCTCGTTCTCGTTACAGCCTGTCCAGTTGATGGCAAGCGGCATCTGGTAGCGGGCTTCGCTGAGTGCTCTGGCGGCATAGCTGGAGAGTCGCAGGATGCATGGTCCGCTCACGCCCCAGTGGGTGATGAGCAGGGCGCCAGAAGCCCTGAATTTGGTGCCAGGTATCATGGCGCTGGCTTCGACCACGGTGCCCATCAGCTCGCGCAGCTGGGCATCGTCGATGCTGAAGGTGAAAAGCGACGGGATGGGCGTCTCGATGTCGTGAGAGCTAAGCAGACTGTCGTGAGACGACATGCCGCCAGTGGTGACGACCACATAATCGTAGTTGCTCAGTTGTTCTAAACTGTTTATGCGGTGATTGGTGCGCACGTTGATGCCCAGTCGATGTGCCTCGCTGAGAAACAGGTTGATGATGGTATGTGAGTCTTGTGATTGTGGGAAGACGCACTGATCTTCCTGAGTGACCAGTTTGACACCGCGCTGCTCGAACCATTGATAGGCAGCGCGGTGGTCAAACTGTTTGAAAAGGCGTTTCAGCAGACGGTGACCGCGTGGATAAACCTGTTTCAGGTCTGTAACATCACGAAAAGAGTTGGTGCAGTTACAGCGCCCGCCGCCCGAAACTTCCACCTTTCTCAGTACGCGTGAGCCAGCTTCAAGAATGTCTATCTGCATTCCTGGACAAAGCTCTTTCAGGTTGATGGCCAGAAAGAAGCCTGCTGCGCCGCCTCCCACGATAGCTGTCTTCATGCGTCGTAGGCAGCGGCTTCGGCTGCCGCAATAATGTCTTCGCGTGACTGTTCCTTGGGTTGATGGCTGATGTCTGAAAGGTCGAACTCGTCAACGTCGCTTTCAGCAGCCTTCTCCTGTTTGTCGGCAGGACGAGGGGCTTTGGTCTTCTGAGGCGTATCTGCCTTCTCTTTCTTCTCGGTCTGGATGATGAACTCCTTTTCCTTCTCCAGATCGGGCGCGATGGCCGTAGGCTCTTCTTCCATCTTGGTGCGTTCAGACTTGGCATGGAAGATGGCATCGATGAACTGAGGTTCGCGGCGCAGACGTTGAAGCGTCTCCTTAGAGGCATTCTGCTGGGCCTCTTTCTTCGAGAAGCCCTGCCCCTTGCCACCTTCCACACCTTCTATCATGACGATGAATGAGAAGACGGGCGAGCCGTTCTCGTCCTGTGTCTCCTTCTGTATTTTGAAGTCCATGCGAACGCGGTTCTTCTGGGTCCACTCCAACAGCTTGGACTTGAAGTTCACCTCCTTATAAGCCACCTTGTCTATGTTCACCATCTGAGCCAGGATGCGCTGCTTCATAAACAGCATGACGGCATCATAGCCTTGGTCCAGATAGATGGCTCCAACGAGAGCCTCGAAAGCATTGCCAGCCATATAGCTGTTGTGCGAGCGCTGTGTGCCGCTGCTCTGAATCAGTTCGGTGAGGCCCATCTCCTGGGCCAGTTTTCCCAAAGTCTCTCTGCTCACCAACTTAGAACGAGTGTTGGTGAGAAATCCTTCTCGCTTGCCTTCGAAATGCTCATAGACGATGTGTCCCACCACGGCATCAAGTAGAGCATCGCCGAGAAACTCCAGGCGCTCGTTGTTCAGCGGACGTCCTTTCTCGTTTCTCTTCCCCGAGCTTTTATGTGTCAGGGCCATTTTGTAGTACTTGATGTTGCGGGGGTAGAAGCCGATGATGGCATACAGAGAAGAATAAAGCTCCTTTTCCTTGCGGAAAGGGAGCTTTATACAGTCAATAATATCTTTAATCTTCATACTTATCTTCGATGAATTTTCTTTCGTTCGAAAGTGAAAGCGCGCTTTCACCTTGTTCACTTAATCTGAAAATTTCTTGAATACAACGCAGGCATTGTGTCCGCCAAAACCGAAGGTGTTGCTCAGACCTGCGCGCACGGTGCGCTTCTGTGCCTTGTTGAAAGTGAAGTTCAAGTTATAGTCAATCTCAGGATCCTCGTCGCCATCCTCATGATTGATGGTTGGAGGAACGATGTCGTTCTTCACTGCCAGGATGGTGGCCATGGCCTCTACGGCACCGGCAGCACCAAGCAGGTGACCAGTCATTGACTTGGTCGAAGAGATGTTCAGCTTGAAGGCTGCATCGCCAAAGACATCCTTGATGGCCTTAGCCTCAGAGATATCGCCGACGTGTGTTGACGTACCGTGTACGTTGATGTAGTCGATATCCTCGGGCTTCATGTTGGCATCTTCCAGTGCGTTCTTCATCACCAGCTTGGCGCCCAGTCCTTCGGGGTGTGAAGCGGTGATGTGGTGAGCATCGGCACTCATGCCAGCACCAACCATCTCTGCATAGATCTTGGCACCACGAGCCTTAGCATGCTCCAGTTCCTCCAGGATGAGGCAACCAGCACCTTCTGCCATGACGAAACCATCGCGTGAAGCGCTGAATGGACGGCTGGCCTTCTCGGGCTCGTCGTTGCGAGTTGACAGGGCGTGCATGGCATTGAAACCACCTACACCGCTCTCGCAGATAGCTGCCTCGGCACCACCGGTAACGATAGCGTTAGCCTTGCCCAGACGAATCAGGTTGAAGGCATCAGCCAGTGCGTTGCTTGATGAAGCACATGCAGACGATGTGATATAGTTGGGACCATGGAAACCGTACATGATAGAAATCTGTCCGGCTGCGATATCGGCAATCATCTTGGGGATGAAGAAGGGGTTGAACTTAGGACCGTCTTCGCGGTGAACACCATAGTAGGTGATCTCGTCCTCAAAAGTCTTAATACCGCCGATGCCTACGCCGAAGACAACACCGATGCGGTCTTTGTCTTCCTGCTCAAGGTTCCATCCGCAGTCCTCGACAGCCTGCTTGGCAGCAATCAGTGCCAGCTGAGTGTAGCGGTCCATCTTGCGGGCCTCCTTGCGATCCAGGAAGTCGTTCACATTGAGGTTCTTTACCTCACATGCAAACTTGGTTTTGAAATTTGTGGTATCAAAAGTTGTTATAGGTGCTGCTCCGCTAACGCCGTTGATGAGGTTATTCCACATCTCGTCGGGAGTGTTACCCACTGGCGTAACTGCGCCCAGACCTGTGACAACGACTCTTTTTAATTCCATAAACATTAATTAGAATGAAGAATGAAGAATGAAGAATCTTTGTACATATATACAAAAGCGAAGAATGAAGAACTTACTACCACGCTATGGGCGGCAGCAAATTCTTCATTCTTCATTCTTCGTTCTTCATTCAGAAAACTTTATTTTGCGTTCTCCTCAATATAAGAAATGGCATCAGCAACGGTGCCAATCTTCTCGGCCTTATCATCGGGAATTGAGATACCGAACTCCTTCTCGAACTCCATGATGAGCTCTACGGTGTCCAGTGAGTCTGCACCCAGGTCGTTTGTGAAACTTGCTTCGGGCTTAACCTCTGCTTCGTCAACACCGAGCTTATCAACGATAATAGCCTTTACTTTGCTTTCAATTTCTGACATAATTTTTTCTTTTAATTGTTAATACTTATGTTCAACTTTGATTTAGTTTTCTTCAAAATCGGGTGCAAAGTAACTCATTTTCTTCCAATTACGCAAATTTTTTTAAAGAAAACTACCTTTTGTGTGCACACACATGGTGGTTTTGTGCAGTTTATATTACTTTTTTTTGATTGTTATTCTTGTTTTTTATTACTTTTGTACTCGAAATGGATATGTCTTTGAACAAAAAGGTTTTAGCATTGGCGGTGCCAAGCATCGTTTCCAACATCACGGTGCCTCTTTTGGGGCTCTGTGATGTGGTTGTCATGGGGCATGTGGGAGGTGCGCGCCATATTGGTGCCATTGCTGTGGGGGCCATGATTTTCAATGTGATGTATTGGCTTTTCGGATTCCTGCGCATGGGGACGAGTGGTCTGACGGCACAGGCTCTTGGTGCGCGCCAGTTGCAGGTGGCTGCCACCATGTTGCGCCGCGGCTTGCTGGTGGCGCTGTCGGTGGGACTGTTGATTGTGCTGCTACAATGGCCTTTGCGTGCGTTGATGTTTTTCTTGATGCAACTGACGCCCGAGGTGGCTCCTCTCTGTACATCTTATTATAATATATGTGTATGGGGTGCGCCCGCCATGCTGGGGCTTTATGTGTTGATGGGGTGGCTTATAGGTATGCAGAACACGCGTATCCCGATGTTGTTGGCCATTGGTCAAAACGTGGTCAACATTGGGTTGTCGCTCCTGTTGGTCATCGGCTTCGGCATGGAGATACAAGGTGTGGCTCTAGGCACGATGGTGGCGCAGTGGTCCACGTTCTTGGTGGGCATAGCTCTGATTCTCAGGTACTATGGGCGTCTGTTAAGGCGTCATCGCTCGCGGTGGAGCGAACTGCGACGGGGGCTGGCTCGCTTCTTCAGCATTAATCTCGACATCTTCCTGCGGACCGTCTGTCTGGTGGCGGTCAACCTCTACTTTACTTCTGCGGGTGCCATGCAGGGTGCCGAGATACTGGCTGCCAACACGCTGCTGTTGCAGTTCTTCATGTTCTTCAGCTATGTGATGGATGGTTTCGCTTTTGCGGGCGAGGCTTTGGCAGGTCGCTACCTGGGTGCCCGCAATCAGTCCATGTTGAAGCGCACTGTGCGACATATCTTTGGCTGGGGTGTGTTGGTGGCTTCGTTGTTCACGTTGGTCTATTATTCCTGCGGCAGTGCGGTGCTCCGTCTGCTGACCACCGATGCCGACGTGGTTCACACAGCCACTCGTTATCTGTGGTGGGCGGTAGCAGTACCGTTTGCCGGTATGGCAGCCTTTGTGTGGGACGGCATCTTCATCGGTATGCTGAAGACGCGCGGCATGTTGCTTTCGTGTTTGGTGGCAGCCCTTGCCTTCTTCCTCATTTATTGGTGGATGTTCCCCGTCATGCAGAATCATGCACTGTGGTTGGCCTTTATTATCTATCTGCTGACCAGAGGATTGGTGCAGACTTTTATTTCCTTTAGACCCTTTCCGAAACACTTTTTTTGATTTTTGACTTGTTTTTTCTTTCTCATAACATAAATAATGTGTAATTTTGCACACAGAACTGAATAGTAACGAGAAAAGAATAAATTTTTATGAACCTAAAACCAATTGCTTTGTCAGTAATGGTCGCCATGACTATGCCTGTGGCGGCACAAAACAATCAAGTTTCAATGAAGTATGCAGACCAGATTGCTGTGCCTGCCGATAACATTAAAGTGTGCCGACGTCCGGCAGCCAATGAGCGTCTTTTCCATGCAGAGGTCATTGAGAAGAAGATCAAGGAAGTGAAGAAGCTCCTCAAGGATGCGCCCTATCTGGCTTGGATGTTTGAGAACTGCTTCCCAAATACACTGGACACGACCGTACACTACAGTGATAGCGAAGGCGATGATGACACCTTTGTCTATACAGGTGATATCCACGCCATGTGGTTGCGCGACTCTGGTGCACAGGTCTGGCCCTATGTGCAGTTTGCCAAACAGGATAAGGATATCCGTAAGATGGTGCGTGGCACCATCCTTCGTCAGCTGAAGTGCATCATCATCGATCCCTATGCCAACGCCTTCAACATGGGTCCCACCGGTGGTGAGTGGCAGAGTGACTACACCGACATGAAACTCGAACTGCACGAGCGCAAGTATGAGATAGACTCTCTCTGCTATCCCATCCGTCTGGCTTACTACTACTGGCTGGTGACGGGCGATGACAGCATCTTTGGCGACCTGTGGCAGCGGGCTATGCAGAAGATTCTGCAGACCTTCCGCGAACAGCAGCGCAAGGACAATCTCGGTCCTTATCATTTTGAGCGTAAGACCAACCGTCAGTTCGACACCACCAGCAACAACGGCTACGGTACGCCTGTCAACCCCGTGGGCCTGATTGTCTCTTCTTTCCGTCCTTCCGACGATGCCACCACGTTCCAGTTCCTGGTTCCTTCCAACTTCTTTGCTGTCACCTCTCTGCGTAAGGCTGCCGAGGTGCTGACCAAGGTGAATCATAATGCGGCCTTGGCAAAGGAGTGCAGGGTGCTGGCCAACGAGGTAGAGACCGCTCTGAAGAAATATGCCGTCTATGACCATCCCAAGTATGGCAAGATTTATGCTTTCGAGGTGGATGGCTTCGGCAATCACCTGCTGATGGACGATAGCAACGTGCCCAGTCTTCTGGCAATGCCTTATCTGGGCGACGTGCCCGTAGATGATCCTATCTACCAGAACACCCGCCGCTTTGTGTGGAGCAAGGACAATCCTTATTTCTTCAGCGGCAAGGCCGGCGAGGGCATTGGTGGTCCTCACGTGGGCTACGACATGGTTTGGCCGATGTCTGTCATGATGAAGGCTTTCACCAGTCAGGACGACGAAGAGATACTGTGGTGCCTGCAGCAGCTGGTCAACACAGACAATGGCACCGGCTTCATCCACGAGTCATTCCACAAGGATGATGCCGCCAACTATACCCGTTCATGGTTTGCTTGGCAGAACTCTCTCTTTGGCGAGCTGATCCTGAAGCTTATCGACGAGGGAAAATTGGAACTCTTGAAGAAAGTACAGAAGCAGTAAACCATGAAAAAGTCTTTTTTTAGTCTTCTTCTTTTATCCACATGCTCTATAGCCATGGGGGCTGTAGAGGTGGGCAAGACCTACCGCATCGCTCCAGTGGCAGACACCACGAAGTCGCTGATGGTCAGCAACTCATCTACAGACAACAAAGCCTCTGTGGTCGTGTGGACCGAGACTCATGTGCCCGTTCAGCAGTGGACGGCTGAGGATGCCGGCGAGGGCCAGATAGCCTTTCGCAATGTTTATACGGGCAAGTATCTCGATGCCAGTAGCGCTTCTTTGACGCAGGTTGCTGAGCAGTCTGCATGGACTCTGATTGCTGACGAAGAACAATCGGATTGTTATCTGCTGAAACAGAGGGCTGCTCTTCGTCTGACCAATCCTGTTGAAGGCCGTCAACCAATCATTGGCGGTGCCGGTTCATTGTGGCTCGTGGAGGAAGTGCAGCCACAGACGACTTTCGATGAGACCGCACGTCAGCGCATGCTGAACGGCTATCTGTTGCAATATATGCAAGACCGTGGCAAAGGCTATCGCACGTTCTGTGCTGGCGGATGGGGCGAGGCCGAGACGCTCGAGAGCATTCTCGACTGCTATGAGGCCACGGGCGATAACCGTGTGCTTGATGTTTTCGAGTCTTGCTACAATTATCTCAGAAGCCAAGTAGGCGCCAGTTGGAATATTCTGGTCTATAAGGATGAATACAAATGGTATGGCCACGACTTCAATGATGATGTGATGTGGCTCATCATTGCTGCAGCCCGAGCCCATTTGTTGACAGGCAAGGCGATATATCTGAACGATGCAAAGCGCAACTTTGACATCATCTGGAACCGTGCTTATCTGGGTTATATTGGCATGTTGCGCTGGGCCGAGAACTCTGGCGATCGCAATGGCACCAACTCGTGTATCAATGGTCCTGCCGAGGTGGCAGCCTGCTATATCGGCATGGGCACTGGCGACGAGAGCTATTTTGAAAAGGCCCGTGAACTGTATCAGAACCAGCGTCAGTATCTGTTTGAACCTTCTACGGGCAGGGTGTGGGACAGTGTGGTACTCGACCCCAACACGCTGGCAGTGAAGAGTCGCAACAACTGGGTTTCTACCTACAACCAGGGCACCATGTTGGGTGCTGCCACGTTGTTGTATCGCCATTATGGCACCGCCCAATATAAGCAAGATGCCGACAAGATTATCAATCGGGCACGTGTTGACCTCTGCAATCAGGAGGGCATTATCCATGTCTGTCAGAGTGCCGATGGCGACTTTCAGGGCTTCAAGGGCATCTTGATGCGCTATGCTGGTCTGTATGCTCGCGAGTTCAATAGCGAGGACTATCAGCAGTGGGTGCTCACGAATGCTGCCCGTGCCTACAACAACATGAACTCCCATTCGTTTGGTCATTCAGCTTGGCTGACCAAGGCTAGCGAAGACTTTATGTTTGGTTCTGGCGATAAGGCCGTAGATTACAGTCGCGAGGGTTGTGCTTTCGGTGGTGCCACCTCGTTGTCGGCGGCTTTCAGCGTTCCTGTTGGAAAACTGCAAAAAACTGCCATTTCATCGGCAGATGCTCAGCGTGACGAGCATCGCAGTCTGATTTTCAACTATCAGGCCGAACGTGCCGGTCACTACATGGTGAAGTTGTTCTATCGTTCAGATAGCAAGACGACTCTGTCGCTGGATGTTAACAATGCCTACACCATTTCTTCTGCGCTGGCTACCACAGGCAGTGCACAGGGGCAACGCATGTTGTTCATCACCCTTCATGCAGGCGATAACATCCTCAGTTTCAGCAACAGCAGTAACCAGCTGCCAGACATTGAGAAGATTGAAGTGACCTTCCTCAGCGAGGTGTTCAACACGCTGGAAGCCGAGTATGCCGTCACCTCAGGTAACGTGACATTGAGTCAGTCGGACGATGCTTCTGGTGGCATGTATGCCCGTAATATCGGTAATGGCTCTTCTAACACCATCACCTTCAAGTATGATGCAGCCGAAGCTGGCGACTACTATGTTGATGTCACCTACTTCTACTCACAGAACCGTCAGATGTACGTACGCGTGAACAATGGCACTAAGGTTTCCACCACCTACGAGAGCACAGGCAGTCTGGATGCTGCCAAGGCCAAGGTGAAACGCTTGCAGGTGACGCTCAAGGCGGGTACCAACACCATTACGTTTGGCAACGATAATGGCAGTGCACCCTATATCGATGTGATTTCGCTGAACCGTGTGGACGATCCTGCAGCCATGATGACTGTAGCTCGCAATGCAGAATCGAAAGACCAGTTCTGGTATTCGTTGACGGGCGTGAGGCACCAAACGGTCGTTAAGCCCGGTATCTACATCCGTGGTCAAAAGAAATATGTGGTTCGATAACTTTCAGTAGTGATTGTTGGGAGTTTGGGTGGGGCAACAGTATCCTCATCAACTCCCCTTTAATATATAAATATGTATAAGAAGATTATTTTTGTTCTCTCGTTGCTGATGTGTGCAGGTTCTATGACCTATGCCAAGAAGTCGCGCACCAGCGGAAACCCTTTGTTTGAAGGCTGGTATGCCGATCCCGAGGCAGCCATACTCAACCACCAGTATTGGATATTTCCCACTTTCTCTGCCGAGTATGACGATCAGTTGCATTTCGATGCCTTCTCTTCTCGCGACTTGGTGAAGTGGAAGAAGCACCCTCGTGTGCTCACCAGCGAGAATGTCAGCTGGGCACGTCGAGCCATGTGGGCACCAGCTATCCTTGAGAAAGATGGGCTCTACTACCTGTTTTTCTCAGCCAACGACGTTCACGAAGGCGAGGTCGGTGGCATCGGTGTGGCTGTCAGCAAGAAGCCCCAAGGACCCTATAAGGATGCTATCGGCAAACCTCTGATACAGAAAATAGTGAACGGTGCGCAGCCCATCGACCAGTTTGTGTTCCGTGATGATGATGGTCAGTACTATATGTATTATGGTGGCTGGGGCCATTGCAATATGGTTAAGATGGCCCCCGATCTACTCAGTCTTGAGCCTTTGGCCGATGGAACCATGTATAAAGAGGTTACGCCTGAGAACTACGTAGAGGGCCCTTTCATGCTGAAGCGTGATGGCAAGTACTACTTCATGTGGAGCGAAGGTGGCTGGGGCGGTCCCGATTATAGTGTTGCTTATGCCATCAGCGATTCTCCCATGGGTCCGTTCAAGCGTATTGGCAAGATTCTGCAGCAAGACCCGACGGTGGCCACCGGTGCCGGACATCACTCGGTGGTGAAAGGAGCTGGCGCCGACGAGTGGTACATCGTTTATCACCGTCGTCCGTTGGGTGACACAGGCCGCGATCACCGCGTCACCTGCATCGATAAATTAGAGTTCGACGACCAAGGATTTATCAAACCCGTCAAGATGACTTTTGAGGGTGTGAGCCCCTCTCCGCTTAAAAAAAGGTAGCTTCGGCTACCTTTTTTTGTGTTGTATAACGCCAAAAATCTAATATTTCGGTTATACAAAACCGCTTTGCCAGTTTTTTTAATTGCTTGATTATCAGTACCATTACAAATTGTATTAATCGTTTTTCATTAATACAAACCGTTATTCCTTAGTTATTATTTTAAAATATGCTTAATTTTGCACAAAAGTCATTAATAGCTAAAAACGTAAGTAAGTATGATGAAAAAGCAATTATCAAAGTTTTGCAAAGAATGGCTGCCAACAGGCACCATGATGCTCTGCACAATGACTATGTTGGTTGCAGCTCCTGCACTTCAGCAGGCTCGCGCTGATGTACAACAGAGTGCTAACAAAGCACAGGTGACCGGTTTGGTGACCGATGGTGAGAAACAGCCTCTTATCGGAGTTACCGTGACGGTTGTTGGCTCAGATGTACACGCCATCACTGATTTCGATGGTATGTTTAAAATCATGGCTCCCACCAAGAGCAGCACCATGCTGGAGTTCAGTTACATGGGCTTCAAGAAGAAGCAAGTGAAACTGAATGGTGCCAGACTGCTGAACGTACAGATGGAGGAAGACGTCAACGAGTTCAGCGAGGTGGTTGTTACTGGTTATAGCAGTCAGAAAAAGGCTTCTATCATCGGTTCTATCGAGACCATCAAGCCTGCCGAGCTGCAGTTTGGTACTACGCGTACATTATCTAATAATCTGGCTGGTAAGCTGGCAGGTGTGATTGGTATTCAGCGTTCTGGTGAGCCTGGCTACGACGATTCAGAGTTCTGGATTCGTGGTATGTCAACGTTCCACGGCAACAATGCGCCTCTGGTGCTGATCGATGGTGTGGCTCGCGACCTCAACAATGTCGATGTTGCCGAGATCGAGTCATTCTCAGTGTTGAAGGACGCATCTGCCCAGGCCATGTATGGTGTTCGTGGTGCTAATGGTGTCATCGTCATCACCACCAAGCGTGGTAAGATTGGTGCCCCTCAGGTGCGTTTCCACGTAGAGCACGCTATCAGCGAGCCTACCAAGTTCCCTGAGTTCCTGAACGCCCCCGACTACATGACCCTGTTGAACGAGCTGGCTGCTCAAGATGGCAAACCACTTCCTTTCACGCAGGACCGTATCGACCGTACACGTTCTGGCTATGACCCCGACCTCTATCCCGATGTCAACTGGATTGATGTCATCACCAAGGATCATGCCTATACCACACGTGGCAATGTGGACGTCAGCGGTGGTAGCGACTTCCTTCGTTACTCTATCGTGGCTTCTTACTTCAAGGAGGGTGGTATTCTCGAGCAAGACAAGACATTGCCTATTGACAATGCCACCAACAACCAGCAGTTCAACCTGCGCACCAATATCGATATGGACGTCACCAAGACCACTTTGCTGCGCGTCAACATCGGTGGCTACCTGAACCGATTCAAGAAGCAGGGCGTTGACACCAACGTGGCTTTCGACCATGCCTTCATGACCCTGCCGTTCGCTTATCCCGCACGCTATAGCGATGGTGCCATTCCCTTGGTTTCCAACCGTTCAAACCCCTGGCGCGATGTGACACAGGGTGGTTATAACTTCCGTACGTCCTCTAAGTTGCAGACCCTTTTCTCTGTTGAGCAGGATCTGAAGATGATCACCAAAGGCCTGAAGGCAAAGGTGCTGTTCAGCTTCGACCGCTGGAACCAGAGTGAGCGCGGCCGCAACACCAACGTGAGCACCGTGTTCCCTGCCACTGGCCGTGATATTGAGGGTAACCTCATCTACACCCAGTATCAGACGGGTGACGAGTCTATGCCTCACTATTCTAAGGGCGAGTATGGTAACACTAACATCTATCTCGAGGCCGACCTGATGTATAACCGTCGTTTCGGCAAGATGGATGTTGATGCTCTGTTCCTCTACAACCAGCAGGCCTACGACAGTGGCGACATTCAGGACTACCGTAAGCAGGGTATTGCCGGACGTCTGTCGGGCACCTACGACAACCGCTACGTGGCTGAGTTCAACTTCGGCTACAACGGTTCTGAGAACTTTGCCAAAGGTCATCGCTTCGGTTTCTTCCCCTCATTCGCACTCGGTTGGTTGATCAGCGAGGAGCCCTGGATGGAGTCGATGAAGTCAACCTTCAGCAAGATCAAGCTGCGTGGTAGCATCGGTCTGGCTGGTGACGATAACATCGGTGGCCGCCGCTTCGCATACCTCGGCGTGGTGGGCTATGATGAAAACTATCGTTACTCATGGGGTACCACCGGTCAGCGTACCACCGATGGTATCAAGGAGAAAGAGTATGGTGTGACCAACCTGACTTGGGAGACCGTGCTGAAGAAGAACCTCGGTTTCGAGATTTCTGCACTGAACGCCATCGACTTCACCTTCGATGTGTTCACCGAGAATCGTAAGGACATCTTCATGCGTCGTAGCAGCGTGCCCTCACAGAGTGGTATCCCCTACGAGAGCCAGCCTTACGCTAACTATGGTAAGATGGAGAACAAGGGTATCGAGTTCACCCTCAACTTCCACAAGCAGTGGAACAAGGACTGGTACACCTCTGCCTATGGAAACTTCACCTTTGCCAAGAACAAGATTACTGAGTACGACGAACCTGAGGCCAAGGCCGCACACCAGCGCCAGACTGGTCGCTCAATGGGCGAGCTCTATGGTCTGACAGCCGAGCGTCTGTTCGCCTACAGCGACTTCGAACTCAATGACGACGGTTCGCTGAAGCTCGACGGTGCCGGCAATCCTATCCTCCTCGAAGGCATTCCTCATCAGAATGCCGGTGCTGCAGCCGTATGGCCTGGTGACATCAAGTACGTTGACGTGAACGACGATAAGGTTATCGACGACAAGGATGAAGGCTTCATCGGTGGCACACTCAACCCACGTATCGTCTATGGTTTCGGTGGCGTTGTCAGCTGGAAGAGCCTCGACCTGAACTTCTTCTTCCAGGGTTCTGGCGACATGTACCGCATCATTGGTGGTCAGCCTTACTTCCTCCCTGGTGGCGGTACCACAACCGAG
This sequence comes from Prevotella sp. E13-17, assembly GCF_022024035.1. NCBI lineage: Bacteria > Pseudomonadati > Bacteroidota > Bacteroidia > Bacteroidales > Prevotellaceae > Prevotella > Prevotella sp. E13-17. Next base: position 117,511 of record NZ_CP091787.1, read on the forward strand.
GGTAATGCTTACTCTATGTATATCAACGACCGCTGGACCGACGACAACCAGGATCCCTATGCTTTCTGGCCTCGTCTGACCTATGGTCCTAACAAGAACAACTACCGTGCTTCTACATGGTGGAAGAAGAACATGAGCTTCCTGCGCTGTAAGACCATCGAGATTGGCTACACTCTGCCTAAGGAGTGGATCGAGCCTATCTATGGCAAGAGCTGCCGCGTGTTTGTCAGCGGCAACAACCTGTTCTGCCTCTCTTCATTCAAGTTGTGGGACCCCGAGATTTCAACCAGCAACGGTCTGAACTACCCGCTCAACCGCTCTGTTATGTTTGGTCTGGATATCACATTCTAATCGTATAAAGCATTAAAGAATTATGAAGACATTTAAATTCACAAAATATATGGCGGCCGGACTGATGGCCCTGTCGCTCACACAGCTCACCACTTCTTGTGCCGACTATCTGGACAAGGAGCCCGATACCGAGCTTGATACAGACATGGTGTTCTCCAACCGCGATAAGGTCTATGGCTGGTTGGCTACCGTCTATAACGTTATTCACAAGCCCGACAAATGGTCGCTCACAGCCGATGGCTACGAGATCATGTCTGACGATATGGTGCCCTCAGAGCGCTGGCGTCAGTGGGACTGGGCTCAGGTGATTGATAAGATCACTGGCTCATGGACCGTCAACTCTCCTTGGGATGGCGACCTTTGGGCACGTATGCCCCTCTATGTGCGCCATGGTCTGATCTTCCAGCAGAAGATTCATGCCATGCCCGACCACGACCTGCCCCAGAGCGAGGTTGACAACATGAAGAACGAGGTGAAGTTCCTCAACGCCTATGCTTGGTGGCTCATGGCCGAGAACTATGGTGGTGTGCCTTTCACAGGCAACACGATTGCTGCTACCGATGCCGACATCTCTACGCTGATGACCGGTCAGTCAACGTTCGACGACGTGGTGAACTACTGTGACAAGGAGATGCTCGAGGCTGCCAATGCCCTGCCTGCTGTCTATAGCGACCCTGCCAAGTATGGCCGCATCAACAAGATCATGGCGCTGACCGTGCGTTCACGCATGTTGCTCTTCGCTGCCAGCCCACTGGTCAACGGCAATAAGAAGTTTGCCGACGAGTATGCTAAGTATAAAAACGACAAGGGCGAGCAGATCTTCAATCCTGTCTATGACCACAACAAGTGGATCAAGGCTGCCGAGGCTTGCAAACTCTGTATCGACGAGGCCGAGAAGGGTGGCTATGCCCTCTATACCGAACAGGGCCCCAACGGCAAGATCGACCCCTTCATGTCAACCTATAACGTGCACATCAAGAAATGGTCTGAGGGCAACCGCGAGATCACGTTCCCTGTGACCAAGGGCAACGACTACCGCAACACCTTCCTCCGCTGCGTATCGGTGCGTGAGTACGGTGGCGGTAACGGTCTGGGTGTTTACCAGGGCTTCGTTGATGCGTTCTTCACCAGAAATGGTCTGCCCATCAGCGATCCTAACTCTGGCTATCAGGAAAACACGGCAGACGGCAAGCCTATCTTTTCAACAAAGGTCGACGACCGTTCGGACATCACCTCGTGGAACTTCGGTTCGGGCAATAGTGGCGAACCGGGCGAACCCGGTATCATCACGGGCAAGGGCATCTATGCCATGTACTGCAACCGTGAGCCCCGTTTCTACAATGCCGTTTCGTTCCATGGCTCACGCCTCTGCGTGACTGGCGGCGAGCGTGCCTACGACTTCTTCTATGATGGCCGCGACAACATCCAGTCTTCATCTCCCCACGATGCTCCTCAGAATGGTTACCTGGCTCGCAAGGGACTTTGCGTGACCGACAACTATAAGGAGGGTACTATCACCGACCGTCAGGGCTTCATCTATCGTCTGGCCTTCACCTATCTCGACTATGCCGAGGCTGAGAATGAGGCTTACGACACCGATGCTGCCCGCCTGGAGTCGCTGAAGTATCTGAACAAGATCCGTGAGCGTGCCGGTGTGCGTCAGTACACCTTCGATCCCGTCGAAATCGAGGATCCCGATTACATCCACATCGACAATACCCAGGAGGCTGTTCGCAAGGTTGTCTATATGGAGCGCCGCGTAGAGCTGTGCTGCGAGAACAACCGCTGGTTCGACATCCGTCGTCTGATGCTGGCCGAAGACATTCCCGAGATGAACGGTGCTTGCTACGGCATGAACGCACAGGGCGACAACAAGGCCGACTTCTTCAAGCGCACCAAGTTCATGACCCGCGTATGGCGTCCTGCTTACTATTGGTTCCCCATCTACTATCAGGAAGCCGACAAGAACCCCAAGCTGCACCAGCCTCCTTTCTGGGATGAGACTAATACTTCTACCGGTGATGACGCCGATGGTGGTGATGAATAATCATGAGTGTACCAGTTTTTAATGAAACATCAAAGAAAGAACGTTATGAAAAAGATATTTAGTTTTGCAAGTATCGTTTGCATGTTTGCCATGCTGGCCTCATGTAATGAAGATCCCACCTATTATCAGGTGCCCGACGTGTCTGGCAGCATGCAGATGAACCTCACATGCTCTCAGGAGAACGTTAAACTCGACAAGTCTCAGAGCGAGGCTACGGCTGTCACCTTCAGCTGGGATGCAGTCAAGAGCCCCCTGTCTGCCAACGACTCTGTGGCCTACTTCCTGCGCTTCTACGATCCCGCTTCTAAGACCGATCATATCTCAGACACTATTCCTATGGGCAACGCCACGACCAAGAGTTTCACTCATAATGAACTGAACAACATCGTGTCGCGCTGGATCCATCCTGATGTGCCCATCGAGGTGACCGCTCAGTTGCTGTGCTATGTGTTCAACAAGCAGAAGTTTGTCAAGCCCGTTCAGTCTGAGACCAAGTTCTGGGTGACTTGCTATGAGAAGTTCCCCACCTACCTCTACCTCCGCATCACCGACAATGCCACGGGCAATACTAAGACCGAGCGTCTGGAGCAGGTGGAGACTGGTTCGGGCATCTATCAGTATGACGCACCCATGACACCTTCAACCTTCGTATTCGGCACCAGTGCCACAGACGAGTATCCCGTCTATGCCCACGACAGTGGTGAGAAGCTGAAGTATGTGCCCTCTGGTGAGTATGAGCCATTCTCTACCACTGCCACTGGCGATCGCACCATGATCATCGACCTGAACGACGGCTATGCCGACTGTCGCGTCGTCGAGATGATCAAGCTGCCCCGTCCCGGACACATCTGGATTGTGGGCGACGGTTGCTCAGTGGGCTGGAACCCCAACAACTCTGCTGGTCTCTTCGATATGGTTGGCGGTCTGCGCGAGCCTTGGATCTATGCCTGGACGGGCGAGTTCCACTCTGCCAAGGACGGCTCTGAGGGCATGTTCAAGATTGGTCTGGAGAGCGACTACAATGGTCAGTTCTTCTTCGCACCTTCTAATGGTGCCAACCCCATGACCGAGATTGGCATCGACGGTCCCCGCACGCAGGGCGGCTCTGACAATAAGTGGCAGGTACCTGCCGAGGGCGAGGGCGTCCACACCCTGAAGCTCATCCTGCTGGCCGACGACCTGCACCTCGAGTTTGAATAGTTTCTAATTGGAGCATCATAGGAAGTTGAAGGGGCGTTTCTGTTCCCCTTTAACTTCCATTTCTTAACTCCTCCTTAAATTGATATAATGAAAAGATTATTTGTTGCATTATCACTTGTCTGCTGCCAGCTGTCATTCAGCATGGCGCAAGATTACTATTACAACCCCGTCATCAATCGCAGTCTGCCCGATCCCAGCGTCATCAAGGCCTCCGATGGCTACTTCTACTTGTATGCCACCGAGGACACCCACAACGTGCCCATCTATCGCTCTAAGAACCTGGTGAACTGGCGCTATGTCGCCACGGCCTTCACCGATGCCACACGTCCCATGGACTATTGTCCTAACGGAGGCATCTGGGCGCCCGACATCAACTACATCAATGGTCAGTATGTGCTCTACTACTCCAAGTCGGAGTGGGGCAAGACCTGGGAGAATGGCATTGGTGTGGCTGTCAGCAGTCGCCCCGACGGCGGTTTCCACAGTGCCCACAAGCTATTCCTCTCCAGCGAGATTGGCATCGAAAACTGCATAGACCCCTTCTTCATCGAGGACGACGGCCACAACTATCTGTTCTGGGGCTCGTTCCACGACATCTATGGCGTAGAGCTCACCGAAGACGGACTGGCCATCAAGGAGGGCTGCACACCCAAGAAGATTGCCGGCGGACTGATCGAGGCCACCATGATTGTCAAGCACGATGGCTACTTCTACCTCATCGGCTCGGCTGGCTCATGTTGCGAGGGTGCTAACAGCACCTACCGCTTGGTGATGACGCGTGCAACAGATATCTTCGGACCCTATCTCGACCGTAACGGACGCACAGCTGTAGGCGACAATTTCACACTTCTGCTCCAAAAGAGTCCTGAGGTCTATGGCCCTGGCCACTGCTCTGAGTTTGTCGAAGACGATGCCGGTCAGACCTGGGTGCTCTATCATGGTTTCCCGTCAGATAATGTCAACCTGGGTCGCGTCACCTATCTCGACCGCATTGTCTGGAAGAAAGACGGTTGGCCATCTATTGCGCGCAGCATGCCTTCTACCGAGGCCGAGGTGCCTCTCTTTGGTGATGCTGTCGGCATCGACAGTGTCTCTGCTTCGGCCGACGATGAGTTCCTCTTCCTGCCCACCGAGGCTCCTGGCATGTACCGCATTGAGAGCCCCGACAGCGAGCCCTACACGTGGCGACTGGTCAATGCCAACGGTGTGCAGAAGCTCAGAGGCACCGGCACTGGCACCATCATCGTTGATGCCTCGCAGATGCCTTCCGGCATGTATGTCATTGAAGTTCAGACCAAGCATGGTCATCAATCTAAAAAGATCGTCAAAGGATAACTATCGCACAGCGATATCTCGATGTTTGTCGGGCTCCTGTCAAAAGGCATGGAGCCCGATTTTTTGTCTCAGTCCAATCGGCACCGCCTTAGTGGTTCGTCTTCAGTCTGTGTTTATTGAACCTTGCGCAGCCCCTCCCCTCCCATGTAGGGGAGGGGTCGGGGGTGGGGTCAGTGATGTTCTAACTGCCAATGGAGATACAGACCCCACCCCGGCCCTCCCGGGGGAGGGAGATATTCTCGATTGGATTCCTGTTTCTAGTTTCTTCATTGTATTATTCGGTTAATTGTTTGTTTTTAAACGCCTACGGATTTTACGGATTATACGAATTAAAAATCGATATGAATACGTTGACTCCGTAGGCTGAAAAAAAATTCGTAAAATCCGTAAAATCCGTAGGTAAAATAAAGTTTTCATTGGTTGGAACCGCCTACGGCGGGAAATTCTTCAAAATTGAAAACAAAATTTTTCATTTTTATTTTTTTTCTTGTCTGACACAAGCCGAATGGATAAAAGATCCTGTTTAATTTTGAATCAGATTTTGAAAAATTTCCCTGCGCAGCAGGCTAAAACTTCCGCGATTGAGGCCGCCTACGTCGGGAAGGTTTAGCTCGACGGCCGACAGGGGAAGTCAAATTTTTCAACCTGTGCGGTTGTTTCCTTAGCTTGAACCTTACGCAGCCCCTCCCCTCCCATGTAGGGGAGGGGTCGGGGGTGGGGTCAGTGTTGTTCTAACTGCCAATGGAGATACAGACCCCACCCGGCCCTCCAAAAGGAACCCCACCCCGGCCCTCCCAAGGGAGGGAGATATATGTCTTGAATTGGCATTTCCAGAGTCAGAAGAGGGCCGCTTTTAAAGTCTAAAAGCACGTGTTCTAATGTCTAAAAGAGGCGCTTCTGAAGTCTAAAACCGAAGCTATCATTTCTGGTCTAGCCCCTGGATGCTCTACATCCAGCCCTTAGAACGACCGCATCCAGGGGCTAAAACGACCCGTTCCAGGGGCTGGATACACCACATCCAGGGGCTGGACGGACATCAAAAGTAAAGCTATTACAACGCAAAAGCGAAACTATAACAAGACGAAAGCAGCACTATGACAGTGCGAAACCGTTCCTATCCCGACCAAGAACACCCCCACCACGACTTTCCCGATGGAGGTTTTTGTTACTAAAAAATGGCTGCAGAGCTTGCTTGGGGTGGGATGGAGAGAAAAAATGTCATATTTTTCTCGATTTTCTATATAAAAAAGGTGCTTGATAGCGATTTCTTTTTGCTTCAAAAAACATCGGTTTCATCGGCGATTTCGTGAATTATTCACTTTTTGTGTTCAAAAATGTTCGAAAATGTTCGATTTTTTATGGGAAAAACATTTGGCTGATTCCTTAATTGTTTCTACTTTTGCACCCGACCAATGACTAAATAGTCAACTCAAAACTTTAAGTAATAATGACTGTTGTGATATTTTAGGTGATAAGACGGAAGAGCTTAAGACGCTTGCTCCGATCACAAGATGGTTAAAGCATGTCATACGATAAGTGTGCGTGTTTGAACCTCACAACGACTGTGCATCTATATGTAAATATCTGAATAAAAAATAAAACTTATGGAGAGAAATAAACTGTTACTCTTGCTTGTCTGTTTTCTGGGATTACAGGCAATGGCGAAAACAGAAAAGGTTAAGTATGAAGATTTTCTCTTAAGAGATTCTTCACGTGTTATTTGCAGAACGCTGGACAATGGCTTTCGGTATTTTATACAAAAGCAACCAATGGGAAGCCTGCAAATGTCTTTGATACAGAAAACCGGATTCTTGCAAGATGGAGAAACGGTAGAGTGCTCGCATTTCGTGGAGCACATGATGCTGACCGCTAACCGAGTGATGGCAACAGGAGATACGTTAAGAAGCTATCTTAATAAGCTTGGTATGGACTACGGCATGAACTTCAACGCCTATACTTCTAGGACGTTTACGAAATATGACTTAGTAAGCTCAAGAACAGACGAGGCGTATGTTGATTCTTGCCTGGAGATACTCTCTGATATTGCCGGTGGCGCCAGTATCTGTGCCATGGACTTGGAAGAACAGAGAGAAAGAATGTATAATGAGGTGTACAACAGATATTTTAATGTTTTTGCCAGACAGGCAGATGCTTCTGAAGCCGTTTTCTTGTATGGACGCACTCCCGACGAATGGCACCAGATGAGGTTGGACGGCACAAAGAGGATGACACAGTCTCAGCTTGAGAACTTCTATAACACATGGTATCAGCCACAGCATCAGTGCCTCGTGCTGACAGGCGATGTCACCGATGGGGTGGAGGATATGATAAAGCGTAAATTCGGCAGTCGTCCAAGCATGCCGACCCCTGCAGTGGCGGTAGGTGACTTTAGCAAGCAGAATCTGATGATAGAAAGACACGGGAAAGCGGAATTTAGAATCAAGCTAACGTTCACTCAGCCTCTTCTGACTCAGTCAGAGAAAGAGACCCCCAAGTTTTTTAAAGACTACTTTGCGCTGAAAAAAAGTTGTTCTGCACTACATGACAGAATGGTGAAGAGTGCAAATGACGATCTGGCTTTGGTTGTTGGCTATCAATTGGAAGATCGTTTTGCTTTGCTGATGCAATATATATATAGCATCAATGGCGAGGATGCTGACGGTGGCTTGATGGCTCTCGCAGATAGCGTGGCAAACTTCCTCGATGACATTCGCAACAATGGCGTACAGATAAAAATGCCTAAGGATATGCTTAACAAGAAAGAGTTTGCGCTGCAACGTGCGCAGGCACTGAAGAAATTGCAGGAGGGCGACGGCAAGGATAATACCATTGATCCTGTAACGCCTATAAGTGAATGCGCCATTTATTCCTTGCCACTCTACAAGCAGGAAGACACCGACGCTTACTGGTCGTATGAACTCAGCGGCAAAGATGTGTCGGATTATTGCAAGCAGTTCATCAAAAAGTCTGGCTTAAAGATAGAGTGTATCCTGCCATACGGTTATCCCGAGCGTGAGATTTCAGAGAAGTTGAATGCTCTTTTGAGACAATATAATAATTAACCTGATTCAGTCTTAACTATAAAAAAGCTTTTGATTATCATGATGAAAACAAAACTGTCTCTTTTCTCGGTCGTTTTTTGTTTCGCCATTCAAGTGTTGGCCCAGTCCGAGAATGTCAGATATGAGGATTTTCTGGTGACCGACTCGTCTAATATCTACCAGGGTATCCTGGACAATGGCTTTCGCTATTATATTTGCAATAATAACAGGCCTGGCAATGAGCTGGAGATGAGGCTCATTCAGAAATCGGGAACCGACGATGATGTGGAAGCGCCAGGCATCTCGCTCTTGCTGAAAAGAATGCTTTCCTCAGAAAATCTCTCTGTAGGAACAGACGGCATGCTGAAAAACAGACTTGAAGGTCTGAAGTTGGAACGGAAAACCAAATTCAGAGGGCTGACTCCCGGCGTTCCTGCCTACCATTCAGAAATCGATAACAGATGTACGGAGTTTTGCTTGTTTCAGTTGAAAAAAGAAAAGGCCTATGTGGCATCGTGTATGGATTTGTTGTCAGCCATCGGTGGTGCAGCCCATTTCTCTGAGTCGGAACTGGAACACCAGAAAGAACTGCTTGTGAATGAGATTACTAATGGTACATACGATCTTTCTAAAGCCGAGTCAGACGGTATGATAGCCATGTTTGTTGAAGGAACAACTCTGGAAGAAAAGACTACCAGACAAATAGAGAGTATTCGTCGTATCACCCTTCAGCAGCTGGAGGCGTACTACCAGAAATGGTATATCCCGCAGAATCAGTGCCTCTATGTGTTTGGAAAAGCACCTGCCAATGTCGTTGATATGATAAAGCAGAAATTCGGAAATCGTCCAAGCGCACCAGCTCATGAGAGCAGCCTGAAAACATTAAGCGACAAGAAACTGCTATTTGTGAAGTCAGATAATCCGGAATGTGTCGTCAAGTTCTTCTTCGTGCAACCGTGCGAGGTTCGGTTGGGATTAAAAACCCTGGATGATCTCAGACAGTTCACAACACGCCATCGCTTTTGCGAAATTCTGAAATTATCTTTCATGGGAACAGCCATGCCTTTCGTGGAGGAAAACAACAAGTATCTTGAAAGGCCTGTGTTTGGACTGACTTGTAGGAAGGGCTTAGACCCTTATGCCAGCAAAAACCAATTCGCAGACTTTATCGATGACTTAGCGAAAAAGCTGGATAACCTCATTCATGATGGAATACAGATTAACATAGACTCTTTGCCGGTAGAAAAGCGGAAGGAACAACAACAGAAGGTGATGGCAGATCTTCCTAAATATGTAGTGTTGGATACTCATTCCATGATTAAGAGCAACTTTGTTTATTCCTCGCCACTTCTCAGGCTAGAACCAGCGTATAATTATTTCTTCAATGAAGTCAGTGCTCAGGAAATGAAGGACTATGGTAAGGCCATTTTCAAAGATTATGACTTGCGTATAGTGTGCTCCACACCCTATGGATATCCCGATGCCGACATCAAGGCGAAACTTGAATCCGTTTTGCTTCGTTTCGAAAATAGGTAAAGAACAAGATAGAAACTGAACAAGAGATAGTTTGAAAATATACATGCGTTATTGTTTGTTATTTTTGAAAATTATATTGCAGATGAAGTATTTATACGCCCTTTTATTTGTGTTGAATCCTCTTTTTTCAATGGCTCATGGAAATGATTATTATGAGTTGAAATTCCAAGTAGTAGATTTTATACCATCAAGCAGTGTTAACGGTTTTTTCAATGTCAGTCTTCTTAGTAAAGATAGTGTGCTTTTGAAGACGGGAAGTCGTAGAGTTGAAAGTGAGAATGGATCAAATAATCTCTTTTATATATTGCCAGTTGATTCTTCGGGAAGCTACATCATAAAATGTGAGCATGAGGACTATCATACATTATATAAACCTATAGATATTACCTTACGTAAACGCGAACATGTGATATTGCTGGAAAAACTGCGCATGAAGCGACGTCTGAAGGAGGATATGACCATTGACTTAGAAGGCGTGGAGGTGTTAGGTTCAAAAATCAAGTTTTACTTTGACAAGGACACGCTTGTTTACAATGCTTCAGCCTTTATAACCCAAAAAGGACTGATCTTAAGTGATATATTAAAGAAAATGCCTGGTGTAGAGCTTCGCGATGATGGAAATATCTATTGCAATGGAGAACATGTAAAAGCATTGTTGCTCAATGGAAAAGACTTCTTTCAAAATGATAGAAAAACCTTGTTAGAGAATCTTCCAGCATTTATGGTGAAGGATGTGAAGGTGTATAACAAGACAAAAGATTCTTTATCGGTCTTTCAGCGTGAACGAGAGTTTGAAGGGCTTGTGATGGATGTTAAGCTTAAAAAAGAATATCACCGTAGCTGGCTTGCAACCGCAGATGTGGCAGCAGGAACAGATGACGGTTATTATGGAAAGTTGTTCGGTATGACCTTTAGTGACTTGCACAGACTATCGGTCTTTGCTGGTACCAATAATGTGAATAAGAACGAAGACCTGAAAGAAGGTGAGCATGCGTCGAATAGTGACTTCGGGGTGGGAAAAAACAAATATAGTAAGGCTGGTCTGAACTATAATGTTGATCATAGTCAAGGTAAGTACTCGTTGAACGGAGATGTAACCATAGATTATTCAGATCAGAATGCTGAGCAGATGAATAGCACTCGAATGTTCTCAAAAGATGGTGATATGTTCTCACGTTCTTTTAACCATGAACGGTTTTACGCATTGGGAATATCAACAAATCATGAATTCAATTTATGGCAAAACACACCTTATAGCCTAACCTTGTCTCCTTCGTTTTCTCATCATCGAGTTAAGCAAAGACTAAATTCAGCCCAGGGTACTTTTCATGAGGATTTGGGCCATCTTTATGGTGAAAAATGGCTGGATAGTATAATGGCCAATGTTATTGGCGAACAGATGTTACAATATGGAGTCAGTAGGCAAATCGTTCGAACCAAGTCTGATGTAGAAAGTACAGAGGCAAAACTTCTTGTAACCAAAACAATTATGATTCCTCATTCCAATGACCGACTTAACCTATCAGCAGAGACCCTGTATGGTAGTTCAAAGACCAAAAACTTTCGTTCGGATAATGTTGACTATATTGGTACAGAAGCAAAGAGTGGTGATTGGAATTATCACTATCTTACTCCTACTGAAAACCAATGGAAAGCAAGCGGTTCTGCAGAATATGTTTTGAAGATCACTGATAAGAGTGCACTGAAAGCGGGGGCTAGTTTCGATCATAAAGAAAACGATGTAGATAATCCAGTCTATAAACTTCACGAAATAGACAATGCATCCACTCAGAGCTATGCATTCGGCGTTCTGCCTCCTGCTGATATTTTGTGCGGTGTTTCTGATGTAGCTAATAGCTATACCCACACTTTAAAAGACAATAACCTCAAAGCTAAGCTTCGATATGAATATGACTTTAGGAGGAATATAGATCCTATAAATAGCTTAAGAATATCTTTCTTCGGCGAGGTTCCATTCAAGGTGTATCGTAGCCGCGTTCACTTTGTTCAGAATCAGACAAACGAAAGTGTGAGCAACCAAATGATTTGTCCGGATGTAGAGTTGGGATTCTCGTATAACAAAAAAGGAATGAAGGATGTGAACTTATCAGCGAATTACAAACAGGAGCACGAGATGGCTTCACCGCTCCAGATGATTGATATCTATGATGACACTAATCCGATGATGACAAGACACGGGAACAAAGACTTAAAGGATAAGGTAAAACATACTATTTCGTTTAATGCTCTCCTCAATAATATGATGAAGTGGAATCATATATTTGTGGTTTCATATTCGGTAGAGAAGAATTCCATATTGAATTCAATCTTGTTTAACAAAACAACTGGTGCATGGAATGTCACACCAAAGAATGTTAACGGAAACAAGTCGCTGACTTTTATGAATTATAGTGATTATAGTCTCCCTCGCCATTGGTCTCTTCAAAATAAAACGCTATTAATGTTAGCAGATTTAGTCACTTATTCAGGAATGAATATGAATGAGTATAGCCAAGAGAATTTGAGCCATTGGCAGAAAATCTCGCAATCTGTAACTGTAGAGAAGATGTCGGCCAACATGAAGCATAGAGCTTCTTTGAGTCCTTTCGTGAGTTATAACCATACGGGAAACAGAAGGAACCTCCAAAAGAATATGGAAAATTGGGAATATGGTGTGAATGGATCTATATCACTAGAACTGCCATGGGATTTGAAATATGAAACGGATTTGAACGCAGTGAGACGCAGTGGATTCGCCTTCAATGATTTGAACAAGTCTGAATATGTATGGAATATGAATCTCAGGAAGTCTTTTGGCGAGAAGATTGCACTGAGGTTAGAAGTCAACGATCTGTTGAATCAGAAACACTATGTAACTAATGTGGTGACACCTCAGATGGAAATGGAGAACCAGTTCAACCATCTTGGCCGTTATGCCATGTTCCATGTTGTCTATAAGTTCACCAAGGGAAAGCAACAGTGATTTAAAACAAGTGAGCTTGATATGATTAATTTCCTTGAAAATTATATTGCAGATGAAGTATTTATACGTTCTTTTATTTGTGTTGTATCCTCTTTTTTCAATAGCTCATGGAGATAACAATCATGAGCTTGAGTTACAGGTTGTTGATAATGTGACAAATAGGGGATTGGCTTCTTTTACTAAGGTATCTCTACTTGATGTAGATAGTGTATTTTTGAGTTCTGCGTCAGATAGGTGGAAGCCTACCCGCAAAATAGGACAGACGTCTCACTATTATACGCTTCCTGTGCATTCTTCAGGTCGTTATATTCTGAAATGCGAGAATGAGGACTATCACACGTTGTATATGCCTATAGAGGTGAAGTTACATAAGCGCGAACGTGTGATTTCATTAGGAAAAATTGGGTTAAGAAGAAAACTCAAAAACGACATGACTGTAGAATTGGAGGGTGTTGAAGTGCTGGGAACCAGAATAAAGTTTTATTATGATAATGATACCCTTGTTTACAATGCCGCTCCCTTTATTACACAAAAAGGTTTCGTTTTGAGTGAGATGCTAAAGAAAATGCCCGGCATAGAGGTGCGTGACGATGGAAATATATATAGTAATGGTAAGCAAGTAAATGCATTGTTGCTCAATGGAAAAGACTTTTTCCAAAAAGATAGAAAGACCTTGTTAGAGAATCTTCCTGCATTTATGGTGAAGAATGTGAAGGTGTATAACAAGACAAAGGATTCTCTATCGGTCTTTCAGCGTGAACGAGAATTCGAGGGGCTCGTGATGGATGTAAAACTGAAGAAGGATTATAATCATTCTCAGTTGGCCAATTTGGATGGCGGTATAGGAACAGCTGACGGTTATTATGGGAAATTGTTTGGCATGGATTTTAGTGACTTACATAGGCTATCGGTCTTTGCTGGTACCAATAATGTGAATAAGAATGAAGACCTAGAAGAAGGTGAGTATGCGTCAAATAGTGATTATGGGGTAGGAAGAAACAAATACAGTAAGGCCGGTCTGAACTATAATGTAGATCATAGTCAAGGTAAGTACTCATTGAGCGGAGATGTAACCATAGATTATATAGATCAGAATGCGGAGCAGATGAATAGTACTCGGTTGTTCTCGAAAGATGGTGATATGTTCTCGCGTTCTTTTAACCATGAACGCATTTATTCATTGAAGATGAAGACCAGTCACGATTTGAACTTATGGGAAAATAGTCCATACAGCCTGACTTTACGCCCATCTATCTCTTATCATCATCTTAATCAGAAGTTATATTCCGCACAAGGAACCTACTATACAGATTTAGGCAGCCTTTATGGTGATAAGTGGCTTGACAGTTTAACAGCAATCGTAATTGGTACACAGATGATGCAATATGGGATAAACAGACAAATCGAGCAAAACAAGTTGGAATTGGAACGTACGGAAGCAAAGTTGGATGTTTCGAAAGCCATAGAGATTCCCCATACTAGCGACAGGCTAGTGCTGAAAGCAGAGGCCTTGCATAGCAATTCAAAGACAAAGAACTTCCGTCAGAGCAATTTGGATTATCTTGGAACAATGCCAGCGGAGAATGATTGGAGCTATCATTACTTGAATCCAAATAATAAATTATGGAAGATGGGTGGGACTGCAGAATACAGAATGGAGTTTACAGAAAAAAGTAAACTGACAACGAGTGTTACTTATTCTCATCAGGAAGATGAAATGAATAATCCAGTCTTTAAACTTCATGAGATGGATGGTGTGACTCCAGAATCTGTGATGTTCGGCTATTTGCCATCTGCAGAAATCCTATGCAATGTTTCTGATAAGGCCAATAGCTATTCTCATACATTAACTGACAATCATATTCAGGCCATTTTGAGATACGATTATATCATTAGAAAGAATGAAGAATCAGGGAAAAGAGAAATTTCTTTTTTCGCTGAGGTTCCATTCAAACTGAGTAGTAGCCGCATTCACTTTGTGCAGAATCAGACAGACGAAACAGTGAGCAATCGCATGACTCGTCCAGATGTCGAGTTGGGATTTTTGTATAATAAACATGGAATGACGGAAAAAAAGTTTTCTGTGAACTACAAGCAGGAGCACGAGATGGCATCACCACTTCAGATGATTGATATCTATGATGACACAAATCCGCTGATGATGAGACATGGAAATAAAGACTTAAAGGATGTATTAAGACACAGTCTTACGATTACTGCCTTTCTCAATAATATGATGAAAGGACACTGTTTGCTTGTTGCTTCATATGCAGAAGAAAAGAATGCTATCACCAGCGCTATTTTGTTTGACAGGACAACTGGAGCTTGGAACGTGACTCCTATGAACACTAACGGAAACAGAACGTTTACAATAGTGAATAGGTGTGAATATAGTTTGCCACACCAATGGACGCTGCAAAATACCGGTTCATTCTTGTGGGCAAATCTTGTTAATTATTCAGGAATGAGTCTTAATGAATATGGTGAGAAAAGTTGGAATCACATGCAGCGCCTATCAGAATCTGTAACTGTAGGGAAGATGTCGGCCAACATGAAGCATAGAGTTTCTTTGAGTCCTTTCGTGACTTATAACCATACGGGAAACAGAAGGAACCTCCAAAAGAATATGGAAAATTGGGAATATGGTGTGAAAGGATCTATATCACTAGAACTGCCATGGGATTTGAAATATGAAACGGATTTGAACGCAGTGAGACGCAGTGGATTCGCCTTCAATGATCTGAACAAGTCTGAATATGTATGGAATATGAATCTCAGGAAGTCTTTTGGCGAGAAGATAGCACTGAGGTTAGAAGTCAACGATCTGTTGAATCAGAAACACTATGTAACTAATGTGGTGACACCTCAGATGGAAATGGAGAACCAGTTCAACCATCTTGGCCGTTATGCCATGTTCCATGTTGTCTATAAGTTCACCAAGGGAAAGCAACAGTGATTTGTTCTATTAAATAAACATCGTCATTAAAGGACATGGCGATTGAAGCCATGTCCTTTCCTTGAAAATTATATTGCAGATGAAGTATTTCCATGGTTCTCGTCTGGAAAAATAGCTGTTTTTCCCTTTTTTCCGGTTATACATTTTCTTGCTCTGCCTTAATTCCTCTTTCTCGTAATGGACTGACATATAGGATGGTATGATTTTGTATAATGATGTATTACCGGAAAAGTGGTTATACAAACTGCGTTTTCCTTGCATAGGTGCATAAAAGTTCGTAACTTTGCTGCTTTCAACTTAAGAACTTTATGCAAAACTTTTTAGCAAACAACCCAAAAGTTTTTTACGAGGCGATAGCAGTAATCATCGTCTTTGCTTCCTATTTGACGACAAAACTTCATGTAAGCTGGTTGCGATACAGATCACGCGAACAGCTGTATCATGCGTCTGTCAGAGAACTGAGTGTGCAGGTTCTGCAGCAACGCAGACAGCTGGCCTTAAACGAGCAGCGCTACCGCAAATTGGAAGAAGAGAATAGTGCGCTCGTCTCAAGACTGAAACATGAAAAGTCACGCCATGAAAAGGCTTCAGACAATCGGCTTGACGACCTTCTACAGGAACGTATGCATGCCACTCCGATATACCAGCATTTCTGTGAGATACTCTTGAATCCGTCATTGACTCCGACACCTGACGAATGGATGGCATTGCATGATATGATCAACAGCGAGATTCCAAGCTTTTTTGCCACGATTTATGGTGACGAGAAAAATATCAGCGAAGAGGAATATCGTCTGTGTCTGTTGATAAGGTTGGGATTCAAACCCAAAGAGATGTTGACTCTGATGGACTATCCACCATCCAAGAATGTGTCGGTGGTGAGAAAACGATTGATGTGGAAAATATTCTCCGAAAGTGGTACTGCGAAAGAATTCGATAAGCGTATTCGCGAAATCACGTAATTACATCAATGCGCTGCTATTGTTGTGACTAGTGAATAAAATGATATGGGTACGAAAAACAAAAATATTGAGTACGAGAATGCAAAATATTGGTCAAAAAGATTCTTTGACTTGTTTTGACTTATAAATTTGTTTTAATTTTTCGATTTTTATATTCTCTTTTTTGCTATATTTGCACCGAGAAATTACTCAAAGCATATAAACCTATAACTATAAATAACAGATGAACAATAACGTTAAATTCTCGGCATTGATGCCCACCTATAATCAGTGTGCATTCATTATTTGTCTTTTAGCCTTCTTGTTCATACCTTTATCTGGTCTTGCTCTGGATTTGACGCAGCCGATACCAGAGTCTAAGGCAGTGAAGAAAGGGGTGTTGAAGAATGGCATGACGTATTATATCTGTAAGACGGCAAAGAACGAAAAGGCCGACTTCTACATCATACAACCGACGGGATCGTTGGCGGAGCGGGAAGGCGAATACGGTCTTGCTCATTTCGTAGAACATCTTGTGTTTTGCGGCACAAAGCACTATAAGAATCACGAAATAGTAGATCGGATTCAAAGAATGGGTCTGCAATTTGGACCAGACCTAAATGCCGCGACTGGTTTCGAGATGACATTCTTTAGCTTCAAGAATATTCCTTCAGGAAACGATCGGATGACAACAGACTGTCTGCTGATGTTACGTGACATGATGTATGATGCGGAGCTCAACGATAGTGACATAGAGAAAGAACGGAATGTCATCATTGAAGAAGGACTGTTGCGTCGGAAAAGCAATGAGGAACTTGCAGGCACTCCGTTCTCCCGACCAATCATAGGCGACACCAGTACGATTCTTCATTGCTCGCCACAGACCATACGTGATTTCTATCATCGCTGGTATCAGCCACAGATGCAGGCTGTAGTGGTAGTTGGACCTTTCGACGTGGAACGGATGTATGAAAAGATACGGGCTATCTTTGAACCAGTTCCGGCTGGGACAAGTGTGGTTCCTGCACGAGCCGTGATTCCACCCTAC
This sequence comes from Prevotella sp. E13-17, assembly GCF_022024035.1. Classification (NCBI taxonomy): domain Bacteria; kingdom Pseudomonadati; phylum Bacteroidota; class Bacteroidia; order Bacteroidales; family Prevotellaceae; genus Prevotella; species Prevotella sp. E13-17. Next base: position 134,949 of record NZ_CP091787.1, read on the forward strand.
AGTGAGCCAAGAGTGTTCGTCGAGCGTCTGGATGAAACAGATGAAACAACAAATATCGAATTGACTATCCGTCAGAAAATGCTGGCAGATAGGCTTAAGACGATAGAAAGCGTTCTGCCGAGTACTGCTGTTTTAAGCCTGAACAGCCCTATCGTTGAAACATTCAAAAGACTGTATGGTAAAGATATCAGTTGCTTTACCTCTTATAGGAAAGATATAGATAATGTGCCAATTCTGCATATTGATATCTGGTCAGATAAATATGGTCCCAAAGAGCTGCTGTCAAAATCAATAAAAACGATTAGAAGTATTGCCGATTATGGGTTCCCAGAGGAAATAGCCGATGAATATCGTGCGGAGATGACGGACACCTTGGAGATGACGGGCTCACAGGTATGGGAGTCTAATGATTCAGTGGTTGTAAATCCTTCCAGTATATTTGAATATTGCTTATCAAACTTTCTCTATGGAACGCCAATCGTGGACAATGATGTGGATGTAAAAATAAGAAGGTTCTTAGAGAGAGACTATGGTTTTGAAGGATTTGTCGAGCTGTTCAGACATTTATTCTATGCTTCCGCACCGACGTTCCGACTAACAGTCTCGAACAAAAGCAGGATTACCAATGATGAATTTCAGAAAGTGATAGACAACGCCTATCAATCGGAAATAGAGCCGATACGTTTGCCATTAAAGAAAGAAAGCACAGAGAAAGTCAAGGAATCTCTGACACTTAACGTTGATCCCATACCAGGAAGGGTCGTGAAAGAGAAAAAGTTGAAAGATAGTGATGTGTGGAAAATAACTCTTTCAAATGGTGTCACGGTGCTGATGCATGAGGTTGATAGTTGTGGCGAGTACATTAGTTTGCATACTCATCGTGAAGGGGTAATGAATAAGTTAGACTCTTTGCAATATGCGGGCTTCTCTTGCATGAATAACTGTTCAGGTTTGAGAGGAGGTTTATTTTCATCTGTTTATTATGATGAGTTGGGTAGGGATAAAATTAGTCATTCTGAAGTAGAAGAACGATTCAAAGAAATCTACCGCGAATTAACAAATTACGAGATTAATAGGGAGGATTCTATTCTGCTTGCTAAGGAATGGAGAGAAAATTATAACATTAAACATGACAAAGCTCTCCAACAATTTAGAAAGGTAATCTATGCGCCTACAATAGCGCCCAAAAGGTATGTACGTGATAGTACGATGACAGCAGACGATTTCCAAAAAGTATGTGAAAGCTGGAAAGAATTTAAATCGGACTACAGTGGCATGATCGTAGCGATAGACAATGTGGGAAACAAGGACTCAATCATGCCGCTTGTTCTGAAATACATCGGTGGCTTGCCTTCAAAGAACGAGCCGACGAAGCAAAACAATAAGAATTATTACATTAATAAGGATTCCATATTGGTAGAGCCTTCTGTTGATCCCGAAAGTGATTATTATTCCATGATTCTGTTCCAAGAACATGGCTTGGCATTCAAGGCAGAGAACTATATGCTGCATAAGGCACTCGAAGCGGCATTAAGTACTGCCGTAATCAATAGAATACGCTTGGAGAATGGTGATGTCTATTCACCATATGTACGTGCAAACATTGAGTTTTATCCAGTAACTCATCAGACGTATCGTATCTTTTTCTCGTGTGCTCATGGAAAGAGCAACAAAATAGAGAATGATATGAAACAGCTCTTGCAGGAAATGGCTTATGGTAATGCCATTACCCAACAGATGATTGATGATTACATTAGGTCGGTCTATGTCAGTGGTGGAATATATCCGCAGGGTGGGGCAGCTTCTCTGGAGTTGGAGAAGATAATAAATAAGGGTGTAGTCGTTGACACGCGGACCATGAAACTGGAGAAGGTCATCACACCGAAACGGGTCAGAAAGTATCTCCGTTCGTTGTTGAAGCATGGTCATCGCTATGAATACAAAAATGTATAATGAATGCAGTCAATTAATCAATAATCACTAAAAACTATTTGTAATTATGAAAAAACTATTATTTGCGGCGATGCTGCTGCTTTCAACTGTGGCTAATGCTCAGAAGATCTGTGGTGTGTATGTCAACCAGGTGGAAGATTTGTATGAAGACCAGTATCTGGTAATAGAGCAAGATGAGAAAGGAAAATTGTCTGGCTACTATTATGGTACCACTGATGATTTCGATGAAGTGCGTGAAGGTTATAGACCTGGTTTCTTCGTGGCAGAATTAAAAGATATCAAGTCAGATGCGAAGTCGCTGGATTTCTCAGTAGAAGTTCAAACGGAAGACCTCTTTTCTTTACCAGTTCCACTTAATGTACGATCTTCCAGAGTGGCAAGTAAATTTTTGAAGCCATGGACGGTTTATCTAAGTGGGGTAAAGAAGCGTATTCCGTTTCATTGCTTATTTAACAACGGCAGTTTGATTTATCAAGCAGGAGATAAATATTCATCAAAAACGTTTGTGAAGGTGACAGATGTCCGCATCTTGAACGTTGTGTCTGAAGGTAAGGTGATTAACTGGAACAACATTTTGGAATGATGTGTCGTGAGCCTTATGTTGAAGGCATTATAGGATGAACTGAGCAATGTGCTTCAGGAGTTTGAGCCTTGGCAGTGCCGTAGTAAGGACAAACTCCTTTATCTTCCTCAGAATAAAACCAAACAAAAAGAATGATGGTGTGATGACGAAAAAGTTAGCCGTAAAGCGCTTAATATTGCATGTTTTTGATTAAAAAGTGAATGTATATTCGTTTTAAAATACTTTAACACGGAAAACGTTCGTTGTGCCATATTTCTTTCTACCTTTGCTGACGATTATATATGTGTATCGTTTCGGGGGAACTCCCCGTTGCAGTTAGCGCTATAAACTTTTACCAAACAAAAAACCAAAAACCAATGAAAATTAAAAGAAGGAAGAAGGTCATTGCGCTTTCCAATATTTATCAAAACTAAATTTTCAATCATTGCTTTCTTTTAGGGAAACTCTGATTAAACTAAAAACCTCATTTATGAATAAGATAATTGTTTTCTTTTTTAGTATTGTGTTTCTTGTTTCTTGCAGTCTAAACAATGAAACACTGAATGGCTTTACTAACCCTGGTGTCGATTTTGATCAATTAGAGAAGGTAGATTTAAGACATACCCAACCATATAAGGCAATGCTTTTTTCAGATCTTTTCTCTTCGGTGAAGTATATTCCATTGGAGGAAACGAGTCAATCGGTTATTGGAGATATTGAGAAGATGGAAATAACAGAGAAAGGTGATATACTCGTTTTTGATCATCGTTCACGATGTGTTTTGAAATTTTCGGCTGAAGGAAAGTTTCTAAATACCATTGGACAGGCAGGACATGCAGAAAATGAATATGTGGAGCCTCTATACATGGCATATGATGGGCAGAATCATCAAGTGGTTGTCTATGATAATGCAAGAAAATGCCTAAAATATTATACAGAAGATGGTGAGTACGTTGAAAGCATCCATTTACCTTGGTATATCAATAGTTTCGAGATATTAGATAAGGATAAACTGTTGTTATATATGCAGTATGACGAGTTCTCATCACCAGATAGTATCGGCTATAATTATGTAGTAATTGATAAGAATGCAAAAATACTCAATAAGTTTGCTCCATACAAGAAACAATTCTTTAATGCTTTAAGTAACGTATTCTGTAAAGACAAGGGGCATATTTACTGTCATATACCTCAAACGCCTATAGTAAATGAAGTTAATGCAGATGAAATGACCCCCATTTTCTACATTGACTTTGGAGAAAGAAGCATACCTCAAGAGTGGTATGGTGATTCGCAATTTCACGAGAAACTCGAAGAAAGAACGGATGTTGGCTTTACGTGGAATTATTTGAAATCAGGAAAACGCAGCGTTGTTGCGTATGAATATAAGAACAACGATGGTACTCCACTTCCGACCTTTTTGGCATTCATCAATGACGATAAGACATTCTGCACTAATGTTTTAGAGAACGATATATATGGAAGGGTATCAATTAATACCAGTCCAAGGTATCTAAAAGGAAAAGAAGTGTTTTTCGCAATTTCTCCACAAAGTTTTGAGAAGCATGCAAATGTCCCAGTAGATGTGGATCTCTCAAAAACGATGGCGAAAGAAATAAAACAAGCAATAGCAGAAGGGAAATGTTCAGAGAAATGGACCGATTATCTCTCGTGTCTTATGGAATTGTATTCGAAACCTTCTACAAAGATTGTCGTCACTGCTGAGGAAAAAGAAGAGATGCTGCGTCTTGCAAAACATAGAAATCCTATCATACAGGTATGCACATTAAAAGATTGAGTTGCATAGTATGATTTTTGTTATGCACATTTAGAGAGTTAGGAATGGAAAAAGTATGTTATTTGTTTCTTCTGACAGTTCTTTTGGGTGGTTGCTCCACCCAAAAGAATAATCAGGATAGTTATGTGGTATGTGATAGTATAGTATATGTGTCAGAATTCCCAGAGCAGCTATCATTGCCAGAAGTTCAGCCTTTGAATATAGAGATTCCTGGGTGTGTTGATGTGTTCAATGTTGATAGTGTTCTGATTTGCAAGTTTTACCGGGCGGATTATTTTTGGCATTTATATTCTTTGAATACACTACGTCCTTTGGGTAACATTCTTCGCAACGGAAATGCTAAAGGAGAACTATTGGATTTGCCAGGTTCCGAAATGGATTTCATAAAGGATGACTCATTATATTGTTCGTTTGACGATTCAAATAAGTCTTCCATCTACAGTGTTAATCTTACGAAAACAATAGAGACTGGTCAGTTGTCATATACAAATGAAGTTCTTTCTTCTGACCATAAATTCCTTTGGGCCTACCAGTTGAATGATTCTTCTTTCTTTTTGATAAAAAGTTATAGGATGTTTGGGCGTAAGAGGAGCATGTTGACTCATGGAGTCGAGCGCGACGTTAATCCAGGAAATATAAATGAGGCCATACCACAAAAGGAATGTAATGCAATAGCAGCAACTTCAGCTGTCAACGCAGAGAAGATGATGGCTGTTGAGGCTTATCTTCATCTGCCTCAAATCAATCTTTACTCATTATCATCGCCAAAGAACGTTACGCTTAGTTTGAAGCCTGAATTGGAGAGCTATAGTCATGTGGATGAAACGTCTAAACGTGATTGGTATTCATATTGCGGTTCTATGCGAGCTTATCAAAATTATTTTGGCGTGGTGTATTATGAAAAACCTTATAAAGATGAATGGTTTGAGAAAGTTCACAACTCCTCAATCTTATTTTTTGATTGGGAAGGCACCCCCTTGCTGAAAGTTAGTGTGCCATTTCAGGCAACCTCCTTTTTTATATATGGAAATAGTCTGTATATCTTCACATCTTGTGGTGAGGAAGAGCGCATATACAAATATGCTTGTCCAAGCAAACTTCGTTTAGATGCTTAAATTATGAAAGGTTGGATGTCCTTAAAGATATAATAAAATTTTAAAAAGAGTTGTTTTTATGAATAAATTGAATGAGGCACTTCTCTATTCGTTATGTGGTGTCATACTTTTTTTGTCTTATTCCTGTGGTAATAAGGAAAGGCGAGATATTACAGCAGGTGCATTAAACACTTATATGGTCGGAGAGAGAAATGACAGCATAAAGGTCTCCGATATCTCTAAAGAGGCGACAGCTATTCCACTCGACTCAACAGTTTTCTTGGGACTGGTGCATAAGATGGTTAATAGCGGAGATTCTGTGTTCCTTCTTGGCGACCGTGGCGTGTATCTGTTTGATCTTCAAGACGGCAGACAGAAGAATTGTTATGAAAAGGAAGGTAGGAGCAGAAATGAGTATGCGAGAATCAAGGACTTTGATGTGGATTCTGTAAGTGGAAAGATATATCTTCTCTGTGATCCAGAGAAAATCATAGAGCTGACACCTGATTTCCAGTTCTCTCGTTCCATAGAAACTCAGGGCGATTATGAGCGTCTTGCAGTTGTTGACGGGCGCATATATCTCTATTCTTACTACCTGCACAAGTTGGACGTGTTGCAAGGTGACACGATGACATTGCTTATGGATATTCCCGAAACACGAGCTTGGGTGTATGGTGAATCCACCATTTTCCATAAGACGGACGCTGGTCTTCTGTTTACTCCCGAGCCTTACTCAACAATCTTTGCTATCAATGGCAATGAAATAAAGAATCTTATCCATCTGTCATATCCCAACGAGCGTGAAACAATGGAAAGAATGACAAAGTCGAAATTAGAAAAAGAAGAGCTGTTTGAATATCCTTTCCCCAAAATCGCAAAGGTAGTGGTCACAGATAGCATCATGATGGTGACATATTCCTATGCTATTTCACTTCGGGTATGCTTAATAGACAGGAATAATCACAAAGTGATTGCAGATGGGTGTCAGAGCTATATTCTTCCTAAAGTTGGTGTCCATGGCTCGTTGATAGGCGAATTTATTTATTACCACGATGAAGATATGGGCGGATTTCTGGACAACGAAAACGTGAAATATACATTCGTTAGCCAGCCAGCAAAGGAAACCGATCAACACGTAATTCTTAAATATAAGCCATTACCATGAAACTATCGATTGTGCTGTTTCGGGGAAACTCCCCGTTGCAGTTAGCGCTATAAACTTTTACCATACATATATTTAACAATAGACAGTATGAAAGTATTGTATAATTTTGGAATTGCGTTGCTCGCTTTAATGTTGATGTGTTGTGGCAGGGCAATTGATACCAACCAGACAGGTTGTGTCCTGTTTGTGGACGTTGATAGTTCAAAACCAGTAATTACCAATGATGAAGCAGGCTTGCTTGTTCCTGATGATGGAGATTTGTTATCTGTCAGTTGCAGTTCTGTAATTGGTGAAGTGGAAGTGAAAAGTCAATGTTGTACAGTAAGTTAGGGAACGACAAGTTCGTTCCGTTAATAAATAATTAAAAAACAATGAAAATCAAAAGCAGGAAGAAAGCCATTGCGCTTTGTGCAGCCTTCGCCATCGCAGGTGTGGGCACGAACGTGCAATTCATATATATTAATCACTAAAGAAGTCGTCACATGACTACAAAGTGATGACTTCTTTAGTCGCTGAAATATATAAATCTATTTGAAAGATGAATAAGATTTGTTTAAAAAAAAGCATGACATGCTGTCTTGTGGCATTTGCATCCTTGTGTTATATTTCGTGCTCTCAGTCTATGTTTAACGCACTTGGTGACTATAAAAGGGAGGTCGTAAGACTCAAGCCAGATGCAGACAATGAAGGGTTAAGACAGAATCAGTACACCGTAGATTCTGTTCGCGAATTATCGTTGCCGAGTGGGATGGAGTTGCATGAAGCCACAAAGATTGTTGTTAAGAACGGCAGAATCTATGTCATGGACTCGGAATTTGATAAGACGATATATGTTTTTGATACTTCAGGTAAGTTCTTGTTTCGTGCAGGCGAAAGGGGAAGAGCAAAGAACGAGTACATAGACGGACCTGCAGACTTTTTCGTCGATGACCATCGTCGTCTTCACGTTTTTGACAGTAATGCCTATAAGATAATCATCTTTAACGATTCTGGTAAAGTTGATAAGGTTGTTGATGTTGCGTATCTCCATCCGGAAGATTTTGGAATGCTGTCGAATAAGGAATACATGTTCGACTTTAATATTAATAAAAATGAAAGCAACTCTGTCTTGGTGAAGTGTGATAAATATAATTATGTAGAACGGGAGCTGCTGCAGCGTGAAGACGTCTATACTTATGTTGCCTCACAGCAAACGTTTTATGCTAACGGTGATAGATTGTCCCATATACCGTTGTTGTCAGACTCGGTGCTGGTGTTTAAAGGTGATAGCCTTGAGAAAGTCGTAAAGTTCGATTTTAATGGCAGGTTCATTATGGACGAAGAACCCACTCTTGTTGTCGGCAAACATACCCCTAAGGAGATAAGTGCATATAAAGGGGTGAGAGGACTCGATTACTATCAAGAAACAGAAAACCTGGTTCTTTTAAGATATACGTATCAATCTGTCTGTACTTATTGGCTGTATAACAAAAAAAGTAAGAAAAGCATCACAAGTACTGCCTTGATAGATGGCTTCAGCGGTCTTTATAATTTCTTTGTGAATGAAAACCAAATTATTTCACTTGTGTTCGATACTGGTGAACCTTTTAGCAAAGAAATGTATGATTACGGTTATAACAGAGTGCCTGAGCAACTGCAGAGAATATACGATGGAAAGACAAAACTCCCGGCAGTAATCTTCTTTAGCGTAAAATGACATATCAAGTATACTTGTGCCAACCAAGAAATTGTCCAAAGTCATTTTGGCATTAATGAAATGAGAATTTATGAATAATAATTTGTATGATGGTATTTAAGAATATCTTTTGTAAGGTCATAGGACTCTTTTTGTCCAGCTGTGTGTGTCTATTCGAGTCATGCGCAGAAGGCGAAATGGTTTCTAATGTTGTGTATGCAAATCTGAATAATGTTAAGTCGTTAACAGACAAGGATATTATTGATAGTGTTGACATCATCTCTCTACAAGGTACTGATTCGTGGATTCAAAAAATTGATAAGGTTGTAGAATCTGATACTCTTCTGTATGTGATGGATCAAAAGAGCAAAGCTGTTTATGTGTTTTCTCATACAGGACAATTTCTCTCAAAAATATCTAATGTAGGACATGCTGCTAATGAATATATTGAGATAGACGATATTTTTGTTGATAAGCAAGATGGCTGTATCAACATATTGTGTGGGCTTGATAAGAAAATACTGAAATATAATGCTGCTGGTACCAAATTGCTTGAGGTTATAACTCTTCCAATGCCTTTCCGACGAATTGTTTCTTACAATGGCGGATATGTGGGATTTATGGGAAATTGCAGTGAGGATGGAAAAGCGTTTCATAACTTGTGGGTTATGGATAAGGATTTCAAAATCCTAAATTCATACGTTGATATAAATCCCAATCTGGAAGGTATTTATAATAGTGATATTGCTACATTTTCCGAACATGAAAACAACTTGTATTTCTTTTCGAACTCAGGTAGGGAAGTCTATCGATTAAACGGCATCAGCTCTAAGCCGTCTTTGTCGTTTATGTTGGATTGTGGCGAAGCGAATCCTCATCACTTAACGGCTGAAGACTATTCTGATTGGCAGCGTATGTTTGAGATTTCAAACAAGTATGTAATGAACATCAGTGATTTTAGGGAAACGGATAATTATATTATGTTTTATTACCTGTATCAGGGATGTTATTATCTTACGGTCCAGAATAAAAAAGAAAACAACACTCAAACCTATAGGTTAGATACGTATTGTGGTGATTATCTTTTCGAGTTCGGACATGTTGTTGACATGACAGACGATGCAATTTATACATCAGTGCAGGCACAATCTGTTTATTATCCTTGGAAAGGTGGAGTTGAGTCTATGGATTTTGAAAAGCGTTATCCTCAGCAAGTAAATAACATTAGAAAGAAGTTTAAAAATATCAACCCAGATGGGAATCCCTTTATAGTGAAATATTATTTATGCAAAACATTACGATAACTAGGAAATATCTTCTCAAAGATTGTGACGTAGTAGAACGTGTAGACCGACATTCACAAAGTTCAAGGTGTATTAAAATAAAGCGTGATTAATTAATCGGGAGGGGCTATGGGGTCCCCTTCCTTATGCTAGATATGAAAAATATATTGTTTACTGTGGCATTGTGCATAGCCTTATGTTCATGCGACCTGTCGCACAGGTTTTACAATCCTGACATCCGAAGAGATAAAGATGTAAGAACCACCAGTGATACGCTTCAGTTAAGCGAAATGCAATCTCTGAATGCAGATGTATATAAACTACTTTGCATAGATCGTTATCTGATTTTAGCCCAAAGGGATAAGGATGCCCTTTTTAGGGTGCTGGATACTTCGACCGAAAAAGAACTTGCCGTCTTTGGCCAATTGGGGCATGCACTCAACGAGTTTGGCAACTTCCCATTCTTCGAAGGTCAAATATATTGTCTGCGAGACGAAAAGGGACTGCCGCTGCTATTTGTGAAAGATGGGGCATGCACAAAGGTTATAGACCTAAGGCGGTCTGTTGCCACGAAGAAGTGTGTAGTGAAAAGTGTCATTAAAGGACAGAACAGAAGTGTTTTTCATAGCACGTTCTATTTGCCTGGTCAGAAACGTTTCATATACAAGCGAGTCAGTTACGATGACCCTAGAGACAATTTGTTCTACCCGCCAGAATTCTGTCTCATAGACGACGAAGAGAAGATATGGGATGTTTACCCCGATATAGTAAAACCCAAAGACTTCCCGCAAAGTACAGATGCAGATTATGATCAAATGTTGATTGTGTCGCCAGACGGTCTTCATGTAGCCAGCGTGAATAGCAATATCGATATAACAACGATTTTTGATCTCAGCAAAAAGCAATCATTGGGTATTGTTAATCCTGATAGCTACACGTATGAATTCCTGGAGAAGGAGATAACAGAGTCTAATGCTCATGAAAAGATTAGGCTCTACAACGTGTCTGCTTGCGCAGCTAGCGAAATCTTTGTTGTCTTGGAGAGTGGCAAAACCCTTGACGAGATCAACCGTGATGAAGACAGCGGAAGGGAAAACAAAGGCTTGAAGTTGTGTGGATATGATTGGGATGGCAACTGCCAGTTTGCTTATTGTATAGACAAAAACATTTCTAATATTGCATACGATGATTCACACCATAAAATGTATGCGATAGATGTGGCAAGTGGAAAGTTATATGCCGGTATGTTGAAATAGTGTTGATCTAAGATATAGGAAGAAGGAAGAACCCTGGGGATGGTTCTATTGATCAACAGATCACCAGAACCGTCCCCATGATCAAACTAGCTGTTGGCTATTGGCTGACGACGTTCACGGCACCCTTGGGGTTGTTGGTGGTGATGTAGTCGATGCCCATGTCGCGAAACTCACGGAAATGCTCGTCATTGTTAATCGTCCATACGTTTGTGTACATACCCAGCTCATGAGCCTCCTTCACCCATTCCGGATGCTCTTGGAAGACGGCGAGGTGGTAGTCCAGACCGGTGATGCCCAGCTTGTGGAGTTCTTTCGGCGTTATCCATCCGCTGAGGAAGGCTACACGGGCCGTCGGGTCGAGGCGTGCTATCTCTACGCAGGCGGCCAGGGAGAAAGAGATATACTCCACCTTCTTTTGCATGCCGGCCTTGCGCACGGCCTTCACGATCTGTCGCGCCGACTCGAGGTTCTGCTGTAGCGTGCGGCATTCCTTGATTTCGATGATGAGCTTCGTCGAGGTGGTGCTCTTCTTCAGCAGGGCAAGCATATCTTTCAGTTCGGGCATGTGTTCGCCATTCTTCAGAATGAGGGCGCGACACTCGTCGGCCGTGGCATCCTGCAGGGTGACACCGTCGTAGCTGGCATCGTGGTTGACGAAGAGGTGGCCGTCGCGTGTCAGCCAGATGTCTATCTCGCTGCCGTAGATGTCCATGTCGAGGGCGAGCTGCAGCGAGCGGCGTGAGTTCTGTGCAGACCCGTCGACATCCCAGTGGCCGCGGTGGGCGATGACTTGTGTGCCTTTGGGCGACAGGGGCTTTTCTTTTTCTTGTGCTTGAAGGGTTGCCGTCAGCATCGATAGGGTGAGGATTGCGAAGATTTTCAGGGTTTTCATTTTGTTGGTCTTTAATGTTAAATGGTTATATTATTATTTCCAAATGAGTGATCACGTGGATGATACAATCCTATGGATAATTTGGTTGCGAAGTTACGAAATATTCTTCAAGTAGGCTTTGATATGACAGACTTTAACATGATATAGTGCACATTTTTATCAAAAAAAAGAGGGTTCTTCACAGGAATGCCGGTATCACGCCATTCCTGTGAAGAACCAGATTTGTTTTTGAAATCTTTGTAAAGGTGGCTATTATAGAAATAATAACTTCAAAGTTGTGCTGGGCGTGAAAAACATAGTGGTAAATTGAATTTTGAAAGATTATGGAGGAGATTAAATGTCGAAAATGGAGATAAATGAAGTATTTTCGGTAATACATTTCTTGTTGACTGAAAAATGTAAGTAGCAGATAATCATTTACTTATATTTTGTATTATCAGAAAACCATTAATACAAACCGTTATTCGATATGAAAATGTCAAAATAATGTGATATCTTTGCAACGACTAAAGACCAATAATACTTTAACCAAGTATTCTCATGAAGAATATAGTAGCAAATGTTCCTAATTGCGTCAATGAATTTCTTTTGAAGTTCGTTGGTACTATCTTTGTTTTATCAAGTATATTTAAGTGGATTGGCCTCCGCTCATTTGCTTATACAGTAAATGACTGGCTGTATTTGCCAGTGATGTGCTATTTTACCTATATCACGTATGTTAATGTGGTGAGCCTTTATGGTCAGATAGAGTCGTGTGGTTGCTTTGGCGAAGTGATACACTTTACGCCAGCTGAGTCCTTTTATAAGAATGTGGTGTTGTTAGGACTATCGATAGTCGTCTGTATCCTGTTATTGATGCCAATCCTAAGTTCCATAAACTCTACCAAATGTATAAATTAATCGCTTGATGAATGAATGTTCACTTGCGAAAGATCAGTTATATATGTATAATAACACCTTTAGAAAAACCAGAAATACATTATTTGTAATTTCATTAGTGACGATGTCATATCTGTTTTTCTCATGTGCAAGCAGAGATATAGATACAGAGGCACTTGTTTTAAATGTTGAATTTAATATGAGCAAAAATACTCCATTCAGAGTGTCCCAGATGATTGATACCGTTTCTTTTATACAACTAGACGACTCTTGCTTAATAGGATTTATTGACGAACTGAAAGTTTTTGATAAGAATCTATTTGCCTGTGATAAACATGCTGGTGTAATCTATTGCTTTAGTATGGAAGGGAAACTCATTAGAAAAATTGATTGTAAAGGTCGAGCTAGAAATGAGTATGTTTCAATTAGTAATATGGATGTTTCGCAGACAACAGGCGAAATTATAATCTTGGATGCCATGACGAATCGATTTGTTGTTTTTTCAAAGGATGGCGATTATCTGCGTGATATTAAATGTGAAGACGTTGTTAGGGACTTTACAGTGATGTCAAATGGCGATTATTTGATGTACACCCCGGATTATATCGAAAATGCACGACGAGGCCTTTGGCTTTGTGATAGTCTTGGCAGATATAAAAAGCATTTAGTTTCTATTTCTGATGATTTCAGAAGTGGAGGAATATATCCAGACTATTTGATTCATATAGGCAGAGACAGTGTTGGTTTAATGGGGGGAGAAGATAAAGACAATATTTATCTGGTTCATGGTGATTCTGTAAAAACACAATATCACATAGATTATGGATTCTCCATTCCTTCACAATTAGCTAGCGACCCACTATCAGATTACGAAAAGCATCAGGGTGAAGTCTATACGAAATATTCTTATTTTGAAAATCGCAAGTGGCTGATGTTTTCTTCTTCTAATATGGAAAGTACAATAACAACGATTTATGATAAGATTAATAAAAAGCAATATGACATCTCGCGCCAAGAAGATATCATTAATGATAAGGAACTTTATGGGCATATGATGTATCTGAATAACGAACTCATGATATGCATGATGTTGCCAGATAGTCAAAATAAGGAGGCTATAAGAAGAATGATGCCCAATTTTAAATCAAATACAAACCCAATATTAGCAATATACACAATTAAATAGTTATGAACACATTTATTAAAGAGATTCTTATGAGAAAAACAACTGTTACAATTTCTATGGTGTGCATTTCCTTCGCATTTTTCATATCATGCCAAAAAACGAGTAGTTTAGAAGACGGTAATTATAACGTTGTTAGTATTGAATTCCAAGATTCTGTATCATTTGAGGATATGAAAGATGATATAGCAAAGATTGAAAGATTTCAAATAAAAGACAATGAGATTATTCTCTTACAGGGCGAACGATATAATTATTGCCTCCGTGATGATAGTATTTTCGTAAGTGGAGATGGCATGCAAAAGTGTTATAAATACGAGAAAATATTATCTTCAGCCGGTACAGAATACGTGCTGACAAACGAAAATGATAGCAAAATAAAGAGACTGAAAATTTTCAAGGAATAATGTACACATGTGGAAAGACACGAGGTGGTCGTATTCCCGGAACGGCTTCAAGTAAGTGTTATGAAATTAAATAACCTGAATTGCAGAGCCCATAAATCGTGGGTTCTGCTATAAATATAAAGTTAAAATGAAAGAAAGAAAAAATATCATTATTTGTTTGTTGGTTGTTCTTGCCTTTTACGCATGCAATAACAAATATTATGACCCTGATGAGTTAATAGAAATAGAATATGTAGGTGTTTCGGATACGCTTAAAGGCGAAAAACTAAACACTCAGTTTGGCGTAGTTTCTAAGTTGTTTTTTGTTAATACTTATTTGGTTGGTTTGACAAGTCAATCTTCGCATTTCTTAGAAGTGTGTCGTCCGGAATATGATACTTGCGTTGTGAGTTTCGGCGAGTTTGGTCGTAGTAGGAATGATTTTGTTGATATGCCTTATGATGTGCATGCTAGAGACACAAAGAGAGGCCCAGAACTGTATATAGCCGACGGAGGTTCTAGCATAACCAAGGTCGTAGATTTGGAACTGTCATTTAAAAAAGGGCGTACAGTCGTTAAGAAAGTTATTAAGCGTCCGAGTAGTATCTGTGGCTATGAATATCATGTTATACAGAAATCCGAAAAGGACTATGCATTCTATAAAGAGTTGTCCTATCATGATTCAAGAGACCATATTTATTTCACCCCAAGTATTGGCTTCAACAAACAAGGTGAAGAGACGGTATATGATCTTTATCCCAAGATACTGCCTATAGATGATTATGATATCTTATCTGCTGCGTATGCGGGGGATATTGAAGTTCGGCCTGACTTGGCAAAGTGCGTGCTGGTACATCGTTTTATTGACTTGATCGATATTGTTGATTTGGATAAACAAACAGTGACAGGCGTAAAGGTCAAGGAGTCGTATAACTTTGATTATTTTACTACGATAAAGGATGCTTCTTTAGTCGCAGAATCTTTGAAAGCCTTCAATATCAATGCGAGTGTGACGGATAACTATATTTTTCAACTGAAGTCAGATATGACTATTAAAGAAATGATGGAGATAGAAGTAAATGAGCATATACCATATCATTCTACTGTAGTGGTGAGTGATTGGGAGGGGAAGGTTCTTCGCAGTTTTGTGATAAATGAGGTTCTTCGTGCTATTGCATACGACGAGAAGTCCGAATTCTTGTATGGTGTAGATAATTATGGATGTTTGTTTAGATATAAGGTCTCTTTAAAATAATGAAAGCAAGAATTTTTCCCCTTCTTTTCTTATGAAGAAGGGCGGCAAGTCTGGTGGTAAAATGAGATGATGAGTGTAGATATGTCAAAGTTTTATAAAATGATAAGAGATGTGGCATCGATATGTGTCATTTTTTATATCTTTGTGTCGTGAAAAGTCCGCAGGTCTTGTCTTTGCCGCGAACAGTGACGAGAATGCGGACTGACACTAAGTAGTAAGTAAGGAGAAAAGGGCGCAGCTGTCGTCCTGACAATCAATACCAATCATTAAAAACCGCAATGAAAGAGAAAATCAGATTAGCCATAACAACGGCGGCATTCTTGCTGTCGGCTGTGGGGCATGCTCAGCAGTTGACACTCAATGACGTGATACGTATTGCGCAGGAGAACTCGTTCGATGCTCAGGTGGCCAAGCTCTCGTTTATGTCCAGCTACTGGACCTACAGGTCTTTCAAGGCCGACCTGAAACCATCGGTCAACCTGTCTGCCAACCTGTTGGGATTCGACCATTCGCTGGTAGGCGTGCGCAATTACGAGACAGGACAGCAGGCCTATGTCGATGAGAACTCGATGACGAACAGCGTCACGCTGTCGCTCGACCAGAAGATTGTGGAGACGGGAGGCGTAGTCTCGTTGAAGTCCTATCTCTACCACCTGCGGCAGTTCGACTACAACCTGAACACCATCAACACACAACCGCTGGAGGTGTCTTACTCGCAGCCGCTGTTTGCCTACAACGCATCGAAATGGGAGAAGAAGACGGCTCCGCTTGAGTTTGAGATTGCACAGAAGACCTATACTGCTGCCATGCAGGATGTCGCCATGACGGCAACGGCACTGTTCTTCAACGTGCTGTCGGCACAATCGGAGTATCGACAGAGTGTGACCACGGTGGAAGACCGCGAACAACTGTTGGAGATGGCCCAGCGCAGACTGGAGCTTGGCACCACCACCCGCAGTGAGATGCTCCAGATGGAGCTGTCGCTGGTGAATGCACGCGTGGCACAGACGTCAAACAAGCTGACCCTTGACAATGCCTTGTATAGGCTCTTCTCCTATCTGCGCCTTGTCAACTATGAGGATGCCGTGCTGCTCTCGCCACGAAATGTGCCTGAGCTGCTGTTGGTGCCCGACGATGTGGTGCAGAAAGCTTTGCAGAACTCGTCGCACAATGGCGAGATGAAGTTGCAGGAACTCAACGCAGAGATGTCGTTGGCACGGGCAAAGTCAGCCCGCGGGTTGCAGATGACGCTCACGGGCGATGTGGGCTTCAGACAGTCGGCCTCCGACTTCCGCGGCGCCTATTCGCATCTGCAGGACAACGAGGTGGTGGGTGTCACCCTGTCTATGCCCATCTTTGACTGGGGCATGAGCAAAGGCCGAGTGAAGATGGCACAGGCCGAGCTGGATGTCATCAAGACGAAGAACGAGCAGGCCCATCTTGATTATGTGCAAGACCTGAAACGCGATGTTGCAGACTTCAACACGCTGCCCTTGCAGTGCCGCAATGCAGCCCGTGCTGAGGAGATAGCCGGAGAGCGCTATGAGATCACGAAGAAGCGGTTTGAGACGGGCACCATCTCGGTGACCGACCTGAACACGGCACAACAGGAACTGGAGTCGGCCAAGTCGCAATACATCAGTCAGCTGTTTAAGTTCTGGTCGAAATACTATGCACTTCAGAAAACGACCCTCTATGACTGGAGAAATGGCCGCGAAATCATTGTGGATTACGAAAAACTATCTAAGAAATAACATGAGAAACTATCGCGTAAAAGCCGTCATGGCGGCTCTGGCACTGCTGTCGCTGGCAGCCTGCAAAACCGAAAAGGAGAAAGAGAACAACGAGGACATGGCTGCCATGGAACAGATGGTGGCCGAGGTGGACACCATCACACTGCAACGGCAGGTGTTCCAAAAACAACTGCTCTGCAACGGAAAGCTGGTGGCAGCCCAAAAGGCAGAGCTGGTATGTCCGCAGCCAGGCTCACTGGTGCAGCGGGTGTGCGTGAAGAATGGACAGATGGTGGGCAAGGGCACACTGCTCTGTGTGGCCGACACTCGGACATACCAGGCAGAACTGGAAAAGACGAAGCACGACATGGAGCGGTCGCGCGTAGAACTGCAAGACAAGCTGATCGGACTGGGTTATGACGGGAATCTGGAAAAAGTCCCTGCCGAGGTGCTGAAGCGTGCAGAGGTCATCTCGGGCTATTATACAGCGAAGTATCAGTTGCAGGCCTCACAGAAACAACTGAAGGATTGCGAGCTCCGAGCTCCGTTTGCCGGACGTGTGGCCAACCTTGAGGCGCGAGAGAACCAGCCTGGTGCAAAGTTCTGTGTGCTCATAGACGATGCCTTTTTCGAGGTGGAATTCAAGATTCTGGAGGCAGAGCTGAACTTCGTGAAGACGGGCCAGCAGGTGGTGGTGTCGCCCTTTGCTGATAAAAACAAGAAGTATATAGGAACGGTGACAGGCATCAACCCGATGGTTGACGAGAAAGGACTGGTGACCGTGACGGCAAGAGTGAAGAACAACGGCAATGGGATGATGGACGGCATGAACGTGCGCGTCATCGTGGAGAATGCCGTGCCCGACATGCTGGTGGTGCCCAAAGAGGCTGTGGTGGAGCGCGATGGCTACCACGTGATTTTCCTCTATGACAAGCAAAGTCACAGGGCCGTCTGGACCTATGTGGACGTGCTGTATAGCAATCTGGGGCAGTTTGCCATCACAGGCTGTGAAAAGAAGGAGACCACTCTGCACGAGGGTTCGTGCGTGATCGTCTCGGGCAACCTGAACCTGGCTGACGACACAGAGGTGACCATCAGTCGCGAAAACAAATAAGAGGGGGAGCACTTGATATGCTGAGAAAACTGATAAACCGGCCTATTGCTGTGAGCATGATTGTAGTGGCGGTCATGGTGGTGGGCATCGTGGCACTACGCCATATTCCTGTTTCGATGATGCCGCAGATAGACATACCGCGCATCACGGTGCAGATGGCCAACCCGGGCGCTTCGGTGACGGAGATTGAGCAGCAGCTGGTGGGCCCTATGCGCCAACAGCTGGCGCAGGTGGCTGGCCTGAAAGACATCGAGAGCGTGTCGCGCATGGACGTAGGCACCATCACCCTGTCGTTTGAACCTGGTGCCGATATGGATCTGCTGTTCATCGACGTGAACGAGAAGGTGGACCGGGCCATGAACGGATTCGACCGTCAGGTGAGTCGCCCGAAAATCATCAAGGCCAGCGTACTGGATATACCTGCCTTCTATGTAGATATCACGATGGCTGATGACCGGGGCGGAAACGATGAGGCGGATGAGGCGTCAGAGCAAAAGCTGGCACAGCTGTCAAAACTGGTGAGAAATGTCATCCTGAAACGCTTCGAACAGATACCCGAGGTGGCGATGGTGGATTTCAGTGGCACCGTGGGTGTCGAGCTACAGTGTGTGCCCGACATGGAGAAACTTGGGGCCATGGGCATGGGCGTAGAAGACATCGAGCGCACCATCCGTGACAACAACATCACGCTGGGAGCCCTGAGCGTGGTCAATGGCATCTATCGCTACAATGTTCACTTCGATGCTCAGATACTGACCAAGGAAGATATTGAGAACCTGTATGTGAGGCATGGCCAACGTATGGTCCGGTTGAAAGATATCTGTCAGGTGAAGGAGCAGGCCGCCGTGCGAAACGGTATCGTGAGAAGCAACGGAAAGGATGCCGTGACACTGGCAGTCATCAAGCAGAACGATGCACAGATGAACGTGCTGAAGGCCCATGTGGAAGAACTCATGATGCACCTGAGGAAGGACTATCCAGCGATCAACCTCGAGGTGAACCGTGACCAGACCGAACTGCTCTCTTACTCCATCAACAATCTGGAGTGGAACTTCGTGTTGGGTGCGCTGCTCGCCTGTCTGATTCTCTTTGTGTTCAATGGTGGATGGCGCACGCCGCTGCTGATCATGATCTCCATCCCGTTGTCACTGATACTGACTCTGTTTTGTTTCTATCTGTTTGGCATCACGATCAACATTATCTCACTGTCGGGATTGATCCTCGGTGTCGGTATGATGGTGGACAATGCCATCATCGTGATTGACAATATCATGCAGCGGAAGGATGCCGTCAAGGGCACGGGCGAGGTGTTCGTGCCCATGCTGAGCTCGGTGCTGACCACCTGTTCGGTGTTCATCCCACTGATTTTCCTGAACGGCACGGCGGGTGCACTCTTCTACGACCAGGCCATGGGCGTGACCATAGCGCTGATGGCCTCGCTGCTGGTGGCAGCATTGGTGATTCCAGTCTATTTCCATCAGCTTTACCTGAGAAAAGGACTTCGTGGCATGAGCAGAGTGACACCTGGTGAGCGACTGCTCATGAGGTGGTATGTGCCTGCGAGTCAGTGGACCATGAGGCACGGCAAGTTGTGCCTGTCGTTCTTCGTCCTTGCAGTGATGTTGATCGTGGCGCTCTTCCCCTTCATGAAAAAAGAACGCATGCCATCTGTTGACCATAGCGATGCCCTGATGGTGATTGATTGGAATGCAGGCATATCAGGACAAGAAAATGCCAGACGTACGGGAGAGGTGCTTGCGGTTGTCCGGCAAAGTGTGCTGACAGCGACAGCCATGACGGGCACGCAGGAGTTTGTGCTGTCGCATACCGAGGATATCACGGGCAGTGAAGCCATTGTCTATGTCAAGACAGCCAGCAAGGTGTCGCTCGACTCGGCACAGACGGCCATGAGTCAATATCTGGCCAAGCACTACCCGAAGGCAAAGGTGGAATATAAGGTGGCTGGCAATGTGTATGATGCTATCTTCCAGACCGACAGACCCGACCTGGAGATCAGGCTGCAGCATGCAGAGGGCGGCAGACCTTCAGTGGCTTTGGCGCGCGAGATGACCGTGGACCTGCACCGCACGTTCCCCGATGTCGGCATACAGCCGGTGGCCGTGGAAGAAAACTTGCAGTATGTGGCTGACCTGGAGCAGCTGGCATTCTATCACGTCAGCTATCAGCAACTGTATGGACGACTGCGCCAACTGTTGGGTGGCAACAAGGTGCACGAGATCTCTATCGGCACACAGATGGTGCCCATCGTGGTGGGACAAGACGGCAGACTGGCAGACGTGGTGATGCAATCGACCATCACGAACAGTGAGCAGGTGGAGGTGCCGATAGCTTATCTTGTCAAGGAGAGAAGAGTGGAGAACTACAAGCGGCTGCATGCCAGTCTTGACGGTGAGTATTATCCTGTCCATATTGATCATGCCGACGATCAAACGGTGAGACAGGTGATGGATCATTGCAATGGCATCAGTCGCGACAAGGACAGCAAGGTGGCCGTCAACTATCGCGGCAACTATTTCGAGTCGCGCCAGATGATTGGCGAGCTGACGGTGGTGCTGCTGGTGTCGTTGCTGCTGCTCTTTTTCATCATGGCCGCCCAGTTTGAGAGTTTGTTGCAGCCCTTTATCATTATCTCCGAGATTGTTCTTGATGTGAGCGTGGTGATGCTGGTGCTGTTTGCCTGTGGCGAGTCGCTCAACATCATGTCAATGACAGGACTGGTGGTGATGAGCGGTATCGTGATCAACGACTCCATTTTGAAGGTTGACACGATGAACCGCCTCTATCGCTCAGGCCACACCTTGCTCCATGCCGTCGTAGAGGCAGGCCATCGCCGACTGAAACCCATCGTGATGACCTCGCTCACCACGATTCTGGCCTTGGTGCCATTCCTGCATCGTGGCGACATGGGGTCAGCCTTGCAGTTTCCGTTGTCGCTGACGCTGACCGTGGGAATGGTCGTGGGAACACTGGTGAGCCTGTTCATCGTTCCACTGGAATACTACGTCATCTATCATCTTAAAGACCGAAAGAAGAAATGAAGCACGCTTTCTCCATCCTTCTTGCCATGTGTGTGCTCATGATTGTGGGTGCAGCACTCATCCCACGACTGGATGTCAGCGACCAGCCTCGTCCTCGGCAAGGGCGCACGCTGACGGTTTCCTACGGGTGGAATGGCGCATCGGCCAAGGTGCTGGAACAGGAGGTCACCTCCAGGATAGAAGGTGTCGTGGGGATGGTCAACGGTGTGGCCAGTGTCAGCTCAGAATCTAATTTCGGTCATGGGAGGGTGGAGATCAGGCTGAAGCCCGAAGCCTCTGTGTCGAGCGTGAAATTCGAGGTGGCCTCGCTGCTCAGACAACTGCGAGACAAGCTGCCGCAGGGTGTCAGCTATCCGCAGCTTGAGGGAGGTGATGTCGTCACCCGCTCTTCGGGCGACGACGACCGGCCCATCCTGACCTATCATATCAATGCCGACATGCCCGACAGGGAGATACGCCAACTCGTGGAACGCCAGGTGAAACCCTCTCTGATGCGGGTTGCCGGCGTGAGGACTGTTGATGTGAGTGGCGGCACGGACTTAGAGATGGAGGTGGCCTATGATGCCGACCTGCTGTCGAACTATGGCATCACGGCCGGAGATCTGGCAGACGCCATCAGGTCGTATCTCGGCAGAGAAACAGTTGTGGGCGATGCATACAGGCATGATGCCGACGGGCAGCAGTCGCGTATCACGCTCTTTCTGAGGGTGGATGGCGACAAGATCGACTTCGAGTCGATACCGGTGGCGACCGTAGCCGACAAGATCATCTATCTGAACAATCTGGCCACCTGCTCGTTTAAGGAGAAGGTGCCGCACTATTTCTATCGCGTCAACGGCATGAACACGGTCTATCTGAGTGTCTATGCCGAAGAGGGCGCCAATATTAATACCGTTGCGAAAGAAGCCAAGAGCATCATTGACAGTTCCGGTGAGATTAACGGGCATGAGCTGTTTTACACCTGCGATACCGACCGTGCGAAAGAGCGATTCGCCGATTTCCAAGTGCTGATCAGACGTAGCGCCATTTCGTTGCTCATCCTGTTGTTGTTCGTGTTCTTGTGCAAGCGCGATTGGAAATACCTGTTTATCGTGACCGTATCGCTGACGGCCAATCTGTTGATGGCCGTGATATGCTATGCTCTGTTCGACATGCGTCTGGAACCCTTCTCCATGGCGGGTGTCACCATCTCGCTCGGACTGATCATTGACTCCACGATCGTGATGGTCGATCATTACAGCTATCATCGTGACCATCGAGCTTTCACGGGGATTATGGCAGCGATGCTCACCACGATAGGCTCCCTGATCATTGTCTTTTGGTTGCCCGACTCGATGAGAGATTCGCTCTACGATTTCTCGTGGATGATCATTGTGAATCTGGCCGTGGCGCTGTTGGTGTCGGCACTGTTTGTGCCGGCCATGGTGACGCAGATGAACTACTCGTGCCGTAAAACGGGAAAACCTCGAAACCTTCGGTTGATGCTCTTGTGGAACCGTTTCTATCGGCGGTATATGGGCATCGCACAGCATCGAATCTACAGGTGGCCTGTGATGCTGGCCTTCTTCGGACTCTTCGGTTGGACGCTCAGCCTGTTTTTAGACACGGTGGCCAGCAACCATTATGAACGGAAAGAACCCGAGCTGAAGCTCTACATTAGCGGCAGGATGCCCGTAGGCGGCACGGCGGCACAGCTGAACGAAAAGGTGCTCGATGTTGAGGCTTTCCTCTCGAAGTTCAAAGAGATCAGGCATTTTGAAACCTACGTTCATGATGGCGGTGCTCAGATCATGGTAGAGTTTACGGCGGAGGCACAGAAGACCAGTTTCCCCTATAAACTGGAAAACAAGACCATTGGCAAGCTGGTCTCTATCGGTGGTGCAGACTGGGCCACCCATGGTGTGAGTCAGCGTGGCTTCAGCAATTCGCTCAATCTGCAGTATCGCTCGCAGCAAATCGTGATAGCAGGCTATGATTATGATCAGCTATACCACTATGCAGAGCTGATGCAGAAAAAGATGAAGGAGAACCCGCGTGTCGTGGACCTCGTCATCAGAAATGTCGGCGAGGAAGAGCAGGAGCAAGAACTATACATGGATTACGACCGCGAGAAGCTGACAGCCTATGGCGTGAATGTCAACGAGGTCTATGGTCAGATGGCCAGCATCCTCTCAGAGTCCTATGTCGGAAGGAAAGGGCATGCAGATATCGTGTTGCGTCCGCATCAATATAGCCGTTTCGACCAATGGCAGATGGAAAACTCGTTTCTGAGACTGAACGACCGCGAGGTGCGCCTGCCCGACTTCATGAACATCTCGCAGCGAGAAGCCAAGAAGAGCATTAAGCGCGAAAACCAGGAGTATGTCATCACGCTGGCCTTCAATGTGCTGGGCTCTTACAACTACACGTATCGCGTCATTCGCCAATATACCGACGAACTCAATGCGATGATGCCTGTCGGCTTCCGTTGCCTGCAGAATGAATACAGGTTCGACGAAGAAAAAAATCAGCAATACCTGTTGCTCGGCCTGGTGGCCATTATCATCTTCTTCATCTGCAGCATCGTCTTTGAAAGCCTCTACAAGGCCCTGGTCATCATTCTGCTGATTCCCATCTCGATGATAGGTGCCTTCCTCGTCTATCACTTCGGCGGCATAGAGTTCGGGCTTGGAGGCTTTGCCGCCTTGGTGCTGCTCTCTGGCCTGACGGTGAATGCCGGCATCTATCTGATGAATGAATATAACAATAACGGCCGACACTATCTGCGTGCCTATCATCACAAGATCATTCCTATTCTGCTCACGATTCTCTCTACGGTATTGGGACTCGTGCCTTTCATCTTCGATCAGGACGAGAACCACTTCTGGTATTCTTTTGCTATGGGGTCCATCTGTGGGTTGCTCTTCTCTTTGGTGGCACTGGTGTTTGCCATGCCCGTGTTCTTGAAATCGGAGCGAACGTTGAAAAAGGGCGGTTTCATCGGCAAAAAGTGGCGGTTTCATCGCTGAAGAGTGCCACTTTCATGCTGCAATACTTACGCGTTTGAGTCGATTCCAGCCCTTGCAACGTGTGATTCTAGCCCCTGGAAACGCCTCAGCCAGCCCTTGGAATGGCCTGTTCCAGGGGCTGGAAATGCTCATTCCAGCCCCTGGACCATATTCAAAACCTTAAGTATCATGGCTTTAAAGTGCGGATTCTGTGCCTCAAAAGGTCAACAATGAAAGGCCCAAACTTAAGCTAAAGCGATGTGTAGTCAGGTCGATGACGAGAGAATCCGATTCGCCAACCATTTGTTCTGCTAATAACCACGGCGATAAACATTGCTATCGAGGAGAGCAAATCTCTTTTTTTGTTAATTTTATTAAATAAAATTGTGTCATAAGTCTTTTTTACCTACCTTTGCTTTCGAATCGAGATAATACGCTTGACCCTAACTAAAAATGAAGAATAATTACGTCTATTGCTTAATCTTACTATTATTCGCTCTTCCACAAACCGTAAGTGCAGAATATTCCGAAGAAACAGAGGCTTGGCTCGATAAGCTCGACGCCAGTTTGGCTCGCTATGACCAGATTCAGCAGCACAAACTGACGCGCGTGAAAGAGTTGAAAAGCGCTCTGCCAGCATCTAAGCGCGAAGGACGATATTACGAACAGTTGTATTCCATCTATTTGGAGTATAAGGTGTTTAGCTATGATTCGGCACATCATTATGCAGAACTGTGCTATCAGGAAGCCCAGCGCATGAATAATGCAGAAAAAATACTGGAGGCTAAGCAGGCGGTCATCTTCACGTTGATAACTGCTGGCATCCTGACAGAGGCCGAAGGCTTGATGAAGACCATTGACAGGGCCTCTATACCCGCCAATCAGTTGGAGGCATACTACGATTTGAACTGCAACCTGTGGCGCAACATGGCCGACTATATCCATGAAGAACCCTACTACACCAAATACATCACCCGTTGTAATTCATACAACGACTCTATCATCGCGCTGCATCCAGTCGGAACGGTAGAGTGGTGGGCCTACACAGGTATGCTGCAGATGCGTACGGGCCAATATGCCAAGGCCGAGAAGTCGTTGCTGAGGGTGCTGAGCATGTGTGAAGGCGACTTGCGCATGGAGGCTACCACTTCTGCTGAATTGGCTTGGGCCTATTTCAACCTGAACGACGAGGATAAGGCCATCCAGTTGTTTGCCCGTTCGGCCATAGCAGACAATGAGTCGGCCACGCGAGAGATTACGGCACTTTATCATCTGGCTCGCTTTATATATAAAAGAGGTGACTACGAGCGTGCCAGCATCTATGTGCATCAGGCACTGGAAGAGGTGAACTTCTTCAATACTCGTTTGAGAAAGGTCGAGATCAACGACATTCTGCCTATCATTGAGCAGGACCGCTATGATGCCCTGAGCAGTCAGCGCAACTGGTTGATAGCAGCATCGGTGCTGTTCTTTGTGCTGCTGTTTATCATGGTAGGCGCCTATGTGGTCATTCGCAAGAACAACCAGAAGTTGAAAGAGGCTCGACAGACCATCGCAGAGAATCTGGAACAGCTGCAAGTGGCCAACAGCCATCTGCAGGAAGATGGTAAGATCAAGAACGCCTATATAGGTCGTTCGTTCTACACCAATGCCGAGTATATCACCAAGTTGGAGAAACTGTTCAAGAGCATCGACCGCAAATTGGTGGCTAAGCAGTATGAGGATTTGCGTATGATGGTGAGGCTGTCAACATTGAACAGCGAGCGTGATAATATGTTTGAAGCCTTCGATCACACGTTCTTGTCGTTGTTCCCCGACTATGTGGTTCGCTATAACGAACTGTTTGACGAGGAAGACCGGAAGGAACCAGAGAAGGAAAATTCGCTCACCACCGAAATGCGTATCTATGCTTTGGTACGTTTGGGCGTCAGTGACAGTGAAAGCATAGCCAAGTTCCTGAACTTTTCTGTCCATACTGTGAACACCTATAAGACGCGTATCAGGAACCGTTCGCGTTACAAAGGAGACCAATTTGAGAGCCTCATCATGCAAATTTAACCCCTTTTTAGTCCAAATATAACCCAATATTCGTTATATAACAGTAATACAAAACGGTTGTTGGCAAAAATATAAGCATCTGTTTTACAGGCGCTTATATTTTGTATTAATCAAAAACCTATTATACATTTCTTATTTTATATCCATATACGCGGGAAAATGCCGAACTTTGCACAAACTAAGAACCAAAGTGTTTCACTAGATTATGAGAAAGATTTTCACCGCAATTCTGCTCTTGGTTGGTCTGCTCCCTGCAATGGCTGCCGACAGCATGAACCCTCTGGCAAACGCCGATGCAATTGTTAATGCCGGCGAGGCACGTTTCACCGTGCTTACTCCCGAATTGATTCGTATTCAGTACAGTAGAAAACAGCAGTTTGAAGACCGCGCTACCTTTGCCGTGGTCAATCGTCGTCTGCCAGTGCCTCGTTATACTAAAGAGGTACGTGACGGCTATTTGTATATCACCACCGATGCGCTGACGCTGCGCTACAAGATGGGTGGAAGGATAGACAATCGCCCCAATGACCAGGTGCTCACCATCCAGTTCAAACTGAACGGTCGTCAGGTGACATGGTATCCAGGCAAGGACGACAAGTTGAACCTGAAAGGTACTACACGTACGCTCGACGGACAGATTGGCGACAACAAGCGACAGGAGATGGAAAACGGATTGCTCTCTCGGGCAGGCTGGAGCATCATCGACGAGTCGCCCCGCACCCGTCGTGGCGATGGCTCCACCACTTTTGCCTTCGACAAGAGTCAGGACGGCATTGAGTGGGTGGCACAGCCCGTCGATAAGGAGGCCATCGACTGGTACTTCCTGGGCTATGGCCATCAGTACAAGAAGGCGCTGGGCGACTATATCAAGATTGCTGGTCGTCAGCCCATGCCTCCCCTTTATGTGTTGGGCTACTGGTACAGTAAGTACCAGCGCTATACCAGCGAAGAGTTTATGGAGATTGTGAACGATGTGAAGAAGAATCAGATTCCTATGGACGTGATGATCTTCGACATGGATTGGCATACCGAGGGCTGGACTGGTTGGACATGGGACCGTACGGCTATTCCCGATCCCGAGGGCCTGATCAAGTTCATGCACGACAACGGTCTGAAGGTGTCGCTCAACCTGCACCCCGCAGATGGTGTTGACTCCGATGAAGATATGTTCGAGCAGCTTCGCGATTCGATGGGCATGGATGCCGCTACTAAGGTGGTGCCCTGGAATCTGAGCGATCCTAAGTTCTACCATCACATGTTCAATAGTATCATACGTGCACGCGAGAACCAGGGCGTCGATTTCTGGTGGCTCGACTGGCAGCAGAACCTGACCAGCAAGTATGTCGATGGACTGAGCGAGACCTTCTGGTGCAACCACGTGTTCTACAACGACATGCGTCTGAACCGTCCTAACCACCGCCCTCTGATCTTCCACCGCTGGGGTGGACTGGGCAGCCATCGCTATCCCATCGGCTTCTCGGGCGACTCGTTCACGACCTATGGCACACTGGCATGGCAGCCCTATTTCACCGCGACAGCCTCAAATGTGGGCTTTGGCTACTGGGGACACGACCTGGGCGGACACCAGCAGACCGGCGCCAACGATCCTGAGATCTATCTGCGCTGGATGCAGTATGGCGTGTTCACCCCCATATTCCGCACACATGCCACCAACTGGGAAGGCATTGAGCGCCGCATCTGGAAGTATGAGAACTTCCCCTTGCTGCTCGAGACGGTGAAGTTGCGCTATGCACTGATGCCTTACATCTACACGGCAGCCCGTCAGGCCTATGACACGGGCGTCAGCATGTGCCGTCCTCTCTACTATGATTCTCCCGAAGCCAACAATGCCTATCTTTTCGAAGATGAGTATATGTTTGGCGACGATATCCTGGTGGCTCCCGTTGTGACACCTTCTGGAAAGAATGGCAAGGCCGAACGCCGCACCTGGTTGCCCGAAGGCAAGTGGTTTGACGTATGCCGCAACAAGGTGGTTGAAGGCAACCGTGTCTTTGTGGATAGCTACTCACAGCCTGAGATACCTTATTTCTATCGTGCAGGTGCAGTGATTGTCAACAATCCTCCAATGATGAACCTTAACACCCGCCCAGACCGTCTGATTGTGAAGGTGGTGCCCGGTGCCGATGGCGAGAGCGCTCTCTATGAAGACGAGGGCGACACCGAGGGCTATAAGGAAAGTGCCTACAGTTGGGTGAAGATGAGTCATAAGGACAATAGTCTGACCATCCATCCCCGCAAGGGCTCGTTCCCTGGCATGCCCGCCAAGCGTGCCTATACGGTAGAGTTCCTGAGCACCGACTGTCCTACAGCAGTTACCGTGAATGGCAAGAAGCAGGATAATGGCACCTGGAACTATGATGAGAATCGTCGTGTGGTAACCGTGTTTGTGCCCGCTACTGCTTGCGACAAGAAGATCAATGTAAACCTGGAAAAGTAAAGGAGAAACGCAACTATGAAGAAGTTTTTGATATATATAGTAGGATGTCTGATGATGGGTGTTAGCACAGCTGCCGCTCAGAAGTATCAGGACTTATGGATCACAGGTAGTGCAGTGCCCGGTGGCGTGCAGAAACTGGTGAAGGGCGGTGACGGCAGTTTTAAGTATGCCGGCAAACTGTCTGAGGGCGAGGTTCGCGTCATGACCACCAAGAAGGCAGGCAAGAACACCACTTATCTGTTGCCTCTGCTCACCGATGCCAATATCGTGAATCGTGGCTTGTCATATCAGGAGACCACCGATGCCAGCAAAGCAGGCTGGCAGGTGGTCATCACTGAAGATCACTATCGCTTCACGGTCAATACGAAGGACATGAAGTTGCAGGGCGAGATCTTCTACCCCTGGGGCGAACTGTTCATTGCCGGCGGTGCCACCGAGGTTGGCTGGAAAAGCGAAGGCAAGATGCTGCTGATGAAGCAAGATATCAATAACCCATACGTGTGGACGTGGGAAGGCGAGTTGAAGAGTCACCCCGGCATAGAGGAGCCCGAGAAATTTAAGTTCCAGGGCCAGGACCGCTGGTCGCCCAAGGGAATCCATCCCTATAAGGCCGATGCCGACATCTTGACCGAAGGTCAGTTCCGCACGGGTGGTGACGATACGAAATGGAAGATTTCCAAGCCCGGACGCTACCGCATCAAGATTGACCTGTTCAACGAAACTGTCAAGGCAGAGTTGATTAAGTAGTCCTGATTTCAATCGTAAACAATATATTAAGTAATAATATTATATTTCGAATAACTAAAAACAATGATTATGAAGAGAGGTTTACTTTTCGCATTCCTTTGTTGGATTGTAAGCTCAGTAGCTTTTGCTCTTGAGCAAGTAGATGGCGTTTACCAGATTGGCACAGCCCAGGATCTGGTTTCATTCTCAAACATGGTTGCCAGTGGCAATGGTTCGATTTCGGGTGCTTTGACAGCCGATATCGACATGACCGATGTGACATTCACGCCCATTGGCTCGACCAATAGTAAGTTTACCGGCGAATTCAACGGTCAGGAGCACAGCATCAAGAACCTGATTCTCGAATTAGAAGATCAAGAGTACGTAGGATTGTTTGGTGTGATTGGTGGTGGCGCTTATATCCACGATGTGGTCATTGCCAAGTCTTGTAAGATTAAGGGTAAGGCCTTTGTTGGAGGTATCGCTGGTGGTACCAATGGTGGTGGCACAGCTACCTTCGAGCGTTGCGGTAACGAAGCCAACGTCACTGCTATTGAGCAGAATGCAGCTGGTATATGCGGTGTGAGCATGGGCTCACAGTGTGGTATCGTGATTCTGAACTGTTTCAACACTGCAGGCATTGTTGCAGCCAGAGAGGCTGCCGCTTTCTGCGGATGGGTTGGTGACAACGGTAGTAGAGTTGAGAACAGCTATAATGCTGGTTATGTGATAGGCCAAGACGGGAACTACTCTCTGTGGCGTAACACTCGTGGTAAAGGCCTGAACAATTATGACGTCTCTGGTAACCAGGGTACTAAGATCAGCGATGATAGTTATGACATGGAGTGTGGTGCTGTCTGCTACCAGCTGAATGGCAATCAGAGTGATGCCCCAATCTGGTTCCAGACCATCGATAAGGATCCGCATCCTTATCCATTCGCGTCTCACGGAACTGTTTATGCCATCGGTGATCTGTACTGTGATGGTACGCCTAAAGACGAAGAAAATTTCTCGTTCTCTAACACGAATGAGTCAAACCGTGATCCTCACACTTTTGTTGATGGTATCTGTTCGAAATGCGATGCTGTGGACAAGAACTACAAGGAGCTTACTGAAGACGGT
Source organism: Prevotella sp. E13-17 (assembly GCF_022024035.1). Classification (NCBI taxonomy): domain Bacteria; kingdom Pseudomonadati; phylum Bacteroidota; class Bacteroidia; order Bacteroidales; family Prevotellaceae; genus Prevotella; species Prevotella sp. E13-17. The sequence continues at coordinate 165,587 of NZ_CP091787.1, forward strand.
TTCTATTTGCTGGAGACAGCTAAGGATCTGAACTGGTTTGCTGCTCTTGTTAATGCTGGTAATAAGAAGGTAAATGCACGTCTGGGCGCCGACATCGACTTCACTGAATATACGATGAACGATGTGATGATTGGTGGCGATGCTTTCTCGTCAGAAGAGGAAGATCCTGCTCGTGCATTCAATGGCGTCTTTGATGGTGCTGGCCATACCATTACCATCGACTATTCTGCCAGTTACGATGGCGTGGGCCTGTTCAAGGTCGTTGATAACTCAACCATCAAGAACCTGATGGTTAAGGGTGCTATCGAAACATCAGGTCGCTTTGCTGGCGGTTTGATGTTCGTTACCCGTGGTACATCGACTTTCGAGAACGTCGTGGTTGATGTTGACATGACTTGTAGCTATATTGGCGATGCTACTCATGGTGGTATTTGTGCTGTGGCCCATGAGAATCCTGTCTTCAGCAACTGTGCCTTCATCGGTTCAATGCAGGCCGAAGGCTGCGAGGGTAGTGCTGCCATCATTGGTTATGCTCATGGTGAGGTAGAGACCATCATCAAGAACTGTTATGTGGCTCCAAGTGAGCTGACGCTGGCCAACGGTTCTACCGTTATTGCACGCCATGTGAAGACCAAGATGAACTGTTATTACACAGACAATATCGTTTCTGTTTCTGACAACTCTGTTGAGATCATCAGCCAAGATCTGCTGGCTACTGGCGAGCTTTGCTATCTGCTGAACGCAGCCGATGGTATCGACGCATGGCGTCAGGATCTGGGTACCGATGCTTATCCTGTGCCTTTCGCCAGCCACAAGATGGTTTATGCTTCTGGTTCAGAATCTTGCGATGGCACTTTGAAGCCCGGTGTTACCTATTCAAACACTGAGACTGGTGTGACACGCGATGAGCACAACTATGAAAATGACATCTGCACCGTTTGTGGTGCCCGCATCATTCGCAATGCTGAACAGCTGGAGGCTCTGGCCAACGCTATCAACAGCGGTGAGATTGATGGTAAGGTGATTGTTGATGTTGTAGAGGATATCGACATGAAGGACATCGAGGATTTCCAGGGTATCGGTATTCGCACCAATGAGTTGACTGGCGAACTTGACGAACAGCAGAACCCAATCACTCGCGATGTGAAGCGTCCATTCGCTGGAACCTTCGACGGTCACGGTCATAAAATCTCTAACATGTATATTGACGCTCAGACAGGCAATAAGGGTCTGTTTGCTTTGGCCAGCGGTGCAACGATTAAGAATATCGTTGTTGACGAGAGCTGTGAGATCTGGTCAACAGGCTACTCTGCTGGTATCGTGGGTACTGCATGTGGCAATGGCACGCTGACCATCGAAAACTGTGGTAACGAGGCAAGTGTCAATGTAGGTCCCGATGGTGCAAACGCTGCTGGTATTCTTGGTGTGAACGACCTCAGCGAGGCTTATGTACGCATCATCAACTGCTATAACACCGGTACGATCACTGGTCAGCGTGAGTGTGGTGCTATCTCTGGATGGCTGGGTGATGTTGCAGAGGTTGTGAACTGCTGGAACTCTGGTTTTGTTAATCCAGAAGCGATTGATGGCGAGCGCTCATTTGTTCGTTACAATGGTAACAACGTGAAGTTGGTGAACTGCTACGAGGTAGAAGGCAGCCAGGTTAACCAGGTTACTGCCGACGATGTGCAGAACGGTAAGCTCTGCTTCCTGTTGAACAAGGGTGCTGAAACACCTGTCTTCTTCCAGACACTGGGATCCGATAATCATCCTGTCTTCGATGCTACTCATGCAGTGGTCTATGAGACTGTCGATGGCACCTACAGCAACGATCCATCTGCTTCTGGCATTGAGACCTCTGTTGTTTCAAAGAACAGCACCATCCAGGTGGTTTACTCTATCTCGGGTGCTCGTCAGATGCAGCTGCAGCGCGGTATCAATATCGTACGTATGGCTGATGGCAGCGTGAAAAAGATTATGAAGAAATAATTTAATAGTAAGTAATAATGAAGATGACTTTAAGAGTCAGTATGTTTCTTAGTAGTCTGGCCATCGCTTCCGTAGCGATGGCTCAGACTGCTTTTATGACCAACGACAAGGTGGCGGTGTTCTATCCCAAAAATTATGATGCAAAACAGCACCAGCCTTCACCAATTTTCGAGCACGAGCCATCGGCACTGAATGCCTTGGATGCCGACTGGAAGGTGCGACCTGTCTTCACCACTTTTGGAGGCAGAAACGTGGCAACAGTCAATGTGGAAGACGGCGTTGACTTTTATGGCACAGGCGAGGTAACTGGCAGCCTGCGCCGTAATGGTTATACGGTGGGCCTGTGGAATATCGACACACCTGCCTACGGTGTGGACAACGGTTCGCACCTCTACCAGAGTCACCCTTGGGTGATGGGCGTCCGCAAAGATGGTACCGCCTTTGGACTTATTGCAGACAATACCTGGAAACAACGCATTACCACACAGGACAAGCAGGTGATCTTTGAGAGTGAGGGTCCTGCTTTCCGTGTGGTTGTCATTGAGCGCGAGAATCCTCAAGCGCTGATGCAGGCACTGGTTGACCTGACCGGTAAGATGGAACTGCCACCACTGTGGTCGCTCGGCTACCAGCAGTGTCGTTTCAGCTATCATCCCGACACCCGCGTGAAGGAGATTGCCGATCTGTTGCGTTCTAACCGTATTCCGTCCGATGTCATCTGGATGGATATCCACTACATGGACAACTACAAGATTTTTACGTTCCACCCCAAGGAGTTCGCTGACCCCAAAGGACTGAACGACTATCTGCACAGCAAGAACCTGAAGGCTGTGTATATGATTGATCCAGGAGTGAAGGTCGAGAACGGCTATTTCGTGGACGACCAAGGCACTGCAGCCGACTACTGGGTGAAGGATAAGGACGGCAAACCTTTTGTAGGCAACTGCTGGCCCGGTCCTTGCCACTTCCCTGACTTCACACGCCCTGAGGTGCGCACGTGGTGGGCTACACTCTATAAGGACTATATGGCTACGGGTATCGACGGCGTCTGGAACGATATGAACGAGCCTTCTGTCTTCGGTGGTCCTGATGGTACCATGCCTGTGGACAACATGCACTTGGGTGGCGATGGCGTACTGCCTGGCCCACATGCCCGCTTCCATAATGTTTTTGGATTGAACATGGTTCGTGCCAGCCGTCAGGGACTGCTTTATGCCAACCCCAACAAGCGTCCTTTCATCCTTTCCCGCTCTAACTTCCTCGGTGGTCATCGCTATGCTGCCACCTGGACGGGCGACAACCTCTCGTCGGTAGATCAGATGAAACTCAGTGTGCCGATGACGCTGACACTCGGACTTTCCGGACAGCCTTTCAATGGACCTGATATTGGCGGTTTCTGTGAAAACTCAACAGCCGAGCTCGTAGCCGACTGGACCGCGATGGGTGTCTATTTCCCCTTTGTGCGCAACCACACCATCGACGGCAGTATCGACCAGGAGCCCTGGGCGTTTACCCCCGAGGTGCTCAACAGTTGTCGCACTGCCATTGAGCGTCGCTACAAGCTGATGCCTTATATCTACACCGCCTTCCGCGAGGCCAGCGTTGACGGTATGCCCGTGATGCGCCCCTTGTTCATGGCCGATGCTAAGGACCTCTCGCTGCGTAGCGAGGACAAGGCTTTCCTGTTGGGCGGTGATCTGATGATCACACCGCGTTGGGCTGAGAATGTTGCCCAGCCCAATGGTGGCTCATGGCAGCCTTTCACGCTGGAGCAGAACACCGACATCTATCAGTCAGAGCTTCGTCAGCGTCCTGGTTCGGTGATTCCGATGGCCAACCTGGCACAGAGCACCGCCGAGATGACCACCGACTCGCTCACACTCTATGTCTGTCTGGATGACAATGGCAGCGCTAAAGGTCAGCTCTATGAGGACGAGGGCGATGGATTCTCATATCGTGAAGGCAACTACAGCCTCTCAACGATCGAGGCTTCGCTCAACAAGAAGCAGCTCTCTGTTAATATAAATAAGGTGGAGGGCCAAATGGAGAAGCCACAGCGCACGTTGCGTATTGCCTATGTAAAAGGCGGTAAGGTGCAGTACTCTGCTTGGCAGAAGGGCAATCGGGCATCCATGAAGATCAAGAAGTAATAACACTCAACCAATACAAACACCTTATACAATACCTAACCTTTACAATATGATAAAAACGTTGAATCATTATAAACTCAGTATTTTGTTAGCCATTGCTTCGGCATGGCTAACAAACACTGTTGTCATGGCTATCGAGCCTGTTGATGGTGTCTATCAGATTGCTACTGCTCAGGACTGGAGCGAGTTCTGTACGCTGCACAATACGGGCAGTAACCAGCGCTTAAATGCCGTCCTGATGGCTGACATCACCGTCGAGGGCAACAGCATGGTGGGTATCAACGGTGGCGGAAAGCCCTATCGTGGTATCTTTGATGGTCAGGGACACAAACTGATTGTCAACTATAACTTGAACGAAGATCGTGTGGCACCGTTCCGTCGAATCAATGGTGCTACTGTTAAGAATGTCATTGTTGAAGGTACGATTACCACCACGTCGAAATTGGCCTCTGGTCTTGTCGGAGGATTGTGGCAGAGTGGTTCACTGATTCAGAACTGCGTGAGCTATGTGACCATCAACGACACGAACAGTGGTGATGCAACACATGCAGGCATTTGTGCAAGCTATGAGGACGTGAATGGTACCAACATCATAGAGAACTGTGCCTTCTTTGGCACCATCAATGCCCCCAACCGTAATGGGTGTGGTGGCCTGGTAGGATGGGTCAATGGTGGCAATGTGATTCGCAACTGTCTGGTTGCGGCTACGCTCAACGTTCAGAAGAATAACAACAACGAGATACTGTTCCGCAATAATGGTGTTGCAGAGAACTGCTATTTCGTGGGCAACTACGAAGGATTGAAAAACGAGAAGGGTGGCATTGCTGCTACCGACGAACTGGCTAAGAGTGGTCAGCTTTGTTTCCTGCTGAATGGTAACAAAAGTGATAACCCAGCCTGGTTTCAAACCATCGGTACAGACAATGTGCCTTCGCCACAAGGCAAGGGCATCGTCTATGCCAACGGTCTTCTGAAGTGCGACGGCACACCTAAGGGTGAGGTGACTTTTAGCAACTCTTCCGAAGGTACCGTGCGCGACGAGCACCAGTGGGACGGCACAGGCTTCTGCTCTGCGTGTCACACCATTCAGCCTAACTACCTGCAGGCTGATGCCAAGGGCTTCTATTCTTTGGCTTCGGCGCAGGATTTGCATTGGTTTGCTGCTTTGGTCAATAGCAGCGAGAACCGTGCTATCAATGCCCGTTTGACTGCTGATGTGGACTTCAGCAACTATCAAGACATGATTGGCGACGGCGACAACGAGAATGCCTATCAAGGTGAATTCGACGGACAGGGCTATCGTGTCACGGTGAACTACCGTGTCAATCAGAAGAACGTGGCACTTTTCCGTTATCTGAAGGATGCTTACATACATCACCTTATCACCGATGGTACTATCCAGAACGAGAACAACCCTTGTTCGGGTGGTATCTTTGCCGGCTCGCGCGGTGCCTCAAAGATTGAATGCTGCGCCAGCTTTATCAACTTCGAACGCAGCAGTGGCGACGATGCTACCGTAGGTGGTATTGGCGCTTATATGCACGATCAGGGATCGATTACTAATTGTGGCTTCTATGGTTCTATCAAGACGCCTAACGCCACTGGCGATGGTGGCCTGCTGGGTTATGCCAATGGTGGCCAAGAGGTCAGCTTCAGTCACTGCCTGGTGGCTGCCACGGAGCTGACTTGCAGTGGCAACTCAATGGCAGTAGTACGAAACTGCTCAAACCTGACAGCTGTCTATGTGATAAGCAATGGTCAGTTCTCAGAGCAAGGACAAAAGGTATCTGCCGATATTACCGCCACCGGTCAGCTGGCTTATCTGCTCAACGACAATGAGCCTGCCGGCATCTGGTTGCAGCGCATCGGTACCGACAAACTGCCTTTGCCCTGCGGTGTAGAGAATGGACTGGTCTATCCTTCGGGCACCTTCACCTGTGATGGTCAGCCTGTGGGCACAACCACCTTCACCAACGACAAGGATGCACAGATTGTTTATCAACCCCACCAGTGGGAAATGGGCGTCTGCACCGTATGCGGCATCGCCGATATGGACTATAAGCAGCCGGTGGGCGATATCTACGAGCTTGGCAGTGCTGCCGACCTGGTATGGTATGCTGCCTATGCTAAGAACGACGAGGTGAAGAGTGCACGTCTGACGGCTGATATAGACTTCAAGGATATCACTTTTGCAGGTATCGGTACATCTGCCAAACCCTTTGCTGCTACATTCGATGGTCAGGGTCACATCATCAGCAACCTGACCATGACACAGACTGAGAGCGATGAGCCCGTGGGCTTCTTCGGTGTGGTAGGCGAAGGTGCACAGATTCGTAACTTCACGATTGACAACAGCTGTAGCTTTGCTGGTCGTCATGAGGTGGGCGCATTTATCGGCTCGACTCCTGTTGTGGCTGCTGGCAAGCTGATCTTAGAGCAGCTAGGCAACGAGGCCACCGTTAGTGCACAGAGCTTCTATGCTGGTGGTATCCTGGGTAGCAATAGCAGCAGCACGCTGAAGGTGGTGATGAACAACTGCTATAATGCTGGCACCATCATTGCCGACATCGAGGCTGGCGGTCTGAGTGGATGGCTTGGCGATGAGGCCGAGCTCACCAACTGTTACAATATGGGTAAGGTCGAGGGAGTCGGTTCTGAGTCTTTTGCCCGTGGCAACAACATCAACGTAGCAAACTGCTTCGACCCTGTCACCAACTGGGCATCTATGCCAAAGAGTGCTGTTGAAGACTTCACCAACGATGCAGTGTTCAACTCACTGTATCAGGCAGCACCAGGCATCTGGTTCCTCAGCAGTGAGGAGAATGGTCATCCAGTGCTCTACAACACTGGCATCGTCTCTGCTATTAAAGAAATCTCAGGTCCTCGTGTCAGCGCAGTGTCAGGCCGCATCTATAATCTGAGCGGTCAGCGCATTGGCAAACCGACTCGTGGCTTCTATATCAAGGATGGGAAAAAATATCTGAGGTGAGTGCATCACCTCAGATATCCCCACCTTAAAAACAACTAACCAATATAACTAACCAATAATTAAAACTAATGGATATGAAACGAAATCTAAAACTAACTTTAGTATCAGTCCTTTGTTTTTGCTTTGGACATACAGTGTGGGCAGAAGATCACTACCTAGTTGGAGGTGCCACAGAATGTGGGTGGACTACATCTAATATGGAATACAACAGATCTTCTGTGGCTATGGTTAATGTGGATGAAAACATTTGGGTATGGGCTGGTACAATGACCGTTGGTGATGGTGATTCCGGAGCCTTCAAAATACCTAATTCATCTGGAGGTTGGGACGGTTATTGGGCACCATCTGCTAACTATTTGCTTACCTCTGGTGTAGAGGCTGATTTGTCAACCAGCAGTAGTGGTGACAATAAGTACCATGTGGCTGAAGCAGGTATGTATAGAGTGACTATCAATACCTCTACATTGAAAATTAAGGCTGAAAAGCTGACGGAGCCTTCAAAGGATGGTGATTACTATCTGATTAGCAGTGTGGATGACTACTACTGGTTTGCGGGTAAAGTAACATCTGCGGAAAGTAGTACTGCAAAGGCTCGTTTGACTGCAGACCTTGATTTCTCAGAGAAAGGATTCTTCCCCTTGGCCTGTGATAAATATAAGTTTAAGGGTGAGTTCGACGGAGCAGGTCATACCATTAGCAATGCTGTTATTAAAGGAAGTAATAACAATGTCGCTTTCATCCGTTATGCTACTAATGGAGCAAATATTCACAATCTCGTGATTGATGGTTCTTTTACAGGAAATGCTAAGGTGGGTGGCATTATTGGCTTTGCTCGCGATGGAGGTACAGTGACATTGACTAATATTATCAACAAGGCATCTGTACGTTCAACTGGTAATAGTGATGCTAACGCAGCAGCATTTGTGGGTTGTGCAACAGATGGTACAAAAATAACGGCCTTGAACTGTGCAAACATGGGTTCTGTTAGTGGCCAGGATGGTCAGTGTGCAGCTTTTGCAGGCTGGACACAGAGTGGAACCACTTTTACCAACTGTTGGAACAGTGGTACTATCAGCAATATAGATGGCACTTCTCAGCTTTATCGTAATTCAAGTTCTGTTACAGCAACCAATTGCTTTGACCTTACAAATGTTGGTAATCAGGGTACAAAGGTAGATGCTTCCACCCTTGCAACCGGTAAGTTCTGTTTTACATTGAATGGCGATCAGAGTAGTATCAATTGGTATCAGAACATGTCAGGTACAGTAGATAACTATCCTGTTCCATTCTCCTCTCATGCTCAGGTATATGCTAATGGTGAGCTAAAATGTGATGGTACAAGTGCTGGTGGTGAACTGACATATAGCAATTCATCTACCTCTGTGATCCCTCCTCATACCTATGTAAATGGATGGTGTTCAGTATGTAATGCACTAGACCATGACTATCTTACTGCTGACGGAGAGGAATATTACAGTATTGGTAGTGCCAATGATTTGCACTGGTTCGCTGCTATGGTGGCAGAGGTTAATCAGTCTGCCAATGCAAAACTGACTGGCGATATCGATTACACGGCATATAAGCAAGGATTTATTGGTACGAGTCAGTCACTTCCTTTCCGTGGAATATTCAATGGTCAGAATCATGTGGTTACTATTGATATTGTGAATAATGGATCAGGTCGTACCGGTCTATTTGCTTATATTAATGCTGCAACTATCAGAAATCTTATAGTAGAGGGAAGTGCTACATCTGCAGGTAATAACTGTGTCGGTGGTCTTGGTGGACGCTCCGATGGTGATGGCACACTTATTGAGAATGTGGTGGTGAAGACGGATGTAAGCTATACAGGTTCGAATGGCGACGCAACTTGTGGCGGTTTCTTTGCTAATATGGAAGGCAAAGTAACTCTTCAGAACTGCGCATTCTATGGTTCTATCAATACCGGTTCTGCCGAAGGTAATGGTGGTTTAGTAGGTTGGGCCGGCGGCGGTTCCGACAGCAAGTATATTAATTGTATCGTTGCTCCGACTTCCTATACACAGAATGGTAATAGTGCCGACTTCGCACGTAATAATGCTAAAACTACTCAATGCTATAAGGTGTTAGGCAGTGATGCTAGGCTCGTAACAGGAGAAATGACTTACGTTATGAACGAAGCCATAGGTGAGACTGTTTGGTTCCAAAAAATAGGCACTGATAGCTATCCCATGCCCTTTGGAACAGATGTGGTCTATGCCAACGGTTACCAGTACTGTGACGGAACAGTGAAGAGCGGTGCTTACGAAAATGAGAACAAAGGTGTAGTGCGTGATGAACATGTTTATGGTGAATGGGGATTCTGCACAAATGTAAATGGAAGTTCCGTAACCTGCGACCAGATTCAACCTGGATTCGCTACTCTTACCGATGGCTATTATCAGATTGGTAATGCGAAGGAACTGAACTGGTTCGCCGTTTGGACTAATCGTGAGGATGCTTCTGTTAATGCAAAATTGACTGCTGACATCAACATGACCGAAGTTGCAAACTTCCCTGGTATTGGATCTGGTGAGAAGAATTTTACGGGTACTATCGATGGTCAGCGTCACATCATTACCAATATGAAGATGGATTGGTCACGTGAAGGCGTTGGCTTGGTAAACCGTGCAGCCGATGGTGCATGTGTGAAGAACGTTACCATCGCTTCTAATTGTAGTTTCAAAGGCTCTAAAGCCGTTGCAGCACTGATTGGAGGTACTTATGGTGCTGGTGATATTTATATCGAGAACTGTGGTAACGAGGCTCCTGTTCAGTCAACTGGTCAGAATGCCGGTGGTATCATTGGCTGTCGTTTTAACGACAATATCTGTCATTTGACAAATGTCTACAATGTGGGTGAGATAACTGGTGAAACAGCAGGTGAGAGCGGTAGCTTCTCTGGTTGGATGAGTAATGCCGTTTTGAAGAATTGTTATAGCATTGCTGGCTATCCCACTTCTGAGGATACTCATGGTTTCCAACAGGGTAATCAGTTCTCACGTGGTAATGATATCAATCTGACCAACTGCTATGACTTCGGAACTGGAGACTGGGGCACGAATAATGGTTCATGGGGTTCCGCATTTACTGGCGATCACAAAATTATGGAGGTAAATGAAACGACGATGGGCGTTGTGTTTGCTGGTTTGTATGATGCTGAGGGCGGAGATGTTTGGCGCATGGAATATGAGGGCTGGGCTCACCCGGTGCTCTATGACCCTGCCAAGAAAGTGCTGAGCGAGAATGTGCCTAACCGCTTCTCAAGTGAGAATGGTGTTGACCTGACATTGAAGCGTACCACTGTTGCTGGCACATGGAACACCATCTGCTTGCCATTTGCTTTGGATGCTACGCAGATTGCATCACTCTTTGGCGCCGGTGCTAAGGTGGCTGAACTGACTGGTGCTACTGGCGAGACGCTGAATTTCACTACTGTTACCTCAACTGAGGCTGGTAAGGCTTATCTGGTTATGCCTTCTGAGGCTATGAGTGAGAAGGAACTGACTGTTGACCTCGATGCTACTGATCCTGTTGCAACAACAGAGGGTGGCTATGAATTTACTGGTATCTATCAGCCAACAGCTGTTGTGGCTAACGATCTGTTCGTGGCTGCAGGCAATAAGCTGACACCAAGTGATGGTACTGGTAATCTGAAAGCCTTCCGCGCTTATTTCCACAACACGGGTAGTGGTGCTCGCTTAACGAACTTTGTCATCGACGAAGAGACGACAGGCATTGCTTCTATTGAGGACGGACTGATGAAGGTTCAGGATGCTGTCTATGATATGCAGGGTCGCAAGGTTTCTCAGTTGAAGAAAGGACTCTATATTGTAAACGGAAAGAAACAAGTTGTTAAATAATAAATAAGGTATATGACTATGAAGAAAATGATATATGTATCCCCAACAGTAACAGTGGTGGAAATACAGATGCAACAGCTAATGGCTGTTTCTGGTAAGGTTGATGGCGAGCCAGGACTTATCCCGGATCCTACTCCCTCGGATCCTTCGGTGGGATTGTCCCGTCGCCACAATGATATCTGGGCTGATGAAGAAAACGAATCTGAAGAATAATATATATAGTGATCAACAACTTTTTTATTAACTTAAAACTGTTTTATTTATGAAGAAGAACCTAAGATTAATGCTTGTGTTGGCCGTCAGTTGGCTGACCAGTATGGGTGCTATGGCACTTGATCAGGTCGAGGGCGTCTATCAGATTGGTACAGCCGCTGACTGGGCAGACTTTTGTAGTTTGCACAATGATGGCACCGACCAACGTCTGAACGCTGTTCTTACTGCCGATATCACCGTGGAAGGTAATGCCATGGTGGGTATCAATGGTGGCGGTAAACCTTATCGCGGTGTCTTCGACGGACAGGGACATAAGCTGATTGTCAGCTATAACCTGAACGAAGAGCGTGTAGCTCCTTTCCGTCGTATCAACGGTGCTACAATCAAGAACCTGATTGTTGAGGGTAGTATCACCACCAAGTCAAAGCTGGCTTCCGGCCTTGTTGGTGGCTTGTGGCAGAGTGGCGCAAAAATACAAAATTGTGCCAGCTATGTGACCATCAACGATGAAGAGGGCGGTGACGCCACTCATGGTGGTCTTTGTGCAAGCTTTGAGGATGTCAATGGTGCTAACATCATCGAAAACTGTGCCTTCCTTGGCACCATCAATGCTCCCAACCGTGAGGGCTGCGGTGGTCTTGTGGGATGGACCAACAACAGTAATAACACCAACGAGATTCGCAACTGTCTTGTGGCTGCGACACTGAATGTGAAGAAAGATGCAAACAATGATGTCATCTGCCGTAATAATGGTATGGTCATCAACTGCTATTATCTGGGTAGTATCGAAGGTTTGAAGAACGACAAAGGGGCTATTGCTGCTACTGATCTACAGGCTCAGAGTGGTGAACTTTGCTTCTTGCTGAATGGCAAGAGCAGCGAGAATGTGGCTTGGTTCCAGAAAATTGGTACCGATGATAAACCTACAGTAATCGGCACCGACGTTGTCTATGCTAATGGCGAATTGAAGTGCGACGGTATGACTCCTAAGGAAGGCAGTAGCCTGACTTTCTCAAACGAAGCAGGTTCTACCATCGATGAACACGCCTATGTTGATGGTATTTGCACCGTCTGTGGTGACTTACAGGCGATAGAAGGCTTTTATCAGATAGGCTGTGCCGCTGCCTTGCAGAAATATTCAGAGATTGTCCGGACTGTCAATGGTGGAGCCAATGCCGTGCTGACCAAAGACATCGACATGACAGACCAGACGTGGATACCTATTGGTCAGGATGCCCACGACTTTAAGGGACATTTCAATGGGCAGGGTCATCGCATCCTGAAGCTTACCACGACTGCAGGCAATAACAATCAGGCACTGTTTGGTCAGGCTGTAGGTGGTGCCATTATTGAAAATGTCATTATCGACGCATCTTGCACCATCCAGGGCGCTGCCTTTGCAGCTGGTATCCTGGGCCATGTGTGGGGCGACGGCGTGATTGTTCGTAATTGTGGTAATGAGGCAAATATTAATGGTACGGGCAACAATGCTGCTGGTATCATTGGTTGCTCAGAGAAGGAAGTGCATATTTTGAACTGCTATAACACAGGTGCTATTGTCGGTGCCAACGAGAATGCTGGCATCTGCGCTTGGATGGGTAGCAGCAACTCTACTATCAAGAATTGCTTCAGCACGGGTGCTGTGACCAATGGTGTAGGCCTGTGGCGCAAGGATGAAGTAAAGGGCCAGAATGTCTATCAGATTGAGGGAAAACAAGGAACTGCGTTCACCGCAGAAGACCTCACTTCTGGTAAACTGGCCTACTTGCTGAATGGTAACAGCAGCACCGATGTAGCTTGGTATCAAAAGCTGGGTGATGAGGGTGATGCACAACCTTATCCTTTCGGTGAAGCTGTTGTCTATGCCAACGGACAGTTGCAGTGTGACGGTATCACGCCGAAGGAAGGCACTTCGGTGACCTTCTCCAACACTGAGGGCTCAACGGTTGACGAGCATAACTTTGTCGATGGCTTCTGCACGGTATGTAATGCGGTTGACGTCAACTATATTGTCGAGACAGAAGGTGCCTACAACCTGGCAAAAGCTGCTGACGTGGTATGGTTTGCAGCACTCGTGAATGGTGGTAAGGGCAATGCTAATGCTCGTCTGACTGCCGATATTGATTTCGATGGTGTCACATTCACTGGTATCGGTAATGCTTCTAATCACTACACAGGTACCTTCGACGGTCAGCGGCACATCGTGAAGAACATGGTGATCAACCTGCCCGAGACACAGAACGTAGGCTTCTTCAACGAGATTGACAATGGTGCTGTGGTTAAGAACTTCACCATCGATGCTTCTTGCTCTGTCAAGGGTAAGGCTTATGCTGCTGCCTTCGTTGGACATGTAAGTGGTAACGGCTCTGCTCTGCTGGAGTGCTTGGGTAATGAAGGTACCGTAGAGACTGTCAATCAGAATGCTGGTGCACTCGTAGGTTGCAACACCTCTGGCGAGCTGAAGATCACCGCGAAGAACTGCTACAATACCGGTGCTATCAAGTCGGGTAACGAGGCTGGCGGTCTGTCTGGCTGGTTTGGCAACGATGCAATCACTGTGAACTGCTATAACATGGGTGCTGTAATCAATGGTGAGTCTTATGCTCGTGGTAACAATATCCAGATTACAAACTGCTTCGACCCTATGGTCAACTGGCCTGCTATCACGCATGTCAACATGGAAGACTTTACCAATGGCGTTGTCTATGCTAAGTTGGCTGAGGCTGCTCCTTATGTATGGTATCTGAGTGCTGCTGAGGGTGGACACCCTGTGCTGTATGCTACCGAGTGGCAGACTGTCATTGTGAAATCTGACTATGCAGGTAACGAGATTGCTGATGGCGACTTCTTCATCTATAACCCCACAAGCGGTCTATGGCTGCAGAACAACGATAAGAACACTGGCGACTGGAATACCCGTGGTGCTACTGGTGACTATGGATTCGAATTCGGAATCAGCGCCATTGATGGTGGCTATAAACTCGATCCTAAGTTCGGTCATAATCATAGCATGAATATCAGCAACTTCTATCTGGATACTCAAAGTGATGTTTCTGCATGGAAGCTTGAGAAGTTGAACACCAATGAGGGTGTGATCGCTTACCAGATCAAGGCCGATGATGGCCGCGTGCTGAGTCTGAACAATGACAATAACTTGGACTGGAACACAGGTCGTGCTGCTGAGTGGCAGCTCGTTACCAAGGCAGACCGTATCAAGTTCATGAAAGAGAACGCTACTGTTGAGAATCCTGTTGATGCCACCTTCCTGATTAGCGACCCACGTTTCGTTAATGAGAATGAACGTGCCGCTGCATGGACTTGGGACATGAACCTTGATGGCGGTGCCCGCGATGATGTGCGCTGGTACAGAAACCGTCGTTCTTACGCTATTTGGAACTCTAAGAGCTTTAAGCTCTCACAGGTGATCGCTAATATCCCCAACGGACAGTATAAGCTGACCCTGAAGGGTTACTATCGTGATGGCGACAAAGATCAGGTTGTGGCTCGTCGTCAGGCTGGTGAGGAACGTATCCTGGCCAACTACTTCATCAATGAGGACAAGGCTCCAATGATGTCTATCCTCGATGGTGCCAGCGAGAACTGGGTGGATGGTCTGTTCTTCTATCCTGCTGCTGATGCAACTGCTCCTTATGGACACTATCCTGACAACGCAGATGGTTTCAACCGTGTTTTCCAGGATTATCCTAATAGCTATCTGAATGCTGGTGTTACCTCACAGGTAACCACTGGTCAGATGACCATCGGTCTGGAGAAGCTGGAGGCCAACGATCAAGACTGGCTGGCATTCGATGACTTCAGCCTGGTTTACATGGGTAACAGCATGGGTCTGGCAGAATATCAGAAAGCTCTGAATGATGCTATCGCTGCTGCTGAGGCTTTCGATGCTACTACAACCTCTGATGCTCTGGCTGGTGCTTTGACTACTGCTCTGACAGATGCTAAGGGCAAGCAGACTTCTACTGATGAGGACGAGCTTTCTACTGCAACTGCTACGCTGAATACTGCGCTGACTTCTGCTAAGGCTGTGAACATCGTGGCCCTGAAGGCTACCGCTGCTCTGGCAAAGACTGAGCAGGACGACGAGGCACGTGCTTCTGTTGCTCAGCTGCTGACTGATGCTACCGGTGCTGCCGAGACGGCTGTGGCCGAGGCTACGACTGCTGCTGAGGTAGAACAGGCTCTCTACGATCTGAGCGCTGCTCGTAAGATCAACGCCCTGAGCACTGCAGCAACCTTCAAGGGTAGCGCTCCTGCTGCCGGCAAGGTTTATCTGTTCAACGTTGGTACCGGCATGTTCTTGGGCACTGGCTCTGACTGGAACACTCATGCTGCTGTTGACCAGGTAGGTATCGAGATTGAACTCGTTGACCTTGATAAACCTGAGACCAACAACTTCAAGTTCAAGACAGGTCGCGGTGACGGTTGGATGGCTTACAATGGCTATGTTGATACCCGCGCTCAAGACATCTGGCACTTCCTGCCTGTAGATGGCAAGGAGGGCGTTTACAATATCAGCTCTACTGGTCAGGACGGCTTCCTGTTGGGCTACAACCCCAACAAGGGTACTGATGGCAAGAAGTACTGGAGCAACATCGGCATCGATCAGACAGGTCTGGACAAGCCCATGAACCAGTGGATGATTATCACTGCCGACGAGCGTGCTGCTAT
This sequence comes from Prevotella sp. E13-17, assembly GCF_022024035.1. Taxonomy (NCBI): domain Bacteria; kingdom Pseudomonadati; phylum Bacteroidota; class Bacteroidia; order Bacteroidales; family Prevotellaceae; genus Prevotella; species Prevotella sp. E13-17. The sequence goes on from NZ_CP091787.1 coordinate 181,498, forward strand.
GATTAAGGCTGCCAGCGTGGAGAATCCCGTTGACGTGTCTTACCTGATTAAGAATGCCAGCCTGAACCGTCAGGACGGCTACGACATGTACACCAAGGCTTGCGAGGGTGGCAATGGCGGCGCACGCGTTTCTACGACCGCTGATGGCAATGGCGACCGCGCTGCTGACTATGCTTACGAGTTCTTCGAGCCCACCAGCTTCTCGTTCTCACAGAATCTGACTGGTCTGAAAGCCGGTAAGTATATCGTGATGGTACAGGGCTTCTTCCGTAATGGTAACGGCGATGCTCAGCGCGAGGCCTTCAACAATGGCAACGAGCCTGTACGCCTGGCCTACCTGTTTGCTAACAACGAGGAGGAACAACTGGCTAATATCACCGAGGAACTTGACCTCGTGCCTGCTCTGAACGACGTGATGACGAGCGACAAGGGTGCATTCCCCAACATGCCTAACGCAGCCATCGAATACTTCCAGCATGGTGCTTACTGGAATGCTGTTGAGGTAGAGGTAGGTACCGACGGTCAGCTGACCATCGGTGTGAAGAAGAACGAGAAGCAGCTGGATGGCGACTGGACCGTCATCGACAACTTCCGTCTGATCTACATGGGTAATCCTGCCCTCGAGACTGCAAAGAGCGAGCTCTCTACGCTGATTCAGACAGCTAAGGGTCTGGACACCACCGGTAAGACCGAAGAGAGTGTTTCTGCTCTGAACACAGCCATCACCAATGCTGAGACGGCTCTGGCTGCCGAGGATGCTACCGTTGAAAGTCTGACCACAGCTAAGACCAACCTGCAGACTGCCATCAACAACCTGGCAGATATCGTGAACGGCATCAACGCCATCGAGTCTGCAGCCCAGGCTGGCAAGGCATTCAACATGCAGGGTCAGCAGGTGAAGAAGGCCCAGAAGGGCGTTTACATCATCAACAAGAAGAAAGTGGTGGTGAAATAAGCTGTGAACAGCTATTCAAGACGACGGAATCGTCTTGAGACACTATAGGGCGAAGCCCGTATGCTTTGATGGCATGCGGGCTTCGTTTTGTTTGAAGGGGCTTCGGTCCTGAAAACCAATGGGAGCCCTCCGAAGGAAAACTCCACCCTGGTTCTCCAAAAGGAACCCCAGCCCAGCCTTTCCTCGGGAGGGTCGGGGTGGGGTTGTTCTTGGTCGGGATAGGAACGGTTTCGCACTGTCATAGTGCTGCTTTCGTCTTGTTATAGTTTCGCTTTTGCATTGTAATAGCTTTACTTTTGATGTCCGTCCAGCCCCTAGATGTGGCGCATCCAGCCCCTGGAACGGGTCATTTTAGCCCCTGGATGCGGTCGTTCTAAGGGCTGGATGTAGAGCATCCAGGGGCTAGACCAGAAATGAAAGCTTCGGTTTTAGACTTCAGAAGCGCCTCTTCAAGACTTTAGAATACGTGCTTTTAGACGTTAAAACGACCCTCTCCAGACTCTGGAAATGCCAATTCAAGACTCGGGGAGCATCGCGAAACCTATGCAATTGCAACTGAGTCCACTAAATTTCTACTGAGCCCTTTCAAAGGTTAGAGTTACTACTAATTTTTGTAATTTTGGCCAAAATTCAAATAATAATGGCCACAATTTGATTTTATCTTCGTATCTTTGCAGCGTAAATGATGGACGAAGACTTCGATATACGGGAAGAACGGTATGCTGGTGGCGGCGAAAAGGATTTCGAGAATGCCCTGCGACCACTGCGTTTCGGCGACTTCAGCGGACAACAGAAAATTGTAGAGAATCTGGAAGTGTTTGTTGAGGCTGCTAAGTATCGTGGCGAACCGCTCGACCACACCCTGCTGCACGGACCTCCAGGTCTGGGCAAGACCACGTTGTCTAACATCATTGCCAACGAACTGGGTGTGGGCTTCAAGATTACCAGCGGACCGGTGCTCGACAAGCCCGGTGACCTGGCTGGCATCCTGACCTCGCTGGAGCCGCGCGATGTGCTGTTTATCGACGAGATTCACCGCCTGTCGCCCGTGGTCGAGGAGTATCTCTACTCGGCCATGGAGGACTATCGCATAGACATCATGATAGACAAGGGCCCCTCGGCTCGCTCTATCCAGATAGACCTGAATCCCTTCACGCTGGTGGGGGCCACCACACGCAGCGGACTGCTCACCGCACCACTGCGCGCACGCTTTGGCATCAACATGCACCTGGAGTACTACGACCCCGAAACGCTGGCACGCATCATCGAGCGCTCGGCATCTATCTTGGACGTGCCCATCACCGAAGATGCCGCCATCGAGATAGCAGGGCGCAGTCGTGGCACGCCACGTATTGCCAATGCGTTGCTGCGTCGTGTCAGAGACTTCGCACAGGTGAAAGGAAATGGTGCCATTGATACTGCCATCTCGCGTGTGGCTCTGACGGCACTCAATATTGATAAATATGGGTTAGACGAGATAGACAATAAGATACTGCTCACCATTATCGACAAGTTCCGTGGCGGTCCAGTGGGTATCACCACTATTGCCACCGCCATTGGCGAGGATGCCGGAACGGTAGAGGAAGTCTATGAGCCTTTCCTCATCATGGAGGGTTTCATCAAACGCACACCACGTGGACGCATGGTCACCGAGTTGGCCTATCGGCATTTTGGTCGTAATCCATATTCGGGAGGTGTCATGCAGCCAGGGCTATTTGATGAATAATGGTTGCTTTTCAGTTCGTATTGTCTAAAAAAGGAGAATATTGGTGTTCTTCTTTTATCTGAATTTTTGGACTTATCAATCTTTTTTAGATTCCTTGTTTTGTGTTTATGATGCATTTGTGCTTGTAATAACCTGAATAGCAGTTAAATACGATGTAAAATTGTGATTATGGAAAAGCTATAAATAGCTATCATTTTTTGCTCATCGTGAAGATTAAAACTAATTTTTTTTGTACTTTTGCTTCAATATTATTTAGAACGTGATTATAGACTAACAATAAGATGCGCACCTATCTGAGGCTTATCATAACAACTGTTTCAGCTTTGTCGGCACTCCCAGTCTTGGCTTTGTCTGCGCAGAGTGAGACTCTGTTTTTTAGTCAGGCGATTCTCATTGTGGCACTAATCGCGGTGTTGGTGATTTTGTCGGTGTTGGTGATTTTATTGACCATTCAACTACGTGTTAGCATACACCGCCGAAAGATGATGCAGCAGACCATTGCTATGCGTGAACGCTTTCTGTTGAGTGTGGTTCATGAGTTTAGAGATCCGCTCTCGCTCATCAAGGGATTGGGACAGCAACTTGAAAAGCCAAGCGAAGAAAATAATATTTCCGTGCCAACAACGGCGGGGATGTTGGTTAGACAGACAGAAACGCTTTTGGCACTCGTGACAACCTTGCTAGATATTACGCGTGTTCAGTCGGTCATTGGCGAGGCTAAATGGAGGCATGGCAATGTGGTGGCCTATGTGGGTATGATTCTGCAGAACCATCAGCACGATGCCGACAGTAAGCGTCAGCACTTGAGATATCATCACTCGCTGACGTCTATTGAAATGGACTTTGTGCCTGCCTACATACATCGTGTCCTGTCAAAGCTGTTGGCAAATGCCATCAAGTACACAGGTGACTATGGTAACATAGATGTCTCGTTAGAAGTGGTCAACGGTGCGGAACTCATGGTACAGGTTAAAGATAATGGTGCTGGTATAGCACCCGACCTGTTGCCACGTATATTCGACATGTGTAATCATGCTGATAATTCTATGGCTGATGCTGGCACCATGTTAAGTTTGCCAATGGCAAAGATGATGGTGGAGGCCATGAGGGGACGTATCACGGTAGAGAGCGTGGTGGGCAAAGGTAGCACTTTTTCGGTGCGTCTGCCTATGAAATATGCAGGAAAGGTTGTGCCTCTCGTTGCCTCAGAAGCAGATACGACTGCATCATTGTCAGTAGAATCGGAGAAAAAGCCTGCAGACAATACGCTGAAGGACAAGAATCTGTCGGCACTCGATTCTTCTGTAGTTCTGATTGTTGAAGACAACCAAGATTTGGCATACTATATTGGCATGCACCTGAAACAGTGTAAGCTGATCTATGCTCGTAGTGCCAAGGAAGGAATGGAAAAGGCTTTGGAAAATATGCCCGATATTATCATTACCGATGTCACGATGCCTGGTGATAAGGATGGATTGGAACTTTGTCGTCAGGTGAAGAATAACGACCAGCTGAACCATACTCCAGTGATTATTATCTCGGCGCAGGTTACCGAGGACGACAAGATTAGAGGACTTGAGGCAGGTGCCGATGCCTACCTGATGAAGCCGTTCAACTCTGAGGAACTGGTGGTCAGGGTGCGTAAGCTCATTGAGCGACAGCGGCTGCTGAAACAGAAGTTTGAAGAAGTGGCAGGACAGGCAGAGGTGTCTGTGGAGAGTCTGCCACGAAAAGATCGAGCTTTCATGACCCATCTGCTGGATGTGGTGTACCGCTTGATGGCCTCTGGAAATGTGGACATTGAGAGCGTGGCCAAGGAAATGGCCATGAGTCGCAGTCAACTGAACCGTCGAATGTTGGCCATCACCAACCAGAACTCGTCCACCTACATCATGCAACTACGTCTGGCGCGTGCTAAACGACTGTTGAAGGCCGATGTTAATATGACTATCGGCGATGTGGCGCAGAGATGTGGCTTCGATGATGTGGCCTATTTTAGTCGAATATTCAAACAGACGTTCGACATTACTCCATCGCAATATCGGAAACAAATATAGATTATTTACAAATTATTAATTCAAGAAAACTATGCACATCGGAAACAGAATCAGAGAGGTGATGAAAGAGAAAAAAATGTCTGCCATCGCTATCGCTAAGATTATTAATTGCGAGCGCACCAACATCTACAACATCTATGCACGTAAGGATATTAATACTAAATTGTTGGAGCAGTTTTGCATTATCTTGAACCATGACTTCTTCAAGGAATTGTCGAAAGACCTGAATCAGAGGAAGGGGAAGTAAGGCAAAGAAAAAAGGCAAGAACGTTTTGATTCTTGCCTTTTTTTTGTACTTTTGTGCCCATGAAAGAGAAGATTGGTATCTTTGTTGGGAGTTTCAATCCCTTTACCGTTGGACATGACTCTATCGTCAGAAGAGCGCTGCCACTGTTCGACCGTCTGGTCATTGGCGTCGTGGGCGACCATGTGTCGAAGCCGGGTATGGTGCCTGCCGAAACACGTGTGCAAGCCATTGCCGAACTTTATCGCAACGAGGCGCGTATTGAGGTAAAACCTTACTATGGATTGGCTATTGACTTTGCTCGTGGCGTGGGTGCCCGTTACATAGTGAAAGGTGTGCGTTCGGTAAAGGATTTTGAATACGAACGTGAGCAGGCTGATATCAACCGTCAGATCAGTGGTGGCGAGATAGAGACCATCCTTCTCTACAGCGAACCACAGCTGTCGAGCGTGTCGTCATCGATGGTGCGAGAGTTGCAGCACTTTGGAGTAGATGTCAGCGACTTCTTGCCGACGGCTAACGAAGACTGAGGGCACGGTTCTCGGCTGCTTCCATAATCTCTCGTTCTCCCGGACCTTTATCGTTGATGCCACACAGGTGCAAGATGCCGTGAATGATGACGCGGTGTAGCTCTTCGTCGTAGGTTTTTTTGAAGAGCTCTGCGTTGGAACGTACGGTGTCGAGCGAGATGACCAGGTCGCCGTTGAGCACATTGCCCTCGCAATAGTCGAAGGTGATGATGTCGGTGTAATAGTCGTGTCCCAGGTACTCGCGGTTTACCTCCAGGATGTGTTCGTCGTCGCAGAAGAGGTAGCCAACCTCGCCTATCTTCTTTTGATAGGTGGCTGCCACCTTCTTAATCCATGCTGTGGTCTCGCGTCGCTTGATGGCGGGGAACTTCACATTTTCAGAACTGTAGGTTATCATCGTCTTTACTTTTTGTCTGTTAGTAACTCAAGTGCTCGCTTAACCATGTCGTTGGTGTCGTTGAACACGGAGAAATATTCGCTCATGTCCCACAGATCGCGAGCTATCAAAGCCTTCAGCTGTTGGCGTAGATAAGGCAGCGTCTGCTGGCGTTCGGCATCGTCTTTGGGCTTGATATTTTGCTTTTCGCCCTCCTTTATGATTTGGTCCACCAGCGACTGAGGAACTTCAAAGCTGGTCTTGAATGTGGCGAAGTCGGGATAACGTTTCTTCAGTTCTTTTCGCTTGCTGTCAACATAGCGCAGGTTCTGTTGCAGGATGATGCTCTTAGCTGCTAACTCGCGGTGATAGCGGGTGTACTTGGTGGTGTCGAGCGGTACGAAGTAGTCGGGCATGATGCCACCGCCGCCATAAACGATGCGATGCTGCTTCAGCGTGTAGTATTTCAGCGAATCGGCAAAGTGGATACTGTCGGCATTGGTCAGTTCACCAGCTTTTAAGCGGTTCAGCAGGTCTTCATCGTAGCTCTTCTTGTTGCCCTTCTCATAGGGCTTTTGGATGCAGCGACCAGAGGGGGTGTAGTAATGGGCTATGGTGAGACGAATCATCGAACCGTCAGGCAGTTCAACAGGGCGTTGTACCAACCCTTTGCCGTAAGACCGGCGACCTACCACCAAGCCACGGTCGTGGTCCTGAATGGCACCAGTCACAATCTCGGCAGCAGACGCAGTGAACTGGTCGATTAGCACTACCACTCTTCCATCGAGGAAACTGCCGTCACGGGGAGCTGTGTAGTCGCGACGTGGTACGCGGCGCCCTTCGGTATAGACAATCATGTCGCCACGGTTCAGAAACTCACCTGCTAAGTCGGCTGCAGCCTGTAGATAGCCGCCGCCATTCTCCTGCAGGTCGAGAATCAGGTCGCGCATGCCTTGTGACTTCAGCTTCTCCATACTCTCGAGAAACTCCTTATAGGTGGTGGCACTAAAGTTGCCTATGCGGATATAGCCGATGCCGGGTTTGATCATATAGGTGGCATCGATAGAGTGTACAGGGATCTTGTCGCGTTTCACCATGAATACCAGCTCTTCGCCGATGCCATGACGGCGGATGCCTAACTTCACGGTGGTGCCTTTGGGGCCGCGCAGGCGACGCATGATTTCTTCTTTCGACATCTTCACACCGGCAATGGCGGTGTCGTTGACATGAACGATGCGGTCGCCAGCCAGGATGCCTACTTTCTCAGATGGTCCTTTGGTGACGGGCTGGATAATCAGCAGCGTGTCTTCGACCATGTTAAACTGTACGCCGATGCCTTCGAACGAACCGTTCAAAGGTTCTGTCATCTGTTTGGTTTCCTGTGGATTGGTGTAGCTGGAGTGGGGGTCTAACTTCTCCAGCATGCCACGAATGGCATCTTCGACCAACTTGGTTTCATCAACCTCATCTACATATAGGTTGGTGATAACTTGTTCTGCGTAGTTCAGTTTGCGAAGATTGTTCTCGCTTTTATGTTGAGCTTGGGCAATGGTAGCCTGAGCAATCAGAACCGTTGCTAAAAGGAAAAAGTGTCTTTTGAGCATGTTGATGCGGGTTAAAGTTTAATATTGCTGATGTCTATCAGTCCATTGACAATGGCATAGATGGTGAGACCGGCAGGCGAGTGGATCTGAAGCTTGCGGGCAATGTTGCGACGGTGAGTGATGACCGTGTTGACCGAGATGCAGAGGTGGTCGGCAATCTCCTTGTTTGACATGCCCTGAACCAGCGATACGATGACATCTTTCTCGCGGTCGGAGATGGCATCCTGATCGCTGTTCTTAAACACCATGTCGCTGATGTTGCGGGCGATGTCGGTCTGCTTGACGATTTGCTCCAAGCGGCGGATGGCTGGTACAAAGATGCGATCCTCAACCAAGGCATGCTGATGCAGCCACTCTTCGTTGTCGTAGATATCGTGAAGTGTGGCGGTGAGCTTGTTGTTGTGAAGCCCGTCGCTGGGCAGATATTTGATGATGAGCAGCTTCAGCTCGCGTAGCTTCTTGTCGGCAGCACCATGGTGCTTAGAGAAAGTTTCGATGCTATAGTCGGTAGTGGGATGACCATCGATGAGTGACTGTACGTAAGGGAACAACGTCTTCTGCTCGTACTGCATGTGACGACGTATCTCTTGCGAGTAGGCATCGTAGAAACGCAGGATGAGTTGTCCCAGCGAGTCGTCGGCATTCAGACTTTCTTCCAGTTCACGACGGATAAAGGGCAACTGGAAGTCGAGGTAGTAGGCATGGCTGGCCTGTAGGTAGTGCATGAGAGTGGGCACAGACAACTGTTCGTCGTTCTCGGCATCGCTATAGCCATTGATGGTGAAGTTGACTACGGCGAGGAAGGTGTAGGTGTCAACGTGGTTATCCTCGCAGGTTTCCTTAACGGTCTTGTCGCCGAAGCCCAGGTTGATGCCAAAGCTTCCCAACATTTGCAAGAGGTCGTAGTTATCGCGTATCAGCGATATCATCTTGTCGTCGGCCTCGTACATCTTTTGATTTCTCATACGTTTTTGATTTATTCGTAAATGTCCTCTTCGGGGCGGTCTTCTTCTATAACGAGGTTGTCGATGATGAAGTTCTGGCGCTCCATGGTGTTCTTACCCATGTAATACTCCAGCAGTTTCTGCACTTGGTCGGTCTTGTGCAGCGTCACCTGTTCCAGACGAATGTCGGGACCGATAAATCCGGCAAACTCTTCGGGACTGATTTCGCCAAGACCTTTGAATCGGGTAATCTCGGGATCGGGGCCTAACTCCTGAATGGCTTTTTGGCGTTCCTCCTCGCTATAGCAGTAGCGAGTGATGAAATCGGTCTTCTTACCGTCTTCCAGCATCTTCTTATTCTTGATCTTTGTGCGGCGGTTGCGCACGCGGAACAAGGGCGTCTGCAGCACATAGACATGGCCTGTGCGGATGAGCTCGGGGAAGAACTGCAGGAAGAAGGTGATGATGAGCAGGCGGATGTGCATGCCATCGACATCGGCATCGGTGGCTACGATGACCTTGTTGTAACGCAATGTGTCTAATCCCTCTTCAATATCGAGGGCAGCCTGCAGAAGGTTGAACTCTTCGTTCTCGTAAACGACCTTCTTGGTGAGTCCGAAGGTGTTCAGGGGTTTTCCTCTCAGCGAGAAGACGGCCTGCGTGTTGACATCGCGGCTCTTAGTGATAGAACCACTGGCTGAGTCACCCTCGGTGATGAAGATAGACGACTCTTCCTTGCGGTCGTTCTTTACGTCGCTATAGTGTATGCGACAGTCGCGCAACTTACGGTTGTGCAGGTTGGCCTTCTTGGCACGTTCGCGTGCCAGTTTGGTGACGCCAGCCATAGCCTTGCGCTCTTTCTCGCTCTCTTGTATCTTCTGCAACATGGCCTCAGCCACGTCGGCATTCTTGTGCAGGTAGTTGTCAACTTCCTGCTTGATGAAGTCACCCACATACTTGTTGATAGACACGCCCCCATTGGGCTCCATGGTCAGTGAGCCCAGCTTGATCTTGGTCTGGCTCTCGAACATGGGTTCTTCTACGTTGAGGGCAATGGCTGCCACAATACCTGTGCGGATGTCGCCATACTCAAAGTTCTTTTGGAAAAACTCCTTGATGGTCTTGGCAATGTGTTCCTTGAAGGCGCTTTGGTGCGTACCGCCTTGTGTGGTGTGCTGACCGTTGACAAACGAGTAGTACTCCTCGCCATACTGGTTGGCGTGGGTAAAGGCTATCTCGATGTCTTCGCCTTGCAGGTGGATGATGGGGTAGATGGCATCGGCGCTCATGCGGTCTTTCAGCAAGTCTTCCAGTCCGCGACGCGAAAGGATGCGTCGGCCATTATACATGATGGCCAGTCCGATGTTCAGATAGGTATAGTTGCGGAGCATGTTCTCCACAATATCATCGTGGAACTTATAGTTCAAAAAGAGGGTGTTGTCGGGCTCAAAGTAGATGTAGGTGCCGTTCTCGTCTTGGGTGTCTTCGGTGACGTCGCTGACCAGCTTGCCTTTCTCAAACACTGCCTTGCGCACCTTGCCATCACGAAAGCTCTGGACTTCGAAGCGAGAACTCAGGGCATTCACTGCTTTCACACCGACACCATTCAGGCCGATAGACTTCTTGAAGGCTTTCGAGTCGTACTTGCCACCGGTGTTCAGCACGCTGACGGCTTCGATCATCTTTCCCTGTGGGATGCCGCGGCCATAGTCTCTGACGCTGACGCGCAAATGGTCTTCAACGTTGATCTCTATGCGATCGCCAGCTTTCATCTTGAACTCATCGATAGAGTTGTCGATGACTTCCTTCAGCAGTACGTAGATACCGTCTTCTGGCAGTTGACCGTCGCCCAGACGTCCGATGTACATGCCAGGGCGCAGGCGGATATGCTCTGTGCCACTGAGGGTGCGGATGTTGTCATCGTTGTAGTCAGAACGTTGATTATCCTCTCCCAAAACGGATGATGGTGGGGTGGAAGCTGTTGCCCCTATAGTTATGTCGTTTTCTAATGCCATAGTCTATATGTTTTATTTCGTCTGTTCTGGCTCCCAATCTCTTTGCTTGAGCGTGCTTACGTGGCTTGCAAAAGACCTTGGAGCGTTTAGATAGAGAGACTTTTCTTGTAACATCTGCGGCGTTTGTGCTGCTCGTTGTCGAAGTAGCCCCACTGGCTCTGCACCTTGCCGTTGGTCTCCATCTCTACATGTGTCTCGCCCCATTTGAACCCGTACTTCTGGTAGATGGGTATCAGATCGTAGAAAAGCAGGGCGTTAGCTCCTTTCGAACGGTATTCGGGCAGAATGCCAATGAGCAAGCAATCGACGATGTCGGTCTTCTTGAACTTCAGTGCTTTCATGAGATGCCACCATCCGAAAGGCCACAGACGACCGTTGTGGCACTTCTGCAGGGCGCGCGTCAGCGAGGGAATGGTGATGCCAACACCGATGCAGTCGTGGTCGGGCGTGTTCCAGTCTTCTATAATACAAAGCATCTCCAGATCGATGAACTTGAAGTACATGTCCACATACTCGTCCATCTGCTTTTGCGACATCTCTGAGTAGCCGTACAAATGGCCAAAGGTCTTATTGATGACCTCGAACACGCGGTGTCCATATTTCTTCGGTCCATAGATGTCTTCTTTCTTCAACTTCTTGATATGCAGGTTGTAGCGCGACATGCAGAGCTCTGCCACGCGCTTCATCTTGTCGGGCATACCCTCTTTGGGTACAAACACTTTGTACTCCACGTAGTCGTTGTCCTTCTCGTAGCCCGGCATTTGCTCCATCAGTTGTGGGTAGTAGGGGTAGTTGTAGAGCGTTGCCATGGTGCCCAACTGATCGAAACCGTCGGTCAGCATGCCTTCGGGGTCCATATCTGTGAAGCCCAGCGGACCTATAATCTCTTTCATGCCCTTCTCGCGTCCGTAGTCTTCTACTGCCGTGAGCAGTGCTTTCATCACCTCGGCATCGTTGACGAGGTCCAGCCAACCGAAGCGCACACAGGGACGCTGCCATTGCTCGTTGTAACGGTGGTTGATGATAGCGGCTACGCGACCCACCAGTTTGCCATCGCGATAGGCCAGAAAATATTCGGCCTCGCAGAATTCGAAAGCCGAGTTTTTGTCTTTACTAAGTGTGTGTAGTTCGTCACTGTATAGGTTAGGAGCATCGAATTTGTTACCTTTATACAAGTCATAATGCAGTTGGATAAAGGCTTTCATTCCCTTTTTGTCGATGACTCTCTCAATCGTAACTGATGACATTTCTTTCCTTATTTGGTGAATAATTATATGCTAAATCAACATACAAAGGTACTTTTTTTTTTAGACATATCAGCATAAATAAACAGTTTTTTGCATCTTTTCTCGTAAATTGCAGAAAAGAGGCGATAGCTTTGACGTAACTAAACCTATACTTTACCGTAACTAAACCTCTAGTTTACCGTAACTAAAGTGGCACTTTGCCGTAACTAAAGTGATGGTTTGGCGTAGCCATCGTAGCCGAATGACATTATGAGGTGCGCTGACAGATGAGCAGGGTGTGCTGCCCGTTGCGCAGGGTGGTGGCAAAGATGTAGTGGTCGCCACCGTCTTTCAGTTTCAGGCGCTGGCGCAACTGGACGGCGCTGAGGGGGAAGTTGCGCACGCTGATGTTGGCTTTTGTGATGTCGGCGAGGGCTGCTTTCAGCTCTTTCTTGTTCATCGTGGTGGCAGTCGTGATGCGGAAGCGGCGTCCTGGAAACTGGGGGCGCTCCTCGTTGGAGGTAAACAGGTGACTGTTGGGTGCCAACTGCTTGACGCCGAACGCCTTTTCTACTTCTGCGAAGCAACCGGCCTTCATGATAGAGGCGTTGGGTTCGTAGAGGTATATGCCTATTTCGGCGGGCTCGTCTGTCGAGGGGACCATGGTCGTTGGCGCGCTTGCCGTCACCTGCCACACCTGTTCATCGTTCACGCAGTAGAGCTGCAGCGCTTCTGCCTGTTGGCGCATCACGATGAGCAGTTCCTTGCATTCGTTCTGTGCCGAGACGATGTGCACCTCGCTAACGTGCTGTGGCCCCAGGTCTTCCACGGCTTTTTGCCAGTCGAGCATGGGCGACAGTTTCAGCACCACCACGTCGGCCTTTTGCAACAGTTCGTCGCGCAGTTCCAGTACGTTGGGCGTGCAGTCGCCGATGCCATAGGTGCGAGCGCCGTGAGTGTCGCGGCGAGCCGGGTCCATATAGATCATCGAAACATGCTCTAGTTGGTGCAATATGGCCACACCGTCGCCACACGTGCACGTCACGTTGGGTGCCAACTGCTGCATGTTGTGCTTCACCACCGCAAAGAGCTCCCCGTTCTGTTCTACGTAGGTGGCTTCTTTGAAGGCCTGACTCATGAACGAGATGTCCACACCGAAGCCACCGGTCAGGTCCACGAGGCGTTCTGCCGCTGCCGTCAGTCGCCGACAGAGGTTCTTCTTATACAGGGCAGTCTGTTCGCTAGAACACTGTTCCAGCGACAGGTGCTGAGGATATAAAAGCCCGTCAGTAGCTGCCCACGATGGCAACTTCTGACGGGCCTTTTGTAGTCCCGCAATCTGACGTAGCGCCAAGGCGAAGTCCACGTCCTTGTCGCGGCAACCTTTCAGCGCCAGCTGGCGCACGTCGGCATTGATGTTTTGTTCGATGAAATCGCGGGTTTTCTCGTTCATTTTTATTTTAGGATTACTTTCCTTCCGTTTATGATATAAAGTCCTTTGCGAGGATGCTTCGTGCGCTGTCCTTGCAGGTTGAACACCGCAGTGCCAAGCCTGTCGTTTACGATGGTCGAGATGCCGTCGGGCTGCTCTTTCGCAAAGGTCACGTTGACGCCACTCACCTTGATATGGTTGGCCTCAGCGCCAAATGTCACCTCACTGGCCTCGCCAGTCCACACATAGTCGTTGCCGATGGAGCCCTTGTCGGCAGTCATCTTCTTGTTGCTGTCTATGGTGACGAAAGCCAGTCGGATCAGTTTCCCGTTGCTGCTTGCCACCTTCAGCGTGTTGTCTTTGTACATACGAATCTGCGAGTCGTTGCAATACATGTTGGCGCTGCTGCCTTTTGCATAGGTGATGGTGACGCCGCCTTGTGAACCACTGAGTTCTGTCTCTTTCCCACTGTTCCAGGCTCCTTGCCATGAAACACCGAAGAAACTATTGTTCAGCAGTATCGTTCCATCCGTAGGTTGCTCGTCAGTCTTTGCAGTGATGGTGTAGGTGGCTGCCGATACAGCACTTTTCTTGTCGCCTTTCATGGCGAAGGCCTTCACGGTCGTGGTCTCGCTGATAGTAATCGGTGCCGTATATATATTGCTTTGCGCGGTGGGTTCGGTGCCATCGGTCGTGAAATAGATGGTGGATCCAATGGTCGAACAGCTCATGCTCACCTCCACACGCTCGGTGTAGCTGCCACTTTGTGGTGTGAATACGGGTTGCATCACGAAGTCAGGATCCACCGTGCCGCCACCCTCGTAGTTGTCGTAGCTGAAGGCTGTTTCCGTCTTCGAGCCCCATACGTATTCCTCCAGTCCTGGATAGTCTACAAATGGATTGCGGTTTTGCTGCACATCATCGCTGGCCACGGCATTGTTGCGTGCACGTTCCACCTCGTCAACAGGGTCTTGTTGCGACCAGCGGAAAAGCATATTCAGGTACCATTGTTGCAGTCCGGGATAGGCATCGTCGGTAAACACCTTCTTCACCTCGCCCTTAGACCAGTTCTTCAGCTTGTCCTGATAGCAGGTGGCCATATAGAAATAGATACGTGCGATGTCACCTTTTATCTCGTCGTTGGGTTCAAACACCGTACCACTATAGCCCGATGTCTTGCACGAGCCCAGTATGCTGTAGTTGTTGGCCGATGCTTTTGAGATGTTGCCCACCTCGGCGATGACGTAGGATGAGCGCATATTGTTGATCTTGGCATCCGTGGGCACCACGTGGATGATATCGCTTTTCATCGGACTGGCTTCAGCAAACCAGCTCTGCGGCACGGTGTGCTCCTTGTTCCAGCCAGCCCCTTCTGAGCTGTTGCCATGCTGGTTCCAGTTATAGTTGGTGATGTTTGAGTACCAGTCGCGCACATGACCGTCAGGTCGTTTGTCGGTCAACTGGTAGTATTCCTCAAGTCCTGAGTAGCTCAGGGTCTTGTGGTTCTTGATAATGTTGTGCAAAGCCGTCTTCAGTGCTTCGCCTTTCTTTCCGTTGGCGTTCTGGTAGTAAGTACCAGAGCCGTTAGGGCCTTGTGCCCAACTGCTCAACAGTGTTAACGTCAGCACCGCAAGCAGTGTCAGTGTCTTCTTCATAATATGTGTATAATGGTTTGGCTTTTATTCTAGATGATGTGTTTATCTTACGAATACTTTCTTTCCGTCGATGATATAGAGGCCCCTTGCAGGGCTCTTGATGCGCAGCCCTTGCAGGTTGAACGTGCCTTTCATCACCCTAATGGCGGCATTGTTCATTTGGTGTATGCCATCTGTGTGGTCATAGTTGTCATAGCTGAAGTCCACCATGGTCTTGTTGCCCCAGATGTATTCCTCCAGTCCCGGATAGTCGATGAAGGGGTTGCGGTTCTCCTGGATGCCATAGACAGCATTGTTGCGGTTGATCTCCTTCTCGCTCACAGGGTCATTTTTAGCCCATTTCATCAGCATCTTCAGTTGCCAGCTGCTCAGTCCGGGATAGGTGTTACCGTCCAGTGTGGGTCTCGAGTCGCTGCAGTTAGAGTACCAATCAGACAGTTTTTCCTCATAACATGTCACCATATAGAAATAGGTGCGTGCGAAGTCACCCTTGTATTCATCGTTAGGTTCGAAGACGGTACCCGTATAGCCAGGATAGGTGCATGTGCCCAGCTTGCTGAACTCGCCTGCCGACTTGTAGCTTTCGCCTTTCGTTTCGCCAAAGGGGAAGTTGCTGCGTTTTCCGTTGACCGTACCATCGGTGGGGTAGAGGTGGAACAGGTCGGTGTACATGGGTGAATTACTGCCAAACCAACTCTTAGGGAACGAGTGTTCGCGGTTGTACTTGTCGCCTTCTTTCGAGAAGTTGCCGGCCTGGTCCGTTTCAAATTCGTAGTTCGTGATGCCAGAGTACATGTCCCACACCTTTCCGTCTTCACGCA
Organism: Prevotella sp. E13-17; assembly: GCF_022024035.1. Taxonomy (NCBI): domain Bacteria; kingdom Pseudomonadati; phylum Bacteroidota; class Bacteroidia; order Bacteroidales; family Prevotellaceae; genus Prevotella; species Prevotella sp. E13-17. The sequence continues at coordinate 197,083 of NZ_CP091787.1, forward strand.
CGTCGGTGGTGCGGAAGTCAATCCAAAGGTCTCTATAGGTTCGTTCCGTATGTGGATAGATGATGCCGCAAAGTGCCGTTTTCAGCGCTTCGCCCTGTTTCCCGTCGGCATTCTGATAGTAGGTGCCCGAGTTGTTGGGGCCCTGTGCCCATAGGCTGATGCTGGTCAGCGTCAGCATCATGAGGCTTATTGTTTTTCCAAATGTTCTCATTGCTCGATAACTAAGACGTACGTTCTCACTTTATAATGAATTTCTTATGGTTGCAGATAAAGATGCCAGGGCGTAGGTAGCACTTGTCAACCCGCATACCATATATATTATATGTGCAGTTGTGGCGCTGCATTGTCGTAGTAGTGATGTTGTCAATGCCCGCTTTGTTCGTCACTTCCACACGTGCCTCTTCAATCTGTATGTGCTTGTTGGCATTGGTCTGTGGCCAGCTGCTGGTGTAGGTAGAGGTGAATTCTACGCTGCTCACCAGTGTGTCTGTGGGTGCAGTCCACACGTTGCCGTTCATCTCGCCTACCGAAGGGATAAACTCCTTGTCACTCGACTTCTCAGGAACCACAAACTCAATGCGGCTGATGCCGTTATGACGAGCCTTGAATGTCAGCGTGTTCTTGTTGTAGAGACGAATCTGTGTGGCGTCGCAATACATGCGTGCGCCCTCAATGCCATAGGAGAACGTGATGCTGATGCCGTTTTGCTCAGCCTTCAGCGGCGGGCGCTCGTAGTAGTCGCGCATGTAGTCCGTGCTGCTCCAGTCTGTGCCAAACGTCTTTTCATTCAGCAGGATGGTGCAGTCGGTAGCCATCGTTTCATCGTCTGTCACCGGCTCGCCGCCGTAGTCAAAAGCAGTTTCTTTCTTTTCGCCCCAGATATAGTCCTCCAGTCCGGGATAATCTACAAAAGGATTGCGGTTGCCCTGTAGCTGGTAGATAGCCTCGTTGCGTGCCACCTCCTTCTCGCTGACGGGGTCCTGCTTAGACCATTGCATCAGCATGTTGAATGCCCACGGTGCAAAAGGCTGATAGACAGTCTCGTCTTCCAGATTGAACATCGCTCCCGTCCACGTGCCACAATGGTCGCCAATGCTATCCTTCGTGCTACTCCACGACGGTTGTCTCTTCTCATAGGCCGTTACCATGTAGAAGTAGATGCGTGCCAGGTCTCCCTTATACTCGTCGTTGGGCTCAAAGCATCGACCCGTGTATTCCTCGGAAAAAGTGCAGGCCCCCATCTTGCTGAAGCCCTCTTCTGAGGTGTAAAAATCACCGTTGTTGGTGCCATAGGGGTTGTTGCTACGCTTATTGTTGACGATACCTTCTGCCGGGATAACGTGTACTATGTCTGAATACATGGGTTTGATATCCTTGTAGGTATAGCTGCTTCCGCTCTTAGCTGCAGGGTTAAACCAGCTTTTGGGCATGGAATGCTCACGTTGAAAACCCTTGGTGCCCTCCGGGTCAATACCCGCTTTGCCGTTTCTATGAAGATTGGTGTAGATAGAGTAGGCCGACTTGCATGAATACATGTCCCAAATGATGGGCACCGTGTCCGTAGGTTTAGCATCCGTGTACTGATATGCATGCCATAGCGAGTCGTAGTCCACGACAGCCGGCGTGTTGATAATCTCGTAGAGAGCCGTTTTCAGTTCGGCCCCTTTCTTTCCATGGGCGCTTGCATAGTATGTGCCAGTGTTGTGAGGAGCCTGTGCCCCCATGGCTATCGCCGTGATGCAAGCCACTAAGCAGAGTAGCGTTTTCTTCATAGTGTGTCTGTTTTTAGAAAGGTTTAGCTTACAAAAGTACGGATTAATTTTGTAATGGCGAAACAATTGACCGAAAATTATTGCAGTGCAGCAATGTACTCCCACAATTTGCGATAGAAAGGATGCTTCGTCATGGTTTGACGGTCGCCCAGTATGATGAGCTTCATGCGTGCTCTGGTGATGGCCACATTCATGCGTCGCAAGTCGCGCAAGAAGCCTATCTGTCCCTCGTCGTTCGAGCGTACCAGCGAGATGATGATGATGTCGCGCTCCTGTCCTTGGAAACCATCCACCGTGTTGATGCTGATCAGGTGGCGGAAGGGTTTGAAGAACTCGCGTTTGCGCACTAACTGGCGCAGGTACTGCACCTGTGCTCTGTAGGGCGAGATGATGCCCACGTCCAGTCGTTCGTCCAGAATGCGTTCCTTGCCAATCATCTCGAAGTAGGCTTGCAGCGACAACAGCGTCAGTTCGGCCTCGGTCTTGTTCACGCGTCCGAACGACTCGCCCACGAACTCCTCCTTGCCTTCATACTGCGACGTGTCAATCCATGTCATGGGCAGGTCCAGATCCAGAATGCTGCGGTGCTTCACCTCGGGTGCCGACACCATCTGGTTGTGGTAGAACCAGTCGCTGGAGAAGCGCATGATGTCTTCGTGCATGCGGTATTGTATGCGTAGCAGCGTCACCACCTCGGGCTTTAGGTGGGCAATGCGCTCCATCAGTGTGCGCCCCAGTCCGCCTTTCAGCGCTTCGTAGCACTTCACGGTAGGCGGCAGCTGACAGTGGTCGCCGGCAAAGACCACGCGCCCGGCCCGGCGGATAGGTATCCAACAAGCAGCTTCAAGCGCTTGGGCTGCCTCGTCGATAAACAGCGTGCCAAACTTCATGCCGTCCAGCAATCGGTTGGCTGAGCCTACCAGTGTGCAGGCAACGACGCGAGCTTCGCCAAACAGTTCGGTATTGATGCGTATTTCTATCTCCGTGGCACGACTCTTCAGTCGGTCCATCTTCTGGTGCCAGTTGTCGCTACGCTTGCGTTGCGCCCGCAGTTCGCGTATGGCTTTGCGTATGGCCCACAGCTGCGGATAGTCGGGGTGCGCCTCGAAGCGTCGCTCGTAGGTGAACGACAACATCTTGTCATCCACGCGTGTGGGGTTGCCGATGCGCAGCACGTTGAGGCCGCGGTCCACCAGTTTCTCGCTGATCCAATCCACCGCCATGTTGCTCTGTGCGCATACCAGCACCTGACTCTCGCGGCGTAGGGTCTCGTAGATAGCCTCTACCAGTGTCGTGGTCTTGCCTGTTCCTGGCGGTCCGTGAACGATGGCAACATCCTTGGCACGCAACACCTCGTTGACCGCATGCTCTTGGGTGGCGTTGAGGTAGGGAAACCCCATGTCTGGAAACGAGAACGTCTCTGCCTTCTGCCGTGTGTAGAACAGGTCCCGCAGATAGCCCAACCGCCCTTTGGCACGCATGGTGCGCTCCAACGCCTCGAACATCAGGCGGTAGCTGGTCTCGTCGAAGAACAGCTGTACGCCCAGTTGTCCGTCGGTCACCTGCAGGTCGGCAACAGGAAAGCTGTCTGGCACGGCTACCACCATGCGGTCACCATCCACATAGCTCACCGTGCCGGGCATAGAGAAGAAGTGCATGTCCTTCTCATGTTGCACAAAGAACTGTACGGGTTTGCCGAACTCAAAGTTGTGGTCGGTGTCGTCGTCGGTGTTCCGATACACCTCTACGCACAGCTGGTTCAGCGAGTTAAAGTAGCTCTTGCCCAGTCGCAATGGCATCCACGCATCGCCACGACTCACGCGTCGCAGCATGCCAATGGTCTTGGTGTGCTCCTGGAAAGCCTTCTTTTCCTCATCGTACTCCATCTGAAGCAACATACGTTGCTGCTGAAGTTCTAATATCGGTGACAGCGTCTCGTTCATCAGTGCAAAAGTACTAAAAATGAATGGAATAGACAAGCGAAACGTAAAAATAGCATCTTGTTTATCGTTATATTAGAAACTTTTCGTATATTTGCCGCAGAAAATATAATCTTGCCTGTATGATGAATCATTTTAAGCTAATTATAATAACCCTATTGGTTGCTTTTGGGAATCATGGTATCGTGCATGCTCAATCGAAGCGTGAGCAGGATCCAAAGTATGTCGCCCTTCGCGACACAATGGTTCGTGCCTTCAACAATGATGACAGTATCCATTTTTATGCTGCGCTGAATAATTTTGAGTCCTATCTTCTGGAACGTAACGACCTGCATGGCTATTACACCCAGCGATGCAACGAGATTATCTTTCTGATGAATCGCCAGGAGATTTTTGAGGCTTACAAGCTGGCGCGCAAGCTTATTAGCGAACTGCAGGAGAGACAACTGGACAGCGAGATGTATATGGCTGTCAACATGATGGGGCATATCAATAATTATTGTGGCAACAAAGAGGCTGCCAAGAATAATTTCCGTGAGGTGATTGCGCGTTTGGAGAAGCAGGGCTACTACGAAAGCATGCCACCCATCTACATGAATATCGTCAACGTGTCATTAGACGACGACCCCGAGGAGGCCATGAAACTGTTGGATAAGGCGCGTGATATAGCTGTCAAATACTCACCAGAACGCGTTTTCGACATCGATACTCGCAAGACGCTGACCTACTTTGCCGACGATAAGCTAGACCTCTTCAAACAGGGCTACGAGGCCTATGTCGAAGGCGTAAAAGAAGGTAAAAGCTCTGTGCATGGCCGTTTGCTCGAGGCCTACTATCAGGCTTCTATTGGCAACACCGAGAAGGCTGTAGAGCTGGCTCGTCAGTTGGGTGATGATGGTCATGAAGCCATCACGATGATCTACAAGAAGGCGGGCCTGTGGGAGAAAGCCTATAACTCCCTCAACGATTTGCTGGTGGCCAACGACTCTGTCATCAACGTGGTGCTGAACAACAGCATGCAGGGGCTGCAGGATGACATGGCATTATACGAGAGCGAACGTGAGGCGGCACGTGCCAAAATGATTGGTCTTACAGTCATCATTGTACTGCTGATCATGCTGGTGGTGGCTTTGTTCTATATCGTGAATAGTCGTCGTCGCCACACGGCACAGCTCACCTCTGCCTACCAGCATGCCTTGGAGAGTGACAAGATGAAGCGTGCGTTCATCAGGAATGTGAGTCATCAGATACGTACACCGCTCAACATCGTCAGTGGATTCTCGCAGTTGTTCACCGATACGGACATGCAACTCAGCACCGAGGAACGTCGCATGCATGCCGAGATGATTGCCAAGAATACGCAGCTCATCACCTCGCTGGTCGATGAAATCTTGGAACTCTCCGAAAACGAGTCCACCACCAGTATCGACAAGAATGATGTGGTACAGGTGAGCAGTCTGCTGCAAACGCTGCAGACTGAGAACAGCGAGGGGTTGAGCGAGAAGATAGAGATAAAGATAGACTGTGGGGTGGACGAGGACTATGCTTTCCGTTCTAATGCCTCGGTGCTCAAGCGTGTGCTGAACATTCTGATAGAGAATGCAAAGAAATATACTGTTGCCGGCTCTATCACACTGTCTGCACAGCAAGAAGACCATCAGCTCGTGCTATCAGTGACCGATACGGGCGTTGGCATTTCAGAAACTGATGCAGAGCGTATCTTTGAGCGCTTTGTCAAGCTCGATGATTTCAAAGAGGGACTGGGCTTGGGGCTCTCATTATGTCGTGTGCTGGTGAAGCACCTCGGAGGTAGCGTGTCGTTGGATACGACCTATCACAACGGTGCCCGCTTTGTCATCACATTGCCAAACACGTGAGAGGTGAGAACTGAGAGGTGAGAACTGAGAGGTATGATTAGATTTTGTGCTTCTGCCAAAACTGATAGTAATCATACCTCTCAGTTCTCAGTTCTCAGTTCTCACTTAAAAAAGGGTTTACTTTGTTTTTGCTGTCATCGGGTTGCGTACGCCCTTGTAACCTTTTAGGAAGGCCTTGGCCGATCCAAAGCTCAGGAACATGTCAAGTCTTACGGGCAGGTGGTTCTGGTCGTCGGTCACGTAGAAGCGAATCAGCTCGTGATTCTCGCCATCCTCTTTCTCATAGAACGAGAACACCAGACAACGGAACTTCTCGCCGGTGCCGTCCACCTTGAAGTTCTCCTTGCCGCGGTACTTCAGCCACGAGTTGGTCAGGTGCTTGGCATCGCTGATGGGCATGGGGATGATGTCACCCTTCTTCATCTTCGACGCATCGAAGTTGCGAGCACGCAAGAAGATGCTCATCATGTCGTAAACACAATCGGTGTATTCCTTGTTCTTCCAGGTGTGCTCACCGTCGGCATCGATGCGGTGCATCTTCAGTCGGCAGTTGTTGCCAGGGTAGCTGTACCACAGCTCGTCCACATAGTAACGCTTGCCCTCCAGGGCACCCTTGCGGAAATACACTGGTGCCAGCGTGGCGGCATCGCAGTAGGACAACAGCGTGTCGCGCATCACGAAGATGCCATCCAACTTCTGGTTGCCGCGGGTGGTCAGACTGCTGCGGAACACCTTTTTGCCGGCATATCTCGACTCCATGGTTGACATGGAGGCAGAGCCTACCTTCACCCATACGAATTTCCAGTTGAAATAGAGGTCATAGACCAGAAACTCGCCCGATTTAAAGGCTTTGTTCTCAATGCCGCACGACTGTGCATTCATGCTGATGACACTCATCATGCCTATGATAGCAGTAAAAATGATTCTCTTTATCATACCTTATCTATTTATATTGTCAGTATATTCCTTGCCCATCTTCTTGGCACGGTCAAGGTTGCGGTTGCGCAGTTGCTTTTCTTTGTCGGGCTTCTGCTTCGTGATGGCAGGCGCCTTCTGCTTGTAGCGGGGCAGCGCTGTGAGGTTCCACTGTCGCGAAACGTCCCATTTGGCTTTGCACTCCACGATTTCGGGGTTGTAGAACACAGGCTCGGGTTGCAGGTCATCGTCGTAGCGACCGGTGTCCCAGCGACCATTGCCGTTCTTGTCGATGAACGCACGCAGGTAGTAGCTGCCAGGCTGCAGGTAGTAGAACTCGGCAGGCTGACCGCCGTGGGCCACCGACTGACGTTTCACCTTGTCGCTGGTGTCCATCAGCTGCACCACCACCGAGTCGCCCTGTTCGGCACCGCTAATCTCTACGGTCAGTGTGCTGAACGCATCCTCGTTCAGCACCTTGATGCCCTGCTTGATGGGTTTCGACACCTGTCCGTAGATGCCCTCGAAGGCTGCCGAGTCTATCTCCAGACTGTATTCCGTGTCTGGTCGCCAGTCCACGTTCATCTCGTAGATGCGTGTAGCTATCTGTCGGAAGTCGTGAGGGGCGCGATACCAAGTGGTGTCAATCTTCGAGTAGAGGTGCACACTGCCCGTGTCGCATCGTGCCAGTGGCTCAGGCATCTCGAAGCGCAGCACGTGCAGCGGACTGATGTTCTGGTTGGCATTGATTTTCACCTCCAGAGCCTTGGGCTTCATGATGGTGTCATAGGGCTCCTCGCGCTTTTTGCGTTTCTCCTGTTCCTTCTGCCATTTCTCGAAGGCCTTTTGTTGCTCCTTCAGTCGTTTGGCGTGGGGCGTCTTGGCTATCTGCTCCAAGGTGTCGGTGCGCTGCACCAATTGTCCCAGCGTGTCGGTCATCAGATAGCTGAACTCCACCAACAGCGTGTCTTGGTTCACCAGCGTCGTGTCGCTCAGCCAGTAGGTGATGGTGTCGTTCTTCATCGAGTATTCTGGTATCACGGCACTGTCCAAGTTGCAGTTCAGTCCTCTCAGCACGGGCAGTGAATCGCTGCCATAGGTGAAATAGAACCCCAGCCGGTCGGGCTCCTTGCGTTCGGTCTTCAGCAGGAAGCGGTCGGTCTGTGGCTCCTGGAAGCACAGCAGTGTGACGTCGTCGGGCAGGAAGTGGGTGTAGCCCACCCTCACGATGTTGGCAATGTGCAGTGAGTCGCGCCAGATGGTGTCTTGACGCACATCCTGCATACAACGGGGCACGATGCTGTCGTGCGAGAAAGCCATGTATTCGCTTTTCTGACCGTAGAGGAAGTCGCCGTCGGCATCTTGCAGTGCATAGATGCGATAAGCCCCGGGCCCCACCCCTTTCACGGTGAAGCGTCCGCTGCCGTTGGTGCGCGACACGCGCATCATGGGCTCTCGGTGTATGACCGAGTCGGCAAAGTTCTGGTATAGTCCCACCAGTACGCCCTTCATGGGTTCCAGGTTCTCGGCGTTCAGCACGTAGCCGCTCACCTCCAGAGTGTCTATCTGTGTGCCGGTAGAGAAGCTGAACGTGTAGTTGCCCATGGGGTTGCCTTCGTTGTTGTCGGTGATGGCATCGCTGAAGTCGATGGTGTAGGTAGTGTTAGCCTTCAGTGAGTCTTTCAGGTCCACCACGATGCGTCGGCCCGACGCCTTGATGTCGGCCTGTTCCAGTTGAGGTGGCGACACGATGACCTTGTTCTGTATGTCTTCCACCTTGATATATTCGTCGAAGTTGATCACCACCTTACGGTTTTTCACGTTCACGCCATGTTCAGCTGGCGACGAACTGATCACGCGTGGTGGTGTGTCGTCATACCAGCCACCGTCGGGGCTGCCCATGCGTGCGCAGGAAGAAAGGACCCCACCCAAAAGTGAAAGATGAAAGATGAGAGATATGATTACCATATTCTCAAACACACCTTTCCGTTGGCTCTTATTGTTAAATCTAATCATATCTTTCATCTATCATCTCTCATCTTCCGATGAAAGAGCCAGCAATTCCTCAATATGCTTGCGCTCATTGCTCAGTCGGGGCACCTTGTGCTGTCCGCCCAGCTTACCCTTAGACTTCAGCCAGTCGTTGAACAGTCCCTGGCGTGCCACCACGATCTCCAGTGGCTGCAGGGTGATGTCTTTATAGCGCTTCGCCTCGTAGTCGCTGTTCAGCTCTTGCAGTTTGCGGTCCAGTATCGAAGCAAACTCATGGATGTCGGCAGGTGGCGTAGAGAACTCGATGAGCCACTGATGGCGGCACTTGGCGTTCTGGTCCATAAACACGGGAGCGGCGGTGTATTCCAGCACCTGTGCCCCAGTTTTCTCGCAGGCATAGGCCAGTCCCTGTTCAGCATTGTCCTGTATCAGTTCCTCGCCGAAGGCATTGATGAAGTACTTGGTGCGTCCCGAAATGATAAACTTATAAGGATTGATAGAGGTGAACATCACCGTGTCGCCAATCTTGTAGCGCCACAGACCGCACGAGGTGCTGATCAGCATGGCGTAGTTCTTGCCTTTCTCCACACCCCACAGAGGCACGATGTGGTCGGTGCCCATCTCCTGGAACTCGTAGAACACGTCATAGTCTATCATCAGCAGCATCGACTTGTCGGCAGGATCGTCCTGCAATCCGAAGAAGCCCTCGCTGGCATTGTAGGTCTCCATGTAGTGCATGCGTGGCGAGGTGATGAGCTGCTGGTATTGTTCGCGGTAGGGCGTGAAGGCCACGCCACCATGGAAGAACACCTCCAGGTTGGGCCACACCTCTTCCAGATGTTGCTTGCCCGACAGTTCCATCACGCGGTTCAGCACCGAGAGCATCCACGAGGGCACACCGCTCAGGTTGGTCACGTCTTTGTTCATGGCCTCCTTGGCAATGCGGTCGCGCTTGATCTCGAAGTCACTCAGCAGAGCCGTCTCCTTTGCAGGCACGCGAAAGAGGTTCACCATGGGGTTGATGTTTTCTATCAGGATGGCGCTGAGGTCGCCCACCAGCGAGCCCGGCAGGTTGTAGTTGGGCGCATGACTGCCGCCCAGTATCAGTCCTTTGCCACTGAACATGCGGCTCTGCGGGTTGTTTCTCAAGTAGAGCACCACGGCATCGGTGCCACCATGGTAGTGCACACGCTTCAGTCCGTCGGGGCTCACGGGTATGAACTTCGACTTGTCGTTGGTGGTGCCGCTCGATTTGGCATACCACTTCACGCGTCCGGGCCACAGCACGTCGCTTTCGCCGTGGCGCATGCGGTCGATGTCGCCCTTCAGTTCCTCGTAGGTGTTCACGGGTGTGTTCTTCACAAAGTCTTCATAGCCACGGGTGGCGGCAAAGAGATGTTTCCGTCCGTATTCCGTATCCTTAGCTTTTGTCAACAGGTGGTTGAGCGCTGCTCTCTGCAGTGCCTCTGCTTCGTTGTTGTAGCGCTCTATCTCTCGCGCTCTCGAAGCAAACACCATTCTTGCTATTCCTGTAAAATCCATTTGTTCTTTATTAATATGGTGCAAAGGTACGATTAAGTGAGCGAAAATGCAAATTTATTTGCAATTTTCCGAACGGAAGTACCTTCGAGACCCGTTCTCAAAGGTACGAATAAGCGAGTACAAAACAAAGAATTTTATTCTTTTTTTGTCGAGCGTGAGTATCTTCGACATTTTTGTCAAAGGTACGATTAGGTGAGCGAAAAAGCAAAAAGAAAATCCATTTTCCTTTCTCTTTTCCGAACGTGAGTATCTTCGAGACTCGTTCTCAAAGGTACGGTTAAGTGAGCGAAAAAGCAAATTAATTTGCAATTTTCCGAGGGAGAGTTTCCAATTCAGAGTCTTGGAGCATTATTTTTAAAGTATAAAAGTAGTGGTTTTAGAGTCTGAAAGTTGCAGTTCTGAAGTCTAAAACCCAAGCAATCATTTCTGTTCCAGCCCCTGGGAAGCCTGTTTTCAGCCCCTGGACTGACCGCGTCCAGGGGCTGAAACGACCACATCCAGCCCCTGGATTTGACCTTTTCAGGGGCTGGATGCGGAGTAAAACCTTAACAATTGCATCATCAAACCAAAGGTATTGCATCGTCAAACCGCCACTTTTCATGCGTCAAACCGTCATTTTTCGATGGCATTGTGGCTTTGTTCTACTTCTGAACATACTTCTTCCCATCCTTAATATACATCCCTTTCTCTGGAATGCGACTGAGGCGACAGCCCTGGAGGTCGAAGAATTGAATCTTGTCGCTAACAGATGGCCTAATTGTTCTTATGTTATCGGGGATATTTGGAATGTTTGGATTGTCAGACATAAAGATGCACTCATCGCCTTCATAACAAGACACGAAATAAGTACAATCATTTGCGTTCATGTTTTGTGGTTCAGACGCTGGACGTTGCTCTTCAATACCAGAGGATACAGAGCCTATGCCTTCAATCCAAATGTCGTGCCAAACATCCTCGCCATCTACTATCGTGGATAGTCTTTGACCCTTTTCCGAATACTTTTGCAAGCAGATAATTCTGCGAAAAGAATGATTATCCACTTGAATGGTGTCAACATCATATACCATCCAGTTGGTATTGGCAGGCTTCTGTTTTGACTCCCAACTATATACCCGGCCAAAATCTTCTCTCCCAAAGTTGAAATAAAGTGAAGCAATAGGTTGATGAAATGAATTATTGCCAAAGTCACATTTATAAACCGATCGTTCTACCTCATAAAGAAGACAAACATCATATTCTCTTTCGTAATCTTGATAAATCAGTTTGGGATATTTGGTACGTTTAATGACTGTGTCACCTTTCACGACATACGAATAGGGCTTGCAATGTTCTCCACTATCGTCTATGTAATAGTGAATATAGTTCCAACGTTTTCCTTCAATGCCCATCTTGTGATACCCTTTCTCTGTAAGTTCAGGCTCAATGATTTGATAAAGCTTTTCTCCCTTACACTCACAAGACTGTAATGTGTTGTAGTTACCAGGAAGGGGTATCATAGCAAAGAAATCTTTTGTTGCACCAACGCCCTCTATCCATGTAAAGTTGTATGTTTCCCCGTACTCTCTGTTTGTGGGTATGTTCTGCAATGAGTATTTCTTTATGGGAATGTTCCCGTTGTTTTCAGTTTTAATATCCTTAACTATTATATTTTCGTTATGTAGATGAATCGTATCACCGACAGCACAGTCAAAGTCATAGATTAACTCTGCAGTGTCCTTGTTCGGCTGGAAAAAATAAACTTTTTTGTTCTCCTCGTAAAGACTTCCTCTATATTCTACGGCTTTACTGCCAAATCTGTTTTCAATATACATTTTAAGGCATTGCTTTCCTGCAATTAAAGTATCACCTTTTAAGTCATAATAGTAATAGTAATCATACATGGCGGGGCGCGCTGACAGAAAGTCATCATACATCCAGTGTTTCCCTTCCTCCACCAATGGCCTATATTCCGTTTCAGCAGCAGCGGTCTGTACAAACAGAGTTAGTAATAGTAGGATTGTTTTATTCATAATTAGCTTGTCTTTCTTCTTTTATTTCACGTACTTCTTCCCATCCTTAATATACATCCCTTTCTCAGGAACGCGGTTGAGGCGACGGCCTTGGAGGTCGAAGATGGCTCCCTCTCCTTTGTAAATGGCTGGGGAGAGGTCTGCAATGTTTAATGGAATGATGAAGCCTTGAATATTGTTGATAAGACATAGCTTGGGCTGCTTCTCCTCTGTATAGAGAACGGCATCCATCGAAATGCAACGAGCAGGAATGCTGATGGCTTCCAGATTAAATCCATAGAGATCGGTGATGGGCAGACGGTGGACACCCTTGCAGGCATAAAGCATCCGAGTGCCGTTGTTGTCTTCAAGTGAGTCGATGACCACATCTTCTACCGTAACCACGTCTCCACTGTTTTTATCTATTTCAAGATCGTTGAAGTTTAGGGGATGATCTTTGTAGAACTTCTCTATAAAAGGATCTGCGTCTTGGCAAACAAGATACTGGTCGGAGGTGTTTTCAGAAGCGAGGAGTGTAGGAATGCCATGCTGTTCACCCCTAATGCCAATCACTGTTCCGCGCAAAATGTTACCCACTTTTAAGTCAAGCCCCGTGGCATGGAAACAGATTGGCGCATCGCCTCGTATATAGATGTCTTCGCCGCCAATGAATAATACCGTGTCGCGTTGGAACTTAAGTCGCGCTTCGGTGCCAATGGGCAGATCGCGGAAGGCACGTATGCCCTCTGCCGTGGGCAGACCTTCTATGTCGTCTTGTGGCAGCGGGTCATCGTCATTGGGCCCTGCAGGCTCTTGTTGGCTAAGACTCTTTTCATAGGCATCAAGGTCAATGACGAAAAAGGGTATTTCGGTGCCGATGATCTCATAGTTGCTCTTGGCTGCATCTATGATAAACAAAGGATAACCGTCTGCCGACTTTTTGGTACCTTTAAGAATGCCCGAGATGACTTGTCCGGCATGGACCTGCTCAAGTCCTTCGACAAGGACTTTTACACCATCCGAGAGACAGATACGATCATCGGTAGTCTTGTAGATGGTGTCCTGATTGGACTGCAGGGCAATCTCTGTGTTGTCGGCCAGCGCTCGAAGTTGCTCAATGGAATTAATCTCTTGTTCGGAAGCACACACACAAAGTGAGATGGAAGTGAGCAGAATTGAAAGTAGAAGTTCTTTCATAGGCGGGGAATGATGTAGGTTGAAGTTTGATAGTTATATTAGTTTTATTTTTTCTTATGCGAAGGATATGGTTTTCGATTACAAAGATATGATGAATGGGTAGTCGTTGTTATTGTGCTTTGCGTTCTTTAACACGTTTAGTCTTTTCTTAACTATTATTAAATAGATGTCTTGTTTATAATAAGACAGTCTTTGCAAAGAATGATTATTGGCTGATTCTCACCCAGCAGACCTCGCGCTGAAATCCGCGCGGGTCGCGCAGTGTGAAGCGATATTCACGGCCCGGTTCGAAAGTCCGCTCCAGCTCTGCTGGCTTGCAAGGCAAGAACTTAGGACACGGAATTTTGATTTTCAATCGTGCCAAATCCGTGATTAAGCGAGAGCAAAACAATAGTTTACTTTTGCTTTGTCGAGTGTGAACGGATTATCTAATGTTTATGTGTCGCCAGACAGGTAATCTTTGGTTCATATTAATTGAAAAAGGTAGGGAAAAGAAAGGATGAGGTAACACTTTGAGGCAAAAAGGGGATTTCTTAGGCTGCTTTTATTCTAAAAGCTAGTCCTCACCGCTTTTTACTCCGAAAGTTTGGCTATTCAAAATAAAAGCAGTACCTTTGTACCACCAGAACCCGCCAAGCCTCTCCGCTCGACCTATGGTCGCTTGCCATAGCAAGAACGATGCTCAAATGTGCTGGTCGTTTTATTTTTACACAATGAGCAACAGAATTTCGCCGAACAACGATATGAAGGCTAAGATTGATTCACTTCTTGCCGACTACCCGGCCATTGATACCGTAGCAATGGGCTTTCCCCGTGGTTGGGAGAACGAACCGTTGTGGCAATAGGCACAATTATACAAGGCGGGCGAGGATGGAAAAGGCGCATCCTCGCCCGCTTTCGGTAAGGTGAAATGCTCTACACCAGAAGAAAATCAAAAAAAGTTGCTTGCCAGGCGTGACATTTCGGCTATTTGCGTCTATATATAGTAGAATGGCAAACGAAGACAACATAATCATACAACGCGTTCTCAGCGGTGATACCCAGAAGTTCGGGCTGCTGGTCAACCGACATGGCCCTGCGCTCATGACATTTGTGGGGCGCATTGCCCAGCAGCAGGAGGATGCCGAGGATGTAGTGCAGAACGCCTTCGTTGCTGCCTACCAGCACCTGATGGACTTCGATCCACAGCAGGCATCGCTGTTGACATGGCTGCAGCGCATAGCCTACCATGAAGCGTTGTACCATCTGCGAAAGCGAAGGCGCCAGGTGCTGCTGCCGCTTGATGTGGGTGACGACGTTCCTGACGAACTGCCAGAGACGGCTACAGCAGAAAAACTGGACGAGGCCATTCAAAAGCTGAGCCCGGAAGACCAAATGCTCTTGCAACTCTACTACTTCGACGAGCGTCCTCTGAAGGAAATAGCCTACATAACAAGCTCATCAAGCGACTCTCTCAATCGTGAAGTCTCGCGTCTCAGCAGCCGGCTTCATCGAATACGTCAACGACTCAGAATCATCTTAACACGCATGAACAATGAATAACGATAAAGATTTATTCTTCCAGGCCTTGCAACGACAGAACGAACGAGCCGCAAGGATGAAGATGCCCGACGACATGGAGCAGTGGGTGATGCAGCACATTGAAACCGAGGAAAAGAAGCCCACGCGAAACGTCTTTCTGTTCGCATTGAGAGCCATAGCATCAACCGCAGCTGTTATACTCATTGGACTATTCCTGCATGTGTATGAACCAGTAAAGAAAACGAGCAATGATCATAGCTACGATAAAACCAACTGGACAGGAGGCAGCACGCTGAAAAATGTGTATACCAGCAATCTGCAACCTAAACAGGCTACATTTAGTTACATTCAATTAAAAAAGAAACTGTATGAAAAGTATTAGTTTATATTTTCTGCTTATTGTAGCAGTATTGAGTTCGTGCCAGAAGCAGAACATCAACATGCACACCGTCATTCACTCCGATGGTACTTGCGAGCGCACGGTCAGCTACAGCAATGTGATGACTAAAGAGCAAAGAGACTCCCTCTTAGGAGAGCATTTGAATGGATGGTCTCAACCTATGCCAGAATGTCTGAACATCGATGCTTCCTGTAAGAGTTATACAGAAGTTGGCAAGGATGATACTGTAAAAACAACATTTACCTGTCCATTCTCGTCTGTGGAAGAGATGTGCCAACAGACACCTCTGCAACTGAATGGCGTCCGCCTGAAGTCAAGTGCCAAGTTGCATAAACGCTTCCGTTGGTTCTATACAGAATATACTTTCACGGAAACTTTTGCTTGTGTCGGCGATTCCTTCAAACTGCCACCTGTCAACTATGCCGACGAAAACATTGTGAGCTATTGGTTTACGGGACATCCTAATATTACCGAAGGATTCAGCGGAGCAGAAACTATGTCGAAACTGAACGAGATAGAACCTCTCATCAACAAATGGCTTGATGATAACTTTGTCAACCTGTGTTTCGACTACATCGTGAGCCACTACGACAGCATCCCAAATCCACCAGTCAGTCGCCAACGATTCATTGAACTTGAAGACTCTCTCGTGAAATTTGCAAAAAAGGGCAAGGATGATATTTTAGGGATACAAGCTGATAAAGTCTTTAAGGATTTCTTCGGCTCTGATTCTTACGCTTTGTTCTTCGATGAAGACACTAACTGCGGAAAAGAACTCATGAAAATTTACTCCGACCGCTTGAGCATTTTGGGTTTCAGTGTTCCTTACTCCCTCTCTATGCCAGGCACGGTCATTGATGCCGGAACGGGAATCTGCAAGGATGGTGTTGTCTATTACCCATTAACCGGCGAGCGGCTCATTCCTCACGATTATGTGATCTCTGCCAAGTCGAGAATCACCAACATCTGGGCTTATATAGTCACGCTGCTTGTCATTCTTATTGCCATTGGTAGTTTTGCTTATGGCAAAAAGCTAATTTTGAAGAAAGACTAAAACGAAACAAAGATGGACAAGAAAACCATCAGCACCTGTTTGAGGGGACTTGTAATGTTTTGCTGAGCGTTCTTGTCAATTGTGACAGTTATCGGTGACAAAAAAATGAGGGAAATGGAAGAATGATAGCGTTTTTTGTTTATCTTTGCAAACAGAATATTATTCATTTAATAGATTTGGATTATGAGAAACCTAATGAGACTTTTCGGACTTGTGGTTCTTGGAATCATGATGTGTACACCGGCGAATGCCCAGTTTGGTAAACTGCTGAAGAAGATGGGCGATGCCATTGATAAGGCTAGCGAGGTGACTAATGCTATCGTGGGTGAGAATAATACGGAGGCGGCAAAGCTGCCGGAGGGAACCGTGCAGGTGAATATTGAAGGCGGCGGTATGCTGGAGAATCCGCTGGCTGACTATATGGATGTGGAGTGCGAAGGCGTGTATGGTCGCACCACATCGCCATCGTTTGGTGAAGTGTATGCTGTGCTGAAGGTTAAGATGAAGGTGCCACAGACGAATCTTGGTATTGGTGGTGACCACGGCAACGCCGGCAACACGTTTGCTTATGATGCAAAGGGTACTGCGTACAAGCAGAAAATGAATATTATTGGTAACTATGATGTGCAGGAAGGCTTCTTTGTGCGTATCAAGTTGGACGACAGTCGCCGCTTTGTAGATGTGCCTAGAACGTTGACACACTTAGCCCTGGTGGACTATATGTTCTCTACGCAGGACACGAAATGGAAGGTGGTGAAACTGAGAGATGTGCCCATCCAGTGGGATGTGGAGCCGAAGGTGCACTTGGAGATGAGTAGCCAGCCGCCTGTTGGCGCTCCTCTGATTATAAATCCGCTGCGCGATGTGCTGGATATTCAGTTGGAAGGTGTATATGGTCAGACAACCGAAGAGGGTTTTGGTACCATCTATACGGTGCTCATGCTGAAGCCTAAGAAGCCATTCAAGCGTGTGGCAATAGGCAGCAACTGGGGTAGTAGTGCTCCCACACTGGCCATTGACCAAGATGCCAACCTGTATATGCCTTATAAGAACCTGTCGGATGCATTTACGTTTGAGCCGGGAAAACCGCTGCGCGTGGTGCTCAATGATAATACCCGCTATAAGAACATGTCAAAGGCCATACGGAGCATGGGCGTGATGAGGTTCTGCGTGAAGTTGGATGGTGGTGACCATTCTGGCTACATCTATTTGCAGAATGTACCCGTGACATGGGATCCGGAGCAGACGGAAGAATAACTATTTGCTGATTCTCACCCAGTGTACCTCGCGCTGAGTGCCGAGGGCATCGCGAAGGGTGAAACGATATTCACGGCCCGGTTCGAAAGCCCAGCGTAGGAACTGCTGGAAACTGCGAACTGGGCGGTTGTCTATCTGCGTGATGATGTCGCCCTCGCGAAAGCCCAGTTGGTAGGGCGTGCCGCCTTCCCACACCAAGCCTACGGCGGGAAGTCCGTCTTTCTCGATGAAGGCAATCTCTAATTGGGGATTGCTGACCTGCACAAAGGGCTGACCGTCGTAAGACTGGAAGCGCAGGCGGCGTTTCCGGGGGTTGATGATGAGCGTGCCATAGTCCAGCACGGCGGCGCCAAGATGTGAGCCGCCCTGCGTGGTGATGGTGTGAACATCGGCGAAGAGGAAGCTGCCCATGCGCAGCTGATGAAAATGGAGGAACACCACCTCGCCGCGCTTCTCAAGTCCGAAATGTCCCATGGCATGGCGTCCCTCGCTACGTCCTTCTATCTGGGAAACGAGTGTAGCGGCGTTGTTCTGTTCACCCTGGTCGAAACTTTCCTTGTTCATGATGTAGAGGCTGCGACTGCCCGTGTCGAAGAGCACCCGCTCCTTGTAGCGTCCGAAGGGCTTCACCTGGATGTAAGGTACATGATAGTGCAGTTGATAGCGCATGTCGAAACCGTCTTCCTGGTCGAAGAACTTTTTGCGGTCGGTCAGGATGAGGCGACGGTTGGCCACATCGATCTTAGCCAAAAGACCCTTGCAGAAGAGGTCGAAGCCGATGATGCCATCGATGGTTTGATTGCTCGTGGTGCGCTGTTGCACGGTGGCTTGCAGTCCTGTCAGCGTCAGTTGACCCAGCGTGAGTGGCGGCAACTTGACCACAGCGACCGTATCGCGCCGGTTGTTGGCATCGTAGGCAATCATCTGTCCGGCAGGTCGGCAGCCTTCTGGTTGGGTGTCGCTGAAGATGACGCTCTGTCCGGCGCCGGTGTCCAGCAGAAAACGATGCTGGCGGCCATTGATTGTGACGGGCAGATAAACCTGATGACTGTCCCACTCAATGGCGATGGAATCGACGAAATCGGTGCGCGACAGCGTGAAATCCAACGAATAGCGAGCCAACTGTGCATCGGCATTGATGCACAGCCAGCTCGCTAAAAGTAGTATCCATCGTGTCATAGGCTGTCAGCAGATGGCTGCTGTGATGATGGTTTATCGTTTCATCTCGTTGATGAGGCGGTCGGCATGTCCCCACTTGTCCATCATGAAGAGCACATAGCGGATGTCCACACCGATGCAGCGGGCCAGATGGCTGTCGAAGAAGATGTCGCTGGAAAGACTGTCCCAGTTGCCGTCGAAGGCCAGACCGATGAGGCGGTTCTTGCCGTCGAACATGGGCGAGCCGCTGTTGCCGCCCGTGATGTCGTTGGTGGTGAGGAAACAAAGGTTCATATTTCCGGCACTCTCCATCAGGGGAATCATCTCGGGTTCCACCTTGTAGTCCTCGATGCGGTTGCCGGTCTTCATCTTCTCCACGATGCTGGGCGCTGAGGTGAAGTAGCCCGAAGGTTTGCCGCCCAGGTTGTATTCCTTCACCTGTCCATAGCTCAGGCGCATGGTCATATTGGCATCGCTGTAGTGGGGCAGGTCTTGCTCCATGCGAATCTTGGCATCGCAGAGGTAACGCTCCTGAATGGCGATGGAATCGTTGATTTTCTGCATGCCTTCGCGCAGTTGGTTCATCATGTCGGTCAACTCAAAACCAAACCACACGCCGGGATCTTTCATGAACGACTTCTTGTTGGGATAGAGGCGGGCGCCCTTCTTCATGAGCTTTGACTCGGCATAGAGGAAGTCGGCATATTTCTGGCAGTCGCCATCGAATTGCTTGTCGATGAGTGCATAGACAGCCGAGAGGTACTGCTTCTGTGTCATCTGCTGACGGAAGTTGCTCAGCAGTGTGCCCAGAATCTCGCAGTCGGTAGCCTGGTCGAAGGTCTCGTTGTTGTCTTTCAGGGTGATGCGCTGGCGTTTGCCTTTGCCCACAGGCGATGCACCGTTGTGAACGAACATGGCGCGTGTCGATAGTTCGTCGGTGCGGCGGAAAGTCTCCGTCCAGTACATGAACGCCTCCATCAACTTGATGCGCTGGCTATACAGCTCATTCATCTTGTCAAAGTCAAGCTTTCCAACGAGGAAACCACTGCTTTTCTGCCACTTCTGCAATGCTTTCTCAAAGTCGCGCTTCTGCTGTATCAGTTGGATGCTGTCGATGCACTTGTTCATGCCGATAGAGTTCTTCCAGTAGTTGGACGACTGGGCATACTTTGAGTCGTACTTGATACGTACGGCTTCGGCGCCATCCATGTGGCGCTTCATGACCTCTTGCTTGACGCCACGCACCTGAGCGCGGATGGCATTCTGCACGTAGCGCTCTTCGATGCCATAGCTGGACAGGTAGCGACTGGTGCTGCCAGGATAACCAATGGTCATGGAGAAGTCACCCTCCTTGTAGCCCTCGTCAGAGATGCGAGCCCAGTGCTCGGGGTGATAGGGCACATTATCTTTTGAATAGGCGGCAGGACCGTTGGTCTTGGGGTCGGCATAGATGCGGAACACAGAGAAATCGCACGTTTGGCGAGGCCACATCCAGTTGTCGGTCTCGCCACCAAACTTACCCATAGACTTAGGAATGGTAAACACCAGACGCAGGTCGGTGAAGTCGCGATAGGTGGTGGCAAAGTAGCGGTTGCCCTCGTAGAAAGGTTTTAATTCAAGGCGAAGTGTAGAGTCCTTGGCCTTGATCTGTTTAGACATCTCATTCTCGATGGAATCGAGGAAAATGCTACGTTCCTTCTCGCTCATGTCGGCCAGTCCCTGTTTCATCAGTTCGTCGGTGACATCTTTCTGGTCAACCATAAATGCCACAAACATGTTCTCGTTGGGCAACTCTTCTTCGAATGACTTGGCACAGAACCCGTTCAGCATGTAGTCGTGCTCGACGGTGGAGTGCGAACGGATGGCCTCGAAGCCACAGTGGTGGTTGGTGAACACCAGACCATCGGGGCTTACTACCACACCTGAGCAATAGCCCGAGAAACATACCACCGACTTCATGATGGCATCGTCGGCTTTATAGAGCTGGTCGTAGGGCAGTTGGTAACCGTAGCCCTGCATCTGTTCATAGACAGCTTGGGGCAGATCGTAGAGCGTCCACATGCCTTCGTCGGCCTTCGCTCCTGTGACGGCCAGCATGATAAAGAGAGAGAATAATAGCTTTTTCATTTTTCGTTGTTTGAATAACTTGTGTGTGTTCTTTATTTGTTCTTGAAATACTTGCCAATTACAGGAAGCCCAGCGAGGGGCAGGTCGCGCTTCACGATCAGTGCAACGAATAGCAGGATGAGCAGTGTGTTGAACGCCAGAGAAGCAATCAGCGGCCAACTGCTGGCGATGCGCATGAAGGTGTAGAAGATAAAGGCGATGACAACATAGACGGAGATGTCCTTCAGAGGATAGTTGATCTTGTAATAGTGCTGGCCAATGAAGTAGGACAGCAACATCGAAGCGGCATAGGCCACAAAGCCAGCCCATGCGCAGGCCATATAACTGAAACGGGGAATGAACAGCACATCGATGCTGATGAGCACCAGCGCACCGAAGCCCGAGAAATAGGCGCCCCAGATGGTGCGGTCGGTCAGTTTATACCAGAACGACAGGTTGAAGAACACGCCAAACATGATCTCGGCGGCCATCACGATGGGCACCACCTTCAGACCCTCCCAGTAGCTCTCGCCGATGATGAACTTCAGTACGTCGATGAAACCCATGACGCAGAGGAAGGCCAGCAGCGTGAATATCACGTAGAACTTCATGGCCTGGGCATAGGTCTCACGGTTGTCTTTGTCCTTAGACCTGCCAAAGACAAAGGGCTCGTAGGCAAAGCGGAATGCCTGTGTGATCATGACCATGATCATGGCTATCTTGATGCAGGCACCATAGATGCCCAACTGGGCGCGAGCCTCCTCGACGGAACCGTCGTAGAGATAGGGGAACAGAATCTGTGAGGCGGCCTGGTTGAGCTGTCCTGCCACACCCATGATGAGCAGTGGCCATGTGTAGCTGAGCATACGCCGACAAGCTGCACCGTCGAAGCCAAAGCGGAAACCGCGCAACTCCTTCCAAAGCAGCAGCAGCGAACAGATGGTGCACACCAGGTTGATATAGAACACAAAGGCCACATCGAGCGTGAACTGTTCGTCGTAGATGCCGAAAGGATTCAGTCTTAGCGCAGGCAGAATGATCAGGTAGAGCAGGTTGAGCGAGATGTTCAACAGGATGTTGATGATCTTCAGAGCGGCAAACTTGACGGGCTTATGCTGATAGCGCAGGTAGGCAAAAGGCACTGCCATAAAGGCATCGATGGCCACGGTGACATACATGACTGCCACATATTCGGGATGGTCGGCATAGCCCACGGCACTGGAGATGGGCTCAATGAGCAACAGCACCAGTATGATGGACAGTAAAGAGGTGGTGGCCAGCATGCGCAGGGTGGTGGAGTAGATGCGCTCGGGTTGCTCGCCTTCGCGATTCATAAACCTGAAGAAGGTGGTCTCCATGCCAAAGGTGAGCAAGATGATGAGTATGGACACGTAGGCATAGACGTTGGTGATGACACCATACTCGCCACCTGAAGCAGCAAAGCGTGCGGTCTGGATGGGTACCAGAAGGTAATTGATAAAACGGGCAACGATGCTCGAGAGACCATAGATGGCCGTGTCTTTGACAAGTGATTTAAGATTTGCCATAGTTTTCTTTTATCCAAAGAACATATATGATACCAGGATGGCGGCAATGATGCCGGCAAGGTCGGCCAACAGGCCGCAGGCCACGGCATGACGCGTGTAGCGAATGCCTACAGAACCGAAGTAAACGGCCAGAATGTAGAAGGTGGTGTCTGTTGATCCCTGAAATACGCACGACAGACGGCCCACAAAGGAGTCGGCACCGTAGGTTGTCATGGCGTCGATCATCATGCCACGGGCGCCGCTGCCGCTGAGTGGTTTCATCAAGGCTGTAGGCAAGGCACCAACGAATTGGGCATCGATGCCCATCGATTCTATGCCGTAGCGGATGCCGTCGATCAAGAAGTCCATGGCTCCGGAAGCACGGAAAACACCGATTCCAACGAGGATAGCAACCAGATAGGGGATGATGCGCACGGCTGTCGTAAACCCGTCCTTTGCTCCTTCTACAAAGGCGTCATAGACGTTGATCTTCTTGAGTAGTCCTGCCGTGATAAAGCAAATGATGATGGTCATCAGGATGATGTTGGCAGCCGACGTGCTGACCAAGTTCATCTGTTCGCCATTCAGCTGGTTGAACCCCCAGATGATGCCCGACACCAACAGACAAGCGCCTCCTAAGGTGGCCAATACAGGTACGTTGAAAAGGTTGATGCGCTGGAAGAGTGAAGTGACCAGCACGCCCATCAACGTGGAAAAGAAGGTAGCCAGCAGGATGGGAATAAAGATGTCGGTAGGTTGGGCTGCCCCCATCTGTGCACGATAAACCAGAATGCTGACCGGTATCAACGTCAGTCCGCTGGTGTTCAGCACCAAAAACATGATCATGGGGTTCGAAGCGGTGTCCTTCTTGGGATTGATCTCCTGCAACTGCTCCATGGCTTTCAGTCCTAAGGGCGTTGCCGCATTGTCCAGTCCCAGCATGTTGGCAGCGATGTTCATAAAGATACTGCCCGTCACGGGGTGCCCTTTGGGAATGTCTGGAAACAGTTTGACGAACACCGGACTCAGCAGGCGGGCCAAGACGTTGACCACACCACCGCGTTCGCCAATCTTCATGATGCCTAACCATAGAGACAAAACGCCAGTCAGACCCAGAGAAATCTCAAATGCTGTTTTTGACGATGAAAACGTAGAATCCATCATTTCTGGGAAAACGTCAAAATCCCCCAGAAAGACTAATCGCACCAATGCTACCACAAAGGCGATGATAAAGAATGCAATCCAAATATAATTTAATACCATACAAGATGCAAAGGTAGTGTAAATTATTGAAATATGCAAAAGAAATTATGAGTTAAGCTATGTTAATAATAGGTACCTGTGTACATATTTAAATATAAAAAATAAAATGTAATGCTTGCCAAATGAAAAAAAATATTTAATTTTGCACCCGAATTGGTTAAGAAATTTTTTTGTTGAAAAATTATGATGAATGGAAAATCTCTTTTAGGTTTAATTTTGTCTATGTTGGCTTTCACTTCTTGCGAGCGTGATTTGTTCGACTTGGAGAAGTATAGAGAAACCGTGGCTGCTGCGTTCCCCGTGATGAATGTTGATCCAGACCACACATGGACCACCATTGGTACGGCAAGCGTGGAGCTCGGTGTAAACATGGGCACAGGCGAGGCGTACGACGTGAGGATTTACGATGAGAATCCTATCGGCAATCCCGAATCACTCACACTGCTGGCTCAGGGTACGGTAAACGATGGCGAGGTGCTCTCCACCGTGCTCAGCTATCCGTTGGATAAGAACTATGTCTTTGTGGCTTTGTTTGACAAAGACCGCTATATGAGTGTCTATCCCTTCGGTATCGTCGATGGTAAGATAGAGGGCGTCGTCAGCCTTGAGGCTACTGAGGAATCAAGAAGAATGGCTCCTCAGCGTCAGGTGGCGCACAGCTTCAACTTCCCCGATGCGCCTAATGCATCGCTCTTCGCCACATCAATCCCAAGTGGTGCAAAGACCGTAGATCGGTATTACGAGACCCAGAGCGGCAATTACTCCGTAAGAACCAGCGATACGCAAATCAACGTGTGGAACGGTAACTGTAATCTGTACTTCGGAGCAGGTTCTTACAATGTGAAGCTCACAGGTGTTAACAATAATACAAATATCTACTTGCTGTCTGGTGCAGTGGTCACGATGGATGTTAATATGAAATATGGCAATGTCAATGTCTATGTGGCTCAGGGTGCTACGTTGACGAGCAGTATTAATACCAATGTGCATATCTATAACAAGGGTACTATGAATGTTTCTGTCCTGACCCTCTATAGTTCGTATAATCCATGGTGGAATGATCCTAATGCTTCTGATGGAACCTTGTATAATGAAGGAACCGTGAGGGTTTCTGGCACTATCAATGTCAATAGCCATTCTCAGTTGGTCAATGCCGGCACAATCACCGCCGCTGCGATTAATGTGGCAGAGACCGGTCAGATCCTGAACAAGGGCACCATGACCGTGAGTGGTCATCTGGGCGTAGAGAACACCGAATCGCTCTTTATCAACGAGGGCACCTGTACAGCAGGAACTGTCGGCGTGGCTGGCAGTGCCGATCTCTACAACGACGGTAATATGACCGTCACGGGCGAGACCACCGTCAGCAGTAACCAGGCTACCTGGCACAACGACGGTACCTATACTACTCAGAAGTTCACCTATACAGCCGGTAGTACCGACGTGATTAACAACTGTAAGATGATTGTCACCGACCGTTTCTACATCGGTCTGGGCGACACCGACAAAAACAGCTTCCAGTTGAATGGCGGCGCTTCTGTTGTCACCAAAGACTTTGAGTTCTCTGGTCCTGGCTTCATCAAGATGGGGTCTGGCTCACTGTTTCAGGTCACTGGCAAGGCTTACATGGCTATCACCAAGGATGTCTATGGCATCTATGGTCCCAGCAAGGGCAGCTATGCCGTGTTCCAGGCTAAGGAGATCACTCGTCGTAGCGATATCAATCCTCGTCAGGGCTTCGTGGCCAACTATTTCAATCGTGTCTATGTGGCTACCGACAAGCACTTCAACTTTGGCTATAGCGACAAGAGCGATGCTCAGATAGCCAATGGTGAAATAGGCAATCAGCCCTATTATCGTCTCGACAGTAAGTCGGGCGCCAAGATGTCTTCATACAATGGTGCCGATGTCAAGATCGAAGCCGGCGAGTGCTCGCCTGGTTATGGTGGTCAGCCCCAAGCTGAGGAACCGCAGGCAGGTCCGTTGGGACTTCGCTACTGTTTCGAAGATAACTTCCCACAGTTGGGCGACTATGACTTCAACGATGCTGTGCTCACCGTTACACCAACGGTTAATGGCAAGAACGTCACCCTGAAGGTAACCCTTGATGCTGTCGGTGCTACCAAGCAGTTGGCTGCAGCTATCCGCATAGTAGGTCTGAAAGACAGTGATATCAAGAGTTGCACTCGTACTGGCAATCTCGATGACAACTATCCCAACACCTCTCGTGTCATCATCAACGGTATGGGTGAGAATGGTCTTGTCAGCAACAGTGCCAAGAACAACACCACCGATGTGGTCATTGGCCTCTTCAACAATGCCCACTGGTCTATCGGTCGTACCATCGCCAATATAGGTTCTGTGCAGAACTGGTTCTATAACACCGTCAATCCAACCAGTGGTTATGCTGGTAAGAAGAATGGCGTTGCTCCTGCCGAGGTGACCTTCACCTTCGAACTGAACAGCGCTGAGGCTGCTGCTCACTTCTCTGAGAAGGATCTCGACGTGTTCATTCTTGAGCCTTATAACTCTGCCTATTGGGAAGTGCACACCGTGCCCTTCAAGACCGACGAGGTGATGAAGGACTATGCCACCAACAGAAAGAAGGAGCTCTATGGCGACAACTTCCCATGGGCTATCTGTGTGCCGGGCAACTTTAAGTATCCTTACGAGTGGACCACCATTGGTAATGACAAGAGTGGTGAGATTGTCGGTGCCTACAGAACGCCTGGTCACTCTTTTGCCGAGTGGGCTCACGACCAGAAGAGCGCCACCGACTGGTATAAGTATCCCACCACGGAGGATGTCTATCAAGGACAATAACCCAAACTCTTTTTAGGGAATCAATTTCAGACTGCCGCCCCTTACAATGTCTTCATGCTGAATGCTGTTGCGTTGTAAGGGGTGGTCGTTTATTGTTGCCTTGCCAGTCTTGTCGGCCGATGAAATCGTGAATGTCCGTCCATGGCTCAGGTTCAAGGTGATCTGTTCAAACGACGGTGCACCTACGACATACTCAGTGGTGGCGGGACAAACGGGATAGAAGCCCATCATGGCAAACACCTGCCATGCCGACATCTGTCCAGCATCGTCATTACCGCTCAGTCCGCCCGGTGTATTGTTATATTCCGTTGCCAGAATATGACTGACCCACCGACGTGTCTTATCGGGTGCTCCTGCCAGTGCATAGAGCCAGGCCACCTGATGACAGGGCTCGTTGCCATGCCAGTATCTGCCTTCGCCGAACATCGAGTCGAGCTTTGCTACAAAAGCCTCGCGTCCACCCAACAGCTGTATCAGCCCTTCCACATTCTGTGGTACGTACCAGGTGTAATGACAAGTGGCTCCTTCTGTGATAAACGATTTGCGGTGGGTATGGTCACTGTTGTTCTCCCAACTGCCGTCAGCATGTCGTCCGTCGGCATAACCCGTATGTGGGTTTATCACGTTGCGCCAGTTCTCGCTGCGTTTCATCAGTTGTTGATAGTCCTCATCATGCCCCAGGGCCTTAGCCATCTGTGCTACGCAGAAGTCATCATACGCATATTCCAGTGTTCGTGAGGTCTGCTCATCAGTGTGAAAGGCCTCTTTGACGTGGTCTTCCATGGGTATATAACCATACTTCAGATATGATTGCAGGGCACGTCGGCCTAATCCGTTCTCATACGCTTCTGCCGTTTCCGGCCATTCCATCGCGTTTTTCCTCATCCCCTCGTAGGCTTTCTCTGCATCGAAGTCGCGGATGCCTTTCAGGTAGGCATCTGCCAGCACCGACACACAGTGGTCGCCTATCATCGCCGCTGTATAGCTGTTCCAACACGGAAAGATGGGCAGCCATCCACCCTCTTCGTACATGTCCACCAGCGACTGCATCATGTTGGCCGAACGTAAGGGGTCAATGAGGTTCAGTAGTGGGTGTAGAGCCCTGTAGGTGTCCCACATGGAGAAGTCGCCATAGTGTGTTCTGCCATTGCTGCTCTTAATGTTTCCACCCGCAAAGGCAGGATAGCGGCCGTCCACATCGCTCATCTCGCGAGGCAAGAACGACGCGCGGTAGAGTGCTCCGTAGAACTGATTGATTTTGTCTGCATTGCTGTCACTCACGTCGATGCGATGCATGCGCTCATTCCATTGCTGTATGTTGGTTTCCATCATTTCTTCAAACGACCGAAGCTCGCATAGGTTCTTTTCGGCTCCGTTTGCAGCGGTAAAAGAGGTGGCCATTCTCAGCTCCAGTGGTTGGCTCTTCTTTCCATTGAACGTCAGGCAGATGCCTTGCTCAAATGACGAAAAACGAACCATTTCATCGTTATATCTCATGACCATAAACCCGCAGAAACCAGCCGGTTCGCCCCATCCCTGATAGATGCGATGCACGGGGTTGCAGGCCGTGACTTGTCTTGCCTTTTCGTCCAGTTTTGCCCATCCCTCTTTCTCGTCGCTGTTGGTGTTCAGCACGATGTGGATCGGACCGTCTGCTATGGGCGTGATACGCATGATGGCGCTGTGGCTCAGTGCCGTCATCTCGATGGTCAGCCTCTCGTCGGGCAGATAGACCTTATAGTAATAAGGATGCGACACCTCATTGTCGTGGCTGAAGCGTGTGGCTCTCTCTGTCGGCGTGAAACGAGCGTTGCCGCTCAGTGCAGCCACGGTAAACGACCCATAGTCCTGCGTACAGCCCCCCACCAGCCAGTGACTGGCACGGATGCCTTGGAACAGCGAGTCCGTGTAGTAGTAGGGTGCCACGCATTTCTTTTCCGTGTCGCGCGTTTGTGGTGTCCAGAAAGTCTGTCCGTGAGGCACGAGCACGGCAGGCAGTGTCTGCCCGTGTTCCTCCGACCCTTTGCCGAAGAGTCCTGCCGACTTCGTGTTGGCAGGTGCCGTTCCCACCATGGTGTTGAGTGTCGCCAGCTGCCTGACGTGGTTCAGCATGTGAATGCGCTGGTGCATGTAGGTCTTGATATCCTCCCATCGGTAGCTGTTTTCCACCGAAGGAATGGGCAGTTTTTGCAATTTCTCGTTGTGCAGCAACTGTACCAGCACCTCGCCTTGGCGGTTTTTGGCAAAGATCATTTGCAGGTTGGCAGCCATCGGTACGATATCTTCCATCCCATCGCCAGGCAGTGATAGCTGAAGCAGCGTCAGTAGTCGGAAGAGCGCCGTGTCGTGACCAAAGCGAAGCGAAACCCCATGTCCACCACGGGCAATCATGGTGTCTGCTTCCTGCTCAATGTTTTCCCATAGTGGTATGCTCGAGCGGGCAGGAATACCATCGTTTAAAGGTGTCCGATCGTTGATCATCGTCATCCGTTCGTTGTTAGCGCGGTGCACGGCCATCATCTCTTCTGATGTAAACAGGTCCCAAAACGTCAGTTTCATCGGGATGTCCTGCATGTCGGAGGCGATGGTGTGAAGTTCTGTCAGCAAGCGCTTCTCTGTCGCATCGTCTGCCAAGGGCAACTTGAAAAGACTGCCAATGAAGCGCGCCGTTGATATGTTGAGCATGCTCTTTGTCTTCTGCGAGAGCACCTTCAGCTCGTCAGACTCATGGTTGATATACGCCATGAAGCGTGCTTCTGTCTCAGGGTGCAGGTCCTTGCAGGGCAGTTGACTGCAGAAAGCCAGCATCGAAACCCTGCATCGTGGCACCGTGCTTGACCGGGCCTGCATCGTGGCACCTTTAGAAAACACCTGTGGGTAGTTCTTCACCATGCGTTGTGCAATCTGTCGGTGTTGCTTTGCTCCCAAGGGCGTCAGCTGTCCGGCGTTCCCTTGGGCATTCTTCCACACCCGTAGCAAGCGTTTCTTCACGTCTTTGCCCAGGGCGGTCAGCTTGCTGTCGTCTTCAAACTGCTCCAACACCCAGGTGTAACGCTGTTCGTCGGGCAGCCATCTCGAACCATGGCGCCCATAGTGTGAGATATAAAAAACATCGAATCCATCGGGGAAAATGCCTTTCTCGGCCTTTGTCACGGGGTAGGCATAATAAACACCACCCGTCTGCTCGGGCGATAATGTCTGTGCTACGTTGGTCAGCGCCCACAACAGGCACACCGTAAGAATGCTTAGTCTTTTCATAGTGATTTGATGGTCCAGTCAATACCTAAAGGATTATGCCGCATTTCAAGCACCAGCGGCAGTGCTTCGTTCTTCTCTATCCACATCTCCGTGGCGTCGATGTCGGCTTTCACATGCACGGCGGCAGTCGTCTCATCGACTTTCCGCCATGTGATGGTGTCGTAAACGAAGGCGCCCTTTGCCCTTAGCTCGGCATAGGCCTTTTGCGAAATGAAGGCGAAGGTGCCCTTGACGGCGTGGTAGGTGGTGCCGTCTTGCTGCGGGGTGAGCCAGCAGAAGGTGGTGGCTTGCTCTACCTCCTGGCGCGGGATGTGGTAGGTGGTCTGCTTGCAGGTGAGCACCAGCGTGTCAGCGCGCCAGCTGTAGGCCAGGGGCCAGCTGCGGTACTGGCGGTTCAGGGTGAAGGCGATATGGGCGCTGGGGGAGGCGGGAGTGCCAGCCGAAACGGCTGGCCTACGGAGAAGGGCTGCAGGAGCGGCGGGCCCGGGGGCGGCGGTGAAATGGAGCTTGCCGCCTTTTAGGAGGTCTTGGTGGGTGATGCGGGCGGCGGGGAGTGGGCGGCCGTTCCAGGTGACGGCGGCGAAGTGGGGGGCGTCGCCCGTTCTTTCTACCTCCAGCTGCTGGCCGTTGGGCAGGGTGAAGCGGTAGTGGGGCAGTAGCGGGAGGTTGAGTAGGTAGGTGTCGGTGCCTGCCAGTGGGTAGAGTCCCATCATGTGGAAAGCCAGCCACGACGACATGGCACCTGAGTCATCGTTGCCGGGCAGTCCGTCTGGCAAGTCCGTATAGTGGTTGTTGATGATCTGATGGATGCGCTGGGTGCTCAGGTCGGGTCTTCCTATCCAATGGTATAGACAAGGTGAGAGGAAGGAAGGCTCGTTCTGTACGTTGTAGTAGCCCTTTTCAAAGAATAGGTCCAGTCGCTGCTTGAATGCCTCCTTGCCACCGCAAGCCTCGATCAGTCCCTCCACGTCGTGTGGGATGCTGAGTGAGTACTCCTCGCTCGTAGCTTCATAGAAGAATGTGTCCCACCAAGGCACGTACCATGGTGCCACCTTGGTGGTTGGCGTATAGGCTATCGTGGGGTGGAACACCTGAGAGTGTCCCCACGGTACTGAGTCGAGCCACTGTCCCTCTGCGTCTTTGGGCATGATGAAACCGCACATGCCGTCGTATATATAATCCTTACGCCACAGGTTCTTCCAGTTCTCCGACCGTTTCATATAGCGCTGATACACCCCAGTGTCGCCCAGTCGTTTGGCCACCTGTGCGATGCACCAGTCGTTGAAAGCATATTCCACGGTGCGTGTGCCGGCACGCGGGATGCCATAGGGAATATAGCCCAATGCGATATATTCGTTCAGTCCGCCGCGTCCGTGTTTCTCGTGTTCGCTGCCAGCATCCACTTCGCCATCTTTCAACATTGCCTCCAAAGCCAGGCGGTAGTCAATGCCTTTCAGTCCTTTGGCCATCGCATCGGCCACCACCACGTCGGCATTTGAGCCGCCCTGTGTCCTGCCGTTGCAGTCGCCACTGCGTGCATCGGGCATATATCCCTCATGTTGATAGATGTTGAGGAGCGCGTTGACCATGGCCACCTCGCGATCGGGGCACAGCAGCGTGAGCAGTGGCGACGAGGTGCGGTAGGTGTCCCAGATGGCATAATAGTCATCGTAGTAAGCCCCCTTCTTCCATCGTGGATTCTCTCCCGTCTTATCTACCGGCATCAGCATGGTGTGATAGAGCGCCGTGTAGAACATACGTTTCTGTTGTTCGGTGCCCTCGATGCTGATCTTCGACAGCTGTTGCTCCCATGTGGCGCGCAAGTGTTGCAGTTGCTGGTTGAAGTTTCGCTTCCCGATGTTCTTTTGAGCCTTTTGTATGCCGACATACGAGATGCCAATCTTTACGTTCACCAGTGTGTCGCTGAAGGTCAGTAGGTTGCCTTCAGCCTTGAAGGGCCGGTCAGTCCTCAAGGCAAAGAACACCGTGTAGGGACCGCCATTGTTCCAGCCACCCCTGATGCAAGAGAATCCCTGCACCTCATGGTCGGACACCACCTGGAAGTCTGCACCCACAAACTGCTGACGTTCGCGCAGGTTGGGCACCGGGTTCTTGCCCAGAAAATGGGTCACGTCCACCAGCAGCGCCCCCCTGTTGGGATAGTGAAAGCGGTAGTAGGCACAGCGCTCGTCGGTGGTAATCTCCGTGCGGATGCCGTTGTCGAAGGTGGTGGCATAGTAGCCCAGCTCGATCTGTTCCTCGCGGCGGGCCTGTTCGCTTTGGTCACCGCCCACAAGGCACGGCAGTATCAGAATGTTGCCATACTTCTGTCCGCCGCCCGTGCCGCTGACGTGCGTCTGCGAGAAGCCCGTCACCTTGGCAGGCATCTCGGCCCATCCCGCATTGGGCAGCACCCCGCAGTCAGGGCCAGGCTTCACCATGCCGAAAGGCATGCAGGGACCGGGGAACGTGCGTCCCACGCCCACGCTGCCAATACGCGGGTCAACATATTGCCAGCACTGGGCCGACAGTTCCGAAAAAAGACTCAGAAGACTTGTAAATAGTAGTATGGTTTTTAGTTTCATAGTGCAAAGATATACATTTTTTCCTTTTGAATGTGCTCCAATTAAAATAAATTGCATATATTTGCAACCGAATAGCAGAGAAAGAATATGAAAGACAGCATTTTGATTTTGAGCGGCGGCGTCGATTCTACCACCATGCTCTACGACTACAAAGACCGTATTGCGATGGCCATCTCGTTTGACTATGGCTCCAATCATAATGCCCGTGAGATACCCTTTGCCCGCATGCACTGCGAGCGACTGGGCATCCGTCATATCACCATCCCCCTGCAGTTTATGGCCACCTATTTTCGCAGTTCGCTGCTGTCGGGCGATGATGCCATTCCCGAAGGCCACTATGCCGACGAGAATATGAAGTCAACGGTGGTGCCTTTCCGCAACGGCATCATGCTGTCTATCGCCGTGGGCATGGCCGAGAGCAACAATCTGCAGTATGTGATGATGGCCAACCACGGCGGCGACCACACCATCTATCCCGACTGCCGCCCCGAGTTTGTGGATGCTTTCGATGCCACGGCGCAGGCCGGTACGTACAATGGCGTGCGTCTGTTGTCGCCCTATACCAACCTGACCAAGGCACAGATTGCCGCCCGCGGCAAGGAGCTGGGCATCGACTACAGCGAGACGTGGTCGTGCTATCGTGGTGGCGAGCACCATTGTGGTCGTTGTGGCACCTGCGTAGAGCGCCGTGAGGCATTTGAGCAGGCAGGCATCGACGACCGTACTGTCTATGAAGACTAATCTTACTGCATACCAATAACTACTTTTATACTAACCTTTTAATATTACTACATTATGAAGAAACTATCATCATTATTATTGATTCTGGTGGCCGCCCTGTGTTTGACGGCTTGCAGTGACAGTCCCGACAGTCTGGGTGCATCAAAAGCTAAGAAGCTGTTTAAAAAAGAGATGGCGCGTACGCATCGTCTTGAAGGTTTTGCTAATGTTCGCACCGGTTATTACGAGTGCAACGACAACGAGGATCGCTACAAGCTGCGCCAGTTGGCTGCCAACGACATCGTGACCTACAAGTGTGACGTGGTGAAAAAGACAGAGCGCGTCAGGAAGAAGCGCCGCGTGCAGGCAGGCTACTATTATAGATATTGGACCACCGAGAGCTACTATGTCAACGAAGAGGTGGACACCTATTTCGTGACCGTCGAGCTGACCGAGAAAGGTCGTGCTCTGCTCTATGAACCCCAGGAAGCCGAACCCGATGAGGACACCAAGGAACTGAAGCTCGATCAGGAGATAGACCTGAGCAAGTATCCCGAGTACAAGGTGGAAGCTGAGGAGTTTTCAAAGCCTGCAGCACAGGCCGAAGCACCAACTGTCGTAGAGACCCCCGACACGGTGGCTGCCTACGAAGAGAGCGAGGAAGCTTTCCAGCCCGATGAGCCAGCTACAGAGGCCGTTGACTCTAAAGCCAGTGCCTACGACAAGGCTAAAGCCAAGGAAAAGTACGAGGATGTGACGCTTAATGCCTTTGAACTGGACGTGATTAAGGCACGCAACGTGCGCAAGACGAGCGACAATACCGCGACGGCCCAGATTCTGGTGGAGTATGAAGACGTGACTCCCGTGGGTCGTATCATGATGGGCGTGTACGACGGTCAGCGCTTCGTTTCGCCAACACTGCACTACACCTATTTCGAAGACAAGGGCTGGCAACTGGACAGTGACGAATAAGCAGGACTCCTGTCAACATAACAACAGCTCCCATCCTACCGCCTGTCGGCCAGGATGGGAGCTGTTCTTTTTCACGACGGCAGAAACAGCAACTCAAGAGCTAAGCCATGACGACCTAAGCGTGGAGGTTTAGCGGCGCAAAACGGTCCCTTTGGTGCCTTTCGACTTAAGTCGTGAGACTTGTTGACTTAAGTCGTGAACGTTGTTGACTTAAGTCGAAAGGTCTGTTGACTTAAGTCGTGAACTACAGAAACGGCACTTTTAGGTTGGAAAAGAGGCTCTGTTATACCGCTATATGGCCGAGATTGGATTGTTTTTTCTAGCAAAAGTTTGGCGATAAAGAAAACAATGTTTATCTTTGCAGACAAGAAACAACTAATCTGCAGATAATTATGAGGAGAATCTTTACACTGTTAACTATGGGATTGCTGGCACTGAACAGCACCGCCCAGACAGAGTTGACGCAGACTGAGGCGAAGACCTTGTACAAGACTACAAGCAAGCACTGGATCAGCGTGCATGACCCATCTGTGGTATGGGAACCTAAAACCAAGCGATACTATATCTTCGGCTCACATCGTGCGCAGGCCTGGACACAGGATCTGCAGAACTGGACGTGGTTTAACTCGCCATGGAAAGTGGGAACCAACAATAATGCTTCTAACGAAGATGCTTTTGTGACGCCTCAGGTGAAGAAGGTGAAGAAAAATGGCCAGGAGGTTGACTTCCCGGCATTCAATGCCTATGAGTGGGCTGCTGCCTATCCTACGTGGAAAGACGGCAACGGCAATGCGTGGAATATCAATGGCAACATGTGGGCGCCCGACGTGATCTGGAACCCCGTCATGCAGAAATGGTGCCAGTATCTGAGCATCAACGGACCGAAGTGGAATTCGAGCATCATCTTGTTGACGGCCGATGACATCGAGGGTCCCTATGAGTATCAGGGACCTGTGGTGATTAGTGGCTTCGGGTTGAACGCTAACACTGACTATAAGAAGACCGACCTGGAACTGGTGCTCGGCACGACGCTGTCGGCACTGCCTTCGCGCTATAACAGTCCATGGGCCAGCACCCAAAAACCCAGTTTCCCGAACAATATCGACCCTTGCGTGTTCTATGATGAGGAGGGCAAACTGTGGATGGCCTACGGCTCGTGGTCGGGTGGCATCTTTATTTTGGAACTCGACGAGCAGACGGGTCTGCGCGATTATGACGTGGAGTACGAGAATAGCAACACCAGCGATGCCTACTTCGGCAAGAAGATAGCAGGTGGCTACTACTCGTCGGGTGAGGCACCCTACATAGAATATATTGGTGGCTACTACTATCTGTTTATCACCTATGGCGAACTGCAGCAAAACGGCGACTACAACATGCGCGTGTATCGGTCGAAGAACCCCAACGGACCTTATGCCGATCCCGCCGGACGCTCGCCCATCTATACGCAGTACACCATGAACTATGGCAATAATGCGCCTGCCCGTGGCGAGAAGCTGGTAGGTCCCTATAGTCATTGGGGCTACATGTCGCAGGGTGAGCGCTCGCAAGGGCATAACTCGATCATTGCGGCACCCGACGGTCGTACGTATCTGGTCTATCACACCCGTTTCTGCAATGACGACAAAGCCAGTGACGAGGGCCATCAGGTGCGCGTGCACCAAGTGTTCCAAAACAAGGAAGGCTGGCTTGTGGCAGCACCATTTGAATATAATGGAGAGGAAATCACGGATGCTGACATTGCCTCTAACCAGCCTTTCACACAGGAAGAGATGATCGGAACCTACAGTCTGCTGATGCATAAGTTTAGCAACAACCGCACGCAGTTGGAGCAGGTGGAACCTGTAGAGGTGACACTGAATGCTGATGGCACGGTGACAGGTAAGTACACGGGCAAGTGGAGTATGACCGAGGGCACTGGCTACGTCACGCTGACGCTGAACAACATAGTCTATCAGGGCGTTGCTGTCGAGGAAGTGATGGACAACAAGTCGATGCATGCGCTGGCCATCACAGCCTGCGGAACGTCGGGCGTGAACATCTGGGCTCACAAACTGATGCCTAAGTATGAACTGGCATGGATGCTGAACAACATGACGGTGCCTGTGAAGCAGAACCAGACTGTCTCTAAGGATGTGGACCTCTATGGCATGAAGATAGGTTTGCCCAACGTGATGCTGAGCTGGCAGAGCAACCAGCCCGAGGTTATCTCGCACTATGGTAAGTATAACCCCAGCGGACTGACCGAGGATGTGCCGGTGGTGCTCTCGGCACGCTTGGAGGCAGCCAACTACTATTGGGCACAAGACTATAAGGTGTATGCTGGAAAGGAGAACATGCCTACTGCCAATTGGAAGGGTGGCATGGTGGCACACTATGGCTTCGACCACCAGCAGCTCAGCAACTCGTTTGATGCGGCCCAGGTGGCAACGCTGGGTAAGAAGGGTACTGGCGTTGTGCCAGTGCTGGAAGACAATGACCCGATGCGCACCGGACGCGTGACACGCACCTACCCATCGGTCAACAACAACGAGGGTTATGTCACTATTCCTAACCCGCTCTATGGCAAGAACCTGGAGAATGGCGCAACCATCTCGCTGTGGGTGCAGCGCAACGACAACAACCTCTATGGCGCATTGTTGGGCGTAACAGATGGCAGTGCACGGCTGTTCTTCACGGGCAATGCCTATCTGGGTTTCAATGATGGCAAAACAGAGAATGTCGCTGGTGGCGTGTGGAACAACTGGATAGACCTGAACCATCCAGGGACGACCGAGACAAAACTTCTGTCGCAGAACAAGTGGGAGCTTGTGACGCTGTGCTTCGCCAAGGATGGCATCAGACTCTATGTCTCAGGGGCAGTGAAGAATTTTACAGCAGCCAATGGTAAACTAAACGGAACGGCAGTCAGTCAGGCGGCAAACTTTGACTACAGCCTCGTGCTGGAGCACTTGGCGGCCTCGCAATATCTGTATCTCGGCAATGGCGGTTTCTGGGGAACACCCGATGCCCGCTACGATGATCTTGTTGTGTACGACCGTACACTGTCGTTTTCCGAGGTTCTGGCTCTGAACACGATGGAGAACCGTGCGTTTGACTTCTGGACACTGAACCCCACGGGCATCGACGACATGCCACAGCAGCATGCCGCACCGGCAACAGCCATCTTCGACCTGCAAGGCAGGGTCATCAAAAATGGCAAATCGCTGGATAGCAATTTGCCACGTGGAATCTATGTAATCAACGGACGGAAGGTCGTCGTGAAGTGACGCTTACAGAGTGTACTTACGACCGTTCTGCACGATAATACCTTTTCGATTCTTTTTAACTGCACGCCCCGACAAGTCATAACATCTTGTTGGGGCGTCCGTTTTTACCGCAGGACGGATGCCTGTGGTCTGCTTAGACACGAAGTTGACGGTGTTGAGGCTCATGGCCTTGTTCTCCAACTGATCGGGGGCAACCATGGGCACGTAGAGCTCGAGGCTGGACTTCAGCATCTTGCCGGCATTCAACTGCTCGACCTCCTCGGGACAGAAGGCTGAACGCCAGAAGAACAACTCGCTGAACTGACGTGATACCTGACTGGTTGAGTCGCCTACGATGGTGCTGAACTGCGTGTTGATGCGCTCGTTGGCCTCTACGGATTTGTTGTCCACATAGAGCAGCACACGGCGCTGAGCGTAGTAATGAGTCAGCGTGATGGTGTGCCACTGGTCGTCGTTGATTGGAGCATCGACCGTCATCTGGTCGTCATACATGCTGGTGTAAACCACTTTACCCTCGGCATTGACCGACAGGTTGGCCTCGCGGGTACCTCTGGTGGCTTTCAAGGTGAGCAGCCTCCCGGCGTCGCCGCCTTTCACACGCAGGCTGATGGTGAAGGGATGTACGGTGCTTTCGCCCTGGAAGCTGACTACATCGCCCTGCCCCAGTGGCATGGCTGCTGTGGTGTTGCGCACGGGCTGTGACTTGCCGCTGGCGATGGCGTCGAAGAGTGATGGTGTCATGGCATAGAAAAACTCTTGGTGACCAGCCGTGGTGGGGTGGTAATCGTCGTCCTTATAGCCGGTTGCCCAGTGGCCCATGCCATCATCAATGGCACCCAGCGTGTTGACTGAAGACACGTCCCAGCTGTGGATGAGCAGGTTCATCTGCTTGATGTAGTTATAGTCCTCGGTGGTATAGTCGGCGCGGGTGTAGTTGTTCATCACCACAGGAATCTTGCCGTCGGCCTTGATCTTGCGGATGAGCAACTGCATGTTGTTGGCAAACTGATTGAAAATCTTCTGCTGGTCGGCAGCGCCATGGATACCCTCGTTGCCCATCGAGAGGCCAATGATGACATAGCGGGCGTGGTCGCGGGTCATCTCGGCATAGCGGTTCAGCAGGTCGTTGGTGGTGTTGCCGCCAATGGCAATGCCCGACACGTAGAAAGGTGTCTCGCTGGTTTTATCGTTGAAGCGCTTCTTCAGCTGTTCGCCGTAGAGGTAGGCATAGCCTTTGTTGCCCGTAGCACCCGTGCCGTTGCATACCGACGATCCGAAAGCTGAGATGCGGTAGGCATCGACGGGGGCGGTGAAGCTCCATGCCTTGGTCGTCATGTCGAAGCGCACGGTATAGGTGCCGCCATTGATGCGGATGTTGTTGGACTTGTAGGAAGGTTGGTCAGACTCGAAGTAAACATACTTGTCGCTGAACAAGAAGATGTGTGAATCGTCGAGGGTGACCTCCGACTGCCACACCTGATCTTCGACCTGTTCCAGCAGGATAGGCGTGGTGACAATGTTTCCCTTTAGGTACAGTTTGGTTTGGGCATAGCCCATGAGTGAAACGAGTAGCAAGAGTGCTACCAATGCTTTTTTCTTCATGCGATTTTTAGATTCTAGTTATTAATTATTACTTACTTTATCTTCTTGCTGGGTGGACTCAGAGCAAATCAAGACATCGCTCTATGTAGATGCCACACATGCGGTCTTCGACATCGCGGTTGCGATAGATCATCTCGCGAACCACATCCATGGCTTGACGGGTGCTGGCCGAGAGCGACTCGCCTTTCATCATGTGGCCGATGAGAACGGCCGAGAAGATGTCGCCGGTGCCATGAAACAGACCGGGAATCTCGTTGTATTCGTGGAGGAAATACTTGCCGGTGCTGGCATCGTAGCCCGCCACTTGGTTCTTGTCGTCAATGATACAGCTGGTGATGAGGGCAGAATGGGCTCCCAAGGCCACCAGACGGTCAAGCAACCGGCAGGCCTCGCTTCGAGTGAGACCTTCTTCCTGAAACGGTATGTCTGCCAGATAGCATGCCTCGGTGTAGTTGGGGAAGATGACATGTGCCACGCTGACCATCTCGCGCATCAGCTCTACCTGTTCCTGACCAATGCCATGGTAGAGACTGCCGCCATCGCCCATCACTGGATCAACAAACACGGTGCACCCCGTCTTGGCCTGTTCTCTGCAGAAGTCGGACACCAAGCGGGCTTGCTCCTCGCTGAACATCAGGCCGGTGCAGATGGCATCAAAATGAAAGCCCAGGCGCTTCCATACGGGAAGCGTCTGGCGCATATATTCTGTGGTGTCGAGTTGTGCAAAGTCGCCGTAGTTCAAGGTGTTTGATACTAAAGCGGTGGGAAGGTTGAAAGCGGGAATACCCATATAGTTAAGGATGGGGAGCATGGCTGCCATGCCTACCTTTCCATAACCGGCAATGTCGTTGATCAAAAGAACTTGTTTCATGTCATTTACTTAACACATTGCAGATTCTTTTCAAGTTGAGCGGTACTGCTGGCACCAACGAGTACGGAGGTGACACCGCGCTGCTTCAGAATCCAACGAAGGGCATATTCGGCCAGCGTCATGCCTTGCTGCTGGGCCTCGGCATTATAGCTGCGCAGACGGTCCAGAAGTTCGGGGGTGAGGGCGCTCTCCTTGAGGAACTTGCCTTTCGACATGCGTGAGTCGGCAGGGATTCCGTTGAGATAACGGTCGGTGAGCAGACCTTGTGCCAGGGGCGAGAACGAGATGAAGCCCACACCGTGCTCTGCACAGAAGTCCATGATGCCTGACTCTTGTGGCTCGCGGTCCAACATGTTCAGGCGACCCTGATAGATGAGCAGGGGCACATCGCGCTGCTTCAGGTAGTTGTAGGCAAAACGGGTGGCTTCGAGTGGCCAACGGGAGATGCCAATATAAAGGGCTTTACCGCTGCGAACGATGTCAACAAGTGCCTGGAGGGTTTCTTCAAGTGGGGTGTTGGGGTCGTAGCGATGACTATAGAACAGATCTACATAGTCCAGATGCATGCGCTTCAAACTCTGGTCGAGCGATGCCATGAGGTATTTGCGGGAACCCCAGTTGCCGTAAGGTCCAGGCCACATGTCGTAGCCGGCCTTAGAGGCGATGAACAGTTCGTCGCGATAGGGGCGGAAGGTGTCGTCCATCAGTCGGCCCATGGTCTCCTCGGCCGATCCATAGACAGGACCATAGTTGTTGGCCAGGTCGAAATGGGTGATGCCATGGTCGAAGGCATAGCGGGTAATCTCGCGTGAGCGCTCGTAGGGATCCACACTTCCGAAGTTATGCCAGAAGCCTAATGATACCTGTGGCAGCAGTACACCACTGTTACCACATCTCTTGAATGCCATGCCGCCTTCATCGTAGCGGTGTTCGTCAGCCTTGTATGTCATGCTCTTTCTCCTTATGATTTATATTTGGGAACAAAGGTACTAAAAAAAAGCGAACTGACATACAAGGCTGCGAAAAACTTATTCATAGAGTCCAAATTCATAGATACGTGTAGCATCGTTAGGACGTTGTGCGGGACTGACAACGTACAGACGTACGTAGCGAACACTGGCTGGTCTGAAACGACGGTCAACGATGTCGTTGCGGTTGTTGTCAAACATGTCGAGTGTCTGCCATTCCTCGGTGGCACTGTTGCGACCTTGCAGCAGACAGGTGCGCGTGATGCACGACTGGTCTTCTGCGCCAGCGTTGAGCAGATACCACCGACTGATGGTGGTGGGCTGACCGAAGTCGTACACCACATAGTTGGGGGCATCGGTCACGTCGCACCATTTTGTCTCTGCATTATCATCGGTCAGGTTGGCGGCACGCTCGTTGTCCTTGCACTCGCCAGAGACAGCCACTACCTTGGCCTTTTTCAGCAGGTTGTCCTTGAGGCTGTCCTTGCTGGCATCACCTTTCTGTTCGGTACTCTTCATAGAGGTCTGGAACAGGGGTGCCGCAGCTGTGGTGCTGCTGTCGTCGTTGGCCAGTGTGGCGGCAAAGAGGACGATGTGCTGGTCGGCTGGCAGGATCACCTGGGTAGCCTCGGCAGGGAGTTCAATTCTCAGCAGATACATATAGGTGAACTCATAGGGCTCGTCGCCGGCAGAAGAGTGGCGGTGGGTGCCTATGTAGGCTACCTGAGCATCTTTCAGATAGGCTTCGGTCTGACCGTCATGGCCCCACTGTCCGATGAAACCGGTGTAGTTGGGCACGGTGAGCTGCTGATTGAACGTCTGCTTGCGACCTGTCACCTTGAACTGTGCCTGACGGTCGTTCTTGTCGGAAGCTGCCAAGAGGTAGAGGTGACGGTAGTGCTTGTCGGTGGGCAACAGCAGGGTGTCGCCATGACAGGTGTGACCGTTGGCTGCGTCTGTATCGCCGAAGGTGAAGGGGATGTCGTTGACAGTCAGACCTTCTGTAGGCAACAGTTCTGCAGCATAGCTGTAGCCGCCTTCGAAATTGGATGAACCGGTGAAGGCATTGCTGCTGAAGCAGTGGCGGTCGAAGTCGAGAGCCAGCTGCTGACAATCTACAGCCTGACGCTGTGCGGGGCGCTTCAGGGTGACCTTATAGGTCTTCACGCTGAAGGGCTTCAGTTCTACTTGCAGCGAACGACCATCGAACTGTGCTGCACCAATGGTGCGCTCGGTACCGTCGGCCTCGACAGCCAAGGTGACGTCAGCAGCGAAGGTGATGTTGGCTTTCTGGTTTTGCTTGCCGCTCAACTCGTAAACACGAACCACATACTCGTTGCTGCGCTCTGCACGTTTCAGGGCACGAACCATCACTTGGTCGTTGTCGGAGCTGACAAAAGAGAAAGAGCGGCCGAGGGTGCCTTGATGACGGGTGGTGCGGAAGGTCTTCAACGGACTGTTCAGGGCTTTCGACTGCTGGTTGACTGCTGCCATGTCGAGTGCGCCTTGGTGACCGATGAGACTGTAGGTGAAGACATGGTAGCCCATGTCCTGGCGAGCCTGATAGGCATAGTTCTTTTTTACCTTTGGAGAGTAGAGCAGCGACAGACGCATGGTATTGTCGCAGGGCTTGTCCCAACCATAGCGAGAGTCGGTCAACAGGCTGACGCCATAGTTGTCGGAACGGTCGGTGAGGTCGGCCCATTCGTGTGCATAGACTTCAAAGAGGTGGTCTTGGTTGTTGGGGCGCTTCACGCTGCCCAGACCGATGTCGTAGGTGGTTTCTTTGTTGCTGACGCTGAGTGGGAACTCAGCCTTCAGCAGCGCATTCTCGGAACGCCAGTCAACCTCGTTCTCGAAGTCGATGCGGTCGATGGGACCATGATTATAAAGGTGGATGCGCTGAACGATGTCAGACGTTCCATACTTCTTGCGGATGATGAGTGTCTGACGCATGGCACCTTTCTCTAAGGCAATGCTGACTCCGTCGTGAACGGCCACGGGCTCGCGGTCGAGGGTGGCTTTCTGGATTTCCCATGCGGGCCATACTTCAGAGAGACAGTCGTCGAAGACCACCAGGCGGAGGCTCTTGCCGCCAGCCACCAACTCCTTGTTGGCGCGCTTGTCGAGCAGTGAGGTGATGTCGCCATACTTATCTACCTGCAGACGATAGGCTGCATTCTCGATGATGGTGCCCTGCTGGCTGACGGTGCTTGTCTTGCCACCGGCCTTGAGGCTATAAACGGCGTAACCGGTAGATGGTACGGTGGCGTGGAACAGCAGCAGTCGCTGTCCGTTCTTCTCAATAATCTGTGAGGCTACGCGCTTGCCGTCGGGACCGCTGACCTGGTAGCTCTTACCGTCGTTGATGACTACCTGTGCGATGCCGTCAACGGGGAAGGTCTCGTTGTTGTACACCACGATGGGTTGTCCAGCCACTTTGGTGTCCAGTCTGGAGGCAATACCGTTGATACTGTGCGTCATTACATCGGAGAAACCTTTCAGACTCAGCAACTCGTCGTTCCATGAAAACTCGTAGGCACGAGGTATGCTGGTGCCAGTCAGGTCGTCGTGGAACTGGTGCCAGATGAAACGCTGCCAGGTGTCGGTCAGTTGCTTGGCGGGGTATTGGTTGACACCCAGCCAGTCGGCCACAACAGCCGTACGCTCAGCGGCATCGCCAAGGTGTTCGTTCTGGCGGTTATAGAGTTTCATGGCTGCCTGTGAGGTGTAGCAGCCATTGCCGTGCACGTCCATGGGCAGTTCGCCGTCGAACACGGGCAATTCGGGATGGTCTTCGTAGGGCAGGTAGTCCTTGTACAGTTGGTCGCTGGTGGCGCTGATGATCTCGATGGGACCATCGCCTTTAAGACCTTTCTCCAAGGCGCGGACCGAGGGGATGTTGGGCGAGCCACCGGTGTCGCCGGTGCCATAGTAGCGATAGACGGTGTTCAGCGGACTCTCCTTGACCTCGCGCTGCAGCTGCTCGTTCTTCGACAGGTCTTCGTCCTTATAGCGCTGACCATAGCCAAAGCCGTGGGTCATCATGATGCGACTGCCGTCGATGCCCTGCCACAGTCCTACAGTGAACGGGTAGCGGCGGTTGCCCTCATAGAAGGGTTTTACGCGCCAAGCCAACTTCTGCGACGAGAAACCAATCAGGCCGCAGTGGCTGGCCAGGGTGGGCAGTGTGTAGCTGAAGCCGAAGCAGTCGGGCAGGAAGATGTCGGTACCCTCGGTGTTGAACTCCTTACGGTAGAAGTTCTGACCCAGCATGATGTTGCGCATGAACGACTCGGGCGAACAAACCACGGCTTCGTTGGCATCCCAACTGCTGCCTGTGATGTGCCAGCGACCGTCGGCCACATATTTCTTCATCTCTTCATAAAGGCTGGGGTAGTACTCCTTCATCCAGGCATACTTCACAGCACCTTCGAAGTTGAAAATGTAGTCAGGATAAGTCTTCAGAAGGTACAGGTTCTGAGTCAGAGTCTTGCGGATGTGGTCGCGGATGGTGGCCTGAACATCCCAGTTCCACTGGGTGTCGAGGTGAGCGTCAGAGACCATATATGCTTTCATCTTC
Source organism: Prevotella sp. E13-17 (assembly GCF_022024035.1). Taxonomy (NCBI): domain Bacteria; kingdom Pseudomonadati; phylum Bacteroidota; class Bacteroidia; order Bacteroidales; family Prevotellaceae; genus Prevotella; species Prevotella sp. E13-17. The sequence continues at coordinate 241,242 of NZ_CP091787.1, forward strand.
TTTTCCTGAGCGGTGGCGCCCAGGGAAAGAAGTGATAAAGCGATAATCAGTATTTTCTTGTTCATGGTTAATGGATGTTTTAGTTTATAGGTATTGGAAAGGATGCCTTACTCGATGACACCACACCAGCCACCGTTGCGCACCAGCTTGATGGTCATGGTGGTAGCAGGCGACACGGGCTGTTGGCGCTTCTTGTAGTCAACAGCAATGCGATAGGCATTCTTGCCATCCTCGAAAGAGGTGAGCTGACCGCCGGTCTTCAGGAAATCGAGGTTCAGCGTGAGCTCTTGTGCATCGTTGGCGGTGATGGCACCCAGATACCATTTGTTGCCCTTGCGCTTGGCCACGGCATAGTAGCTGCCTGCCTTTGCTGCCAGCACGCGGGTCTCGTCCCAAGTGGTGGGAACAGATGCAATGAAGCGGGTGCACTCGTCTTCGCGCAGATAGCGGGTGGGACTGTCTGCCAGCATCTGGAAGGCACTCTCGAAGACTACATACATCGCCATCTGATAGGCGCGGGTGCCGGTGCCCTGAGGCAGTGAGCCACTGCTGTGGTTGTCTTCGGGCTGTGCCGACTGCATAGAGCCGGGGGTGAAGTCCATGCCGCCAACAGCATTGCGCATGAAGGGTTGCCAGATGGTGTTCTCGGTGCGGCACCACTGGTTGTTCTCCATTCCGCGAACGCCTTCGTAAGAGATGATGTTGGGATAGCGCATCTCAAGACCTGATGGCTTGAACGATCCGTGGAAGTCAACCATCAACTTATTGTCGGCGCAGGCCTTGGCCACGCGCTCGTAGAAGTTCACCATCCACTGGTCGCTATGGTCCATGAAGTCAACCTTCAACCCCTTGACGCCCATCTTTGCATAGTAGGGGATGAGGTCCATGTTCTGCTCTACGGTGAGCCAAGACAGCCAGAGGAACACGCCTACACCTTTCTCACGGCCATAGTCCACCAGCTCTTTCACATCGATGTCATCGATGGTGACGAAGGGGTTGCGCACGTCTTTGTTCCATCCTTCGTCCAGGAGGATGTACTCAATGCCGTACTTGGCAGAGAAGTCGATGAAGTACTTATACGTCTGGTTGTTGATGCCAGTGACGAAGTCAACATCCCACACGGTCCAGTGGTTCCACCAGTCCCAGCTTACCTTTCCCGGACGAATCCAAGAGACGTCGTTCAGCTGGCTCTTGCCACCCAGGATGCGCTCCATCTCGTTGGCAGCAATGGTGGCATCGTCGCCAATGACCAGGAAGCGCCAGGGCAGACTGCGGTTTGCAGAGGTGCGGGCGATGTAGTTGCCCTCTTGTGTAATCTTCTCGCTACGGTCGCCCCATGGTTCCCATTTCTCAGGAGAACGGGGGAACAAAGCGGTGAGTCCATTGTTGCCGGTGCTCTTGAGGAACATGTTGGGATAGTCGCGCAGGTCGCTCTCTGAGAAGAGTAGCTTGGTGCCCGAGGGTGATTCCAGCAGGATGGGCAGGTGGGTCATCTTGTCGTCAGCCTTATAGGTGCTGGTCTGAAGATGAGAGTATTCTTCTTCATAAGATGTCATGAACGAGCCACACTGTGAGAGGTGGGCTGTCATGTCCTGTGCCAGGTTGAGGGTCATGCCTTCGTTGATGATGTCGGTGGTGCCTTTGCCTTTCAGAATGAAGCGATAGGCCATACCATTATCATAGGCGCGGAACTCCACATCGTAGTTGTCGGCAAACTTTAGGGTCAGCACGTTGGCCACATTGGGTGTTACAGCGTTTTTCAGGGGGACCAGATTCTTGATTTGTTCGTTGATAGTAGAACGCTTGGCTTGGCGCAGACGTGGTTTGATGCCCAATAGCTTCTTGCCGTTCTGCAAGGAGATGGCGCTGGGGCTGAGCAGTTGCTCGGCTCCCTTTTCTACAGAGAAAGCCAGGCTGTCGCCGACCTCTATGTTTACACGGATGTCACCATTGGGTGATGTGAGAGTCAAGGCTTTCTGTGCCATCATGCTCAGTGGCATCATGGCGAGGATAGCCAGGTTAAGGAATAATTTTCGCATAGTTTTTTAGTGTTTGATAAATTTTTTATTGTTAAGAATGTAGATTCCTTTCTGTTTGCCCGAAGAGCGGCGGCCCTGCAGGTCGTAAATGATGTTAGAGGACTGTTGGCGGCCGATGGTGGTGATGCCCAGCACCTCTTCCATGCTAATGACAATATCCTCAGCCTCTGCAGGTGCTACAAGCCATGCGCGGAAAGCATCTACCGGTGTGGCAGCCTCGGCATGAACAAAGGCGGTGCCAGCTTCGTTGATGACCATGGCGTCTGCGCCTGTGCTGCTAGCGTTTGTAGTACCAACAAACTGATAGTTGTCGGTCATGGCCTTCATGGCAGATGCAGAGTTCAGCACGGTGGCGTCTTTACTATAAAACGTAATTGTGTCCTGTTTTGTTGTGTAGAAGATGTGAGGTACACCGACTTCCATCTTATCTACAGCTTCGAAATGGGCTATGCCGTCTTCTTCGCGGTCGAATGCCTTAACAACGGTGTGCGAAGGAAGCTGAGAAACCTCGAAGGGCAGGGTGATGGTCTCCCACTTTGCCGTGTTGGCTGGGCGTTTATATTCAATCTCCTTGGCTGTGAAGCGCTTGGGCGCCATGAAGTTCTTGCCGTCAATCAGGGTGATGTGCGCTGCCTCGCCGTTGATGATGGCATTGGCATTCTCCAGACCTCTGGTCTCTTTAGACAGGTAGTAGAGCGTGTTGGGGTTGTTGTTGGGACGCACCGTTTTGATGAGGCTATTGATGGTTGTCATATCCACAGCTACGGCTTCGGCAGGAATGGTGTAGGTCGATTTTCCGGCAGTACCCTTCAGCTCGTTGTTGGCAGTCCAGTAGATGACACCTTTTTGGGTGGTACCCATGTCTTTCAGACCACCACCGTTGATGTCGCCACCCTGGCTGTCGCCATAGATGATGCTCATGTTGTATTTAGCTCCGGTAGCGAGGTTGTTGAAGTCGAAATTCAGTTCGGCGGTCTCACCTGGTTCGATGTGGGCAGGCACCATGATACTGTTGGCACCATAGAAATAACCGTTGCTTTCCAGTTTGAACAGCCAGAGGCGGATGTTGTCGTCATAAGCTTCGTCGGCGTCATTATGTACTTTTACCGTGCCCTGCATGCGGTTGCCATAAACGCTGCTGCCAGTCATGTTGTTGATGGTATGAGAAACATAGCGCAGGTTGCGGTTGCGAGTGATACCCTCGTCGGTGATGTCAACAGTGGCATGAGCAATGATGTTGTTGCCACGGTTGTCGGTTGAGAGCCAGATGTTCCAGGTGCCCGTCTTCTCGGGTTTGAAGATGAACGAGCTGGTGGTTTCGCCGCCTTCGGTCATGGTGACAGCCGTGCGTCCGATGCTTTCACCTTTATCTTCGGTCTGGCTGACTAAGATATGAATTTCGCGATAGTACTCGTCGGCATTGTTCTTGAAGTTCACGCAGATGGGCTGGTTCTCGTTGACCTTATGGTTGCCGGGGAACGTGATGCCCGTCACGGTGACGTCCTCAACGGGGTGCATGCTGAGTGTGATGTTGTTTTCTCCGTCAACCTCTGCCAGGATATAGCGGATGGCAGGGTTTACGTGGGTCTGCCAGTCAGAGCTGGCACTGCGCTTGCTGATGGGCACAATGTGATAGCTGCCTGGTTGCAGATTGCCAATCTGGAATTCTAATCCGAAATAATAGTTGACGCCGAGGTCTCTGTTCAGTTGGCTGGCGATAGGTGTGATTTTACCTTCCTCGTTGATGTAGCCAATACCCATGTCCCACTGACCACTGACGCCCGACCAGTTGACGTAGTTGGCAAAGAACTTGTTCCCAGAGCGCAGTTCCCAGTCGTTGACCGTCAGTTTGGGTTGCTCTCTGGGAGCGGTGATATTGTCGGGCAAACGCAGACCGATGATAGCGTCCTGTCCCATGTTGTAACCGTCGGGAGTGGCGCTGGCGCCAATACCACTGTTGTTGTCGGGCGCCATCACGTCGATACGGAAGTAGCCATCATCAAGACTGCCCCATCCCCAGTTGACGTGATAAAGGCCTTGAATATCATAGCCATCAAGCACAAAAGCGTGCGCGCCACCCGAGTTGGAAGCTGCAAAAGCAATGGGATGACCAGTGGCAAGCTCGTTGTAGAGCAGGTTGTTCCAACTGTCGATGCTATGATTGCCGCGTGTTTCGATGTGTGCACCGTCATCAAAGCCGAAGTTGTTGATCAGCGTCTTGACACCTTCGGGGAAGCCCGCGCCCGACGAGGGACCATAGCCCATTTTACAGCCGACACCGACGTAGAGCATCAGTTGGGCGATGGCGGTCTTCTGAGCCTCAGTCTCGCTGCCGTTATAGTTGTCGAGCATATTGTCCCAGTCAATCGCAGCACCTTTTCTGATACCCTGTATGGTCACGGTGCGTTTGCCGTTGTTCGTGTCGTAGTCTATCGTATAGCTTGGGATAGTGCGCAACAACGCCTCAGGTTGGCGATAGTAGTTGATGACCTGGGCGATGGCAGTTGCCACACATCCTGTGGCACTGCGGTCTCCCTCGGTGCCATCCTCCTTGATATAACGCGGACAGAGGTCGTTGTAGGGACTTCCCTGGTTCCATGTGGTGGTCATCAGCGGAGCAATGTTATGCTTCGCGGGCTGTGGCATAGGTTTGGCATCGGTAGTCTTGGCTGCCGCTTTTTTAATGTTAGACTTGCCAATGTTGTTGATTTGCGTCTCGTAGCTGTTCAGCAGCCATCTCAGTCCTTCAGGCATGTTGTCGGCATCGAAGTGTCCTTGGTCCGTATAGCCTAATACCGATGGCGTACGGTCGTCGCCCGAGATAATAACAAAGCCACGGTTAGCGTCGGCATTGAAGATATAATAGGAAGCCTCGTCGGCAGTGCCTTGCCCCAGACGTGGAGCTTTGGCGGGTGTCTTTTCCGAAAGGTTGATGCCGCGCTCGCTCAAGAACTGACGAGCCTGCTGACGTGCTTGGTTGACAGATACTGTTGCTGCTTGCAAAGAAAGGCCCATGAGCAGAGCCATAGCAGTTGTAATTTTGTGCTTAATCATTATTACGTTTTGGTTATTTAGTTTGGTTATGTTGTTTTATTTCACTGTGAATTTGTGTTGGCCTTTCACGTAGATACCTTTGCGATGAGGCTGCTGTACGGGTTGTCCTTGCAGGTTGAAGACCGTATCGTCCTTGCTTGCTTGGCTCACGGTCTTGATACCTTCGGTGTCGTCTATCTTTTCGATTTTCAGCGAACTGATACGCAGTGTCCAGGCTGCCAAACGTGGGTAATCACCGCCAGTCCAGCTGTTGCTGGTGCCGGTCAGGTCGGCCTCCTGATAGGCAGTCAGTCGATAGCCTTCGGCCAATTTCATAGACATGACCTCCTTCATGCCGATGCCGTGGTTAGACAGCTCACCGGCGCAGTAGGTGCCAGGTGCCAGACTGACGGCATAGCCGCCATAGCTATTCCTGCTATAGAGCGTAACAACAGGTTCCTCGTTTTGTTTCGGTGGGAACACACGGTTGATTGCCGAAGCCCACTTGTTCAGATCCCATGTCTCATCGTTATAGACCCAGAGGAACCCACCCGTCACGTTGTTGTTGTCGTGCCAAGACTGCATCTTCTCTATGCAGGCTGTAAGGTTTGAGCCATCTTGGTAGTTCTCACGACCTGCATGTAGGGGAATGTTGCCAAAATGCCAGTCGTTGGGATTGTTATAGGCGCCACCGCCATAACACTGAATCAGCACACAGTCGCATGCACCAGTATGCTTGTTGTTCAACTGTGATACCAAGTTCTGCCAGAACGACTTGTTCATGTAGGGAGCCACGGTCGTCTTATAGCCCAACTCGTACATCATGCTGTGGAACTTCACTGCGGTGCTGACATCATAGCAGTGTTCATCATCGTTGTTGACGGCCTCAACCCAGGGAAGAGCCTCTTTCAGAGCCTTGAAGTTCTTGTAGAGAATGGTGTTTGAGCCAGTGCCTTGAGCGTTGATCAGATCCTTGATGCGATAATACGACTCGTTGCCCCAACCGCCAATGCAAATCTCCAAGCGCTGGATGCCTGTAGGCCAAGTCTTGAGTGCCTCCACATCCTCGACGTAGTGAGGCTGCTTGTTGGCAAAGACATAGACGCCATCCTTACAGATGGTCTCGCCATCGGTGGTTAGTGTACCATCGGTTTCCACGTTGACATTGAATAGAATGGCATAGGTGAAACCAGAGTTTTTCAGTTTAGTTACGGTGTTAGGACGCTCACGTCTGATATGACCGCCCACATAGATACCCGATTGGGCTGCCATATCGGCAGCCCATAAAAGGGTGATAAGCAAGGTTGCTATCAGTTTACTCATTATTACAAATTACTATTTATTATATCTTCTTTTCGCTACTTTAATAATCCGTCCGTCAGTTCTTCGTATGATGTTTAGTCCAGGACTGAGCGATGTTCGTTTCATGCCGTTCAGGTCATAGACCGTGGCTGGTGATTCTGTCTCATTGTCCATTGTGCTGATGCCCAGTGTTTTCCGTATCTGGTAACTGCTTGCAGGCACCATTTCTGCATGGACGGTCTCGTCGTAGAGATTCACGGTGATACGGTATCTGCCGTTCTTTGACACCTTCCACTTGTTGTCGTTGCCACCGATACATACTTGTTGAGAATTGAGGATGTCTTCACCATGCTGGTAGGGGTGAAGCTCGCGTGGTCCCCAGGTCATCTGCCCCTCAAGTTTGAAGTAGCCAGGTTCCACCACATTGTTATAGATGCCCAGTTCGCCCTCCCATGTGAAGATGTAGGGATTCTCATGGTCGCGCACGAAAGGCAGCATGTTGTCTCGTTTCCATTCTGTGTTGTCGGCGCCGTTTGGGATGGCACTGCCAGCTATCAGCAGTTCGTTCCATGGGAAGAACAGTTCTCCCTGCAGTTTTTTGCTGCCGGGCAAGACAACAAAATGGTAAAGGTCTTCTTGGAACGAAACGACCCACCCGGGCTGGCTGGCATCCTTGGTGGTCACATAATAGAGCCCGTTGTTGATGAGGTAAGAATCAGTCAACTGTGGTTTTAAGAATTGGGTGACACCCTCCTGATAGGTGGCGGTAGTCATCACTTTTACCTCGCCGACGTTCAGCGCACCTTTGAAGGCAAAGTTGCCGTTTGGCTGTTTCACCAGTTGTTGGGTGCCCTCGGGCACCGCACTTCCTGTAATCCAAAGGGCCGTGAAATCTTGTGCTGCCATTGCAGAAGGCAGTAGCAGTGCTATCAAGAATAGGATGGTTTGTATCTTCTTCATAAGGGTTTAATACTTATTGGATGGCTTTCTGTGTTGTTACGATGCCGTCGCTCCAAGTGCGACGCACGATATAAGGATGACCGATGACGGGACGTGCCAGTTCGCGACCTTGCATGTCGAAGAATCTCTCGCTCTTCATGTTGCGTGTGGTCGTGTCTTGGATATTCTCGGTCCAGTGTTGAATTTCGATTGTTGCAGATGTGTTGCAGCTGCGCTTTTCAATACCCACAGTGACAATGCCCGTCGTTTCATCGTAAGTCCACGTGTCAACGGTCTGACCGTCAACCTTCACACAGTCGGGCTTGGTCTCGCCCATGAACATGACAGTGTAGCTGCGCATCTCGACCATGCCTTTGAAGGCGCCTTCACGCGGTCTGATGCTTACTATGCGACGGTCGGTACCCATGGTCTGCGTGATGGTGGTGTTGGTGTAGGCTCCCTCCATATACCCTTGGGTGTCGCCCTCGTCTTCGTAGAGAACAGTGCTGCCATCGGCGCCAGGGATGATCTTCAACACCAGTTCGTCAGCCTGCGATTTCAGGTTGTCCATGTGAGGATTGCATGGAATGACAGCACCAGCCTTGATGAAATAAGGAATCTCGTTCATGGCATAGTAGTCGCTGATGGTCTGTTCGCCTTCTATCAGTCGATGGCGGCAGACATCGTACCACCTACCCTTGGGAAGCCATGTGCTGCGGAAAGTCTTGTCGGCATCTTCCGATGCAGTGGTGACGGGCGATACCAAAATGTCGTCGCCAAACATGTATTCGCCCTCTTGGCGATAAGACTCGTTTTCCTCGGGCCACTCGTAGTAGAGCGGGCGACAGATAGAGATGCCCGTGTCGTAGGCCTGACGGGCAGCCGTGTAGATATAGGGCATCAACTCGTAGCGCAGGTTGACGCAATCCAGCAACAAGGGGAAGTTGTCGTACTTCCAGATGCGGCGCTCATTGCCAGCCTGACTGGCACCGTGAGTGCGGAAGATGGGGCTGAACACACCAAACTGCAGCCAGCGCAGCATCAGTTCAGGGTTGGTTTCGCCTATCTGCAGATGACCACCAATGTCGTGGCCCCAGTAGCCGAAGCATACGTTAGAGGCAGTGGCGGTGAAATAAGGCTGGAAAGTCAGTGAGCCGTAGGTGCCATAGGTATCGCCCGAGAATCCGATGGGATAGCGATGGCTGCCCATACCACCCCAGCGATGGAATATCATGGGGCGACGGTCTTTGCGGTTCAAACGCATATCGTTGAAGAACACGTGGTTACACCAGAACGTCTCGCTCAGTCCTGGGGTGGCGTCGCTGGTCAAGTTCTGCTGCCAGTCCAACCACCAGAAGTCCACACCTTGTTTTTCGCGGTCGCGTATGATACGGTCAAACATGGCACGATAGAACGTAGAGTCTTCAAGCTCCCAAGGAATACGATCCACATTGGAACTCAGTCCCATGTCGTCTCTCATCTCCGAGAAGTGCTCTTCGTAGCTGGCCACGCCATCGGCAGGGTGCAGATTCAATGACACCTTCAATCCCTGCTCGTGCATCCATCTGATGAGTCCTGTGGGGTTAGGAATGATATTCTTATTCCAGGTCCATCCAGTCCATCCGTCCAGATGCCAGTCCATATCCATGATCATGACGTCGATGGGTATCTTGTTCTTTTGGATTTCGTTGACCAGATTGACGAAGTCTGTCTGTGTGTAGCGCTGATATTTGCTGTACCAGTAGCCCAGGGCGTAGAGTGGAGGCAGAGGCTGTCTGCCCGCAATCTTGATATAGTCGCCAATGGCTTTTTTATAGTTGTGGCCGTAGCCCATGAAATACCAGTCGTAAGCATTGACATCTACGGGTTTTGCCACCCAATCGATGCCATCTACCTGCTTGTCGAAAGCAAAGGTCGTCGAACCATCACCACGCGTGGTGCGGGGCGACTCGTCAATGATGGCCCATCCGCCGCGCGAGATGATACCGTCTTCCAAGTCATTGCGGTAGTTGTCGCCGCTGCCGCCGTCCAGTGTCCTTCGCGTACCTTTTAAGTTAAGAGCATCTTCTTTTCCTGGATACCAAGTCACGTTGACATCGTTCACCTTCATGCTGATGCTGAGGTTGTTGGGCGACTTCATGTTGGGGTTGATGGTAGAGCCCTTCTTGTAGCGGAGACAGAGCTTGTCTGTCTCGATGTAGAGGTAGTCACCCTCCTCGCGAGTGGTATATTTAGGTACCGTCAGGCGACGATTGATGACAGCAAACGTGGCACGATCCTCAAATTTTGAGGTGGTGCTGTACTGAATGCGAATCATCTCTGGAGTTAACACAGTGAATCGTGCACGGCCCGAGGTGACGATGGCATCTGGGTCTGCCTGAGGATCGGGATGATCTACTGCTGCGGTCAGCTGCACCACGCAGCCGACCAACAGCATCAACAAAGAAACAATTTTCTTCATTCTAACAATAAAAACCTAACTAAAACTATTACTAACTTTTTCTTCGGCAAAGTTCGGCATTTTTATCCTAATTTGTTCAAAGAAACCGAATTGTATAAGTGGTTTTTCTATTATACAAAATGTAACAGTTTGATTTTTAGACTGTTGAATTTTTGCTGATGCTGGTTTTGTATTAACATAATATTGGCTTATTTTGATTATACTGGGGTTCAAAGTTACAAATAATAATTAATTTTGGGCCCTTTTTCCCGAAAGAAAGAGTACCGCGGCATCACTTTTGAACAAATTTTTTCCTTGGCTGACACAGAATTTTCCATACCGTCACTTCAAGCTAAAAACACTTTGTGACAAAAAAATTTGGTTGATTCAGGAAAAATGGCTACCTTTGCCTGCGATATAAGAATAAGGTAAAAGAAGAAAAAGCGATAACGAGGATTCCGACTTTACGAGATAGTCGGGATTCTTTGTTTTATGTTTTTTCCGTATTTTAAGAACCAAAAATTGTAAATATGTCATACATGTCACAAGAGGGCTATGATAAGCTCATAGCCGAGTTAAAACGTTTGGAGGGCATTGAGCGCCCTAAAGCATCGGCCGCCATCGCTGAAGCACGCGACAAAGGCGACCTGAGTGAGAACAGTGAGTACGAGGCCGCTAAGGAGGCTCAGGCACATCTGGAGTCGAAAATCAACCAGTTGAAGCAGGCCATCACCGAGGCAAAGATTGTTGATACCTCTCGTCTGAGCACCGACTCGGTACAGATTCTGTCGAAGGTAGAGATGACCAACCTCGCCAACAAGGCTCGCATGACCTACACGATCGTCAGCGAGAGCGAAGCCAACCTGAAGGAAGGTAAAATCTCTATTACCACGCCTATTGCCCAGGGACTGCTGAACCACAAGGTGGGCGACGAGGTAGAGGTGCAGATTCCGCGTGGCACCATCAAACTGCGTATTGAGAAGATCACGATTGAATAAACTGTGAGTTGAGAACTGAGAGTTGAGAACTGAGAGATATGATTAGATTTTATTTGCGTTGAATCAATGCTGAGAGTCGTCATATCCCTCATTTCTCTTTTTTTATCTTATATATATAAATAAGGAATATGGATATTTTCAGTAAGATTGCTGCTGGCGAGATTCCCAGCTACAAGTGTGCCGAGAGCGACAAGTTCTATGCTTTTCTCGACATCAGTCCGGTGGCTAAGGGCCACACCCTGGTCATTCCCCGTCGTGAGGTGGACTACATCTTCGATATGGACGATGAAGAGCTGGCCGAGTATCAGGTGTTTGCCAAGCGCGTGGCTGTAGCCCTGAAGAAAGCTTTCCCCTGCAAGAAGGTGGCACAGGTGGTGTTGGGTCTTGAGGTGCCTCATGCACATATCCACCTCATCCCCATGAACACTGAGGCCGATGTAGATTTCCGCAAAGAAAAACTGCATCTCTCGGAAGAAGAGATGCAGCATATTGCAGAAGAAATCAGAAAGAATTTCTAAACGTATTTTTCACCATAACGTATGCCAACCTCGTTGACATACTTGCGAATGAGCGACGATGAGTCGCTCTTTTTGCATATCAGTAGCACGTCGTCCTGTTCTGCCACGATGTAACCTTCCAGTCCGTTGATGATACCGATATGCCCTTTTGGCAACTTGATAATATTGTCTTTACACTCTTCGAGGATGACTTCCGAATCAATCACCACGTTGTCATCGTCGTTTTTCTGCATACATTCATAGAGAGCATGCCACGTGCCGATGTCGGCCCATCCGAATCCGCAGTGCATCACATAGACATCCTCCGACATTTCGAGGGCAGCCTTGTCCATCGAGATGTTGGGATAAGCCGGATAGTGCTGGCTCACATAGGCATCGCACTCCTCTTTTGAGCCCATGTCCAACAGGTTGGCTATGCGGTAAGGCACGTCCTTGATCACCTCTATGAAGAAATTGCGCAGGTGGTTCACGTCGGTTATGTAGATACCGGTGTTCCACAGAAATTCGCCGCTGTCCATAAACATCTGGGCAAACTCGCGCTCGGGCTTCTCGGTGAACGACTGCACCTTATAGATATTGTCCTTCAGGGTGTGGTCGCCCATTTGGATATAGCCGTAGCCAGGCTCGGGGCGCGATGGCTTGATGCCCATGGTCAGTATGAAATCCTTGCCGGCAGCAAAATCCAAGCCGTCGGTGATGTCCTTGCCGAACGCCTCTTCGTTGAAGATCATCTGGTCGGCAGGTATCACCACGATGCGTGCATCCTGACAGCATCTGTGGATCATGACGCCAGCCCAAGCCACAGCTGGAGCCGTGTTGCGGTTCACGGGCTCGTAGAGAATGTGGTCGTCGTCAAGGTCGCACAACTGCTCGTGCACCAGCTTGTCGTATTCCCTACAGGTGCACACAAAGATATTCTCTTTGGGCAACAGGGCCGCCATGCGGTCGAAGGTGGCTTGCAAAAGTGTCTTTCCGGTGCCGAAGAAGTCGATAAACTGCTTAGGATGCTCAGTCCTGCTCGTTGGCCATAAGCGCTTGCCGCGGCCTCCAGCTAAGATGACACAATAGTTATGACTGTTTTTTTTCATACATCAGATTAGAAAGTTCCATGTTTATTGGGTGTAAAGATAAGAAAAAATCGTGATAGTACCAAGTGAAATGCAGTTTTTTTCTAAATATTTTGCGGGAATAAAAAAAATGTTGTATCTTTGCACCCGCTTTAAGAGCCCAGATGGCGGAATCGGTAGACGCGCTGGTCTCAAACACCAGTGGGGCAACCCGTCCCGGTTCGACCCCGGGTCTGGGTACAAAAGCTCAAGAAGCATGGAGTGCTGCAAAGGAAACTTTGCGGCACTTTTTAGTTAATCAGCAAACAGGAGTATGATATGAGTAACAGACAGACCATACTGACCATTACCGGTAGCGACGGCACTGGCTGGTCGGGCGTGCAGGCCGACATCCAGCTGATACATGCGCTGGGGGGCAAGGCTGCATCCGTCATCACGTCAATCACGGTGCAGAACACGCTGGGTATTCAGGAGTTCTACGACCTCCCCGCCGCTGTCGTTCAGCAGCAGGTCGAGGCTATCGTCAACGACCTGCAGCCACAGATTGTAAAAATCGGTCTGCTGCGCCGCACGGATGTGGTCGAGGTGGTGGCCAGTGTGCTGCGCAAATATCGGCCCCGGCACGTCATCTATGCCCCAGTGCTGCATTCGGCCAAGGGCGAACTGCTCGTGCTGCCCCGTGTTTACGAGGTGATTGAGCGCCAGCTGATGCCTCTGTGCACCATCATCCTGTCGCCCTCCGACCTGCCCCCGGGCCCTCGTCGCCACGGACATGCCAACCAGTTGGCCTCGGCCCTGGCCTACTATCTCAGCCTGGGCGAATCAGAAGCCGACGCCATGCTCCACGCCCAGACCTATCTCAAGGCGCTGCCTGCCGACTATGCCGATGGCAACACCCGCAGCGACGAACTCTACAATCAGTTTCTCATTGCCGTCGAGCGCTACTTCAACCGCTATGCCGACGTGGCATTCTATGCCGAACAGCTCAACGTCAGCGCCCGCTATCTGGGTCAGGTGACGCGCCGCACCGCCAACCGTTCGCCCAAAGCCATCATCGACGAGCGCATCATCAGCGAGATCACCTCGCTGCTCACCTCCACCCATCGCCCCCTCAAGGACATTGCCCAGCGCCTGGGCTTCTCGTCGCAAGCTCATCTGTCGCGCTACTTCAAGAAGCACAAAGGCTGTTCACCGTCCGAATATCTCCGAAACCATCATTCCGTTGCCGAGTCATAGTGCCACTATTGTTTTGCAAAAGTAGTCCTTTTTGGCTATAGAAATGGCACTTCCATGGTATAGAACTGACGCTATAGTTCCCGTCCCAGCCCCTGGAAAGCCCATTTCCAGCCCCTGGATCAGTCACTTCCAAGGGCTACGTTGACCACTTCCAGGGGCTGGATTCGTCTCGTCCAGGGGCTGGATGAGCATCAAAACCTTAACTCTTGCATCACAATAGTAACGCAATGGCACAGCAAAACTGGCCCAATGTCTGCACGATTAAGGCACTTTTGAAAGGTCACATTCAAAAATATATTTCGACAAAACACACCAGAATATCAGAATTATTTGTATTTTTGCCGCATAAAAGACTATGGAACGATGGATAGTTATATGAATATATCGGCATTTCTGATAGGAGCCTCAACAACCTTCTTCGCCATCTTCGCCATGCACATCTTGTTCTGGCGTCGGCAACGAACCCACTTCCAGCTGGTGCTGGGCTGCATCATGGCCATTTGGGCGGTGTGGTGTCTGAAGGATATTGTCATCACCTTCCCCGGGATGTACACCGAAGACGTCCTCAACTGGATATTTATCATCGATTCCTGGTCTGCCCTGACCTATACCGCGTTTGTCTTCGAGGCAGTGATGCCCCGATGGACCACTCCAGCGCGACTCTGTCTGTTGTCGTTGCCCTTTGTCGTCTTCACCTTATTATATATAATATGGCCCGTCAAGGAAGTGATCTATGTCGAGTCGGCGTTTCTTTGGTGCTATGCCTGGACGATTGTCATTATCGGATGGGTGAAGGTGCGCCGCCTCATCAAGTATGTGCGTGAGAACTACTCCAATATTGACCGCATCGACGTGGCATGGCTGAAGCCTGTCTTTGTCTTTGCCATTGTCAGCCAGCTGGCATGGTTGTTTACCTCGCTGACAGCCACAGTAGCTGGCGATATCGTCTATTACTTCTCCATCATTCTGCTGTGGCTGATGGTGCTGCGCTATAGCTGGGATTTCCGTCCTATCATGGTAGATCTGGAACAGGAAAAGACTGTTTTCGAAAAGAAGGATATGATGCCTATCGCAGAGGGGAGGCTGGAGAAGATAGTGGAAGAGCAGCGCCTCTATCTGAACAAGAATCTGACACTTGCCGACATGGCGGTGGCTCTGAACAGCAACCGCACGTATGTGAGCAACTACCTCCGTCAGGTGGTGGGTATGACGTTCTACGACTATGTCAACCTGTTGCGCATAGAGCGTGTCAGCATTCCCATGTTGAAAGAGCACCCTGAGTTCACACTGGAATATGTTGCCCAGGAGAGCGGCTTTGCCTCCATCTCTACGTTCCGTCGGGCATTCATCAAACTGACAGGACAAACTCCCCGCCAATATACGGCTTCTGAAGAATCATAGACTATCAGCGTGACCGAGGGGAAAGCGGTGAGGTCGGCCGTGTTTACCACTACAGCCTCGTCAATGGCCACGCGGTTGGCGGAGGCCACGTCATGAGTGACAAGACAGAAAAGCCTCATAAGGTGCTCATTGATGGAAAGATATACATCGTCCGAAAGGGTAGGGTATATACTCCGCAAGGACAAATGGTGAAATAGCCAGATCGCTATATACGAAAAGACCGTTACGCCCATCCGCGTAACGGTCTTTTTTATAAGAGATTACTTCACAAGCACCTTGTGACCGTTCTCTACCACGATGCCTTTATAGCCTTTCTTGATACGCTGGCCACTGAGGTTATAACGGACAGATGAAGCATTGGTTCGGTTGGACAACACGTTTTCGATGCCAGTTACTTCACTGGCAAACTGTAGCTCGGTAATCCACAGTTTTGAGCCCGGTGCCGATGCACCACTGCCCTCTGTGCTGGAACTCATGCCACTGACACTCGAGGTGATGTCGATATAGAAGGCGTTGATGCCCCAACCAAGACCGGAAGGGTCGTTGCCATTTTCGCTCTCGGAAAGATCGATGTAGCCGAAAGTCCAGTCAGACGCAGCCTCGGTTATCTTCTTGCGGAACTTCACAGTACGGGTCACTTGCGGTTTAATCACCAGGTCTTCGTTGAATTGGATGAACACCTGTGCTACGTCACCAGTCACGGGTTGGTATTTGTACCAGAAGGTGAGATAGCGTGCGGGAATTTTGTTGCAAGGCACGCCCTGTTCGTACTCGCTGCCGCTCATCTTTTTCAGGAAGCAGTCGGTGACTAACAGCGACGTTGTGACCACCTCACCCGGCATACCTGCCGCCGACATGTCCACTACCTTCGACTCAAGCAGAGCTGCCGTAGTCCCCGCAGTTCGGCCTTCGGTCTTCGTCACGCAGCCAGGAGCCAGAATGTTGAATGTGTCCCAATAGCCCGACGGTGACGTGTAGCTTCCGCCACCCATCTCTGCGGGCAGGTTGCGCTCCTCCCAGTCGGCAAAGCTGCCGTTGGGCACCTGATACAAGGTTACTGGCGAACCTCCGCCCACTTTGCTGTCGTCCACTATGAGGTTTGCGCCCGTACTCACCTTATATTTGTTCCAAGCCTCAGCACTCTGTTGGGTATATACTATGACGGTGAAATTCGGTTGGGTGTTCACTACGTCAGAGCCGAGCATCAGCGTGCCCTGCACGTTGCAGTCGAACGTTTCCAGATGTGTGTTTTCCATGAAGATTTTGTCGGGGATAGCATAGTCTCCACCGGCCTCTATGCCGATAATATGCAGTTCGGTATAATCTTTGAACTGAGCCTCTTGCAATGATACATTCTTCACATATAGTCGCTTCACGTTGTTCTGTGCCGTCATTTCCTGACCCGCCATTTGCAACGTGTACTGACGGAACATCGGCTCCCAGTAATTGGGGTCGGTGAGGTCAGAGCCTTCGATATGTGCCCACTTGGTAGCGTCAATCGGTTCAATGGTGAGTTGGAACTGTGGCCCGCGGTCTGCCCATTCATAGGTGTCGAGCGTGAATCGGTAGTTGTTCATTTGGTTCTCGCCTACAAATGCCATATACGAGTCGGTGATAACGGGGTCGTGCAGCGTAATCTGCGCCTGTACATCCATTGCCAGCATGAAGAGAACCATCAGTAAAGATAAAACTTTTGTTTTCATACGTTGCTGATTTTAAGTGAATATTATATTTAAGTGAACACTATGATAGATGATGTATTATGTAAATCATCATTTTCCACAAATCACCGTTATTGATGCTTGACATGTCGGACTTGTCGTAGATGGTAACTCAAATTTAAGAATACCATAATCATGCGCATCAAAATGTTATAACAACCGCAAAGATATAAAATCTTTTTCAATCATTGTCCATTTCGTCCGAAAAAAATGCAAAAAGCGTTAATAGGCTTGCTCATGCACGCCTTTAGAACGTGATGTCGTTCCGTTAATAGGCTTGCTCATGCACGCCTTTAACGGCTCGACCCGAGGGGTCGTTCATGTTCTTGAAGGCTTCGTCCCACTCCAGGGCAATGGCGGTGGAACAGGCTACGGATGCCTCGCTGGGCACACTGAGGGCGGCTGAGTCGCTGGGGAAGTGCTCGGCGAAGATTGAGCGGTAGTAGTATTCTTCCTTGTTCTTAGGCGGATTGATGGGGAAGCGCTCGGCGGCATGTGCCATCTGCTCGTCGCTCACGGCTGCAGCGGTCATCTCCTTCAAGGTGTCGATCCATGAGTAGCCCACACCATCAGAGAACTGCTCTTTCTGTCGCCAGACTACTGCCTCGGGCAGCATGTCGGCAAAGGCCTCGCGCACAATGCGCTTCTCAATGGAAACCCCCTCTAAATCTCCACGGGGGGAGACTTTCAGAGCGTCGTTTCCTCCCCTCGGGGAGGTTAGGTGGGGGTTACACATCTTGGCCTCGGGGTTGGTTCGCATGGCTACATCGAGGAACTCCTTGTCGAGGAAGGGCACGCGGCCCTCAACACCCCAAGCACTCAGGCTTTTGTTGGCGCGCAGACAGTCGTAGAGGTGCAGTTTGGAGAGCTTGCGAACGGTCTCTTCGTGGAAATCTTTGGCCGTTGGCGCTTTGTGGAAGTAGAGATAGCCTCCGAAGATTTCGTCGGCACCCTCGCCGCTGAGCACCATCTTGATGCCCATCGACTTGATGACGCGTGCCAGCAAGTACATGGGCGTTGAGGCGCGAACGGTAGTCACGTCGTAGGTCTCGATGAAGTAGATGACGTCGCGGATGGCATCGAGTCCTTCTTGAATGGTGTAGTTGATCTCGTGGTGAACGGTACCGATGTGGTCGGCCACCATCTTGGCTTTGGCCAGGTCGGGCGCGCCCTTCAGTCCCACCGCAAACGAGTGCAGACGGGGCCAGTAGGCTTTCGACTGCGAGTTGTCTTCGATGCGCATCTCGCTGTATTTCTCGGCGATGGCAGAGATGACAGACGAGTCGAGGCCGCCCGAGAGGAGCACACCGTAGGGCACGTCGCTCATCAGCTGTCGTTTGACGGCAGCTTCGAGTGCGTCGTGGATAGCAGTGACAGAAGCAGGATTGTTTTTGACTGCATCGTATTCAAACCAATCGCGTTTGTAGTAGCGCTTCATGCCAGGGTCGGCACTATAGTAGTAGTGACCGGGAAGGAACGGCTCGTAGCGCTCGCACTGGCCCTCGAGGGCTTTCAGTTCGGACGCCACATAGATGGTGCCGTCGGCATCATAGCCGATGTAGAGGGGTATCACCCCGATAGGGTCGCGGGCAATGAGAAACGTATCCTTCTCCTCGTCGTAGAGGGCGAAGGCAAAAATGCCATTCAGGTCTTCCAAGAAGTTGATGCCTTTTTCGCGGTACAGCGCCAGAATCACCTCGCAGTCACTACCCGTCTGGAAGTCGTACTTGCCAGCATAGCGGCGACGTATCTCTTGATGGTTGTAAATCTCGCCATTAACCGCCAATATCTGTTTGCCGTCGGGCGAGAACAGCGGCTGTTTGCCCGATTCAGGGTCAACGATGCTCAGTCGCTCGTGAGCCAATATGGCTGAGCCACCGCTGTAGATGCCGCTCCAGTCGGGGCCGCGGTGACGGATTTTCTGACTCATCTTCAGTGCCTTTTCACGCAGAGCAGGCATTTGTTCTTTTGCGTTTTTGCCCTGACAGGCGCCATCTTGCGTTGTCGAGCGAAAGATTCCAACGATTCCACACATAGTCTTATTCTAGTTTTTTGTTGCTTTTGTTGTTGTTATGGGTTATTTCTGCAAACTGTCAATATAGTTCACGAAAGCCTGATTGCAGAGTCGAGTGCCGCCAGGCGTGGGGTAGTGGCCCGTGAAGTACCAGTCGCCGGGGTGGCTGGGGCACGCCTTGTGCAGTCCTTCGATGCTTTGGAACACCAGCTCGATGGGCGCCTGCATATCCTTTGGGCGCAATATTTCCACAATCTTCTGGTTGATTTCCTCAACGGTGAATGGCTCGTAGAGGGCGCGCACGCAGTTTTGCATCTGCTCCTTGGGCTTCTGCAGTTCGTGCTTGCAAGCTTCGTAGGTGTCGCTTACCAGCTGTTGCATGCCGCGTTGCTTCAGCAGTGCCATTGTGGCGCGAAAGGCACAGAACTCCTCTAATCGGGCCATGTCGATGCCATAGTAGTCGGGGTAGCGAATCTGTGGCGAGCTTGACACCATCACAATCTTCTTGGGGTGCAGTCGGTCCAGTATCTTAAAGATGCTCTCTTTGAGCGTGGTGCCGCGCACGATGCTGTCGTCGATAATCACCAGGTTGTCCACCTGTGGGCGCAGCGAACCGTAGCTAATGTCATAGACATGGGCTGCCAGATCGTTGCGCTCGCTGTTGTCGGTGATAAAGGTGCGCAGCTTGATGTCTTTCCATACCACCTTTTCTGTGCGCACATCACCGTGAAGCTTGCGGAAACCGTCGGTCATACCATAAAAGGCCACCTCGGCCGTGTTGGGTATATACGAGAAGACGGTGTTGTCCACGTCCCCGTCGATGGCCTGCTTGATGGCGGGTGTGAGCAGTTCGCCCAGTCGTTTGCGCTCCTGATAGATGTCGCAGTCTGAACCTCTGCTGAAGTAGATGCGCTCGAACGAGCAGGCGCATAGTTGCTGTGCAGGCATGATCTGTGCCAGTTGGCTTTCACCGTTCTGATGAACGATGAGAGCCTGGCCGGGTTTCAGTTCATGTATGTCCGTTGCCTGAATGTCGAAGGTGGTCTGCAGCACGGGACGCTCGCTGGCAAGTGCGATGATCTCTTCATCGCGATAGTAGAAAGCCGGGCGTATGCCCCAAGGGTCGCGCACCGAGAACATCTCGCCCGAGCCGGTGAGTCCGCACATCACGTAGCCGCCATCGTAGTGCTGCATGGTGGTGCGCAGCACGTTGGCCATCTCTACATGACTGTCTATATAGTCGGTGATGGCCGTGCCCTCCAGTCCTTGCGCTTTGGCCTCGGCGAAGAGACGCTCCACCTCGCGGTCCAGCCGGTGTCCCATCAGTTCGAGTGTGATGTATGAGTCACCATAGATGCGAGGCGATTGTCCCTGCGCTGTGAGAAAACGGAAGACCTCGTCGATGTTAGTCATGTTGAAGTTGCCACACAGACACAGGTTCTTCGCTCTCCAGTTGTTGCGGCGCAAGAAAGGATGAACAAATGTCAGTCCACTCTTGCCTGTGGTCGAGTAGCGCAGGTGTCCCATGAGCAGCTCGCCCTTCATCTCTTCTGTTACTCTGGAGAAAATCTGTGTGATGGCATCCTTGCCTTCTGCTTTCTCACGAAACATATACTCGGTGCCAGGCTTGTTGGTCAGGCTCACCGATGCAATACCGGCACCCTCCTGTCCGCGATTGTGCTGCTTCTCCATCATCAGGTAGAGCTTGTTGAATCCGTAGGCCCAGGTGCCGTATTTCTTCTCGTAGTAGTCAAGTGGCTTCAGCAGACGAATCATTGCCACGCCACATTCGTGTTTCAGCTGTTCCATATTCTATTTGCAGGCTTTGATGAACGACATGAACAAGGGGTGCGGGTTGAGTACCGTCGATGTGTATTCGGGGTGGAACTGGGTTCCGATGTACCAGCGTTTCTCGGGTATCTCGACAATCTCCACCAGGTTGGCGGCGGGGTTGATGCCCACGCACTTCATGCCGGCAGCCTCGTACTCCTGCTGATACTGGTTGTTGAACTCGTAGCGGTGGCGGTGGCGCTCCTTGATAAAGAGACTCTCCTCCGACCCCTCTCTGTGAGCGAGGGGAGTAGATTGTTCTGACTGCGAGTATGCCTCAAACGTCTTACAACCTTTCAACACCTTACATTCGTAGGCGCCCAGTCGCATGGTGCCGCCCATCTGTGTGATGCTCTTCTGTTCCTCCATGATGTCGATGACGTTGTGGGGCGTCAGGTTGTCCATCTCCGCACTGTTGGCATCCTCGTAGCCCAGTACGTTGCGGGCAAACTCAATCACCATCATCTGCATGCCCAGACAGATGCCGAAGGTGGGTATGTCGTTGGTGCGTGTGTATTCAGCAGCAATGATTTTGCCCTCGATGCCACGACTGCCGAATCCCGGACAGATCACGACGCCCTGCATGCCCTCAAGCTTCTCGCCGATGTTCTGTTTGGTGATCTCCTCGCTGTTTACAAAATGCAGGCGGGCTTTCACGTCGTTGTAGATGCCAGCCAGGTTCAAGCTCTCGCGGATGCTCTTGTAGGCATCTTGCAAATCATACTTGCCTACCAGTGCGATATGTACTTCGTTGGTGGCACCCCGCTGCTTGTCGAGAAATGCGTGCCATGGCTTCATGGCTGGTGTCTCGCCCACGGGAATGCCAATCTTGCGCATGATGGCAGCATCCAGTCCCTGGCGCTGCATGTTCACGGGCACCTCGTAGATAGAGGGCAGGTCCTCGCTCTGGATGACGCACTCCAAGTCCACGTTACAGAACGATGCCACCTTCATGCGCATGCCGTCGTCAAGATGTCGCTCTGTACGAAGCACCAGGATGTCGGGCTGAATACCCATTCCTTGCAGTTCCTTTACGGAGTGCTGAGTGGGCTTGGTCTTCAGTTCGTCGGCAGCCTTCAGATAGGGCACGTAGGTCAGGTGCACGCAGACGGCATTGCGTCCCAGCTGGTAGCGCAATTGGCGGATGGCCTCCATGAATGGCGCACTCTCTATGTCGCCGATGGTGCCGCCCACCTCGGTGATAACAAAGTCGAGGACCTCTCCCGACCTCCCCAAAGGGGAGGAGGGGCTGTCGCTTTCCCTGCCCGTCAGGCACTCCCCTCCTTGGGAGGGGGCAGGGGAGGTTCTCAGCATCCTCCTCTTAATCTCGTCGGTGATATGAGGCACTACTTGGATTGTTTTGCCCAGATAGTCGCCGTGGCGTTCGCGATCTATCACCGTCTTGTAGATGCGTCCAGTGGTTATGCTGTTGTTTCGTGTCGTGTGTATGCCAGTGAATCGCTCGTAGTGTCCCAAGTCCAGGTCGGTCTCAAATCCGTCTTCGGTCACGTAGCACTCACCGTGCTCGTATGGGTTCAGTGTGCCTGGGTCGATGTTGATGTAGGGATCGAACTTCTGAATGGTTACCTTATAGCCGCGTGCTTGCAGCAGTTTTCCAATGCTGGCCGAAATGATACCTTTTCCCAACGAGGAAACGACACCACCTGTCACGAATATGTATTTTGTTTCCATGAATATAATATAAGAATGTGTTTGTTGTCCATCAAAATTGCTCTGCAAAGTTACCGTTTTTAAAAATAAATGAAGTTTCTCTTCCGGTTTTTGCATGAATAAAATGAAGTCAACTAACAATTTGTAACAATTGGAGGCTTTTGAGAAATAAATCATAATCAAAATAAAAGAATTTAGCGCCATTTTGCAACAAAGTGTAAGTTTGCAACAAATTATTGAATTAAAAAGAAAGTATAAAGACTGATGTTGTTGCATTTTGATTTATCTTTGCAGCCGGAATTTGACAAAACAAAAGGTAAAGCAAGGATAATATGACACAACGAAAACTAAACAATCAGGGACTTTATCAAAGTGAATATGAGCACGATGCCTGTGGTGTGGGTATGGTGGTGAACATCCACGGTGGTAAGAGTCATGAGCTGGTGGACAACGCATTGAGGGTGTTGGAAAACATGGAGCATCGTGGTGCTGAGACGCGCGACAAGACGGGCGACGGTGCCGGCATCATGGTGCAGATTCCCCACGAGTTTATTCTTCTTCAGGGCATCCCAGTGCCCGAGAAGGGGAAATACGGCACCGGACTGGTGTTCCTGCCCAAAGAAGAGCGTGCGCAGCAGGCGATACTGAGTGTGATGATAGAGGAGATAGAGCGCGAAGGCTTGCAACTGATGCATCTGCGCACTGTTCCCACCAACCCCGAGGTGCTGGGTGTGGCTGCTCGCGAGGTTGAACCAGACATTAAGCAGATTTTTGTGAAGAGGGGACCCACCCCCCATCCCCTCCCTGTAATGGAGGGGAGTGATTACACTTCAGACGAAGAGGAGAAGACATTCGAACGCACATTATATATAATAAGGAAGAGAATCGAGAATAGGGTAGCCAAAATGGAAGAACTATCTACTCCCCTCCCTCACAGGGAGGGGCAGGGGGGAGAGTCCGATTTCTACATTTGCTCCCTCTCTTCTAAGAATCTCATCTATAAGGGTATGCTCACCAGCGGACAGCTGCGTCGCTACTTCCCCGACCTCTCGAACGACTATTTCACCAGCGGACTGGCTTTGGTTCACTCGCGCTTCTCTACCAATACCTTCCCTAAATGGAAGCTGGCGCAGCCCTTCCGACTGCTGGCCCACAATGGTGAGATCAATACCATTCGTGGCAACCGCGGGTGGATGAAAGCCCGCGAGAGTGTGTTGAGCAGTGAGGCGCTAGGCGACATCAAGGACCTGCGCCCCATCGTGCAGGACGGCATGAGCGACTCGGCCAGTCTCGACAACGTGTTCGAGTTCCTGATGATGAGCGGACTCTCGCTGCCCCAGGCGATGGCCATCCTCGTGCCTGAGAGCTTCAACGACAAGAACCCCATCTCGGAGGATTTGAAGGCCTTCTACGAATATCACTCTATCCTGATGGAGCCTTGGGACGGACCTGCCGCACTGTTATTCTCCGACGGTCGCTATGCGGGGGGTATGCTCGACCGCAACGGTCTGCGCCCCAGTCGCTATACCATCACCAAACAAGGGATGATGGTGGTGGCCAGCGAGGTGGGCGTGATGGACTTTGAGCCTGGCGACGTGGTGTCGAAAGGTCGCCTGCAGCCGGGGAAAATCCTGCTCATCGACACCCAGGAAGGAAAAATCTACTACGACGGCGAAATCAAGGAGCAGCTCGCCAAGGCTCATCCCTACCGCGAGTGGCTCTCGGAGAACCGCGTGCAACTGGAGAAACTCAAGAGTGGAAGGAAGGTGGACAACAGCGTGGCCGACCTGCCCCGCAAGCTGGTGCAGTTCGGCTATGGTCAGGAGGATATCGACAAGACCATCATACCGATGGCTACTGCCGGACAGGAGCCTGTGGCCGCGATGGGTAACGACACGCCGCTGGCGGTCATCTCTGATCGTCCGCAGGTGTTTTTCAACTATTTCCGCCAGCAGTTCGCTCAGGTCACCAACCCCGCTATCGACCCCATCCGCGAGGAGCTGGTGATGAGCCTGACAGAATATATCGGCGCCGTGGGCACCAACATCCTGACGCCCGACGCCTCGAACTGTAAGATGGTGCGCCTGCCACAACCCGTTCTGACCAACACACAACTCGATATATTATGTAATATAAGGTATAAGGGATTCAAGACCATAAAACTAGCGATAGCGTTCACCTCCCCCGACCCCTCCAAAGGAGGGGAGAGCCTACGGGCAGCATTAGACAAATTGTGTAAAGATGCAGAGCAGGCTGTGGACGATGGCTATAACTATATAATCCTAACCGACCGCGAAGAGGAAGTCCGTAAGGCACTCCCCTCCTTTGGAGGGGTTGGGGGAGGTTACATTCCCTCCCTCCTAGCCGTCAGCGCTGTTCACCACTATCTGATAAGCGTGAGCAAGCGCGTGCAGACAGCCCTCATCGTGGAGAGTGGCGAGATTCGTGAGACGATGCACGCTGCCCTGCTGCTGGGCTACGGCGCCAGCGCCCTCTGTCCGTATATGACCTTCGCCATCCTCGACGATCTGGTGAAGCGCGGAAAAATTCAGGAGGCCTACGAGACCGCCGAGAAAAACTATATCAAGGCCGTGGATAAGGGCCTGAAGAAGATTATGTCGAAAATGGGTATCTCGACCATTCGCTCTTATCGTGGAGCCAAGATCTTCGAGAGCATCGGACTGAGCGAGGACCTACTGCGCCGCTACTTCGGTACAGAGGTGAGCACCATCGGTGGTGTGGGCCTGAAGGAAATAGCAAGGGATGCTATCCGTCTGCGCGAGCAGGCCAAAGAGCAGACCATGCTGCAGAACCAGGGCCTCTTTGCATGGCGCAAGGATGGTATCAAGCACGCCTGGAACCCAGAGACTATCGCCAAACTGCAACTGGCCTGTCGACAAGGCTCGTACGAGAAGTTTAAAGAGTGGTCAAAATTGGTTGACGAGAAAGAATCTCCCATCTTCTTGCGTGACTTCCTTCGATTCAAGAAAGTTACTACTCCCCTCCATGACAGGGAGGGGCAGGGGGGAGGGTCTTCCGTCTCCCTCGACGAGGTGGAAAGTGTTGAGAGCATCGTGAAACACTTTGTCACCGGTGCCATGTCGTTTGGCGCTCTCAGCATCGAGGCTCACGAGGCACTGGCACTGGCGATGAATAAGTTGGGCACACGTAGTAACACGGGTGAGGGTGGCGAGGATAACGTCCGCTATCACTCAGTGGTCGATGGCGTGAGCCTGAGTTCAAAGACTAAACAGATTGCCAGTGGTCGTTTTGGTGTTACTGCCGAATACTTAGTGAATGCCGAAGAAATACAAATCAAGGTGGCACAGGGTGCCAAGCCTGGTGAGGGCGGACAGTTGCCCGGATTCAAGGTCAACGACATCATCGCCAAGACGCGTCATGCCATCCCCGGCATCTCGCTCATTTCGCCGCCACCTCATCACGATATCTATTCTATTGAAGACCTGGCGCAGCTTATCTTCGACCTGAAGAACATCAACCCCACGGCTGCCGTCAGCGTGAAGCTCGTTGCCGAGAGTGGGGTAGGAACGATTGCCGCTGGTGTGGCTAAGGCCAAGGCCGACCTTATTGTCATCTCTGGTGCCGAGGGTGGCACGGGTGCATCGCCTGCTTCGAGCATGCGCTTTGCCGGAATCTCGCCTGAGATAGGACTGGCAGAGACCCAGCAGACCTTGGTGATGAACGGTCTGCGCAACCAAGTGCGCCTGCAGACCGACGGACAGCTCAAGACCGCCAAGGACGTAATCGTGATGGCCATGCTGGGTGCCGACGAGTTCTCGTTCGGTACGCTGCCCCTCATCGTGCTGGGCTGCGTGATGATGCGTAAGTGTAATACCAATACCTGCCCCATGGGTGTGGCCACCCAGAACCCCGAGCTGCGCAAGCATTTTGAGGGTAGGGCCGAATACGTGGTGAACTACTTCACCTTCCTGGCTCAGCAGGTACGCGAATACCTCTCGGAGATAGGCGTACATTCGCTGAAAGAGATTATCGGGCGGACGGAGCTGATTGAAAGCCTCACCCCCAGCCCCTCTCCGAGTGGAGAGGGGAGTAGTGTCACCGACAAATGGGCGACCATTGACTTCGGTCGCTTGCTTCACAAGCCTGACACTGACAAGGCGCTTTATTGGGACCGCGGGGCATATACAGAGGTTGGTGGCAATCATCTCAACAAACAGATACTCGCAGACTTTTCGGAGTTGATACTATCTACTCCCCTCGCCTCTGGGAGAGGGGACGGGGGTGAGGCTTCGTATGCCATCAAGAATACCGACCGTGCGGTGGCTACTATGCTCTCGGGCGCCATCGCCAAGAGATACGGCGAACAAGGTTTGCCCGACGGCACTATCAAGATCAAGTTCAAGGGCTCGGCAGGTCAGAGCTTCGGTGCCTTTGCCGTGAAGGGCTTGGACCTGCGCCTCGAGGGCGAGGCCAACGATTACTTCGGCAAAGGTCTCTCGGGCGGACGCATCTCTATCCTGCCCCCGGCTCGTCGCAGTGATGACTTCAAGGCCGAGGAGAATATCATTGCCGGCAATACCGGTCTCTATGGCGCCACCTCGGGCGAACTCTACATCAACGGAAAGGTGGGTGAGCGCTTTGGTGTGCGCAACTCCGGAGCCATTGCGGTCATCGAGGGTGCTGGCGACCATTGCTGCGAGTATATGACGGGCGGTCGCGTGGTGGTGCTCGGCAAAACAGGTCGCAACTTCGCTGCAGGTATGAGTGGCGGTGTGGCCTATGTCTATGACCCCGACCACACGTTCGATTACTTCTGCAACATGGATATGGTGGAGCTCTCGCTCGTAGAGGACAGTGTCTCTCGTAAGGAACTGCTCGAGTTCATCCGTCAGCATTACCTCCATACGGGTTCTGCTCTTGCAGGGCGCATGCTCGACGATTGGCATCGCTATATCGAGGACTTCATCCAGGTGGTGCCCATCGAGTATAAGCGTGTGCTCGAAGAGGAGAAGATGGCACGTCTGCACGAAAAGATTGCCGACATCCAGCGCGACTATTAAAAATTGAAGAATTAAAGAATGGAAGAATTAAAGAGAATTTCAATTTTTCAATCTTTCAACTTTTAAATTTTAAAAAAATGGGAAATCCAAAAGCTTTTTTAGAGATACACCGCCAAGAGGCGGGTTATCGTCCGATTCACGATAGAATCCATGACTTTGGCGAGGTGGAGCAGACGCTCTCCACTCGCGAGCGCAAACTGCAGGCAAGCCGTTGCATGGACTGTGGCGTACCTTTTTGCCACTGGGCTTGTCCGCTGGGCAACAAAGCACCAGAGTGGAACGATGCCCTGTACAAGGGCGACTTCGAACTAGCCTACCACTTGCTGAACAGCACGAACCCCTTCCCTGAGTTCACGGGGCGTATCTGCCCTGCTCTCTGCGAGAAGGCCTGTGTGCTGAACCGCTTCAACCACGAACCTACCACCAATCGCGAGGATGAATGTGCCATTACCGAGATGGCTTTTCAGGAAGGTTTTATCCAGCCTCGTAAGGATATTAAGCGCCGCT
Source organism: Prevotella sp. E13-17 (assembly GCF_022024035.1). Classification (NCBI taxonomy): domain Bacteria; kingdom Pseudomonadati; phylum Bacteroidota; class Bacteroidia; order Bacteroidales; family Prevotellaceae; genus Prevotella; species Prevotella sp. E13-17. The sequence continues at coordinate 269,000 of NZ_CP091787.1, forward strand.
CGGCCGAAGGACGCTCGCAAGGCGAGAATGGTAAGACGGTGGCCGTGATTGGTGCTGGTCCTGCCGGACTCGCTGCTGCCAACGACCTGAACCAGATGGGCTACACCGTCACGGTGTTTGAGAAGAACGAGGCTGCTGGTGGCTTGCTGCGCTACGGCATCCCCAACTTCAAACTCAACAAGGCCGTCATCGACCGCCGCATCAAGCTACTAGAAGAAGAGGGCATCGAATTTAAATATGGCCAAGAGATACCTCTCACCTCTCACCTCTCATCTCTCAGTTCTGATTACGACGCCATAGTCGTCGCTACCGGCACCCCCACCGCCCGCGATCTGAAAGCCCCCGGCCGCGAACTGAAGGGTGTGCACTTCGCTCTCGAACTGTTGTCGCAGCAGAACCGTGTGCTGGCAGGCATCGAATTCTCAAAGGATGAGCGTATCACCGCCAAGGGCAAGGATGTGCTGGTGATTGGTGGTGGCGACACGGGCTCTGACTGTATTGGCACCGCCCATCGTCAGGGTTGTAAGAGTGTCACTCAGATTGAGATTATGCCGCGTCCTGTGGAAGGTCCGGAAGACCCGCAGAACCCTTGGCCCAACTGGCCTCGCACGCTCAAGACCACCTCGAGCCACGAAGAGGGTTGCACTCGCCGCTGGAACATCAACACCTTGGAGTTCTTAGGCGAGAACGGCAAACTCACAGGTGTCAAGGTGCAGGAGATTGACTGGAAACCCAACCCCGAGGGCGGTCGTCCCATCATGGTGGAGAAGGGCAAGCCTGAAATCATCAAGGCCGAGCTCTGTCTGTTGGCCATGGGCTTCCTGAAGCCCGAACATCCTGAATATCCTGCTAATGTATTTGTTTGTGGCGACTCTGCCAATGGTGCCTCGCTGGTGGTACGTGCGATGGCCAGCGGTAGGGAAACGGCAAAGAAAGTTGAAGCATATCTCTCAGCCAATGACTAAGATACCTTTCACAAAAATGCACGGTTGCGGCAACGACTATATCTATGTCGATACAACGCAGTACCCCATTGCCGATCCTGTGGCAGCAGCCATTGCCTGGAGCGATCGTCATAAGGGTGTCGGGTCCGACGGACTGGTGCTGATAGGCAAGTCGTCCATCCCCGAGGCCGATTTCACAATGCGCATCTTCAATGCCGACGGCAGCGAGGCGATGATGTGCGGCAACGCTTCGAGGTGCATAGGAAAGTACCTCTATGAGAGGACCAACCCCTGGCTCCTCCCAGTCAAAGAGGGAAATGGATACAAGGAGACCGTCATACGCTTGCTGACGCTGTCTGGCGTTAAAGTACTGTATCTGCATATTGTGAATGATGTTGTGGAGAGCGTCACCGTGGATATGGGCGAACCTGTTTTAGAGGACGATAATTTATTCACCCCAAATCTATCAACACCCCTCCCTCACAGGGAGGGGCAGGGGGTGGGTCTCTTCGTCTCCATGGGCAACCCCCACTACGTCATCTTCACCGACGACGTCGATCAGGTGGGCGACACGGGACGTGTGCTTGAGCATCATCCCGCCTTCCCGCAACGCTGCAACATCGAGTTTGCGACTCCCCTCCCTTCGGAGAGGGCGGGGGAGGCTTTCCGCACCCGGGTGTGGGAGCGCGGCAGCGGCATCACCCAAGCCTGTGGCACCGGTGCCTGTGCCACTGCTGTGGCAGCAGCCTTCACAGGCAGGGCTGGACGCATGTCGCACATCGTGATGGATGGCGGCACGCTCACCATCGAATGGGCCGAAGCCGACCGTGCGGCCGATGGTCGTCAGTATAAGAAAAACCACGTTTATATGACGGGACCTGCTGCCTTTGTCTTCGATGGCGAGATTACGGCCCCCTAAGTTAGGGGGCAACAGGGGTCTGAACAAGCCAAAGTCCCCTTCATAAGGGGATTTAGGGGTCTGAACAGGCTCTCTTACACATAATATTAACAATTAACGGGAAAGACACGAGGGGCGTTCAGACCCCCAACCCCCTCACTTAGGGGGCTCGCGTTCAGACCCCCATCCCCCTAACTTAGGGGGCTTAGATATATGGCACTAGTTAACGAACATTTTTTGAAGCTGCCCAACAACTACTTGTTTGCAGATATAGCTAAGAAGGTCAATGCTTTCAAGGTGACACACCCCGAAGCCGATGTCATCTCCATGGGCATTGGCGATGTCACGCAACCTCTGTGTCCGGCCGTCATTGAGGCCATGCACAGAGCCACCGACGAGATGGCCACCCGACAGGGCTTTCGCGGCTACGGTCCTGAGCAAGGCTACGACTTCCTGCGCGAGGCCATCCTGAAGAACGACTTCCTGCCTCGTGGCATCCATCTCGACATGGACGAGGTCTTCATCAACGATGGGGCTAAGAGCGACACGGGCAACATCCAGGAACTCATTCGCTGGGACAACTCCATCGGTGTCACCGATCCTATCTATCCTGTGTATATTGACTCAAACGTGATGATTGGCCGTGCCGGTACGGTCCAGAACGGTCTGTGGTCTAATGTGGTCTATATGCCTTGTAACGCCGAGAATGGTTTTACACCAGAGTTGCCCAAACAGCGTGTTGACGTCATCTACCTCTGCTACCCCAACAACCCCACGGGCACGGTCATCTCTAAGCAGGAACTGCGCAAATGGGTGAACTATGCCCTGAAGAACGACACGCTCATATTCTACGATGCCGCCTATCAGGCTTTCATCACCGATCCCGAGGTGCCTCATAGCATCTACGAGATCCGGGGCGCCCGCAAGTGTGCCATTGAGTTCCACTCCTATTCAAAGACAGCTGGCTTCACCGGTGTGCGCTGCGGCTACACCATCGTGCCCAAGGACTTGACTGCCGCCACCATCGACGGTCGTCGCATAGCGCTGAACCCTCTGTGGAACCGCCGTCAGTGCACCAAGTTCAATGGCACCAGCTACATCTCGCAACGTGCTGCCGAGGCCATCTACACCCCCGAGGGCAAACAGCAGGTGCAGCAGACCATCGACTACTACATGCAGAATGCCGGTCGCCTGCTGACAGGGCTTAGGGCTGCAGGCTTCGAGTGCTACGGTGGCGAGAATGCACCATATATATGGATGCGCACGCCTGAGGGCTCAACGTCTTGGCAGTTTTTCGAGGAACTGCTCTATGGTGCCAACGTGGTCTGCACGCCAGGCGTAGGCTTCGGTCCCAGTGGCGAGGGCTACGTGCGGTTCACCGCCTTCGGCACCCATGAGTCCACCGATGAGGCTCTGGAGAGAATTCTGAAATGGAGTGCTGGTAAATAAGCCAGAATAAGCCCCCGGACCCCCTCCTAACCTCCCCCTGTATGGGGAGGAATGGTTAGACTTTTAAATGGAAGATGATAGACAGCAAAAAAAGAAATGATTAGCAGTAAATGAAAGACTAAAAACCGCCCCTTATTCTAGTTTTTTTGCAGAAGTTGTTGGTGAATATGAATTCATCAACAACTTTTTTTTGATGCATGAAATGATTGGGCTATTTCCCTTGTGATATAACAAAAACCGCGGACCTTCGGTCCTAAAAACCAATTTGGATATCCCGCAAGGAACAAAAGGATATAGCACCAAATGCTAAAAACTATCCATTCCTCCCCATACAGGGGGAGGCTAGGAGGGGGTCCGGAGGTTAGGAGGGAGTTTTGCGAAATTTGCCCGAAACTGTCTCAGCTTCGGGCAAATGCGTTCAATAACAAGGAATGACCTTGGACGAATTAAAAAGGTTATCTGATAAATAATAGTTCGCGATATTTAGGCAGTGGCCAGAGAGCATCGTCAACGATCAGTTCCAACTTGTCGATCTGATAACGAATCTCGTCGAGCTTAGGCTCTACCTCGTCGTGATAGGCGATGGCCTTCTCGTGCTCACTCTCTATCTTGTTGGCCTTCTTGCGAGCATCTACCAGCTCTTCCACGCCCTTCTCAATGGCGAAGGTGCGCTCGGCTATCTCCTGAATAATCTTCTTGTTGCGAGCAGAGAGCTTGTCGGCAGTATCGATGGGGAACACCACTGCCATGTTGTTCAGGTTCTTCAGCAGCTCGCTCTGGTAGCGTGTGGCCACGGGGATGATGTGGTTCATCGAGATGTCGCCCAGCACGCGTGCCTCAATCTGGATCTTCTTGGTGTAGGTCTCCCATTTCACCTCGTTGCGTGCCTCCAGCTCCTTCTTGGTCATCACGCCCAGGCTCTCGAACATCTTGATGCTGGCGTCGTCGAGATAGCGCTCGAAGATCTTCGGACAGCTCTTCTCTACGTCCAGACCGCGCTTCTCTGCCTCGGCTACCCACTCGTCGCTGTAGCCGTTGCCGTCGAAGCGGATGGGCTTACAGGTCTTAATATCCTCGCGCAGTACGGCGATGATGGCGTGGAAGGTGGCGCTGTGGTCGGTGCCCTTCAGTTTCTCGGTGAACTCGGGGATGCGGGCATCTACGCGCTTCTTGAAGTCGGCCAGAGCCTCGGCTACGGCACTGTTCAGAGCGATCATAGCGCTGGCGCAGTTGGCCTCGCTACCCACGGCGCGGAACTCAAAGCGGTTGCCGGTGAAGGCGAATGGCGACGTACGGTTACGGTCGGTGTTGTCGATAAACAGCTCGGGAATCACGGGGATGTCCATCTTCAAGCCCTGCTTGCCGGCCATGGCCAGAATATCATCTACGTCGGCCTTCTCGATGTGATCCAGCAGCTCGCTCACCTGCTTGCCCAGGAAGCTTGATACGATGGCTGGGGGAGCCTCGTTGGCACCCAGACGATGTGCATTGGTGGCACTCATGATAGAAGCCTTCAGCAGACCATTGTGGCGATATACACCCATCAGTGTCTCTACAATGAAGGTAGCAAAGCGCAGGTTGGCCTCGGGGGTCTTGCCGGGAGCATGCAGCAGGATGCCGTTGTCGGTGCTCAAGCTCCAGTTGTTGTGCTTACCGCTACCATTGATGCCAGCGAAGGGCTTTTCGTGCAGCAGCACGCGGAAGCCATGCTTGCGGGCGATGCGCTTCATCACCGACATGAGCAGCATGTTGTGGTCCACGGCCAGGTTGGTCTCTTCGAAGATAGGAGCCAGCTCAAACTGGTTAGGAGCCACCTCGTTGTGACGTGTCTTCACGGGGATGCCCAGCTCCAGTGCCTCAAACTCGAGGTTCTTCATGAAGGCCTGCACACGCTCGGGGATAGCACCGAAGTAGTGGTCGTCCATCTGCTGGTTCTTGGCTGAGTCGTGACCCATCAGGGTGCGGCCCGTCAGTAGCAGGTCGGGGCGTGCGGCATAGAGACCCTCGTCCACAAGGAAGTACTCCTGCTCCCATCCGAGATTCGAGGTTACCTTCTTCACCGTAGGATCAAAATAATGGCAAACATCAGTAGCGGCCACGTTGACAGCATGCAGGGCGCGCAGCAGTGGAGCCTTGTAGTCGAGCGCCTCACCGCTATAACTGATAAACACAGTGGGGATACACAGCGTGTCGTCTATAATGAATACGGGCGATGTGGGATCCCAAGCAGAATAACCACGAGCCTCGAATGTAGAGCGGATACCACCAGAGGGGAACGAAGAAGCATCAGGCTCCTGCTGAACGAGCAGTTTTCCAGAAAACTCCTCTACCATACCGCCCTTGCCATCGTGCTCAATGAATGAGTCGTGCTTCTCGGCAGTACCCTCAGTCAGGGGTTGGAACCAGTGAGTATAGTGAGTGACGCCATTCTCTGTGGCCCACTGCTTCATGCCGATAGCCACTGCGTCGGCCACAGCACGATCCAGACGGGCACCATTGTCGATGACATCCACCATCTTCTCATACACGTCCTTGGGCAGATACTTGTACATCTTCTCACGATTGAAGACCTTCTTACCAAAGTACTCGTAAGGTCTCTCACTAGGGGCTTTTACGTCGAGGGGCTTTTTCTTGAATGCCTCGCCGACAACCTGAAATCTTAATGCTTCCATAATAATTTTATATCAGATGCTTGTTACACATTAAATTACACTTTGCAATGAATTCGCTGCAAAGATACGACAATAAGAAAGTAAATCACTTCGCAGTGAAACATATTTAATCTTCTTTTTTGTCAAAAATAACAATCTGTTATATTCATACCCCTTTTTCTTGCAAATTGAAAGTTAGACCCCAAATAGAAAGCCCGATGTGAAAGTTTTGCGCCTGCAATGCCCCCGCAAAGCTCTACTTCCCACACGCGGTAGTGCCGCTCTTACTCCCCCAAAGTGCCCCTATCACCACGCAAGAGTGGCGCTATTGATCTGCAAAAGTGCCACTATTGACTTGCAAGAGTGCCACTTTTGGTCCCGTTCTAGCCCCTGGCCAGCTCCATTCCAGCCCCTAGACAGCCCGCATCCAGGGGCTGGATGTCTCTCGTCCAGGGGCTAGAATGCACACTTCCAGGGGCTAGACGCCCCGCCATACCTACACTTTCGCCTCGCCAAAGCGCCAAAGCAGCACCGCCAAAGTGCCGCGATAGCGGGTCAAAAGGGCTTATTTTAATTTATTTTCCCTCCTATTATATACATATTCGAGGAAAAAAACGTATTCTTCCGCTACCTTGTATGTTCCGACAGGTTGCCTCAATGCTTATAAAGAAAGTTATTGGAGCCGTTTCACGAATATTGTGGAAGAATAAGCGAAGATTATAGGGATAGGTTTGAAGTCAACCTATTGCAAAACCATTTGACGGGGCTTAGATACTTATAGTCAATGCTCACAGCCACGAGGATGATGGCAATGAATATGAAGATAGACTTTCTCATTGCTTAGTATGTTTTCATAATGGCACTGTTGATGTGCTTGTCGATGTCGGTATTGCTACGCTTAGACTTCTTGCCGTATCCGAGGCTGTAGGTCACAGTCAGGTTGATGTTCCTGCCGTCGGCCTCGCCGTAGTTCCAGATGTCGCGGCGGTAGCAGCCGTAGTCCATCGTTATGTGCTGCTTCGTATAGCGGCTGAAAGGATTGCGCACCAGTGCTTTGACAGCCCAGTTCTTGTGATTCCAACTGACGAGCCACTCATAGACGGGACGGCGGCTGATGAGGTACGGCTCGCGGATGTCGAGTGCTGTGTAAGGTGTGTGGTAGTTGAAGCGTAGCATCCAGTCGCCCGTGAGGTAGGTGACGGAGGCTTTCATGCGGAAGATATTGTGTGACAGGTCGTAGGTGTCGCCACGCAGCATGTTGTATTCCTCGATGGCGGTCACACTAAGGCGCAATTTATCGGCAAAGACGCTGTAGGCATAAGTGGCAGTGAGCATGTTGCCGTAGTAGTTGCCGTCGTTCGTGTGGATGTCGTAAATGGTCTGCAGGGCGGCATCGTAGCGGTGCAGGATGTTGTCAAAGTAGATGCTGTTGTCGTAGGACACGGAAATCTTCGACTTGCCTATCTGCCCGTTGTACGACAGCGTATTGCCCAGCACTTTCAGCGGGGCGAGGTCGGGATTGCCCTTGACAGCCTCGAAGAACGAGGTGGGTACGGTCATGTCGTTCTTGTTCGACGGGTCGAAAAGCGTGTGGGTGAAAAGGCCGTTGATAGCGAGGGAGTGTTTCTGGTTCAGGGCGTAGTTGCCACCGTAGAAGGCCACAGGACTGCAATAATTGTAGTGACTGTCGTTGAGTTTGACGGCAGAGTTCGACACGCCAGCCGACACGTAGTAGTAATACTTCTGCGCTGAGCCGCTGAGTTGAACCAGTCCCATCGTCACGTCCGTAGTCAGCCGCTGGTTGCCCGCAGAAGTTCCCGTGTAGGTGTCCTTGTAGTGGTTGTGGTCGTGTGTCAGTGAGCCGGAGAGTGTGAGGCCGTTTTTCCACGACTTGTAGTAGCGTGCGTTGCCTCGAATGGCATTGTTGTCCTCGGTCACATCGGAGGTCATCGCGCTCTGGGCGGTCTCCGTGTAGCGGCTGTTGTATCGGTTGTGGCCGAACGAGGCCGACGCGGTGAAGTCGAGCGTCTGATCTTTGGGCAGCCAGAGCGTGTAGTTGACATAGACGGCAGGAGCGAGTCCGCGACTGTCCGACGAGTTGAGCCGTTGGGTCGTGCCCTCATAGCGTCCCGTGTAGAGAGCCTTCATCGCCGCCTCCACACTGGGCACTGCCTGACGGGTCAGACTGACGTAGGCGTTCAGTCGGTGGCTGTTGCCCGTCGATGTCAGTTTCATGCGTACGGCCTGGTTGTTCGTCTTGCGGAGGGATGTCTCGCTTGTAAAGTCCCGTGTCAGCGTCGAACGGTCGGAAAAGGTAAAGTCCTCGTGCCCTTCCGAATAACTATGGTCGTGAGCCCAATCACCCGATGCTGTCAGCGACAGCGTAAGTCCCTTCCTGGTGAAGTCGGTAAAGGCCAGATAGTCACCCGACTTGTAGGCCAGCCCCTCGGTGGCTGACAGATAGACGTTGCCGCCGTACTCCAATTTATAGGTGATGAAGTTCACCAGTCCCGCCTTGCCCGCATACTTGCCGCTCGGTGTGCGGATGTACTCGATGCTGCGGATGTTCTTGGCTCGTAGTGTCGCTACGTCCTCAGCCAGTGCCTCCATGCCATTAATACAAATCACCACTTCACCACCGCTGTGTGTCGTGATGTTCCTTGTATGTGGCGACACGTCCAGTTCCGCAGTCTGCATCACGCTCAGCAGGTCGAAGCCGTTGGCCGAATGTTTCTTCTCCAGCATCGTCGGCAGCAGCACCGTCTTGTCGGCCATCTCTATCTGCCCGTCGGCATTCACCACCACCTCCGGCAGTGTCTCGCTTTTGATGCTGTCGGTCTGCGCCAGTGCTATTGTGGTCATCAGGCAAACCGTTGAAAATAGAATCAGTCTTTTCATTTTAATATGATGTTTTAATCATTATAGCATACACGCTTCCTTAGGAATCGTTCAGGCTTTAACATTCGCGAGTGCAAAGGTACTGTTATTTTTTGCGAATGATGTGTTTTTTATTATGCTACAAGCTACTTTTAGACAAAATTTGCTTAAAATACGCGCGAAACAATGATATTATGCCTTGTTCTCAATAAAAAAATGTACCTTTGCAAGATAAGAAACGAGTCTTCATATACAATGGAATTAAATACTTTGATAGCAGAATGTACTGCATACGACTTCAAGGTGATGCTTGAAGAGAAGAAACCTAAGAGTTGGTTGAAGAGCGTAAGCGCCTTCGCCAATGGTTTGGGTGGTTCTCTTTTCTTTGGCATTGATAATGACGGCATCGTCAAAGGACTTGAAGATGTGCAGCATGTATGCGAGGCCATCAGTAGCAGGATTCGTGACTATATGGATCCCTTGCCAGAGGTGGAGATGATTCCCCATGATATAGATGGTTTACATATCTTACAACTAAAAGTCAATGCGGGACATTATACCCCATATTACTATGTTGGAGATGGTCAGCGTATAGCATTTGTCCGAGTTGGTGATGAAAGTATGCCTGCGTCGGCAGAACAGATGGTACGTTTGGTGCTGAAAGGTTCCAACAAGACTTTTGATTCCCTTCACACAGACTATAAAGCAGAGGACTATTCCTTTACAATATTGGCGAACTCGTTCAAAGACCGCACCAAACAAGAATGGGACAAGAAATATCTCTTGTCGTTTGGACTGGTAACTGGCACAGGGAACCTTACGAATGCGGGTGCATTGTTCGCCGATGATTGTCCTTTATGGCAGTCTCGCCTTTATTGTACCAAATGGGATGGAAAGGAAAAGGGCGATGCCATCAACGATGTAGAGTTTACAGGCAATGTCCTCATGCTGCTCCGTGAAGCCATGAATTTTATGAAGTCAAACACCAAGAGAGGATGGGAGAAACTGCCTGACGGCCGAAAGAACAAACCAGAGTATGCGGAACGTGCTGTTCTGGAAGCAATGGTAAACCACTTCATCCATCGTGACTACACGGTGATGGGCGGTGAGGTGCATTTGGATATATATGACGACAGACTAGCCATTACATCTCCTGGTGGTATGTATAGTGGACAGACCGTACAAGATCTATCTTTAGAAGAAATCGGATCGGATAGAAGGAATCCGATTCTTGCTGACGTGATGGCTCAACTTGACTATATGGAGAAACGAGGTAGCGGACTCACACGTATCTGTAATGAGACCAAAGCCTTGGAAGGATATAAGGACGAGCTGAAGCCTGTATTCAGGTCAACATCCAGCCAGTTTATGACCACTATATATTCTATGGGGTACGAACCAAAGAATAAACAGGATGAACAATATCAAGATGGGATTAAGTCGGGACTAAGCTGGGAGCAAGTTGGGACTAAGATTGGCATAGGCTGGGATGAAGTTGAGAAATTATTCATAGCCCTTCAAGAACCTAAAACCATGACCGAACTTAAAGAATTGTATCAGTGGTCTAACACAACAAAGTTCAGAACTAAATATGTAAGTCCTCTAATAGAAGCGCAATTTGTTGGTATGACTTTACCAAATAAACCAACAAGCCCTAAACAAAGATACTTCCTTACAGATAATGGTAAGGCATTACTCGTTAATGCGACTCGTAATTCGGGTACAAGTGATAAGGTGGAAAAGGTTAATCACATTCATTCTTGATGATAATACGTATTCTTCCGCAACCTTGTATGTTCCGTCAGGTTGCCTCAATGCTTATAAATCATATGATCCTTGGAAACGTTTCACGAATATTGTGGAAGAATAAGCGAAGATTATAGGGATAGGTTTGAAGTGAGCCCAAGAAGTAGAACGTAGCTTCTTGGGTTTACTTCAGTTTCTTTTTCGTTTTTTTGTCTCATCTGTCTGATTTATTTGGAAATATTGTTTATATTTGCGGCAGAATTGATGAATAGCGTAAGAGAATGAATTATAATCTTTTATGATACGTAGTCATGAACTATGCCTGAAAATTTCCTCCAAAAAACCAACTGATCCCGATTATAAGAGCTTGTTGGAAGAACTGTTTCGGTGTGAAATTGGCATTTCCAGAGTCTAGAGAGGTTCGTTTTAAAGTCTAAAAGCACGTGTTCTAAAGTCTAGAAGAGGCGTTTCTAATGTCTAAAACCGAAGCTATTATTTCTGGTCTAACCCCTGGATGCTCTACATCCAGCCCTTAGAACAACCGCATCCAGGGGCTAAAACGACCCGTTTCAGGGGCTGGATGCGCCACATCTAGGGGCTGGACGGACATCAAAAGTAAAGCTCTTACAACGCAAAAGCGAAACTATAACAAGACGAAAGCAGCACTATGACAGTGCGAAACCGTTCCTATCCCGACCAAGAACAACGCCACCACGACCCTCCCGAGGGAAGTGGCAATCCTGTCTTTTTCTATCTGATTTCTACTTTAATTGATTTCAATCTAAAGAATCTGCTGAGCCTCTACTGAAATAACAAAAAGCGAAAAATATAGGATTACCCCTATGAATTTTCGCTTGAGCCCGTAGTAGGCGGCAACCCCGCCCGAATCATTAAAAGAATTAAGTGACAGATCTATCAAAAAACAAAAAAATCTTCAACCGAAGCTGCTGGACTCAAAGGGAAAGAAATGGCAGCAGGCGAAGCAGATAGTTGAGCATTGGATTGATTTATTTTAAAAGGGAATATAGCAGAAAAGCGCGATAAGTTGCCAAATGTGTGAATTTTAAGGCACATTTGGCAGCTTATCGCCATTTTAGCCTATAACCGCTTTTAATGTAAATGCCATATTAAAATTTATCATCTGTCCGCTGTCAACATACTTTTGCCAAGCGTCCTCGCTATGGCTGATGTCGGAAATCTTAGTGGAATTTTCAGATTTAAAACGCTGATAAATGGATTCGAGAATGTTTAGCTCCTCGTCTGAGAATTCGGAAAGGTCAGGAGAAAGCATAGAGGTGAGTTTAGTACCTTCTGCTCCAGATTCAAAGTGCACAATCTCTTGTTGGATGTCATCGTAGAAACTATAGATTCTGTCCCATCGAATGGGCACGGGACCTCGCTGAATGGCTTTATAGGCTAAACCACTCATTCCTTTGCTGGTTATCTTATAACTATAGAAATCTGTGTAGAATAGCAACTTGTTCATCATCGTGAAGAATACACCGTGATACTTCTCTATGTAGAATAGGATGATGTTTTTGAGTTTGCTGATAGACTGTGTAGCATAGCCATTGAAGATGTCTCTTCGGCATCCATTGAAGATATAATCCTTGATGAATGCATCGTTGGCATCCGTTTTGACCGATTTCACCTTATTGAGTATCTTAGCAAATTCGTCTTCATCGAATTGATTTCTGGCGTTGGTTACAAAACTCTCAAAGATGTGTGGATTTTGAATAGACATTAGAATCTTGCCGTTAGCCTCGCTGGGCATATCTCCATTTTCATATAAGCGATACTGGTTGTCACCAAATCCAAGAATTTGGGACATCTTGGAGGCGGACAGACCATAGCGCTGGCGAATACGCTTAATCTCGTCAGGGAAGGGAATGCCGTATTTAGCCCGATACTGATTATAGACCTGTCCGACGTTGACTTCATCCAATGCCGTAGTGGTGAAACGCTCTTTGGTTTCATCACACTCATAAAACTGGTGTACGTACGGGAATGTCTCCTTGCGGAACGTCAGTTCTGATAACTCGTGGCGGAGGGTTGCATGACCTCCAGTAAATGGACTTTGCATATTACTTTATTTAAATGGGTAGTGCATTGGGTGCTCTGCGATGTGGAAAGAAATGCATAATGCACTTGCTCCCTTCCCCAATGTGATTTTGATGTAAACATCCTGTCCCTTGACGTCTTTTCCAAAGACCCACATCTCTCCGCAATGGTTGAGAGTGTCAATGACAGGTCCTTCAGAGTAGTCCTCGACTTCTAGATTGATAATAACAGAGTCTCGATACTTCGGTGTAATTTCTAAATCAACCAATGTTTGAGTATTCTTTCCTCTGTCATCCCTATATATGATTCCGAAGACTTTGATCTTTTCCTTCATTTGATTCAGGAAACGCTGAATATCTTCTTTCGTTGCCATTCTGGTATAGTTGTTCTGTTCTGCTGCAAAATTAAACTTTTTAGTTGAATAATTAAAGAAAATACTAATCTTTTTTATGATAAAGTTTATTTTTAGGTTGCAATAGGCATGCAGATGGGGTAATTGAGGCTTGTTGGTGGTTGAAGCTTTATTGTTTATTCTCACTCCCTAGTCGCCAGCCGAAAGGTATTCTTCGAGGATGTGGTGCTCGATAGATTCGGACGACATGCCGGAGAAGTCGGCTACGACTTTGCCTTTGTGAATATATGTGATCTCGTCGCAGATGTCAGAGATCGCGGAGATGATGTGCGAGGATAGTATGACGCACTTTCCCTTGGTCTTCAACTCCTTTAGCCATTGACGGAGAACGATGGTACCGGCAAGGTCTATGCCGTTGAATGGCTCGTCCATGATGACGACGTCGTTGTCTTGAAGCATGAGCACCAGCAGCATCAGTCGCTTTTTCATGCCTAAGGAGTATCGGCTGGCGTATTTGTCGAGGGGCAGGGCGAATTTCTCGTTTAGCTTGTTGATGGCCTCTCGACTGACGGTCTTTCCTTTTGCACGCAGACAGAACTCGATGTGCTCCATACCGGTGACGTATGAGTAGAAGAATGGCGTGTCGTTCATGTAGCCTACCTGGCAGTTCTCGCCGATGACGACGGTGCCATCGTATGATTCGATGCCGGCAATACATCTGAACAGAGTGCTTTTGCCTGCTCCGTTCTCGCCCATGATTCCATATACCTTGCCTTCGCAGAAGGAATGGCTAAAGTCGTCAACGATGGTTGACTTGCCATATTTCTTTGTCAAGTTGTTAACTTCTATCATCATTTGAATTTCTTTATTACTGAATAGGCATAATAAGCCAGGACTACCGATGTGACGATGGAGAACGGCATGACGAGTGGCACGATCAGTGAGGCGAAGAATATGGCATTCAGGACCATAAATGCAAACGCTGATATGATGTCATTGCCGCCGTTGGCTCTGCCGCTCAACAGACATAGCATCTCCACTTGAAACAACAGTAGGATGGCGCCAAGATAGTATAATGCTCCTAAACTGAAATCGACCAATAGTAGGCATACTATAAACGGTAGGAAGATGATGCACGCGTTTCTTAGGGCGAAAAGGAGTTTCAGCCAGAGAAACCTCAAGGCACTCTTGTAGTGAAACAGATACTCCACATGCCACTCGCGCATCAACAGCATGCTCATGACTGTAGCCGCAATCAGACTGACTGCCACTACCAGATTCCGATTCCCGATGTATGCACCAATCGCTCCGCCAGCCATGAGCAATAAGAATAGAGGTAGGGACAGGCGTCCGGCCCGATGGTACTCGTAGCTGCCGGAGGTCAGGCAAGGGAATGTGGGAAGACGCAAAGAGAAGCCTCCGCTCGGTATCGCGTACACCATCGGCAGAGGTAGCAGTAGGATTGCTGTGGCCCAAAGCTCGCCGCGGAAGAGGAAGAAACATAGAAAGGGGATTGATAGCAGCGCGTATTCTATGGTAAACAATAGCTGCGTCTGCTTCACGCCGAAAAGGGCATAGAGGAATGCAGTATCGCCACGCACGAAATGAAGCCCAGGCAACAAGAGGGCATAAAGTGCCACGCTGTAGTAGATGGGGGAGGCGATGAGTCCTGAAATCATGTATGCAGACAGGAACAGAAGAAGTAGTATGGCTGGGATGGCCACGAATCCCAGTTCCTTGATCATTCGCCAAAGGCGTTTCACTCTCAGTGTGAAATATAGTTTTAGTATATCGTTCATGTTATATCTTCTTGATTCCAATTTGAGCCGAATGGACTGCCAATTCTCGGCGTTTCGCCGGCCTGGTGGATGGCTTTCGGGTGCCAATAGTTCGGCTGTCGCTCTGTCTCCAGACTTTAGAACGGGCGTTGCCAGACTCTGGCTGCTTTGCAATACTTACCGAATTGCTATGCAATACCATAACTATTAGACGCTGAAACAGCAGCTTTTGCTACACAAAACGGCTACTTTTATTGGGTCAATGCTTAAAGATCAACTTTCAATGGTTTAGTGTTTGCTTGTTCATTTCAATATTGCTACAAACAAAAAATCCTCAACCGAAGTTGAGGATTTGCGCTTCAGGATGGGCTTGAACCAACGACCCCCTGATTAACAGTCAGGTGCTCTAACCAACTGAGCTACTGAAGCAGTGTTTGCTTGTTTGCGGGTGCAAAGGTAAAGCGTTTTTTTTAATTACGCAAACTTTTTTGAGAAAAAATTGCGAGAAAAGCGAATTTTTTGCAAAAAGTTACCGCTTTTCGCCCGTTTTTGGTGGCAAAGGTGTAAATTTGCAGCCGAAAAAGAAATTTAAAGAAGTATTATGACGAAGCTTGTAAAACGCTTGTTACTGAGCATAGTTGTGCTTTGCTGTCAGCAAACGATAGGTTTGACGCAAACAAACCATAACCTTGAGGTGGGCAAAAGCATGGATATCTTTAATGCCTTGTATAGCAATCTGGACCTGTTCTATGTGGACTCGTTGAACCCACAGCAGACGATGACAGCTGCCATTGACGGCATGCTGCGCTCGCTGGATCCCTATACAGAATACTATCCAGAGAGTGAAACTAAGAACTTGCAGATGATGTTGACTGGAAAGTATGCTGGTATTGGTGCGCTGATCAAGTATCACCTTGGTTTGAAACGCGTGGTGATAGACGAGCCTTACGAGGGGATGCCAGCTGCCGAGGCTGGTGTGAAGAAGGGTGATATCATCCTGGCGATAGACGACTCGGTGATGACTGACAAGCAGGTGAGCTATGTCAGTTCGCATCTGCGTGGCGATGCTGGCACGAGTTTTATGCTGAAGGTGAAGCGTCCATCGACGGGAAAGGTGATGAAGTTTAAGATAACGCGCAAGAATATTAAATTGCCCGAGTTGCCCTACTACGGCATGTTGGCCGATGAGGAAAAGAAAATTGGTTATATCAACCTGAATCAGTTTACGGAAGGATGCGCCAAGAGTGTGCGTCGCGCCTTTGTGGAGCTGAAAAAGCAGGGGGCCGAAGCGCTGGTGTTCGATCTGCGCAGCAATGGCGGCGGCAGCGAGATGGAGGCAGTAGATATCGTCAACCTGTGGGTGCCTCAGGAACAAACAGTGGTAGAGAACCGCGGAAAGGTGCGTCAGGCCAATCGTACGTACAAGACCCGGTTGGAGCCGGTGGACACGGTGATGCCACTGGTGGTCTTGGTGAATGGCGAGACTGCCTCGGCATCAGAGATTACGAGCGGAGCACTGCAGGATTTGGATAGGGCAATCATTATAGGTACGCGTACGTATGGTAAAGGATTGGTGCAGGTGCCAATGGATCTGCCATATAATACGAATGTGAAGATAACGACGTCGAAATACTATATCCCCTCGGGGCGCTGCATTCAAGCCATCAACTACAAACGAGGTGAGGCTGGTGGCTATAAGGAACGCATCGCCGACTCGCTGACGCATGTGTTCTATACTCGCAATGGTCGTGAGGTGCGCGATGGAGGCGGCATCAAGCCCGATGTTGAGGTGAAGAACGACACAATGCCCAATATCGTGTACTACCTGTCGGTGGGCGGATTGGATTCTACCGAGGTGATGTTTGACTATGTGGTGGATTATATAGCTAAGCATCAGCAGATTGCTGCACCACAAGAGTTCCATCTTACGGAGCAAGACTGGCAGGAGTTCAAAGCGCGCGTGGTAAACAGTGGCTTCACCTATGATGCGATGAGCAAGAAACAGTTTGATGAGTTGGTCAAAGCCGCCAAGTTTGAGGGTTATTATGAAGATGCAAAAGAAGCCTTCGATGTGTTGGAGAAAAAGCTGCAGCACGACGTTGCCAGTCAGTTGGACAAGCATCGCGCCACCATTCAGCAGATGATAGAACTGGACATCATCTCTGCCTTCTACTATCAGAAGGGAGGTATTGAGGCAGGCTTGGGCTACGATAAGCAACTGAAAGAGGCTGTCCGAATCCTGAAATCGGAGGACGAAATTAAGAAGATTCTTGAACCCCAGAAGAAGTGAAACTATAAGTTTTTTAAGAGGTTAGCATAAAAAACGGATTAAATATTTGTATGATTCGGGAAAAAGTATTATCTTTGCACCCGTTCAGTGGAATGAGAGACTCGAAAGGGTCTCTCATTTCTTTATAAATTGACGTTATATGATAACGAAAGAAACAGTAAAGACATTAGTGGAAGAGTGGCTGACGGAGAAAGGCAACTACTTCCTGGTGGACATCCAGATGGATGGCGATCGTATTGCTATTGAGATTGATCATGCGGATGGCGTCTGGATTGAAGATTGTGCAGAACTGAGCCGTTTTCTGCAGGATAAGTTGGGCGAAGAGCTGGGCGAGTATGAAATGGAGGTAGGCTCAGCGGGTATCGGCCAGCCTTTCAAGGTGGAGCAGCAATACCTGAACCATGTAGGTGACGAGGTGGAAGTGCTGACTGCAGAAGGTAAAAAACTGACGGGCGTGCTGAAGGCCGTTGAAGGTCGTCAGTTCACGGTGACGGTACTCGAGAAACAAGTGCCTGAGGGTAAGAAACGCCCTGTGAAAGTGGAAGTTGACAAGCAGTTCTCGATGGACGAGGTGAAGTCAACCAAATATGTGTTAGCATTCAAATAAAAACAAAAGAATAATGGCAGTTAAGAAAGAAGAGAAGGGTCCCAGCATGTTTGAGACCTTCCAGGAATTTAAAGAGACCAAGAACATAGATCGCACCACTCTGGTGAGTGTACTTGAGGAAAGTTTCCGCAATGTACTGGCAAAGATGTTCGGTTCGGATGAGAACTTCGACGTGATCGTGAACCCCGACAAGGGCGACTTCGAGATTCATCGTCATCGTATCGTTGTAGAAGACGGCGAGGTGAAAGACGAGAATAAAGAGATTGCACTGTCTGAGGCTCTGAAGATTGAGCCCGACTACGAGGTCGGTGAAGAGGTGAGTGAGGAGGTTGACTTCACAAAGTTTGGCCGTCGCGCCATTCTGAACCTGCGCCAGACGTTGGCTTCGAAGATTCTGGAACTTGACCATGATGCTCTGTATCAGAAATATAAAGACAAGGTCGGTACTGTCGTTAGTGGCGAGGTCTATCAGATATGGAAGCGAGAAGTGCTGCTGATGGACGATGAGGGCAACGAACTTCACCTGCTGAAGGCAGAGCAGATACCGGCAGACAACTACCGCAAGGGCGAGACCGTTCGTGCTGTCGTGAAAGAGGTGAACAACGATAACAACAACCCACGTATCATGCTGAGCCGCACCAGCCCCGAGTTCTTGAAGCGCCTGCTGGAAGCTGAGGTGCCTGAGATTGCAGACGGACTGATCGCTATCCGTAAGGTGGCCCGTATGCCGGGAGAACGTGCCAAGGTGGCAGTAGAGAGCTTCGATGACCGCATAGATCCAGTAGGAGCATGTGTCGGTGTGAAGGGTAGTCGTGTGCATGGCATCGTTCGCGAACTCTGCAACGAGAATATCGACGTGATCAATTATAGCAATAATGTACAGCTGTTCATCCAGCGTGCTCTGGCACCTGCCAAGGTTACCAGCATTAACCTGGACGAGGAGAACAACAAGGCCGAGGTTTACCTGCAGCCCGAAGAAGTTTCACTTGCTATCGGTAAGGGCGGTATGAACATCAAGCTGGCTTCGATGCTCACAGAACATACCATTGACGTGTTCCGTGTGGTTAACGAAGGCGAGAACGATGAGGACATCTACCTCGACGAGTTCAGCGATGAGATCGACCAGTGGGTTATCGATGCCATTAAGGCACTGGGCTACGACACCGCCAAGGAGGTGCTTAGCGCTCCTCGTGAGTTGCTCATAGAGAAGGCCGACCTCGAAGAAGAGACCGTCGATCAGATGCTCGATGTGCTTCGCTCTGAGTTTGAATAACTCTTAGTCCTTCAGTTGGGAGGCTGGGGGCTGAACGAGCCAGCCAACCTATCTGTAGGGCCATGTTAAAAGAAATAATTTTTAAATTTAACGGGGGGCGTTCAGACCCCCACTCCCCCTAACTCAGGGGGCGAAGAATATGGGAGTTAGATTAAATAAAGTATTAACAGAACTGAACATAGGACTTCAGACGGCAGTTGATTTCCTAAAGAATAAAAAGAGTCTGGGCGAGATTCGCGATGATGCTACGTTCAACACCAAGATTTCAGACGAACAGTATGAAGCATTGGTGCGTGAGTTTAGTACCGATAAAGCCGTAAAGACGCAGGCCGACATGCTCTTCCCTAAGAAAAAGGAGAAGAAGGCAGAGAAACCGGCAAAGGAACGGACCGAAGAGCCAACAGAGCGTCGCCAGCAGTTCAAACCGCTGGGAAAGATTGATCTGGACAGCTTGAACAAACCGAAACCCGCACCTGTTGCAAAGCCAGTGAGCGAACCCGAACCAAAGGCTGCTGCCGAGAGCCTGGAAGAGGTGATGCCTGTGAAGGAGGAAACTCCTGCTCCCGTCAAGGAGGAGGTGAAGTCTGAACCTGTCGTAGAACAGAAGCCCGAACCCGTTCATGTCGTCGAGGAGACTGTCGAGGAGGTACAGGCTGAAGAAGAGAAAACGACAAAGGTGGAAGAGAAAACCGAGACTAATAAAGAGTCTGCTATCTTTACGCTGAAGAGCGAGGCCAAGCTGGCTCCAAAGGTGAATGTGCTGGGTAAGATAGACCTGTCTGCACTGAACCAGAGCACTCGTCCGAAGAAGAAAACCAAGGAGGAAAAGCGCAAACAGCGTGAAGCACAGTCTGCTCAGATGCTTGGCGGCAACGCGCAGCAGAATGGGGAGAAACGCAAACGTGAGCGTATCCGTACGGGTAAAGTGGATATTGAGGAGGCTGCAAAGCAACAGCAGAATCAGCAGGGCAACGCTAAAAAGAAAAACAAGGGCGGCAATCAGAACTTCCAGGACAACGGTCAGCAGGGAGGTAAGAATAAGAAAAACAAGAACCGCATGGCAACCAAGCCTCTGGAGGCTAACGATGAGGACGTGGCACGCCAGGTAAAGGAAACATTGGCTCGACTGACATCAAAGACCACCATGAATAAGAAGGGCGCTAAGTACCGTAAGGAGAAGCGCGATGCAGTGGCCGAACGTATGCAGGAGGAGATGGAGTCGCAGGCAGCAGAGAGCAAAGTGCTGAAGCTGACCGAGTTTGTGACCGTCTCTGAGCTGGCTACAATGATGGACGTGCCTGTGGTTAAGGTCATCGGTACCTGTATGTCTGTTGGTATCATGGTAAGTATCAACCAGCGTCTGAATGCTGAGACCATCAATCTGGTAGCCGAGGAGTTCGGATTCACCACAGAATATGTGAGCGCCGAAGTCCAGGAGGCTATCACCGAAGAGCAGGACGATGAGAACGACCTGATCTCGCGTGCACCAATCGTTACGGTGATGGGACACGTTGACCATGGTAAGACATCGCTGCTTGACCATATCCGCAATACCAACGTGATTGCCGGTGAGGCCGGTGGTATCACACAGCACATTGGTGCCTACAACGTGAAGTTGAAAGACGGACGCCAGATTACATTCCTGGATACACCAGGTCACGAGGCATTTACTGCCATGCGTGCCCGTGGTGCTCAGGTAACGGATATCGCCATCATCATTGTGGCTGCCGACGACTCAGTGATGCCTACCACCAAGGAGGCTATCGCTCATGCTCAGGCTGCCAATGTGCCAATGGTGTTCGCTATCAATAAGATCGATAAGCCCGGTGCAAACCCCGATAAGATTCGTGAGGACCTGGCCAACATGAACCTGCTTGTAGAAGAGTGGGGCGGTAAGTACCAGTGTCAGGAGATTAGTGCCAAAAAAGGCATCGGTGTCGATGAGCTGCTGGAAAAAGTGCTACTTGAGGCAGAGATGCTTGACTTGAAAGCTAATCCTAACCGCAAGGCCACAGGTTCTATCATTGAGAGCTCGCTGGACAAGGGTCGTGGTTATGTTTCTACGGTGTTGGTGTCAAACGGTACGTTGAAGGTTGGCGATGTCGTTATCGCAGGTACTGCCTGGGGTAAGGTGAAGGCCATGTTCAATGAGCGTAACCAGCGCATCAAGCAGGCTGGTCCTGCTGAGCCTGCCATCATTCTGGGTCTTAATGGCGCACCTACTGCCGGCGACTCGTTCCATGTGATGGAAAGCGAACAGGAAGCTCGTGATATTGCCAATAAACGTACTCAGCTGCAGCGTGAGCAGTCGCTGCGTACCACAAAGACCGTGGGTCTGGATGAGATTTCACATCGTATTGCCTTGGGTGAGTTCCATGAACTCAATATCATTGTTAAGGGTGATACCGATGGTTCTATTGAGGCCCTGTCTGACTCGTTCATCAAACTCTCGACAGAAAAGGTTCAGGTGAACGTGATTAACAAGGCCGTGGGTCAGATTTCTGAGAACGACGTCATGCTGGCTTCTGCATCAGACGCTATCATTGTGGGCTTCCAGGTGCGTCCTTCAAGCGAAGCTCGCCGACTGGCCGAGCGCGAGGGCGTGGAGATCAATACCTATTCAATCATCTACGATGCTATTGATGAGGTGAAGTCAACCATGCAGGGTATGCTTGACAAGGTGAAGAAGGAAGTGATCAGCGGTATGATTGAGGTGAAGCAAGTCTTCAAGATCTCAAAGGTTGGTACGGTTGCCGGTGGCTTGGTTGTCGAAGGTAAGGTGCACAACAAGGATAAGGCTCGTGTCATCCGTGATGGTATCGTGATCCACACAGCTAATATCGATGCGCTGAAACGCTATAAGGATGATGCTAAAGAGGTGGCCACAGGATTGGAGTGTGGTATCTCGCTCGTCAACTTCAACGATATTCAGGCTGGTGACATGATTGAGACCTTCACAGAGATTGAAGTGGAGCAGAAACTGTAAAATCAAAAAAACTATACTGAAATCCCGAATGGTAATGTCTGTTCGGGATTTTTAATCGCTTTTAGTATCTGATTTACTGCAATGAAGAAAAGTAGTCTTATTGTCTTAACATTAGTATGGCTGACCCTGATGTGCGCTTGTTCGGGGCAGAAGGGTGTTAAGGGTGCTTCTACTGAAGCAGACAGTGTGGGCGTAGCTGTCAAGCACTTTGAGTTTGTTGACTCTGCCGACTATGCTTACCTGACGATTAACATGGAGTTGCCAGAGGCTTCCGATGAGGCGACGGAGAAAATGCAAGCATATCTGCTCCAACTTGCTGGCAACCGACTGAGTTATGTGGCATCGTATGAGGATAGACGCGCTTATCCACTTTATCATGGCGATAGCAATGATGTTGCTGCACAGCTGACGTACTACTTCAAGGAGACCATGCTGTTGTTGGACACCCTTTCGTCAAACGATGTCAGCGAGCGTAAACGCTATCTCGAAGAGGATACGACACTCACGGCGGAACAGAAAGCTAATGTGTTGAGCGAGTTGCCGCATTGGAGCTATGAGTATAAGCTACAGAAAACGGCTGACACGCTGAACTACGTGGTTTTCCTGTCGCAGGACTATGTCTTCACAGGTGGTGCTCATGGAGGAATGGGTGGCGACGGCTATATCACCTTCGACAAGACAGATGGTCATGTTGTCAGTCAGTTTGTTGATACAACGCGTGTGGCGGACGTTCAGCCGTTGCTGATTGAAGGACTGAAGCAGTATTACACTGAGGCATCAGAACAACAGATGACAACCGAAGAGCTGTTTGAGCGCTTGCAACTGCCTTTTGACGGTCCGAAGCATCAGATACCCCTGCCCATGTGGCAACCTTGTCCCACAAGTGAGGGACTGCTTTTCTGTTATGGGCAGTACGAGATTGCGTGCTATGCTGATGGCATGCCCTCGTTTGTCGTTCCTTACAACAAGATCAAGCCGTTTCTCACCAAAGATGCTCTCAATCTGTTGAGAGACTATTTGAAATAAATGACGAGGAAAGAGACAATGATTTCGCACTTTTTATTGTAATTTTGCAGGCGAAAGGAATTTGTGATGGAAGAAAAGAATCAATTTGTGCGTCAGGTGGCCGAGCAAAAGTATGAGTTCGGCTTCACGACCGATGTTCATACAGAAATCATTCCTGTGGGACTGAATGAAGACATCGTTCGACTCATCTCGCAGAAAAAAGGAGAACCTGAGTGGATGCTCGAGTTCCGCCTGAAGGCTTTCCGCTATTGGCAGGAGCAACAGGAACCAAAGTGGGGACATGTGCATGTGCCCGAGATCGACTATCAGGCTATCTCATACTATGCCGACCCTATGGCCAAGAAGCCCAAGGGCGATGGCAAGATTGACCCAGAGCTGGAGAAGACTTTCGACAAGCTGGGCATTCCTTTGGAAGAGCGTCTGGCCCTTTCTGGCAATACGGCTGTGGATGCCATTATGGACTCGGTGAGCGTCAAGACCACCTTCAAGGAAAAGCTGCGCGAAAAAGGCGTCATCTTCTGTTCTATCGGTGAGGCTATCAAGGAACACGGTGACTTGGTGCGCCAGTATCTGGGCAGCGTGGTACCCTACAAGGATAACTACTTTGCTGCACTCAACTCGGCCGTGTTCAGCGATGGTTCGTTTGTATATATCCCCAAGGGCGTTCGTTGTCCCATGGAACTGAGTTCATATTTCCGCATTAATGCCCGCAATACCGGACAATTTGAACGCACATTGATTATTGCCGACGATGATAGCTATGTGAGCTATCTGGAGGGATGTACGGCGCCGATGCGCGATGAGAACCAGTTGCATGCCGCTATCGTAGAGATTATCGTGATGAATCGTGCTGAGGTTAAATACTCCACGGTGCAAAACTGGTATCCTGGCGATGAGAATGGTAAGGGCGGTGTGCTGAACTTGGTGACAAAACGTGGCGACCTGCGCGGCATAGACTCTAAGTTGTCGTGGACCCAGGTAGAGACAGGTTCGGCTATTACTTGGAAGTATCCCTCGTGCATCCTTCGTGGTGATAATAGTGTGGCTGAGTTCTACAGTGTGGCGGTGACCAACAACTACCAAGAGGCCGACACGGGCACCAAGATGATACACATCGGAAAGAATACCAAATCGACCATCATATCAAAAGGTATCTCGGCAGGCCATTCGCAGAACTCCTATCGCGGACTCGTGCGTGCAGCCGCTACGGCCGACAACGCCCGTAATTATTCGAGTTGTGACTCGTTGCTGTTAGGCTCTGATTGTGGCGCTCACACCTTCCCTTATATGGATGTACACAATGACACCGCCATCTTCGAGCACGAAGCAACGACTTCAAAGATTTCAGAAGACCAGTTGCTTTACTGCAATCAGCGTGGCATTCCCACCGAACAGGCCGTTGGGCTCATTGTCAACGGCTATGCTAAGGAGGTCATCCAAAAACTCCCCATGGAGTTTGCCGTCGAGGCTCAGAAGCTGCTCAGCGTGTCGCTCGAAGGCACGGTAGGATAGCTTTGTGACTTTAAGGATTCGACTGTGGGCTGTCTAAAGGCAGCGTCATGATAAATCGTGCTCCGCCAGTGTAACTGGTGTCGAGCACGATGTCGCCTTTTAGGCGGCGACAAAGACTTCGCGCTACGGTAAGACCGATGCCAGTACCTTCGTAGTAGTCGTCCAATTGCACAAACTCTTCGAAGATCAGCTCGGCTTTGTCGGCAGGAACACCGATACCTGTGTCTTCAACTAAGATGCGAAGTTCGCTTTCGTTAGTTTCGGTTGTCAGCGTGATTTTCCCTTCCTTAGTAAACTTCTCGGCATTGTCGATGAGCAGTGTCAGCGCGCGTCTTGCCGCTTGTTCGTTGGTGGTAATCATGAGGCTGTCGGTGCCTTCGCCCATTTGCAAGTCAATGGGAATTTTGTATATCTCAGCATTAGAGAAGCTGTCCATAGCCAGTGCCACAATTTGAATGGCAGGAATGCAGTCATTGCGTTCAATCACAGTTTGGCTATTGGCATCACTTAGTTCCAGCATCTTATTAACCAATTCTGTGATGCGGTTGGTGTTATCAATAATTTTTTGATTAATGTCTTTTCGTGTTTCCTCGTCGAGTTCCATCCCTGGCGTCGTGATGACTTGGGTGAATCCCGAAAGGATGTTCAGAGGTGTTCTGATCTCATGAGAAATCTGTTGTATGAACGATGTCTTCATGCGCGATGCCTCCTTGGTTCTCTCGTTAGCTTCTTCCAGTTGCAGGTAGGCTTTCTTCAGTCGTTTTGATGACTGCAAACGAAGATAGTGTATCAGGAAGAAACCAATGTTAAAGACGACAAACACCACAACCAGGTTCCAGAAACGGTGACGTTCCATCTGAGCCTTTTGCTGTGCCAGTTCGGTCTCTTTCTGCTGCGTGTTGTAGAGTGTTGCCAGTTCAGCTGCATCGTCACGCTGCATGCGGGCGATAGCCGAGTCGAGTTCTATATAGATCTTAGTACCAACGGCCAGTGCCGAGTCAATCTTTCCAGATTTAATGTTGGCATGATATTTTGGAATCAGGAAGTTGTGCAGGTATTCCAGCGACAGTGTTCTCTCGTAGCGCTGGTTTAGTTCGTCGAGTCGTTCGAAGCTGCGTGCCGCTTCTTTCCAGCGCTGCGCTGCCATCAGATAGCTGATAGCTTCATATTGCCCTTCTGCCGTTTTTGAATAGTTTGTCAGCAGCGCTCTGTCGTATGCCGTTTTGGCTTCGGCCTTGTGTCCCAGTCCCTCCAATGCACTGGCACGGTAGAAGTTGAGTCGTCCTATTTGTTTGTCGAGGAATTCCTTGTTGGGCGAAGGCAGTAACATGTACTGGTTTAGTAGTTCCGAAAAATGCTCTGTCCAATCGTATGCTTCCTGATAATTTTTGATGGAAAGATTCTGTTCGGTGATATTGATAACTCCAACGATGGCACTGGTGAAGTTGTTGATGCTGGGATCATTCTTGATGATGTTTAAGTATTTGTCATAAGCATCTTTAAAGTCGTCGGCAGCATCTTCCGGATTGCCCGCTCGCAATTGGCAGCATCCCACGGCCACCTGCATGAATGCAAAGTCAGTGCTGTTAGCTTTGTCGGCATCGATCAGTCGTTGCATGGCGGGCACAATCTCCTTCATGATGGCATCGTGGTCGCCCTTTACCAGTAGTAGTCCCGACAGTCGATTGGCGCATTTGGCATAATAATCCAAGTCTTCCTCGTTGTTGATGCTTATTTCAAAAGCCTTGCGCCATTGTTTCTCTGCCAAGCGCACTTTCTTTTGTCTGGAGTAAGCATAGCCGCGCCAGTAGTGAAGTTTCATGGGGGCCATGTCTTGATTGTCTTCAAACTTGTCTGCCAGTAATAAGACTGAGTCGTAGTTGTGCTTCATGTAGGCCTCGTTCATCAGCGAGTCGGCCTTTTCGTTGTATGTCAGTTCTGTATGGCTATTGTTGCATGCCAACAGTAGTATGAATACTAAAGTCGTGGTAGCTAATACAAATAGTGAGCGTTTAGTTATTAGAAGTACATTCATCGTCTTATTGTCTTTATGTTTGCAAAGATACAATAAAAAGGTTAGACGAGTATAAATCAATGCTAATTATTTTCTTATTTTTCGTTTTTTTCTTTTGTATTGTGCCCACTTAATTGTAACTTTGCAGGCAAAAAGACAGAATAAGATGTTAGAAGTAAAGAATCTGCATGCCAAGATTGGCGAGAAGGAGATATTGAAAGGCATCGACCTGATAATCAAGGATGGCGAGACGCATGCCATCATGGGCCCTAACGGCTCTGGCAAAAGTACGCTGAGCGCTGTGCTGGTGGGCAATCCCCTTTACGAGGTGACCGAGGGAGAGGCATTCTTCAATGGTAAGAATCTGCTGGAGATGAAGCCCGAGGACAGAGCGCATGAGGGCTTGTTCCTCTCGTTTCAGTATCCTGTTGAGATTCCTGGTGTCTCGATGACCAACTTCATGAAGGCAGCTGTCAACGAGAAGCGCAAGTACTACGGTCAGGAACCCCTGAATGCTGCCGAGTTCCTGAAGCTCCAGCGCGAGAAACGCAAGATTGTGGAGCTCGACTCAAAGTTGGCCAATCGCTCGGTCAACGAAGGCTTCAGTGGTGGCGAGAAGAAACGCAACGAGATTTTCCAGATGGCCATGCTCGAGCCGAAGCTCTCTATTCTTGATGAGACAGACTCAGGTCTTGATGTGGATGCCATGCGTATCGTAGCCGAAGGTGTCAATAAGCTCCAGACCCCCGAGACGTCTTGCATTGTGATTACTCACTACGATCGTTTGCTCGAAATGATTCGTCCGCAGTTTGTGCATGTGCTCTACAAGGGACGCATCGTCAAGACGGGTGGCCCTGAGCTTGCCAAGCAGATACAGGAACACGGATACGACTGGATCAAGGAAGAAATCGGTGAAGAGTAGATCGGTGGAATTGTGAGAAGGGAATAGTGAATAGTGAAAAGTGAATAATTTGCTACCACACTTGATATGCAGTCTGAACAACAATATATAGAATTATATAAGGAGGCACGCGAGCTGATTTTCTCGCATGCCCCAGCGCCAATGAACGCTGTACGTGATGCGGCTTTCAACGACTTTGTGTCTGCTGGCTTTCCCAGCAAGAAGGTGGAGCGCTACAAATATACTGACATGCAGAAGCTCTTTGAGCCCGACTATGGTGTGAATCTTAGTCGTCTGCAGATACCAGTAGATCCCTACGAGGCTTTCCGTTGCGACGTACCCAACCTCAGCACCAGCCTCTATTTCGTGGTCAACGACATGTTCTATCACGACGATAAGCCAAAGGCGCATCTGCCCGAGGGCGTCATTATAGGTTCGCTGCGCGACTATCCCGAGGTGGTGGCTAAGTACTATGCCAAGTTGGCCAAGACTTCTGATGATGGCATCACGGCGCTCAACACCATGTTGGCGCAGGATGGCATGCTGGTCTATGTGCCCAAGAACCTCAAGGTGGATCGTGCCATTCAGGTCATCAACATCCTCAAGGCCACTCCACAGAATGCACAGCGACAGGTGCCCAATCTGATGGTGAACCGTCGTGTGCTGATTGTGCTCGAAGAGGGTGCCGAGGTGAAGATGCTGTTCTGCGACCATGCTGCCGATGACCGTCATTTTCTGGCCACGCAAGTCATCGAGGCATTCGTTGGCGAGAACGCTTCTCTTGACCTCTATTGCATGGAAGAGACACACCATAAGAATGTTCGTGTGAGCAATGTCTATATCGACCAGCAAGCCAACAGCCGCGTGAACCATAACGTGATCACCCTTCACAATGGCATTACGCGCAATCGCCTTGACTTGACCTTCAATGGCGAGGGTGCCGAGTGCCAGTGCTATGGTTGCGTGATAGCCGACAAGCAGCAGCATGTGGACAACAACACGCTGATCACCCATCGCGTGCCCCACTGCACTTCTAACGAACTCTACAAGTATGTGCTCGACGATAAGGCTGTGGGTGCCTTTGCCGGCAGGGTGCTGGTGGAGCATGGTGCACAAAAGACATCTTCGCAGATGACCAATCAGAACCTGACGGCCACCAAGGAGGCACGTATGTACACCCAGCCCATGCTCGAGATCTATGCCGACGACGTGAAGTGTGCACACGGCTCAAGCGTTGGTCAGCTCAACGATGCCGCCCTCTTCTATATGCGTCAGCGCGGCATTTCGCTACAGGAAGCCAAACTACTCTTGCAGAATGCCTTCATCAACGAGGTCATCGACAAGATGCAACTCGAACCCCTTCGCGACCGTCTTCACTACTTAGTAGAGAAGCGTTTCCGCGGAGAACTGAACAAGTGTGAAGGCTGCAAACTCTGTCACTAATTGCACTTCCCCCTTGACGCGTCACAGACGTGCTGCTTTCCCGTAACCAAAGCGATGCTTTCGTTACGGGAAAGTTGTTTGTTTGCCGTAGCCCAAGTGGCACTTTCGTTACGTCAAACCATCGCTTTTATCAGATCAAAGTGCCACTTTTGCTTCGCAATAGTTATGCTTTTGAATCCTTTCCAGCCCTTGGAAATTCCCAATCCAGCCCTTAGAGACGCCCATTCTAGCCCCTGGAAATGATGAGTCCAGGGGCTAAAAACGAGTTTTCCAGGGGCTGGAATCAACACCATTGTTTTACTGTTGTCGTTTCATACGGCCCGTTTGACGGTTTAATACTTCCGCTCCAAGATGATGAAAGTGGCTGTATGAAGTCGTAGGAGGACTGCTCGGGATGTGGGGGGGAAAGAAAAAAGGTCATCTGCTGATGACCTTTTTCCCATTTGTTATGTATATGCCCGACTGCGGCTTGGCTGTTTCTCTGCCGTTCAGATCGAAATACTTGTCGCTGTGCATCAAGTTTGTTGTCGTCCCCTTCTGCGTGTCTTTGATTGCCGAAGGCACAGGCGTGTTGCCCAATCTGAACAGTTTCACGCCGTGACTGGGCACCTTGGTCTTCAGCGTGCCGCTGACGGTGCCCACATCCTTCTTTGCCCAAATGTCGTAAAGCGGGATGTCTTCGTCGGCCGAATATCCAAACTGTGTCAGGTCAACATCATAGCTGTCGTTCTTTGTGACATAGAAGAAAAACTCCATGGTAGTCCCCGTGGTCGATGGGTTGTCTTTGTCGCAGCTGGAATCATAGCCGCATAGTGCCCTGAAGGTTTTGAACTGATGCCCCTCTGGCAGGTTGTAAACTAAGGTACACTGACCGTTGAGGCCCAGTCCTGTCTCATAATTCTTGCCATCCACGCACAGTGTGTTTCCTTCCACATTCTTGTTGACGTGCAAAGAGCCCCACTCCGCGCTATACGAATCATGCTTTAAGGTGGTCAACGAAGTCTCGTTTCCATCGGCATCAATCAAGACTGGGTTAATCAGATTGGCACGGTCGTAGGCAAAGCCATCGCCATAGTTGCTCACAAAGATCTTCAGTTGCTCGGCATCTGTAATGTCGGCTTCAAGCACTTTCGACTTGGTGCCGGTGCGTGAGATAAGACCAGAGCGTGCGGCATAGTCCTCTTGTTCGTCGGTCAATGGGTTTTGGTCGAACACCATAAACCTGACAGAGGTTGTGGCGCCCGTCTGTCCGATGCCAGAGTCATCGGCTGCAGCCATTGCTTTAAAACGAACCACATCCATGTTGTCGGGTATCGTGAAGAAGATAGCCGCATTGGCATCTGTCGAGAAACCGCGATCATAGGTCGTGCCCATCACCTTCATCTTTCCACCATGGTCCACGTTCTTGTTCTCATACACGCGGTTAAAGTACGACTTGGTGTATTGACGCGTCTTGTAGGTGCCGGTCAGTTCAACCTCAGTCCCGTCTCGCAGCACCAGTGTGGGGTTGATCCAGTCGCCGTGATCGTAGTTAAAGTTGTCGCCGCCGTCGTCAACAACCAGAACCAGGGTCTTGGCTCCCTCGGGCCATTCGATGTCAACATTGACAGCATGGCCGTCGGTCGTGTAGGCCACAGTCTCCGACTTGTAGAGCGCCTTGTTGCCTACGATCCACCGGTTGTTGTCGCGTTGGAAGAGAGCCAGCCAGCGGTTGCCAGTCACAGGGTCTTCCGACGTCCAAGTCACTCGCCCGTTGTCCTCGTCGTTGTCCACCTGATGCGCATGGATTCCATATTTATGCATGCGGTGATACTCCTCGTTGTTCAGCAGTGACAGCGTGAAAGCGTCATTCTTGGTCATCTCGCCACCGAAGAATAATGGCGAGTGACAGATGCCCCATAGTGTCATCATGGTCATCTGTTCGTTCTGTGTCAGCTGGGTCCATCGCCCGTTGTTGGCGTTCGTAAATCCTTGGTCGCCAATCGTCATGGCTATTTGTCCCAGTGGCAGCATGTCGCAGTCAGCATAATTGCCTGGTTGGGCATACTTGCTCCACTCGTTGGCTTCGTTGAAGACGGCATCCACAGCGCTCCAGTTGTCCCACAAGTCGTCCATCATGCGCCACATGTTGGCATTCTGCAGACACTCTTCGGCATACTGATATTGAGTCTTTCCGGGTGATAGCGACAGAACGATGGGACGCCCTGTCTGATCTATAGCCTTACGGATCATGTGAATCTCATCCGTGTAGAACGGTCTGCTCAGGTCGTCGATCTTCAGGAAGTCCACGCCCCATTCGGCATACAGATCCATGATAGAGTTATAGTACAGCTGACCAGCCTCGTTGTTTCTCACCAGCAGGTTGTCCTTTAGCCAAGTGCAAGGCGATGTGGTGCCATTGTAAACCTGCGACCAGGCAGTCTGCTCGCTTCCCTTCAGCTTGTAGCTGCTGCCTACCACCGATTTGGGAACGCCGCGCATGATGTGGATTCCGAATTTCAATCCCATCTTGTGAATCTTGTCGGCCAGCGCCTTAAAACCTTCGTTCTTGCCGTTGACCATGCACGAAGGGAAACGAGTAGGCGAGGGTAGGTATCGGCCGTATTCATCGATCACGTAGCCCTGGTCGCCGCGCTGGTTGTAGTTGCCGCCGCCCAGTGAGGGGTGGTTGCAGTACCAGCGTATGTCAACCACGACATACTCCCATCCGTGGCGCACCAGGTCGTTGTCAACCAGGTACTGTGCATTTTGCAGAACCTCTTTTTCTGTAACCGATGAGTAGTAGCAGTCCCATGAGTTCCAACCCATAGGGGGCGTCATTGCCCAAGTGCGAAAAGTTGCCATTTCTTCTTGCGCTGTCAAAGTGTTCAGCATAAGAAATAAGGAAATGATTGTTAATGTTAGCTTTTTCATCTCGTAAATAGTTTTGTAGTTTTCGTTGCAAAAGTACTAAATTGTTTGCAAATTGCGCATCGTTTTCGCCTTTTATTTGTACTTTTGCATGCAAAATTAATAAGGATGTACGATATAGATAAGATACGTGAAGACTTCCCCATATTGCAAAGGGAAGTATATGGAAAACCTCTGGTCTATCTGGATAATGCGGCTACCACGCAGAAGCCCCTTTGTGTGCTCGATGCCATGCGCGACGAGTATCTCAACGTGAATGCCAATGTGCATCGTGGTGTGCACTACCTTTCGCAGCAGGCCACCGATCTGCACGAGGCTGCTCGTGAGACGGTGCGCCGGTTTATCAATGCGCGCAAGGTTGAAGAGGTCGTCTTTACTCGTGGCACCACCGAGGCTATCAATCTCGTGGCGTCGTCGTTCTGCGAGTCACAGATGCAGGCTGGCGACGAGGTGCTGGTCACTGAGATGGAGCATCACTCCAACATCGTGTCGTGGCAGCTGCAGGCCATGAAGCGCGGCATCGTGGTGAAGCACGTGCCCATCACGGATGATGGCATCCTCTGCTTGGACCAGTTGGAAACGCTTCTCACCGAGAAGACCAAGATGGTCAGCGTGGCTCACGTCAGCAATGTGCTGGGTACGGTCAATCCCGTAGAACAAATCATCCGTGTGGCACATGCCCATGGCATCCCAGTGCTGGTCGATGGCGCCCAGAGCGCTCCCCACATGGCGATAGATGTGCAGGCCATGGACTGCGACTTCTTTGCCTTTAGCGGTCATAAGATGTATGGTCCGACGGGCATCGGTGTGCTTTATGGCAAAGAAGAGTGGCTCGAGAAGTTGCCTCCCTATCAGGGCGGTGGCGAGATGATCGACAAGGTGACGTGGGAGAAGACCACCTTCGAGCGCCTGCCTTTTAAGTTTGAGGCTGGCACCCCCGACTATGTGGCCACCCATGGGCTGGCCAAGGCCATCGACTATATCGACTCTGTTGGCTTCGAGGCTATCCAGCAGCATGAGCAGGCACTCACCCGCTACTGCATGGAACAGCTGATGACCATTGAAGGCATGAAGATCTATGGTCCGCAAGATGCCTCTGTGAAAGATGCCGTGGTCAGCTTCAATGTGGGCGACATTCACCATCTGGACATGGGCACCCTGCTCGACCGTCTGGGTATCGCTGTCCGCACAGGGCATCATTGTGCTCAGCCACTGATGAGTCGGCTGGACATCAGCGGCACTGTTCGGGCATCGTTTGCGATGTATAACACCCAAAAAGAAGTGGATGCCCTCGTCGAAGGCATCCACCGGGTGGCAAAAATGTTCTGACTCCTTTCTTCTCTCCCCGAGGGGAGAGACAAAAAAGCTTCCTCAAGTCTGGGGAGGCTTTTTTGTTGCAGAATGTTTAATTATAGTTTTTCGCGGCA
Organism: Prevotella sp. E13-17; assembly: GCF_022024035.1. Classification (NCBI taxonomy): domain Bacteria; kingdom Pseudomonadati; phylum Bacteroidota; class Bacteroidia; order Bacteroidales; family Prevotellaceae; genus Prevotella; species Prevotella sp. E13-17. The sequence continues at coordinate 302,145 of NZ_CP091787.1, forward strand.
TTTCAATACGGCAGCAACAAACCAAGTGAGGCATAAGGCTTTCACGGGGACTGCACAGTCGGGGAATACGGTCATCAGGAAGGCCGCTTGCGCATTGAGCAGATGCAGCGTCTGTTTCACGTTGAGCTTTCTGCCCAGCACGCTGCCATAGTATTGCGCCAGTTTCTCCAAAGGTTGGATGATGGCGGCATGGAGGTTCATCACTGTGTTCATTTTCTCTTCGCGGATCATTAGTTCTGTATTCATAATGCTATGTTTTTGTTTTCTTTCTGGGTGCAAAATAAGGAAGTAAGAGTGCAATATAAGTTCACAAAAGAAACTTTTTGTGTTAAAAATGCAGGTTTTTAATTATTTTTAGTATTTTTGTAGCCTAAAACGAAGAGAACAATGTTGCTTAACCATTACTACGAAGGATTAGTAGAGGCTGGTTGCGATGAGGCTGGCCGTGGTTGTTTGGCAGGCAGTGTCTATGCAGCAGCTGTCATCCTGCCCCCCGATTACCAGAATGAACTGTTGAACGACTCTAAGCAACTGAGCGAGAAACGGCGCTATGCGTTGCGCGAGCAGATCGAGCGTGATGCTGTTGCGTGGGCAGTAGGCATCGTCACGCCCGAAGAGATAGACCATATTAATATTTTAAATGCCTCTATCCTGGCCATGCACCGCGCCCTCGATCAACTGCAGGTGCGCCCGCAGGCCGTCATTGTCGATGGCAACCGTTTTAAGTCCTATAAGGATCCCGCCAGTGGATCCCTGCTTCCCCATACTACTATCGTAAAAGGTGATGGCAAATATCTTGCCATTGCTGCCGCGTCTATTCTGGCTAAGACCTATCGCGACGACTATATGAACCAATTGGCCGAGGCCTATCCTCAGTACGACTGGAGGTCAAACAAGGGCTATCCCACCAAGAAACATCGCGAGGCCATCCGTCAGTATGGCACTACGCCCTATCATCGTATGAGCTATAACCTGTTGGGCGACGGACAACTGAGCCTCCCGTTTGACGAGTAAGCATCCCGACCGATGCCTGCAGACCACCGTTCTATTCATGACTAGCAACCGAGATAATGAGACACGATAAACTGGAAAGAGAGCTGCGACTACTACTGCTGCTCATCGAGAACCATCACTATACGGTGGCGGATATCTGCAATAAGATAGATATATCGCGCCGCAATCTGTATTATTATTTAGAGTCGTTCAAGTTTATGGGCTTCCACGTAGAGAACAACAAACCCTACTACCGCATACGTAAAGACTCTCCATGGTTCAAGAAGTTCGACGCTGCCGTGCATTTCACCGAAGATGAGGCCATCCTGATGCGCCATATCCTAGACAAGACCGGCGACGACAGTCAGCAGATGCAGCGCCTGAAGCAGAAGCTGGACAAACTCTACGATCTGGACATCCTCGACAATGTGGAGCTCCGTGAACAGGTGGGGCGCAATGTCTCTTCCATCTATGATGCCATCAAGCAGAAACGTACGGTGGTGTTGGAGGGCTATTCTTCGGCCAACAGCAACACGCTTAGCAATCGTCTGGTGGAGCCGTTCCTCTTCTTGAATGGCAATCAGGAGGTGCGCTGCTTTGAGATATCCTCCAAGATGAACAAGACGTTCAAGCTGTCGCGTGTGCAGGACGTGAAAATCCTGGACCTGTTTTGGGAGTACGAGAAGTTCCATCGCGAGATGCTGACCGACATCTTTATGTTCAGCAGCGAGAGCCAACAGCTCGTCAAACTGCGTCTGGGACGACTATCCTCCAGCCTGCTTCGCGAAGAATACCCACAGAGCGAACGCTATATTGAACCCGATGGCGACGACCATTGGCTGGTGGAACTGCCCGTCAGCTCGTTCAAGGGCGTCGGACGCTTCGTGTTAGGACTCTTGGAAGACATTGAGGTGCTGGAGAACGACGACTTTAAAGACTATCTGCGACAGAGAATACAAACTATGAAACAACGACTATGAACAAATTAAAAACAAATCTCATCCTGTTGGCTTTGGCCTGTGGCACTGCAGTGATGGCCCAGCAAGTCAACGACTCAAACACACCGCTTCACCTGATGAAGCCTGCTTACAGATGCGGTTACGGTGTGCCCGAGGCCGCAATGGTGAAGCAAACCATGGACCGCGTGCTCCACTATCTGCAACAATCTACGCCGGCCGTGCTCGAAGATAGTAAGACACACCGCGAAATCACCAATCTAAAGACCATCAACGAGCACACACAGTTGCGTCGTGGCGACTTCCGACTGACCAGCTATGAGTGGGGTGTCACCTATTCGGCCATGCTGGCAGCCTACCGCGCAACCGGCGATGTCGCCTATCGGGATTATGTTTATGAGCGTTATCGCCTCTTGGCGGCTGCCGCTCCCTATTTCGCACGGCTTTGTCAGCAGGGCAAGAAGATTGACCCAGTGATGCGCAAGGTCGTCGATCCACAGGCACTCGATGATGCCGGTGCTGTCTGCTCGTCGATGATTAAAGCCTGCGTGGCCGACAAGTCACTGCGGTTGGAGGCACTTATCGATAACTATACCTCTTATATATTAAATAAAGAGTATCGACTTGGCGATGGCACCTTTGCCCGTTTGCGCCCTCAGCATAACACCTTGTGGCTCGACGATATGTTCATGGGCATCCCCACCGTGGCTGATATGGGCCTCTATACGGGTGATGCGAGATACTACGACCAGGCTGCAGCACAGGTGTTGCAGTTTGCCCAGCGCATGTTTGTGCCCGAGAAACAGCTGTTCCGTCATGGATGGGTGGAGGACATGAATCCCCATCCCGCCTATCACTGGGGCCGTGCCAATGGCTGGGCCATCCTCACCCTTTGCGAGGTGCTCGATGTGTTGCCTCAGCAGCATCCTCAGCGTCAGGCTATTCTCAAACTGCTGCAACAGCATGCCGAAGGACTGGCTCGCCTTCAGGGCATTGATGGCTACTGGCATCAGTTGCTCGATCGCCCCGAAACCTACGAGGAGACTTCTTGCACCGCCATCTTTACCTACAGTCTGGCACATGCCATCAACAATGGGTGGCTCGATGCCAAAGCCTATGGACCGATAGTCATGCTCGGTTGGCATGCTGTCGAGAAGGCTGTCAACGACCGCGGTCAGGTGACCGGCGTCTGTGTAGGCACAGGTATGGGCTTCGATGCTGCCTTCTATGCCTATCGTCCTGTCCATGTCATGGCTGCCCACGGCTATGGTCCCGTCATCTGGGCCGGTGCCGAAGTGCTCAGTCTCCTGCAGTCACAGCATCCCAAGATGAACGACAGTGCCGTGCATTTCTATGATCAAGAGATCAATACCGATGAACCAATCTTCAGCGTCGATGGAAAAACGGATTTTTAGTTTGCTGTTTTCTGTGGTCTGTGCGTTGATGGTTCATGCGCAGTCGGGGCTGGATGCTCGCTCGTTCAAGAAATACTGGATGGTGGAATCAGAGGCTCCCGACTACCGTTTGTCGTTCTCTGGCGACACCTGTGAGCTGGTTGCCCCTAAGGGATTGACCCTTTGGCGCAAGCAGGCGGTGAAGCAGGGCATGGCTGTGGAGTACGATGTGCTTGTCACCGACGACCGTCTGAGCGATATGAACCTCTTCTGGATGGCCAGCGACCCAGCAGCAACGTCTGTTTTTAAGAACATGAACCAGCGGCAAGGTGTGTTCAAGAACTGCTATCAGCTGCAGATGTACTACCTGGGCTATGGCGGTAACTATAACTCCACCACGCGCTTCCGTCGCTATATGGGCGGTGGTGAGGTGCCTCCAGTCTGGAAGGAATATACCGATGGTGCCCACCTGTTGCGCTCGGGCCATTGGTATCACTGGCGTGTGGAGAGTACCCGCGAGGGGCGGACCCGCATCTTTGTCGATGGCGAACTGCTGGTTGACTACCTCGATCCTACCCCCTTGACCAGAGGTTGGTTTGGTTTCCGCACCACACTCTCTCGTGTCCGACTGACCAACTTCCGCATTGAGACGCTTCCTGCGCAGTCCGAAGTGCCCCTGCACTGGATTGGCGTTACCCCCACGGTGCCCCAACCCGTCACCTTTGGCGTGCCTTTCGCTCAGGGCGAACTGAAGAAGACTGCCGATGCCAGCCAGTTTGCCGACGCCGACTGCTGGCCTTTGGCTTGCTGGCCCGACGGTTCTGTCAAGTGGATGGGCGTGTCGGGCGTCTTCCCAGTAGCAAAGTCGGGTGCCCTCACCGTGAAAGATATGGGCCGTCAACTCTATATTGCCAACCAGCATCTGCAGGTTTTCATACCTAAGCAAGGCAGCCATTTCATTGACAGTCTGCTGATTGATGGTCTGAAGGTGGGCAGCAGTGCCACCCTGGTAGCCTCCACCACCAGCAGCCATTACACCGCAGAGATAGAGAGTGCTACGTTCGAACGGGTGGGAAAGGTGTCTGCCGTCGTGAAAGTGACGGGGCACCATGGCGGAAATGATGGTCGTCGCTGGTTGCCTTTTACCCTCCGCCTCTATGTTTGGCAAGGCAGTGACCAGATAAAACTTGTTCACTCCTTTATATATGACGGCGAACAGTCGCGCGATTTCATAACCTCATTGGGTGTTCGCTTCGGTGTGCCTATGCGCACCGAGACCTACAATCGTCATGTCGCCTTCGCAGTCGATGGCGACTCTCTGTGGCATGAGCCTGTACAACCGCTTGACGGTCGCCGGACATTGGATAAAGATGTCAACTGGCAGGCACGTCAGATGCAGTTCGAAAGTGTCCCAGCCAAGGAGACCTTCAGCGAGAAGGGTCAGACGCTGCTCAGCGAGTGGGCACAGTGGGACGGCTTCCGACTGTCGCAGCTCACCGACAATGCCTGGTCTATTCGCAAACGAGCCACCGACCGCACCCCATGGATTGGCACGCTGACCGGCTGTCGTGCGTCAGGACAAGTATTCGTGGGTGATACCGATGGAGGCTTGAACGTCCGTCTTTCAGATTTCTGGCAGAGCTATCCCTCCACCATTCAGGTGGACCGTGCCCGCAGCGACGAGGCTCAACTCACCATGTACCTTTGGTCGCCAGAGGCCGAGCCCATGAACCTGTGCCACTACGACACCATCGCTCACGGACTGTTGTCCAGCTATGAGGATGTGCAGGAGGGCATGAGCACCCCCTACGGCATTGGTCGCACCAGCGAACTGTGGTTGCTGCCCTACGCCGGAAAACCTCAATACGACGCTCAGAGGGGCGACTATCATCTGTTGCCTACGCCCGAATACTTGCACCGCAAGCGTGCCTTCGGCATATGGTCGCTGCCCACCAGGCACAGGGAAGTGGAACAGCGCCTTGACGACTATATCACCATCTTCCAGCGCGAGACAGAGCGCTGCAAGTGGTATGGCTTCTGGAACTATGGCGACGTGATGCATGCCTACGACGAAGAGCGCCATGAATGGCGCTATGATGTGGGTGGCTATGCCTGGGACAACACCGAACTGGCTTCGCCCATGTGGCTGTGGTACAGTTTTCTGCGTAGCGGACGGGCTGACATCTGGCGCATGGCAACGGCCATGACCCGCCACAACAGTGAGGTAGATACCTATCATATCGGGCCCTTTGCACCGCTTGGCAGTAGGCACAATGTGAGCCATTGGGGCTGCGGCGCCAAGGAGGCACGCATCTCGCAGTCGGCCTTCTTGCGTTTCTTCTACTACCTCACTGCCGATGAGCGCACTGGCGACCTGATGCATGCTCAGACCGACTGCGACACCTTGCTCTATCATTTGGACCCGATGCGTCTGGCTGAGCCTCGTTCGCTCTATCCCTGTCAGGCACCTGCCCGTCTGCGCATCGGTCCCGACTGGATGGCTTATGCCGGCAACTGGATGACGGAGTGGGAACGAACTGGCAATCGTCGCTATGCCGACAAGATCAAAACGGGGCTGCAGTCGATGGCCAATCTGAAGCATGGCCTCTTCACTGGCAATAAGGCGCTGGGCTATGATCCCGCCTCAGGGCGAATCACCTACGATGGTCCAGACAGTCTGCTGAACACCAACCACCTGTGTACCATCATGGGCGGCTTTGAAGTGATGAACGAGTTGATGGTCATGTTGCCTTCACCGCAGTTTGAAAGCACCTGGCTCGACCATGCCCGTCGTTACCGTGAGATGGCCATGAAGGTGAGCGGCAACAAGTTCCCCGTGCGTCGTCTCGACGCCTATGCTGCGTGGCGAGACCGCGATGTGGAGCGTCGCTCGCAGGTGTGGCAGTCGCTGCTGGCGCCCGCCCATGGCATCTCTACCAACGATGCCGCCCTGTGGTCGCTCGATGCTATCTATATGTTGGAAGTATTTTAACTCTTTAAATATTAAAAGCAACAATGAAAAAAAACATGATGATTTTGGCAGCTGCAGCCATGACGCTGGCAAGCTGCGGTTCGATTGCACTGAACCAGAATGCAACATCAACGGTTACTAACAATGCTACAACGGCTGCTACCAGCGTGTTGGGCAGTGTGTTGGAGGCGGCCACCAATGGACAGGCCCTGAGCAATATGTTTCAGAGTGTGCTGGGACTCGACAAGATGACCGAGAAGAGCATCGTTGGCACATGGAAGTACAGTTCTCCTGGTTGCGCCTTCACCTCTCAGCAGCTGTTGGCCCAGGCGGGTGGCGAGATTGCTGCCCAGCAGATCAAGGAGAAAATGTTGCCCACCTTCACCAAGTTGGGCGTGAAATCGTCAAACACCACCATCACGTTTAACGACGACAAGACCTTCTCGGCACAGTTTGCAGGCAAGAAACTCAGTGGTACCTACACCTTCGAACCTTCTACAGGTAAGGTGGTGCTGTCAACACTGCTGCTCAACATCACCTGCTATGCCAAGAAGAACGCCGATGGCATTGGCTTGCTGTTCGAGTCAACCAAGTTGCTCACGCTCTTCCAGACCATGTCTGCATTGAGTGGCAACAAGACCATGAGCACCATCAGCGACCTGTCTAAGAACTACGACGGTCTGCGCATGGGCTTCGACTTTAAGTAATTGACCCCATCGACGGTGCCACTTTGGGCTTGTTAAAGTGCCGCTTTGACAAGTCTAAAGTGGCACTTTTCTTGTGCTATAGCGCCACTTTGAGAAGTGAAAAGTGCCACGTTGACAATGCAATACGGCAGCTTCTGTCGTGGCAGATGAGGCTAATTGCACTAATTAACTTTAGAAAAAACAATTTCGGGGCCAAAGAATTTTTGCTATGTGGCGCAAAATGATTAATTTTGCACACTCAAACATATTGATACATAATTAAATAATATAAAAGCAAAGGAAATTGTTATGGCAAAGAAAGCGCTATTGATGATTCTCGATGGATGGGGAATCGGTAAGCATGGTAAGGGCGATGTGATCTTCAATACTCCCACACCTTATCTCGATTTGTTGACTGCCACTTCGGCTCACTCACAGTTGCAGGCTTCGGGTGAAGACGTTGGTCTGCCCGACGGACAGATGGGTAACTCTGAGGTTGGCCACCTGAACATCGGTGCCGGACGCATTGTTTATCAGGACTTGGTGAAGATTAACCGCGCCTGCAAGGATGGCTCTATCGTTGAGAACCCACAGGTGAAGGCTGCCTACACCTATGCAAAGGAGAACGGCAAGAAGCTGCACCTGATGGGACTCTGCTCTGATGGTGGTGTGCACTCAAGCCTCGACCACTTGTTCAAGCTCATCGAGGTGGGCAAACACTACGGTCTGAAGAACCAGACCTTCGTGCATTGCTTCATGGATGGTCGTGACACCGACCCCAAGAGCGGTAAGGGCTTTATTGAGCAGGTAACAAAGGTGTGTGCCGACAACGACGCTGCCATCGCCAGCATCATTGGTCGTTTCTATGCTATGGACCGCGACAAGCGCTGGGAGCGTGTGAAGGAGGGCTACGATCTCATCGTGAACGGCACAGGTAAGCAGGCTACTGACATGGTGAAAGCTGTAGAAGAGAGCTATGCAGAGGGAGTGACCGACGAGTTCATCAAGCCTATCCACAACAGTGCCGTGAACGGATGCATCGAGGAAGGTGATGTGGTGATCTTCATCAACTTCCGCAACGACCGTGCTAAGGAACTCACCATGGTACTGACTCAGCAGGATATGCCAGAGCAGGGCATGAAGACTATTCCCGGACTGCAGTACTACTGCATGACGCCATACGACGCCAGCTTCACCGGCGTCCACATCCTCTTCCCCAAGGAGAATGTGGAGAACACGCTGGGCGAGTATCTGTCACAGCAGGGTAAGAAGCAGTTGCACACTGCCGAGACCGAGAAATATGCACACGTCACCTTCTTCTTCAACGGTGGTCGCGAGCAGCCTTACGAGGGTGAGGACCGCATCTTGGTGCCCAGTCCTAAGGTGGCTACCTACGACCTGAAGCCTGAGATGAGTGCCTTCGAGGTGAAGGACAAACTGGTGGCTGCTATCAACGAGGCTAAGTACGACTTCATCGTCGTGAACTTCGCCAACGGTGATATGGTAGGTCATACGGGTGTTTACAATGCAATCGCTAAGGCTGTATGGGCTGTTGACAACTGTGTGAAGGACGTCATCGAGGCTGCAAAGGCCAACGACTATGAGGCTATCATCATTGCCGACCATGGTAATGCGGACAATGCCATCAACCCTGACGGCACACCTAACACAGCTCACTCGCTGAATCCCGTACCTTTCATCTACGTCACCAACAACAACTCGGCTACGGTGAAGGACGGTCGTCTGGCCGACGTGGCTCCTTCTATCCTCCACATCATGGGTCTGGAGAAGCCTGCCGACATGACTGGCGAGAACCTGATTCAGGATTAATCGTACATACCGACATAAAAAGAAAACGTGAGTCCCTTGATGGGGGCTCACGTTTTTATTTGGTATCAGTCGTATCATTAGTTTTCGATGGGGTTGTCTCCGTCTTTTTGCTCCGTTTCTTCACCAGCAGCAAGCGGTTGTTGTGGGGTGGGCGACGAGAGCGACTTACTTGCCAACAGCAATGCCACATAGCCAGTAATGGCGATGATGGCTGCCCAGATGATGACGTAGAGGGCAATGGTCACTGCCAGGCCGCCTATGAAATAGACCGCCAGTGTGAAACCGAAGTTGAGCCAGTCCTTGCCTCCTTTAATAGTGGCATAGACGGCAATGCCCACTTGCACCAGTTGGGGGATGAGAAACACGGTGACGGCCCAGTAGGGATGGCCCAGTGAGTACAGCCAGAAGGCTATCAACACGCTGATGGGTAGTCCGATGAGTCCCCATAGCCAGGAGCATTGGCGCTGCGCATGTTCGTTGGCCAGCTCAAGCGTACTCTTGAACAGTTTTACCTGATAGAAGAAGATGGTGATGATCAGTGCCCCGTTGATAATGGTCCACAGCCAGCCCACCTCGCTGGGTCTGACAAACCAGATACGCCTTTCGGCAAACAGAAACTGCGTCAGTTCTAAGATGCTGAGCACGATGAAGAGTCCTACCTGGGCATACATCGTGTTCCTGTTGCCGCTTTCTCGGTCTTTGCGGTTTACGTAGCCCGCAGCAATGAGCAGGAGACCAACGAGGTAGATGCCCCATACGGGCCATTCCCAGTCATGATGGAAGAAGAAGGTGTCTAGGTAGTTGGTAATACTGTCAAGGATGTTCATATCATTTGCGTTTAAGTTTGATGTTCAGTGTGCTGTTAGGTTGCAGCTTATCGTCGATGCAAATATACTACTTTTTGTTGAACAGACCATGATTATTGCGAAAAAGTTTGTAACTTTGTGGGCGAAACAGACACGACAAGAACGATGAACGTACAGATAGAGGAAACATGGAAACAATACTTGCAAGGTGAGTTTGAGAAGCCCTACTTCGCACAGTTGACCGATGGCGTGAGGCGCGAGTATCAGGCAGGCGCTTGTTATCCTCCAGGAAAACTGATCTTCAATGCCTTCAACCTGTGTCCGTTCGACCAGGTGAAGGTGGTCATCATCGGACAGGATCCCTACCATGAGCCGGGACAAGCACATGGACTGAGCTTTTCGGTGCAGGACGGTGTGCCGTTTCCACCTTCGCTGCAGAACATCTTTAAAGAGATACACGACGACCTGGGCACACCAATGCCTGTTTCGGGCGACCTGAGTCGCTGGGCACGTCAGGGGGTGTTGTTGCTCAATGCTACTCTGACGGTACGGGCACATCAGGCCAATAGTCATGCTGCGTTAGGATGGCAGCACTTCACCGATGCTGCAATCAAGGCATTGGCTTCGTCACGCGAGCATATAGTATATATGTTGTGGGGCGGCTTTGCCCGTTCAAAAGCAGCGATGATTGACCGCCATTCCAACTTGGTGTTGGAGTCTGTTCACCCTTCACCGCTCTCCGCCAACCGCGGTGGCTGGTTCGGTCAGCATCAGTTCTCGCGTTGCAACCAGTATCTCATCCAAACCGGACAGCAACCCATCAACTGGTAAACATAGTTTCTTCATTCTTCATTCTCCATTCTTCATTCTTCATTCTTCATTCTTCATTTATGAACATTCCTCCAATACTCCAAATAGGCGATATCCTGATTTCTTCGGATATCATCACCGAGAAATTTTGTTGCGATTATGAGACCTGCAAGGGCATCTGCTGCGTAGAAGGCGATGCCGGAGCCCCTGTGACCATCGACGAAGTGATGGAAATAGAGAACAGCACCGATGTGGTGTGGGACGATTTGTCGGCATCGGCTCAAAGCGTGATTGACCAGCAGGGGGTGGCATATACTGACCAGGAGGGTGATTTGGTGACCAGCATCGTGGGCGGAAAGGACTGCGTCTTTACCTGTTACGATGGCGACAACTGTCTGTGTGCACTTGAGAAAGCCTATCGAAAAGGTCTGACGGGCTACTGTAAGCCTATCAGCTGTGCCTTGTATCCTATTCGCGAAAAGACCTTCTCGGATGGCACTGTGGCACTGAACTACCATCGTTGGAACATCTGTGAGTGCGGACGCAAAAAAGGGAAGGCGCTAAACCTTCCCGTATATCAGTTCCTGAAAGAACCGTTGGTTCGCCGTTTTGGCGAAGATTGGTATCAGGAACTTTGTGATGTGGCGCAAATGCTCAGTTCTTCCGATAGTCACTAGGGCTCATACCCGCATGCTCCTTGAAGTATTTTCCCATGAATGACTGATTGGGAAAGTTGAAGTCGATGGTAATCTCCTTGATGCTCTTTGTGCTGTTCTTCAGTGCAAGGCGCAGTTCCAGTGTGACGTAGTTGTCGATCCATGTGTTGGGCGTACGACCACTGACGTTTTTCACCGACTGACTGAGATACTTAGGTGTGATGTTCATCTGCTGAGCATACCAGCTGACGCGGCGCTGTTGGCGACAGTTCTCTTCCACCAGGCGGATGAAACGGGTGAAGATCACGTCGCTGCGCGTCTGGTGATCATCTTTGATAGACTGTGCACGGTAGATGATATTGCTCAGATCATAGAACATGGCAAGGATAAGTGTGCGCATCAGTTCCTTGTGAAAGTGGTTGTGAGTCTCGGCAATCTTCTTGTTGAGCACCTTGAAGTCATCGTTGAACATCTGCTGTTCTTGTTCTGATAGCGACATGACAGGGTGGTAGCGTGAGTAGAGAAACAGGGCAGAGATGTCGCTCACCTCGCGGATCACCTCGTAGAAGAACTTCATGCTGAGCACCATGCCGATGCACTTGAAGTCAGCAGAAGTGTTCAAATGGTCAACCACATGACGCTCAGAGACAATGATTATGTCGCCCTGACTGATGTGTTTCTCTTCGGTGTCGAGCTTATAACTGGCACTGCCCTGTTGGCAGAGACCAATCACAATGAAGTTTAGTCGGCGCGGCTCAGTCATTGTCGGCAGCTGTCCGACGTCGGTCAATAGAATCAGGTCATCGTCGAGTGAGGTGCTTGTGCCCCATTGTTTGACCTTTTCAAAATCAGATGATACAATATTTCTATCCATTAAGTTTCTTTATTTGCTTTGATTTCATGCGGAAGGTCTTGTGCTTCCCGTTGTATTTCACAGTAATAAGTCCTCCCTTGTCTGCTTTGATGGTGGCCGAAGTCACCTTGCCCCCTTTCCATGTGATGGTTATCTCGTAGCCACCACGGGCACGTATGCCCCTGACTTCTCCGTCAGACCATGCACCGGGAAGGGCTGGCAGCAGTTCTATCGTGGTTCGAGGTTCTGCCTCGAACTGCACTTCGCTCTGCAATAACATCTCGCAAACACCAGCGGTGCCACCGAAGTTGCCGTCAATCTGGAAGGGAGGATGGGCGTCAAACAGGTTGGGGTAGGTGCCGCCACCCTGACCTTTGCGGCGCGGTCCGGCAGGAACGTACTCCAAAAGTTTTTGATAGATGTGGAAGGCCTGCTCGCCATTGTGCAGGCGTGCCCACAAGTTGATGCGCCAGCCAGTGCTCCAACCAGTGGTTTTCTCGCCCTTTTGAATGAGCGTTTGTTCGCAGGCTGCAAGCAATGATTCTGCTTTTCCGTCATAACCTCTATGTGCGTCATCGGCAGAAGCACTGATATGATGACCTGGATACAGTCCGATGAGATGACTTTGATGGCGGTGGTGCAGGTCGTAGTCGCGCCAGTCGTAGTACCACTCGTTGAGGTCGCCATCTTTTCCGATGGTGTAAGGGTGGAGGCGTGGCAGCGCTTGTTGCAGTGCAGTGACGTCATCGCCACACAGTTGTCCCGCAGCGATGGTGTTGATGAACAGCTCGCGGATGATAGCCAGGTCGGCAGTACCGCCATAACAAGTCATGCCATGATAACCCTTGTCGGTGATATATTCGTTTTCGGGCGAGGTGCTGGGTGCGGTGATGAGCTCCTGTGGGTTGTGTGGATTCTCTATGAGCCATTCCAGACAGAAGTCGGCAGCGCCTTTCATCAAAGGATAGGCGATGGTCTTAAGGTACTGTTCGTCTTGCGTAAAGAGATATTTTTCCCAGAGTGTCTCAACCAGCCACGCGCCACCCAGTGGCCAGTTGGCCCATTCGGGTTTTTCGTTCTTTTCGCCAACGGGATTGGCCATGGCCCAGATGTCGCTGTTATGACCAGCCGACCAACCACGGTTGATGCCATAATAGTTGTACGAGGTGTAGTGACCATTCTTGGCCAAGGCCTGTACGAATCCATCGATAGGCAGTGACATCTCTTGCAGGTTGGCGGCAAAAGCGGGCCAATAGTTTTCCTCCAGGTTGATATTAATGGTATAGTTGCCACGCCATGGCGCCTGAAGGTGGGGGTTCCACAGACCTTGCAGGTTGGCTGGAACCGACGGTGTGCGTGAACTGCTGATGAGCAAATAGCGTCCATACTGGAAGTAAAGGGTCTCCAGATAGCGGTCGGCGGCATCGTTGCCTTGGTGATAGGTCTTCAGCAGTTCGTCGGTAGGCTTGGTGTTGTCGTAAGTCTCTTTGCCGAGTCTCAGGCTGGCTCGGCTAAAAAACTCCGAATAGTCTGCCAGATGTCGTTGCTTCACCTCGTCAAAGGTCACGTTGTGGGTGTGCCAGAGTCGGTCGATGGCATTGTTGATATAAGGTGCGCCTTCTTTGACCGGATGCTTGTCGAAGCCATTGAAGCTTGTTTCATTGACCAAATAGATGACAGCTTCGCTGACACCTGTCAGCTGCAGGGTGCTGTCGGTTGCTTCTACGCTGCCCTCACGATGGTTCACTTGAAGCATTGTGCAGAAGTGGATGGTCTCTTTCTCGTTGCCTGTGGCGTGTCCCGTCAGGGTGAGTTGATCGCCTTTAGCCTTCACACGGTGACTGAGCAATGAGGTGAGTCGTACTTCAACATTGATCTGTCGGGGTTGCGAAGCTGTCAGACGGATGGCTATCAGCTGGTCGGGAGCCGAAGCCAGATACTCACGTTTGAACGTGATGTCACCTTTATGATATACAGTATGGGCGGTGGCAGAGTCCAGACTGAGCGACCGGCGATAACCCGTCACGTCGCTTGTTGCATCGTAGTCCACGATATGCATGGTGGCCAGTGGCATGTAGTAGCTCGAGTTATGGCCTTGAACGTGCAACTGAAGGGAGTCTGCCTTGCTGTAATCTTCGTTGAACAGAGCCTTACGGATTTCGGGAATCCATTTCGAGACACCAGCATCTTCCTGTCGGTCGATGGGTTTTCCGCTCCAAAGGGTGATGTCGTTCAGTTGGATGATGTCGTCCTGAGTGTCGCCATAGATCAGTGCACCTAATCGACCGTTGCCTAAAGGCAATGACTCTTCGAAGTATGTGGCAGGATGGTTGTACCATAAACTCATGGTCTGCTGACAATGACCAATGGCCGTTGCCAGCAAACCGATGATGGTAAGCAGTCCTTTCATATCTTAGTAAATGTAAATCTTAAAGTTCTTGATGCTGCCAGGAGCGCCTTGTTCGGCACGAGGCAGATACTCCAGAGCCTTTACACTTTGCTCAGAGCCCAGGTCGATGACCAGCAGATGAGGCTGTGCTGCACCCTTTTCAGTCAGCCAATAGGTTGACTCCTGCAGGTCGAAGACCTTGTCGCCCAGGTGGTTGCCGTTCTCCTCTTCGCTATTGGCATACTTGGTCTTCCAGGGTTCACGTGAGATTCGCTTGCCGTCTTGTCCCTGAAGATAGAGCTCTGCAATGGCTGCGCGGTCGCCCTCTTTCTGTGTAGATAGGCATTCAATGGCGAGGTAGCGGCCCTTCTGCGTAGCATCGAAGCTGATGGTCTGCCAGCCGTTGCCAGCCTTGAAGGCGCCTGTTGCAGCAGGTGTGGCACTGTTCAGATCGGGCTTGTCGCCAATGTTGTTGTGCTTGTTACTTTTCTCCAACTGCAGCTTGTTCAGCTCGGGTTCAGCCTGTCCCCAAACAACGGGCTCCTTCGGTCCGACGATGTCAAGTACGATGACTTCGTTCTTGCCCTTCTTCAACCAGCAGCCGGGCACATAGAGCGTCTGCTGCGGACCAATGGACCAAATGCGTCCCATGGCATGACCGTTCACATAGACCTGACCCTTGCCCCACGTCTCGAAGTTCAGGAACGTGTCGCCCACCTTCTTCAGCGTGAAGTAGCCGCGGTAGTAGCCGCGCCCGTTTTCACGCTTGGCAAAGCCATCGCTGAGCGGACGCTCCACCTTGTTGGCGTCGAATGCCTTAACGGCGCGGGAGTAGTCGTCTTCGATGGGCGTCATGGTCCACTTTTTCAGGTTCCATGTCACCTCGTTGTCGTCTACCTCTGCGTTGATGACGACATCGCCAACGATACCCTTGAAGTCCTTGATGGCACGACCGAAGTTAATGCGACCCATAGCTTCAACGAGAATTGCCAGCTTCTGGCCTTTCCTGATGGCAGGCAGTGTGAGCGACTTCTCGTTCTTCACGCGGTCAATCTTGCCAATGTACTTGTCGTCGATAAACACCTGGGCGTAGTCGTGAGCCTCCATGGTCAGCACACTCTGCACAGGCACTTCGGGCAGGCTCGTTACATAGTAGGTCATGCCCCAACCTAAGTCCATCTCCTCAAAGGTCATTGGGTTGACGTTGGGAATGAGGTGCTGATTCCTATAGAACGGTGCAAACTCCGTCAGCTCGAACTTAGGCACGGTGATGATGGGCATCGGAGCCTTGGGCACGGCGGGCATCTTCTTGCCGTCGTTGTATTTTGCCATCATCTGGCGCAGTTCCCAGAACTTCGGCGTGGCGTGGCCATACTCGTTGATAGGCGCATCGTAGTCATAGGAGGTGACGTCGGGCGCAAAGCCAGGGCTGTTGGCACCTGCCCAGTGACCGAACGACGTGCCGCCGTGGGTCATGTAGAGCGAGAACGAGATGCCTTTGCTGAGCATTTCGTCCATGCCATCTACCATATCTTTGGCAGGGCGGGTCTCATGGCGGGCCCCCCACTTGTCGAACCAGCCGCTCCAGAACTCAGAGCACATCTTCGGCGCGTTGGGGCGCAGCTCGCCGAGGCGACGGAACTGCTGGTCGATGTTGGCACCCGTGCCAAAGTTCATGGTCCATGTCAGGTCGTCGAGCCCGTTCTTTTCAAAGTTTGAAGACCAGTCGCACTGGAAGAGTGCCAGCTCCTTGCCATAGATGTTGCGCAGACAGTCGCGAATCTCACTGACGTAAGGCTTGTCCTCGCCATACGATCCATACTCGTTTTCCACCTGTACCATGATGATGGGACCACCCTTTTGGATGGTCAGCGGTGCCAGTTGCTCGCCCACCTTCTGCTCGAAGATTTTCACGCGCTCCATGAAATAGGGGTCACGTTCGCGCAATTTGATGTCTTTCTTCTTCAGCAACCACCAAGGCAGACCGCCCATTTCCCACTCGGCACATACGTAGGGACCTGGACGAACGATGACATACATGCCGTTTTTCTGTGCCAGTCGGCAGAACTCAGCCACATCGTTCTGACCCGTGAAGTCGAACACATTCTCCTGTTGCTCGTGGATGTTCCAGAAGATGTAGATGCAGACGGCGTTCATGCCGAGCGCCTTGCACATCTTGATGCGGTGCTCCCAGTAAGGACGAGGAATGCGAGGGTAGTGTACTTCGGCTGCTTTCACCACGAAAGGCTCACCGTTCAGCAAGAAGGTCTTGTCGCCCGTTGTGAAAGAACCTGGTTTTACAGCGGCTTGTAGAGCAGTTGGTGCGAACATCAGCATTGCAGCAACTGCAAGTTTCTGCAGTAGTTGTTTCATTTTTGTTATCTCTATTAGTTACTAATATCTTATGTAGTTAGGTGTGCAAAAGTACTAAAAAACTTTTGGTTTTTGGTACTTTTAGAACAATTTTTTTGCTATTCCTTGATTATTCCAATCCTTTTTCATACTTTTGCACGAGATATGGACGAGAATAAATATATTGATGAGGCTGTAGAGTTGCTTAAACAGCTGATAGCCATTCCGCGTGTCAGTCGCGATGAGACTGCTGCTGCCAACCACCTTGAGAATGTGATGAAAGGGTGGGGACTGAAGGTGAACCGCTCGTGTAACAACCTGTGGGTGGTGGCTGATGATTACGATGAGGCGCGTCCCACGGTGTTGCTCAATGCGCATATAGACACGGTGAAGCCCGTTGCCACATGGACCCGTGATCCCCATGTGCCGATGGTAGAGAGTGGTTGTCTTTATGGCATTGGCTCTAACGACTGTGGTGGCGGACTGGTGACCCTGTTGCAGGTGTTTCGTGTCGTGTCCATGCGCCCCCGCAACTACAACTTGGTATATCTGGCCTCTGCCGAAGAGGAGGTGTCGGGCAAGAACGGCGTCGAACATGTGTTGCCTTTATTGCCCAAGATTGATGTGGCCATTGTTGGCGAACCGACGGGCATGCAGCCTGCTATCGCCGAAAAAGGACTGATGGTCGTTGATGGCTATGCCCATGGCGTCAGTGGTCATGCAGCCCGCAACGAAGGCGTGAATGCCATCTACGAAGCCCTCGACGACCTGTGCTGGCTGCGCGACTATAAGTTTACGAAAGAGAGTCCGCTGCTGGGCAATACCAAGATGACGGTGACACAGGTGGAAAGCGGTACGCAGCACAACGTGGTGCCCGACCTTCTGCACTTTGTCATAGACATACGTACCAACGAATACTATCAGAACGAGTACCTCTTTGCCTTCCTTGAGAAGCACATGAAGCGCTGCGAGCTCAAGGCACGCTCGTTCCGCCTGCACTCGTCGCACATCAGCGAGACACATCCGCTCATACAGCGCTGCGTGGCTATGGGACTGCAACCTTTCGGTTCGCCCACGCTCTCAGACCAAGCTCTGATGCCCTTCCCTTCGTTTAAGCTCGGCCCAGGACAGTCGGCTCGCTCTCATTCTGCCGATGAATACATCCGTATTGACGAGATAGCGCAGGCTTTTCATACCTATCTGCAATTGCTCGATATCACCATAAACAAGGTCGATTGACGTGTTTCCACTGTCAATCGACCTTTCTCGTTATAAACTTTTACTTAAAAAACAATGAAATTTATCTTCTTAACCACTGCATAGGATTCAGCAATTCGGTCCAGTTGCGCAACTGGAACTGCATCATGTTGGTTGGTCCCAGTCTTCCTATGGCTTGGTTTGTTCTCACTTTCTGACCTGCCGCCACGCTGACACTTTCCATACCGCTATATACAGAGATGTATTTGCCGTGACGAACCATCACGATGTAGCCCTTGCCTGTGGCAAATACCTTCGTGACCTGACCGTCGAAGACGCAGCGAGCCGAAGCGCCAGGCTGACCTTTCAGGTGCAGACCCTTACTGCTCAGGTGCACATGGCTCATGCCATCGACCACATTAGAACCGAAGCTGCGCACCAGTTGGTAAGGACCGGTGATAGGCATGGGCAACTTGCCCTTATTGCTGGCAAAGCTACCACTGAGTTTAGCATCGGCATCAGCAACCATCATTTTAGGCTCTGGTGACGTCTTGCGTGCGTCAACCATCTCCTTTTCGGCCGTCTTTCGTTCTTCCTCAGCCCTCTTGGCACGTTCGTGGGCAGCCCTCTTTTCGGCTTCGTTCTTAGCGATGCGAGCCTCTTCGCGTGCCCTTTCCTCTCGCGCTTTGGCTTCGGCAATACGCCTCTTTCGTGCTTCCTCCTCGGCCTTCTTCTTGCGAGCCAGTTGCTCCTGACGGCGTTTCTCGGCCTCAATGCGTGCCTTTTCGCGCGCTATCTCCTCCTGTATCAGCCTTTCGATGCGTGCATTCAGTTCGGCCTCCTCCTTCTGTTGCTGGGCGATGATGCTTGCCACCGTCTTCTGTTCCTTCTTTAGCGAGGCCACCATCTTCTTCTGTTCGCTTTGTTGCTTCTCCAAGGTCTGCTTCTCGCGTTCGCCGCGGTTCAGCAGTGTGGTCTTCTCGCTTTTAGAATTCCTTAGCTCTTCCTTCTTGTTTTCTATCTGAGCCTGTTTCTGTTTCACAGCCTCGCCCTGTGCCCTCTGGTAGGTTGCATACTCTTTCATGAAGCGCATGCGTCGATACATCTGGTTCACATTCTGTGCACTGAGCACAAACATCACCTTGTTCTGCACCTTACGGTTGCGATACATGTAACGCATCGACTTGGCATAGCGCTCCTGTCGCTCCACCAGTTCTTGGTGCAAGATGACCAGTTGCGAATCCAGCAGTTCGATATGGGCGCTCAGGTTGGTGATGTCAGAGTTGATACTATCTATCGTGCGGCGCTTCTCGCTGATTTCGTTGCTCAGCACCAACACATCTTGCATGCGCTTTTTCACGTTGCGCTCCAGCTCTACCTGTCTTTTCTTCTGTGCTGCGATATTCTGTGAAATTTTCTTTCTTCTGTCCTGTAGCTGTTCCTTTTCGCTCTTCTTTGTAGCCTTTTTCTTGGTGGTTGTCTTCTTTCTTGCAGTGGTTGTCTTCTTTCTTGCCTGTGTCTGCGTGGTGGCAGGCTTACGGCGAGTCTGTGTCTTTCGCTGTTGGGCAGAAGACAAGCCGAAGCACATGAGGACCATGAGCAGGAAACAGATTTTCTTCATATCGCAGTTATCCTTATTGTTTTTATCCTAATTATAATGCCATGATGCGGCGCAGTATCTCTTCGGCATCCACCTCGCGGTATTTATTGCTGATGGTGGTGCGTGTCTCCCAGTCGCTGTTGGTGCCCAGGTTGTTGAACTTCATGTCCATCTTCACCTGTTTGTTGGGTGCTGTCAGCGTGATCTTCATGTCGCTGGGGAAGTGTGTCTGTGCCAGAGGCTTGAAGCCCAGATACTCCCAAGTGAGCTGAGTGTTACCTTTGTAGCTGTCGCGATACATGATATTTGCAATCTTGATTTGGCCGTTTGTCGGGTTGGCCAGCCAGCTATAGCTCATTCTGTCTTTTTCCAAGGATATGATGGCATCCTCATCGCTCATCACCATCTGGTAGCCCTTCATGTTCTTGGCGCTGATGGCTTTCTCTCCGGGCTTGAACAGTTCGTTGTAGAACAGAGCCTGCAGCGTATAGAAGTTCATGCCATTGTTGCGCAGGAAGTCAATGTAGTTATATGGTGCACGCATATACATCTTGTTGATGCGGTCCATAATCAATACATAGTCCTTGGTGAACTCGATCCGTCCTGCCTCAACAAAGCCGAAGGCCATCAGTTGCAGGCGTATCACGTCGTCGCGCTTGATGCGCAGGTTGCCCGTCAGTGATACCTGTTGAGGTCCTATCTCAATGGAGAACTTCACTTTAGAACTGACAAACTGTGGGGCTTGTGAGTTCTCAGCTACTTTTGTCAGAATCTCGGTCTGTGCAAGACTTTCGGTGGGCTGAGGCGTTGCACTGTTGACCATTTGCTTCTTCGAATGACAGGCGGTCAACAGCAGCGGTGCTGCCAGGATGACCACTTTTGCGTAGTTGGATAGTTTCATTGTTTGATGTATTTTTTTCGTTTTATCTTTCTGATAAGAACTTTGTTCTTCGGATCATGTTCCAATGCCTCTTTCCACATCTTCAGCGCCCCTTCCGTATCGCCATTCATGATGTAGATGTCGCCGGCATGCTCTTTCAGCACGGCCCCAATCAAGGTGTCGTTCTGCAAAGCCTGGTCTATGTAGATGCGCGCTTCAGCGTATCGCTGCTGCATGAATAAGATCCAGGCATACGTGTCCAGATAGGTGGCATTTTTTGGCTCCGCTTTGATGGTCTTATAGCTCATTTGCTCAGCTTCGTCCAGTCGGATACCTTTCAAACTAAGGTAATAAGCATAGTTGTTCAGACAGCCGATGTTGTCAGGTTTCCACTGCAGACAGGAGTCGTAGGCAGCAAAGGCCTCCCGTTCGCGCATCTTTTGGAAGAAAATATCGCCCATGACGGCATAGAAATCCGAAACGATTTCCGTAGAGCTCTCTTCGTTAATCACGCTGATGCCGTTTTGGAAAGCTTCCAGTGCGTGGTCGGTGTCGCCCTTGTTGAAGTAGGCAATGCCCTGATAGTAGTAGAAAGCCATCTCTTCGGGGTTGTATTGCCGAGCGGCCTGACACAGGCTTATGATGCGGTCTTTGTCTTCATCCTCCCAGGCATACTGCACCAGATGCAGACGAGCCGAAGCCCGGTCGGGTGCCAAGGTCAGCACTCGCTCCAGCGCTTTCGTGATAGAGTCGCGTGGCATCTGCTTCAAGTCCATGTATGCCGCTTTCATCTCAGCGATGTCTGCATCGGGCTGAGGCACGTCGAGCATGGAGTCAAAGAGTGCTAAAATCTGTGTGCTGTCGCCTCCGGTCTGTTCGTTTTCACTGATCAGCTGCCGCAGTTGCATCACTTTGTCGTCGGTGCTTGCTTTTGGGTTCAGCAGGATGCAGCGTGTCAGCGAATCAACTGCCGTGGCATCCTCCATGCTGATAAAGTAGTTGCGCAGCGTCTGTTGAGCTTTGACATGGTCGGGCTCTTCCTTTAGGATCTTCATCAGCACGTCGTATGCCTGTTCGTTGTCGCCGTTAGCCAACAGCGTGTTGGCATAGATGGTGCGATAGTTCAGATCGTTGGGGTATTGGTCAGACAGAGCCTTGATTTCCTCCAGTGCTTTCTCATGGTCGCTCATCTGGAAGTACAGTCCACTCTTTGCCAGCGAGATGCGTTCCGATTTGCCATCAATGGCCTCCATACGGTCGAGCACATCGATGGCCTTTTCGAAATCCTTCTCTTTCAGATACAGTTGATAGAGCATTTCCAAGAAGTCCTGTCTGCTCTTGTCCGTTGCATACATCCGTTCCAATACGTCGATAGCATCGGTGTATTTCTGTTTAGAGATATAAGCATGTGCCAGTGTCTCCATGTAGGTTTTGTTGGCAGGTTCCAGTTCTGTGGCATGCTTAAAGTGTTCGATAGCCTTGTCGGGCGCTTTCATCTCTGCATAGTATTGCGCCAGGAAATAATACGTTTCTGAGGCTTTCGGGTTTAGTTCCAAACAGCGTTGCAGCAGGTCGAAGGCTGCATCATGATGCCCCTTTTGTCTCTGTAGCATTGCTTCGTGGAAGCAGATGTCATACTGACGCATGGTGTCGGTCTGGGCCGTTGAGCCCAGGCAGCAAAGAAAAGCAGCCAGTATGCATATTGTCTTTTTCATTTCACGCCGGTATGTCCATATCCACCTTCGCCACGTTCAGTCTCGTCGAGCACTTCAACCTCGATGAATTCGGCTGTTTCGTGACGTGCAATCACCATTTGTGCAATGCGTTCGCCATCATTGATGACGAAAGGCTCTTGCGATAGGTTGATGAGCAAAACTCCAATCTCGCCACGATAGTCGGCATCGATGGTGCCGGGCGAGTTCAGAACCGTGATGCCCTTCTTGAGTGCCAGTCCGCTGCGAGGTCTTACCTGTGCCTCGTATCCTGCGGGCAGTGCGATGTGCAGACCCGTGGGAATCAGCTTGCGCTCCAATGGTTTCAGCTCGATGGGAGCGTCGATATTGGCACGTAGGTCCATGCCTGCACTCAGTGTGGTGGCATAGGCGGGAAGTTGTTGGTGTCCTTTGTTGACGACTTGAATCTTCATGCGCGTTATGTTATGCGTTATATTGTCGTATGTTGTATAAGGTGCAAAATTAGTAAAAACAATTGAATCAGCCATAATTTTTCTGCTAAATTGTGTTTTTATGCTGAAAATGTTGTACTTTTGTAGCCATGAAGATGAATTGGGAAAAACTTATCTCTAACTGTAGGCTCGGACAAGAACATCGGCATCTTGAACGTCATGATGACCGTACGGAGTTTAAACGTGACTATGACCGACTGATATTTTCGGCTCCCTTCCGTCGGTTGCAGAACAAGACCCAGGTGTTTCCTTTGCCCGGCAGTATCTTTGTGCACAACCGACTGACTCATTCGCTCGAGGTGGCCAGTGTCGGTATGTCGCTGGGCAACGATGTTGCCAGTGCTCTATTGGCGCGAGGCGAGCAGGGCACTTTCATCGGTGAAATCGGTCAGATTGTGGCCACAGCTTGTCTGGCGCACGATTTGGGCAACCCGCCTTTTGGCCATTCTGGCGAGAAGGCCATCCAAACGTTTTTCACGGAGGGTAAAGGTGCTTATCTGCAGGAGAAAGTGTCGCCCGAATTCTGGTCAGACATTACTCGCTTTGATGGTAATGCCAATGCCTTTCGTCTGCTCACCCACAGTTTTAAAGGCCGACGGAAGGGTGGCTTTGCTATGACCTATAGCACGTTGGCGTCTATCGTGAAATACCCGTATCCATCGTGTGCTGCCAAGAAAAATAAGTTTGGCTTCTTCACCCCCGAGCACGATGACTATGTGACGGTGGCGCAGATGTTGGGCATTCCTCGTCTGACCACAGCCGATGGCGCAGAGCGATGGGCTCGCTATCCGCTGGTCTATCTTGTCGAGGCTGCCGATGACATCTGCTATGAGATTATGGATCTTGAGGATGCCTATAAGCTGAAGATTCTGAACCTTGCTGAAGCCAAGGAACTTATGCTTTCTTTCTTCGATGAAACGGGGCAAAATCATATCATGAAGCGCGTCGAGGAGGAACTGCTCTACGACCCCAATGAACAAATACAATATCTGCGTGCCTGCGTCATCGGACTGCTTGAACATGAGTGCTATCAGGCGTTTATGAAGCACGAGGACGAGATTTTGGAAGGCACTTTCCAAGGGTCGCTTATCGAGCATATTTCAGAGGTGCCCCGCCAAGCTTATATCCATTGTGCTGAGGTGTCGAAGAGTCGCATCTATCGCAGTAAACCCGTGCTGGATGTGGAATTGTCGGGTTATCGTATCATGGCAACATTGATGGAGTTGATGGTGGAAGCGATTGAGCATCCTGACCGTTACTATTCGCAGCAGCTCATAGGCAGGGTGTCGAGTCAGTACGAGATTGAGCATGAAGACCTGGAGGTTCGCCTCATGGCTGTCATCGATTATATCAGTGGTATGACTGATGTCTATGCCCTTGATGTCTATCAGAAGATTTGCGGCATCTCGTTGCCAATCATATAACCCCCTCTAAACTTTAAGTTTTACTCTTGCTTTGGAGCCTGGAAGTGGTGATTCCAGACTCCAGAACGGGTGCTTTTAATGTCTGAAAGTGGCTCTTCTAAGCTTTAGAAATGCCGGTTCTAGAGTTCAGAACTTACGCTATTGTTTCCGTTCCAGCCCCTGAAACGCACACTTTTAGCCCCTGGATGGGCCACTTCCAGGGGTTAGAAGGACCACTTCCAGGGGCTAGAATCACCTCGTCCAGCCCCTGGATGCGTTCCAAAAGCGTAAGTATTGCGTTGCAAAAGTAAAGGTGTTGAGATACAATTGAGGCCAAAACATCATTCGTTTTGGCCTCAATCAGTTTTTAGTTCTTTTCCTTATAGATGACTTTGTTGGCACCACTGGTGATTTTCAGTGCCTCGGGGTGCTCCTTGATGAAAGAGTCGATGTGGCGCACGCGCTTTTCTTCAAGAATCTCGTCCATGGCTATTAAGATGCCAGTCTCTTCCACGTCGCCAAAGCCATAGTTGATGGCGGTGCCGAAAAGTTTCATGGTGGGCGAGAGACTCATATAGGCATTTACCAATGGAGGAATGTTGTAGCCCAGTTTGCGAATCTCGCGGTTCAGTATTTTATAGTCCTCTTTAAAGGTATCTTTGCAAAACAGTTGTGCTAAAGCCTTCTCATCAGCATCAATTTTAAGCGGTTTCATCGGGATGACAAGCTTCTCTTTATCGTCGAAATGCTTCTTCAGGAAATAAAGAATCATGTCGCGCCCCTCGCGGATGTAAGAGGGATACATGGTCATCTTGCCGAAGAAATATTTCACGTTGGGCATGATGACGGTTAGCGCACCGAGTCCATCCCACAGATTGTCGAGTGCAAACAGACTCTTCGCACCCATCTTCGAGCTCTGATAGGGAAGACTGACAAACGAGCGTCCCAGTTCAATGGTGTAGGGCATGTATTCCTTGAGGAATTTTTCAGAGAAGTGGAACATGTGGCTGGTGGCCAAATGGGGCTGGCCGTTGCTGTCTATATCCCACTTGGTGCCCTCCAGATAACGGTAACCACCGATGATCTCTTCGGCCTCCGGATTCCAGACGATGAGCTGTTTGTAGCAGTTCTCGCAGGTGTCGAACTCGTCGATGTCAACCTCCTTGCCGGTGCCGCCTCCCGCTTCGCGAAAGGCTATTTCACGCAGACGTCCTATTTCGCGCATCACGTTTGGTGCTTGGTGTGCCGTGATGACGTATATAAGATTGTTGCTTTTGTTGGTCATGCGCAATTGGCGCTCGGGAGTGAGTTCACTCTTGAGTACTTCGACGGGTATTGGATCAATAATCGGTTGTACCATGATTTCGTTTGCTTGTATCTTTAAGGTGCTAATTCGTAAACTTGTTTTTTGACTGTTTTAGCCCATTCCATTGGTGTCTTGTCGTTGTTGAACGATTCCCAGGCGATGGGTTTGCCGAAGGTGATGGTAAATGTGTTGCCAGTGTTCTTGAACATCTCGTCGGCAAGGAAAAGCATGGCTATGTTCACCTTCTTGACGTAACGGTCGCTGATGTTCGAAAGACGGTAGAAGAAATTGCTGTTCTGTCCGTCGAAGTGGATGGGGATGACATCACGGTGCGTTTCAATGCTCTTGGTGATGAATGTCTTCTTCCACTCAAGGTCGCAAATGACTCCATTCCGCTTGCGCGAGCAAAGACCGGCAGGGAACATCAAGATGTGTGTGTCGGCCTTGAAGCCTGCCTCGATCATGGCGGGGAAGTTGCGCGACTGTTTGCCGGTTTTGTTGATGGGGATACATAATGGCGCCAAACCAGGCAGGTTCATCAGCAGGTCGTTGACCAAATACCTGAAGTTGTCGTCGTAGTGCTCACCAATCACAGAGCCTATGGCTATGCCGTCGATACCGCCCAATGGATGATTGCTCACAAAGGTGTAGCGCTTAGGATCATCTTTAGCAGGCAGGTTCTCTAACCCTTTCACCACGATTTTTACGTTCAGGAAGTCAATGGCTGCCTTCAGCCATGGCGTGCCTTGCAGGTCGCGAGCGCTCCAAAGGAATTGATTGATTTGGTCTTCGTGAACGATGTGCTTCAGCCACCAGACGAGCGGACTTGGCACCCAACGGGCTTTGCTGCCCATTTTGCCTTTTAGTACCTTGTCAATATCGATGGTCTTCTCCATTTGCTTCTTCTTATAACGGCATGCAAAAGTACGCAAAATCTTTCATTTTCAGCACATTTTGTCTCAAAAATGTGCAATTTTACATTAATTAAGATAAATTAGTGACATTGCACAAAAATGCTTAAGTGTGTAATGAAATGTCTTGAAAAAGAAAAAAAGGATTTTTTTTAGTCCTTTCATAAAATTTTGTGGGGAAATGTGGGGGATTGTGGAGGAAAATGATTACTTTTGCATCCGAGACCATTTAATTATTGTTCGCATGCGATTTTTAGGTAACATAGAAGCCAAGACCGACGCCAAAGGGCGCGTGTTTCTGCCGGCCACCTTTCGTAAGGTGTTGCAGGCGGCAGGCGACGAGGTGCTGGTGATGCGCAAGGATGTGCATCAAAAGTGCTTGGTGCTTTACCCGGAATCGACATGGAACCGCCGCATGGATGCGCTGCTGGAGCGAATCAGCGAGTGGGACGACATGGGTCAGCAGGTGTTGAGACAATATGTCTCAGAGGCCGAGGTGCTGACGCTCGACGGTAATGGACGTTTTCTGATTCCTAAGCGCTATCTGCAAATGGCAGAGATCGAGCAGTCGGTGCGCTTCATTGGCATGAATGATGCCATTGAGATATGGGCTGCAGAGAAAGCGACAGAGCCCTTCATGAGTCAGGAAGAGTTCGCTCAGAAACTGAAGCAAATCATGCATAACGGTGCGGAAGGAAGATGATTAAAACAGCTGACACATATCATGTTTCTGTTCTGTTGAAAGAAAGTGTAGAAGGATTGGCCATCCAGTCAGGCGGCGTCTATGTTGACGTGACATTTGGCGGAGGCGGTCATTCGCGTGAAATCCTTCAACATCTGTCTGCAGAGGGTCATCTGTACAGTTTCGATCAAGATGCTGATGCGGAAAACAATATCGTTGCTGATGACAGGTTTACCTTTGTGAGAAGTAATTTCAGGTATCTCAAGAACTGGATGCGCTATTACGGCGTTGAAGAGATAGATGGCCTGTTGGCAGACTTAGGGGTGTCGTCGCACCATTTTGATGATGCCGAGCGCGGTTTCTCGTTTCGTTTCGATGCACCGCTCGATATGCGAATGAACAAACGTGCAGGAATGACGGCTGCCGATGTGGTGAATGACTACGACGAACAGCGACTGGCCGACGTGCTTTACCTCTACGGCGAACTGAAGAATGCTCGCAAGATTGCTGCCGTGTTGGTGAAAGCGCGCATGCAGCAGCGGATAGAGACCACAGGGCAGTTGATGCAGGTGACAGAGAAGCTGTTTCAGCGAGAGCGCGAGAAAAAAGAAATGACTAAATTGTTTCAGGCTCTGCGCATAGAGGTGAACCACGAGATGGATGCCCTGCGTGAGATGCTGATGGGGGCATGCGAGATACTGAAGCCAGGAGGGCGGTTGAGCGTGATTACCTATCACTCGCTGGAAGACAGAATCGTGAAGAATGTGATGCGCACAGGCAATGCCGAAGGGCGACAAGAGCAGGACTTCTTTGGAAGGGTGAAAAGTCCGTTACACCTTATTAATAATAAAGTGACGACCCCATCTGCTGAGGAGCTGGAAAATAACCCTCGAAGTCGAAGCGCAAAATTAAGAATCGCAGAGAAAATTTAAAAATAACATAATTCGGAATGAAAAACAATGACGGAACCACAGTATCCGACATGGAGCTAATCATTGAAGAAACGCCCACCGAGGAGAAAGCTGATGTAGAAGACAGAACATCGTCGGCCTATGAGCAGTTGAAAGAACGTGCTACCGAGGACGATGACGACATGACTGGTACGCTGACGCTGCGCCAGATTCTGGGTGGTGACCATCTGTTGGTGCTGGTGCGCCATCATGTGTGGCTCATTCTGTTGATTATGCTGCTGACAACAGTCTATGTGGGTTTCCGCTATCAATGTCAGAAAGACGTGATCGAGATCAGCGACTTGGAGAAAGTGCTGACCGACGCAAAATATAAGGCACTGGCCAGTTCAAGTAGCTTGACTGAGCTGTGCCGACAGAGTAACGTGTTGAAGGTGCTGCGTGAGAATAATGACTCACTGCTGAAAATCAGCGACCAGCCCCCTTATATTATTAACATCCCAGAAGATTAAAGCAGAGTCGTGAGCAGGTTTAACAAAGAAAAGGTAATGCCGCGTTATTTCGCCATTGCTGTGGTGTTGACGCTGATAGGTCTGGCAGTGATATTCAAGGCCGGCTATACCATGACTGTGGGCAGAAGCTACTGGGAGGTGGTGGCCAATCGTCTGAAAAGTGATAGCGACAGTGTGCGTCCGGACCGCGGTAATATCCTGAGCAGCGACGGCCAGCTGTTGGCCAGCAGTATTCCTGAATACATGATATTCATGGACTTTCAGCCTGGCGACCGTGAGGATACTGCGTGGACCCATAAGCGCGATTCTGTGTATTACAGTAAACTGGATAGTCTCTGCTGTGGACTGCATGACATCTTCCCCGAATGGACTGCAGAGAAGTTCAAGGAACGACTGGAGGAAGGCCATCATAAGAAGCTACGTGACGGCACTACGGGTGCTCGTCACTGGAAGATATATCCCAAGCGCATCAGTTATAACACCTATTGCGAGGTGTTGCAGTTGCCTTATTTCAACCTGCCGAAGAACAAGTACGGCTTTCATGCCGAACCCTTTGTGGCACGCCGACGTCCCTTCGGTTCATTGGCCGAACGTACCATTGGCGATATCCGAAGCTTTGAAGGCGGAAAGGATACGGCCCGCTTTGGTATCGAGCTGACTTACGACTCGATTCTGCGAGGTCAGGTGGGCATCCGTCGTAAGCAGAAAGTGCTGAATCGCATGGTGCCTTTTGTCGTCAAATCACCTGTGGCGGGTGCCGACATCATTACTACCATTGATGTGGGTATGCAGGACCTGGCTGAACAGGCTCTGATTGAAGAACTGAAGAAATGGGAAGCTTCAATGGGTGTCGTCATCCTCATGGAGGTGAAAACCGGTAATGTGAAAGCGATTGTCAACATGCGTCGTGGTTCGGATGGCGAGTACTATGAGCGTTTCAACGATGCCATCAGCTATCGTTGTGAGCCAGGTTCGGTATTCAAGGTAGCCTCGTTTTTGGTGGCATTCGATGATGGCGTGATAGACACCACCTATACGATAGATACCGGATGCGGTATCATGCAGATGCATGGAGCCAAGATGAAGGACCATAACTGGCACCGTGGTGGCTATGGCGTGATTAACGCTGCCCGTACGTTGGAGGTAAGTAGTAACATCGGCGTGAGCTATGTGATAGACAAATTCTACGGCAAGAATCCCACAAAATACGTAGAGGGACTCTACCGTGTGGGCATCGGCCAAGATCTGGAGCTCCCCATTGTGGGTTATGCTCCGCCAAAGATACGCATGCCGAATACCAAGACCACGAAACGCTCAGACTACTGGAGCAAGACCACTCTGCCATGGATGAGTATCGGTTATGAGACGCAGATTGCGCCTATCAACACAGTGACGTTCTATAATGCGATTGCCAATAATGGTAAGATGATGCGTCCACGCTTCGTCGAGAAAATCGTGAAAGATGGTCAGGTGATCTACGAGACACATCCTGAGGTTATCAAGGAGCGCATCGCTAAACCGTCGGCTGTCAAGATGATGCAGACCGTGTTGCGCCATGTGGTCAGTCAGGGCTTAGGCAAGAGGGCAGGTTCGCACTCATTCCAGGTGTCGGGTAAGACAGGTACGGCACAGGTGGCAAAGGCTGGCGGCTATAAGAGTGGTGTGGTGGACTACTGGCTGTCGTTCTGTGGTTACTTCCCATCCGACAATCCTCAGTACAGCTGTATCGTCTGTCTGAAAAAATCGGGGCTGCCCGCCTCTGGCGGAGCTATGTCGGGCGCAGTGTTCCATAACATCTCTGAGGGTGTGATGGCCAAGAGTCTGAAGCTGAGGGTGGAGGATGCCCGCGACTCCTTGTCTGTGTTTATCCCCGACGTGAAGGGTGGCAATGTGAAGAATGCAAAGTTTGTGCTTGAGCAACTGGGCATACACACGGGCGAGATGAAGTTTGAGACAACAAAGAGTGTGCCTCACCAAATGCCAAACACCATTGGTATGGGTGCGCGGGATGCTGTTTATGCTGTTGAAAGGCAGGGCATCAAGGCGCGGGTGAAAGGCAAAGGTCGCGTGGTGCGCCAAAGCATTGCGCCGGGCAGTCGTCTGAAGGATGGCATGATATGCACTCTGGAGTTGAACTAACAAGGAAAAAAAGAAGAAATAAGATATGAAACTGAAAGACATTATTAAGTGTATTGCGATAAACAAGGTGGAAGGCAATGCCGATATCGACATTGTGGATATCGACATTGATTCGCATAAGGTTGCTGCCGGTCATCTGTTTGTGGCTATCAAGGGTACGCAGACCGACGGTCATCAGTATATTGCGAAAGCGATAGAACTGGGCGCTTCGGCTGTGCTTTGCGAGGAGATGCCTGCAGAGCTGGATCCACATGTATGCTATGTGCAGGTGGATTCGACAGAAGCTGCTGTCGGACCTGTGGCTACAACATTCCAGGGTGATCCTACCTCGAAGGTGAAACTGGTGGGCGTGACGGGTACCAACGGCAAGACAACCATCGCCACCTTATTATATAATATGTTCCGTAAGCTGGGCTATAAGTGTGGTCTGCTGTCAACGGTATGTAACTATATTGAAGATGAGGCTGTGCCTGCCAGTCATACCACCCCCGATCCCATCGAACTGAACCGACTGTTGAAACGCATGGTCGATGCAGGTTGCCAGTACGTGTTCATGGAATGCTCGAGCCATGCCATTGCTCAGCAGCGTATTGGTGGGCTGAAGTTTGCCGGTGGCGTGTTTACCAATCTGACACGCGACCATCTGGACTACCATAAGACGGTGGAGAACTATCGCAATGCCAAAAAACAATTCTTCGATATGTTGCCAAAGGGTGCTTTTGCCATTACCAATGCCGACGATAAAAACGGCATGTTTATGGTTCAGAACACCAAGGCCGAAGTGAAAACTTACTCTACTCGACAGATGGCTGACTTCCGTGGGCGTATCATAGAGTGTCACTTCGAGGGTATGTATCTGGAAATTGACGGTCGTGAAGTGGGGGTACAGTTTATCGGAAAGTTTAATGTGAGCAATCTGCTGGCAGTCTATGGTGCTGCCGTGATGCTGGGACAGAAACCTGAGGATGTGCTGTTGGTGCTGAGCACGCTGAAGAGCGTGGCTGGCAGACTGGAGCCCATCCACTCGCCAGAGGGATTTACAGCTATTGTTGACTATGCCCACACACCTGATGCACTGGAGAACGTGTTGAAGGCCATCCACGAGGTGATGGACGGAAAAGAAGGTAAGATTATCACGGTTTGTGGTGCCGGTGGAAACCGCGACAAGGGCAAGCGCCCGTTGATGGCGCAGGAAGCCGTGAAACAGAGCGATCGCGTGATTATCACCAGCGATAACCCTCGTTTCGAGGATCCACAAGATATCATCAATGATATGCTGGCGGGTCTCGACCAAAAGCAGATGAAGAAGGTGGTGAGCATCGTGGATCGAAAAGAGGCTATCAAGACAGCTGTGATGCTGGCCGAAAAGGGTGACGTCATCTTGATTGCGGGTAAGGGCCATGAGGACTATCAGGAAGTGAAGGGCGTGAAACACCATTTCGATGACCGCGAGGTGGTGAGAGAAATCTTTGGCATTTAATCTTCAAACGAATATCTCGAAAATAGTATGCTATATTATATTTTTAGATTCTTAGAACAATACAATATCCCGGGGGCGCATCTGTGGAGCTATATCTCTTTTCGCGCGCTGTTAGCCCTGATCTTATCACTGGTTATCTCGGCATGGTTTGGCGAGTTCTTTATCAAATGGATGAAGCGCCGAAAGATTTTTGAAACCGAGCGTGACCCGGCTATCGATCCCTTCGGTGTGGAGAAGAAGGGCGTGCCAACGATGGGCGGCATCATCATTATCGTGTCTATCCTGGTGCCGGTATTGCTGTTGGGACGTATCAGAAATATCTATCTCATCCTGATGGTGGTTACCACGGTATGGTTGGGCTTTCTGGGTTTTATGGATGATTATATCAAGATTTTCCGTAGAAATAAAGAAGGACTGAAGGGAAAATATAAGATAGTAGGACAGGTGTCTATCGGTTTTATTGTAGGACTGACGCTTTATCTGAGCCCCGATGTGGTGATAAGAGAGAATATCTCAACACCTGTTAAGAACAAAGTGGAACTGGTGAAACACGAGACGGTGGCTCATAAGTCTCTGAAGACAACGGTGCCCTTTACCAAGCATCATAACCTCAGCTATTCGGAGCTGATGTCGTTCGTGGGAAAACATAAGGTGGCTGCAGGTTGGATCTTGTTTGTGGTGATGACAATCCTTGTGGTGACGGCTGTATCCAATGGCGCCAACCTGAATGATGGCATGGACGGTATGTGTGCCGGTAACTCGGCCATCGTCGGAGTGGCACTCGGTATCTTGGCCTATGTGTCATCGCATGTTGGATTCGCCTCTTATTTCGACATCATGTTTATTCCACGCAGTGAGGAACTGGTCGTGTTCTTGTGCGCCTTTGTGGGCGCCATGATTGGCTTCCTCTGGTACAACGCCTTTCCTGCTCAAATCTTTATGGGCGACACGGGCTCGTTGACCATCGGCGGCGTGATTGGTGTGGCTGCTGTGATTATACATAAAGAACTGCTGTTGCCTATCCTCTGTGGCATATTCTTTGTGGAGAGCCTCAGTGTGATCATTCAGACGCAGTGGTTCAAGTTCATGAAGAAAAAAGGACAGCGTGTGCGTGTGTTCCGCGCAACGCCGATACATGATAATTTCAGAAAACTTGATTCGCAGTTGGATCAGACCTCGCGCTATATCCTGAAAGGGTGGCCCCATCGTCCATTCCATGAGTCAAAGATTACTATCCGCTTCTGGATAACAACGATTATTCTGGCAGCGTTAACGATTATAACATTGAAGATACGATGAAGAGAATTGTAGTACTGGGTGCAGGCGAAAGTGGCGCAGGAGCTGCTGTGCTGGCAAAGAAAGAGGGTTTTGACGTATTCGTTTCGGATATGTCGTGCATCGGTGAGCGTTATAAGAAGATGCTCAACGACCATCAGATAGTATGGGAAGAGGGACAGCATACCGAGGAAAAGATACTGAATGCTGATGAGATCATTAAAAGCCCTGGTATTCCTGAGAATGCACCAATGGTGAAGAAAGCGGTGGAACGTCATATACCGATCATCAGTGAGATTGAGTTTGCCGGAAGATATACCAAATCAAAGATGATTTGTATTACGGGTTCTAATGGCAAAACCACTACGACCTCTTTGATTTATCATATTTTCAAGGAGGCTGGCTATGATGTTGGCTTGGCTGGAAATATCGGTAACTCGCTGGCACTGCAGGTGGCAGAGGATCCACATGCTTACTATGTGATCGAACTGTCATCATTCCAGTTGGATAATATGTACGACTTCCATGCCAACATTGCTATCTTGCTGAACATCACTCCCGACCATCTGGATCGATATAACTTCGAGATGCAGAACTATGTTGATGCCAAGATGCGTATTCTGCAAAACCAGACTGCCGAAGATGCCTTCATCTACTGGAACGATGACCCCATCATCAGTCGTGAACTGAAGAAGTATGATATCAAGGCTATTCAATATCCTTTCTCAGAACTGAAAGAAAAGGGTAGTATTGGTTATATCGAAGAGGGTAAATATGTTTTGGAAAAGCCGGAGCCCTTTAATATGGAACAGGAACAGCTGAGCCTGACAGGTCGCCATAACATCTACAACTCTCTGGCAGCTGGCCTGGCTGGTGATATTGCTGGTATAAAAAAAGAGGTGATACGCAAGTCGCTGAGCGAGTTTCCTGGTGTTGAGCATCGGTTGGAGAAAGTGGCAACTGTTCGTGGCGTGAAGTACGTGAACGACTCGAAGGCTACGAATGTGGATGCTTGCTGGTATGCACTCGACTCAATGAAGACCAAGGTGGTGCTGATATTAGGTGGTAAGGATAAGGGTAATGACTATGACCCCATCAAACCATTAGTGAAAGAGAAGTGTTCGGCATTGGTGTATCTGGGAGCCGACAACCAGAAGTTGCACGACAATTTCGATGGCCTTGGAATACCTGTGCGCGATACGCACTCAATGAAAGACTGTGTGGCTGCATGCTACGAACTGGCAAAGACTGGTGAGACGGTATTGCTGTCGCCCTGTTGTGCATCGTTCGACCTCTTTAAGAATATGGAGGATCGTGGAGATCAGTTCAAGGAACTGGTAAGAAGTCTATAGTGGAGAATGGAGAAGAAGATAGGAAATCTGTTTAAAGGTGACAAAGGAATATGGACGGTGTTCCTGTTCCTCTGTATTATCAGTATTGTCGAGGTCTTTTCGGCTTCGAGCACACTGACATATCATTCACAGAGCTATCTGGGTCCTATTTTAGGTCACGTCAGCAAAATCGTGATAGGACTGATGGTGACTATCGTTATTCTGAACATTCCATGCCGCTACTTCAAGCTGATCACCCCAATGCTTCTGTTGGTGACCTATGCCACTTTGGTATGGGTGCTGTTTGGTGGTCAGAGTATCAATGGTGCCAACCGTGTGATTCCTTTGCCTGGTTTTACCTTTCAGCCATCGGAGATAGCCAAAGGCTCGTTGGTGCTGGCAACAGCCCAAGTGCTGAGTGCCATGCAGAAACCTGATGGCTCGGGTGCCGACCCACTGGCCATGAAGTATGTGCTGATTATGTCGGTTCCAGCAGTAGCTTTGATTGGTATAGAGAACTTGTCAACGGCGGTATTGCTCTTCATGGTTATCTATCTGATGATGTTCATAGCCCGAGTTCCGATGATTCAGATGGGTAAGCTTACGGGGGTGCTGCTACTGATTGTGGCAGGATTCCTGATTCTGGTGTTCTCTCTGTCAAAGCTCGACCGTGAGGGTAAAGAGCTGGAGGCTGCCCAAAAAGCTGGTAACTTGGAACTGGTCAAGAAAGAAAAGGCTAAGGAGAAAAAGTCAGGATGGGATAAGGTGACGCACCGCTTTTGGACATGGAAAAACCGTATTGCCGGTGAAGATGAGAACAAGGACGTGGCAGCCAGTCAGTATAAGGTGACTGATAAGAACTATCAGGTGACGCACTCGAATTTGGCGATAGCTTCTTCCAACATTGTTGGAAAAGGGCCTGGCAATTCGGAAGAGCGCGACTATCTGCCACAAGCTTATTCCGACTTTATCTTTGCAATCATCATCGAGGAGATGGGCATAGGCGGGGCCATTGGAGTGGTGTTCCTTTATGTGATATTGCTGTTTAGAGCGGCACGAATAGCCAGCCGATGTGAGAACAACTTCCCGGCTTTCCTCATCATGGGACTAACCATGCTACTGGTGTTTCAGGCGGCCATCAATATGTGTGTGGCGGTGGACTTTGGTATCGTCACTGGTCAGCCGTTGCCATTGGTGTCGCGTGGTGGTACATCGACCATCATCAACTGTGCCTACATCGGTGCCATTTTGAGCGTGAGCCGTTCGGCCAAGCGTCGTGAGGAGAATGGAAAGAATGAAGAGAAGAAAAAAGTGAAAATAAATAGCGAACTGGAAGAATCATGAAACAGCCAAGAATCATTATCAGTGGAGGTGGAACAGGAGGTCATATCTTTCCTGCTGTCTCAATCGCAAATGCTATTCGTGAACTTTGTCCCGATGCGCAGATATTGTTTGTCGGCGCACAAGGCAGAATGGAGATGCAGCGTGTGCCTCAGGCCGGCTACGAGATAAAGGGTCTGCCCATCATGGGCTTTGATCGTAAGAACTTATTAAAGAACATCAAAGTGCTCTACCATGTGTGGAAGAGTCAGCGCATGGCTAAAGCGATTATCCGCGATTTCCAGCCGCAAGTGGCTGTCGGTGTGGGCGGCTATGCCAGTGGTCCTACGTTGAACATGGCTGCCTCAATGGGGGTGCCCTGTCTGATACAGGAACAGAACAGTTATGCTGGTGTTACTAATAAACTGTTGGCAAAGAAGGCTTCGAAGATTTGTGTGGCCTATGAGGGCATGGAGCGTTTCTTCCCGGCAGAGAAGATAATGATGACTGGCAATCCTGTGCGCCAGGCATTGCTCGACTCGAAGGTGACACGTGAGGAGGCCTTGAACTCGTTTGGGCTGAGTCTGGATAAGAAAACGGTGCTGTTGGTGGGAGGTAGCCTAGGGGCTCGCACCATCAATGAGAGTGTGCTGCAGCATTTAGACGAGATTGCCAGCTCTGGCGTGCAGTTCATCTGGCAGACAGGTAAGTACTACAGTGAGCAGATTGCTGCAGTGCTGAAAGAGAAAGGGCAGCCCGAGAACTTGCGTGTCATGGACTTTATCAGTGATATGGCTGCTGCCTATAAGGCTGCCGACCTTGTTATCAGTCGTGCGGGCGCCAGTTCTATCTCAGAGTTCTGCCTGATAGGAAAGGCTGTCATCCTCGTACCCAGTCCGAATGTGGCTGAAGATCATCAGACGAAGAATGCAATGGCCTTGGTGAATCGTGGTGCAGCCCTGTTTGTGAAAGATGCTGAGGCACAGGAAAAACTGATACCTCTTGCCATTAAGACCGTCGCTGATGATGCATGTCTGAAGAACTTGCGTGAGAATGTACTGAAGCTGGCATTGCCAAATTCTGCAGAGGTGATAGCCAAGGAGGTACTGAAGTTAGCAAAAGAAAAATAATCATATAATGGAAGCAAAAGATATTAAAGCCGTCTATTTCGTGGGTGCCGGTGGCATTGGTATGAGTGCTATCGTGCGCTATTTTATTCATCGTGGCCTGGTGGTTGCAGGTTATGATAAGACTCCATCAGATCTGACGAAGCAGTTAGAGAAGGAAGGGGCAAAGATTCACTATGAAGAGAATGTGGACGCTATACCTGCTGAATGCAAGGACCGAGAGCATTGCTTGGTGGTTTACACTCCGGCTATTCCTGCAGAACACAAAGAATTGGTGTATTTTCAGACCAATGGCTTTGAGGTGCAGAAGCGTGCTCAGGTGTTGGGCACACTGACACGGCAGATGAAAGGCCTCTGTGTGGCAGGTACGCATGGAAAGACCACCACGTCAAGCATGTGTGCTCACATCATGCATCAAAGCAGTTTGGACTGTAATGCGTTTCTGGGTGGTATCACGAAGAACTATGGTACAAACTATATCGTCAGCGATTCAGAATATGTTGTGATCGAGGCTGATGAGTTTGACCGCTCGTTCCATTGGCTGACGCCATGGATGACGGTTATCACGGCAACTGATCCTGACCATCTTGATATCTATGGCACGAAAGAGGCCTATTTGGAGAGCTTCCGTCATTATACCGAGCTGATTCAGCCTGGTGGCGCTCTGATCATACACCGCGACCTGGAGATGAAAGAACATCTGCAGGATGGTGTGAAGCGGTATGACTATGCCTTGAACGAGGGAGATTTCCATGCTGAGAATATTCGAATCGAGAACGGTGAGATAACATTTGATTTCGTGTCTCCGATTGAGTCGGTGAAGGATGTGCAGTTGGGCCATCCTATCCCCATCAATGTGGAGAATGGAGTGGCTGCCATGGCTATGGCACAATTGGCTGGCTGTACGGCAGATGAACTACGCCAGGGCATGAAGACCTACGGAGGCGTGGACCGTCGTTTTGACTTTAAAATCAAGACAGACAAGTTAGTGCTTCTTTCTGACTATGCACACCATCCAAAGGAGATTTATCAGAGTGCACGCAGTATTCGTCAACTATATAAAGGCCGTCATATTACAGCCATCTTTCAACCACATCTCTATACGCGAACTCGTGACTTCTATCGGGATTTCGCTGAGGCTCTAAGTCAGTTGGACGAAGTCATCCTGACAGAGATATATCCTGCACGCGAGTTGCCTATCGAAGGTGTCAGCTCGCAGTTGATCTATGATAATCTGGCTCCCGGTGTCGAGAAGCATCTGGTTAACAAATCAGACGTGCTGCCTATGATAAAGAGTCGTGATTTCGATGTGTTGATTATCCTTGGTGCTGGTGACCTGGACGCTCAGGTTCCAGAGATAGCAGAGATACTTAAAGCAAGATTGTAATAATTACGTATGAAGAAAGTCGTCATCATCCTTCTCAGCCTCTTGATTGCGGTTTATCTGGTATTCGTTTTCTTGACAAAGCAGAATCCAGAAGGACCAGATATGGTGTGCAAGGGCGTGAAGATAGAGATTGCTCAGGAAGGAGAGGTGGGCTTCTTGACCGTTGAGGATGTTAAAAAGATACTCACGGTTGAGCAGTTGAATCCGCAAGGGTTGATGATGAGTGAAGTGAACACCCGACTTATTGAGGAGAAATTAGCATCAAAGGATCTGGTTGAAGGCGCTGAATGCTATAAAGCGCAGGATGGAATGGTGCATGTCGTTATCAAACAGCGTATCCCCGTGATAAGGGTGATGGGCGATAACGGAGACGATTATTTCCTTGACAGTCGTGGACAGCGTATGCCTCACACCGACTATTCATGCAATCTCTTGATAGCTACAGGTCATATAAACATGAAGTATAGTGAGAAGGTTTTAGGACCTGTGGCCAATATTCTGCGTAAGAATGAGTTCTGGAATGATCAGATAGTGCAGTTGAACGTGCTGGCAGATGGTACCATAGAAATGGTTCCACGTGTGGGTGACCATATTATATATATAGGGCAGCCAATCAATCTTCGCACGAAGTTGGACCGGCTATGGAAGTTCTATGTCTATGGTTTAAATCAGGCAGGATGGAACAAATACTCATACATCAATGTAGAGTTTGATAATCAGATAATATGTAAGCGAAAATAAAACAGATAAAACAGTATGGCAGAATTTAAAGATTTTATTGTTGCAATAGAACTCGGTTCATCAAAGGTGACGGGTATTGCGGGACAAAAGAAACCTGACGGCAGCATTAGCGTGCTGGCAATGGTGAACGAAAGTTCGTCTGCGTTTATCCGTAAGGGCGTTGTTTATAACATCGACAAAACGGCTCAATGTCTGACAAGCATCATTAAGAAACTGGAAGCTCAGCTTAAGACGCGTATCACACAGGTTTTTGTGGGCGTCGGTGGACAGTCGATTCGTAGCGTGCGTAACACGGTTTCAAGGGATTTGCCTGACGATGGAATCATCACACAGGAGATGGTGGTTGAGTTGATGGATGAGAACCGCGCACTGGATTATCCGGATCAGAAGATTCTGGATGTGGCGGAACAGGAGTATCGCGTTGACACGCAATTACA
This sequence comes from Prevotella sp. E13-17, assembly GCF_022024035.1. Lineage (NCBI taxonomy): Bacteria > Pseudomonadati > Bacteroidota > Bacteroidia > Bacteroidales > Prevotellaceae > Prevotella > Prevotella sp. E13-17. The sequence continues at coordinate 341,662 of NZ_CP091787.1, forward strand.
GATGGATCCCGTGGGTATTCGCGCTGCACATCTGGAAGGAAACTTCCTGAACATTCTGGAGCGTAAGGCGTTCTTCCAAAACCTGAACAAGTGTTTTGAATCGGCGCAGATCAATGTTGCAGAGATGTATCTGGCTCCTTTGGCTCTTGCCAATGCGGTACTGACAGAGGCCGAGAAACGCTCGGGATGTGCATTGGTTGACATTGGTGCAGATACGACAACAGTCTCTGTGTTCTGGAAGAATGTGCTTCGTCATTTGGCTGTTATACCTTTGGGTTCTAACAATATCACCAAGGATATTACCTCCTTGCAGATGGAAGACAATGAGGCCGAGCAGATGAAGTTGAAATATGCATCGGCTTACACGGACAATGGTGAGATTGACCCGACGCTGAAATACTCTATCAGTGCCGACAGACAGGTGGACAGCCGTCAATTCATTGAGTTGGTAGAGGGACGCGTTGAGGAGATAATAGAGAATGTACGCTATCAGATTCCTGCTGAATACTACGATAAGTTGTTGGGAGGTATCATCCTGACAGGTGGAGGCTCTAATATGAAAAACATAGAGCATGCCTTCACTATATATACGCATATAGAAAAGGTGCGCGTGGCTAAATTTGTCACGATGACAATCAATTCGACAAATGAGGCTATCAAAGCCCGCAATGGTATGTATAATACTGTTTTGGGACTCTTGGCTAAGGGAGACATGAATTGCGCTGGAAGCTTTATTGATCCAGATGGCAATCTTTTCGAAGGACAGAGCACTCCACAGCCTGTCGGTCTTGACCGTCGTCCTCGTCAGCCTCATGAGATTGAGGCTGGTGTTATTCGTTCTTCTCAGGAAGAAGAGCTTGCCGAGAAGGAACGTATCAGAAAAGAGGAGGAAGAGGAACTTGCCGCTGAGAGGGAACGTTTGAGATTAGAAGAGGAAGAGCGCAAAAAACGTAAAGAGAATAGTGCGCTGAATAAGTTAGGCAAGAAGCTTAACCGTTTCTTCCAGAAGTTAACTGAAGATGAATAACCTCAAAAAAACGAAGAAATTATGTTAGAATTCAGTAAAACAAACGATATACTTGACTTCGGAATGCCCGAAGAGCGTCATAGCATCATTAAGGTCATCGGCGTTGGTGGTGGCGGTGGTAACGCTGTAAATCACATGTATAGGGAAGGCATTCATGATGTGACTTTTGTGGTATGTAATACCGATAATCAGGCACTTAATGATTCGCCAGTGCCTGTCAAGTTGCAGTTGGGCAGCGAGGGACTTGGCGCAGGCAACCGTCCGGCTAAGGCACGTGCGGCTGCTGAGGAGAGTATCGATCAGATTCGTCAGATGCTGAGCGACGGTACTCGCATGACCTTCATCACTGCTGGTATGGGTGGCGGAACGGGTACCGGCGCGGCGCCAGTCATTGCTCGTGTGTCTAAGGAGATGGGTATCCTGACCGTTGGTATCGTGACCATTCCTTTCCGCTTTGAGGGGAACAAGAAAATAGACCAGGCCCTTGATGGTGTCGAAGAGATGCACAAACATGTTGATGCGCTGTTGGTGATCAATAACGAACGCCTGCGTGAGATTTATCCAGACCTGTCGTTCCTCGATGCGTTTGGAAAGGCAGACGATACGTTGTCGGTAGCAGCCAAGTCAATAGCCGAAATTATTACCTTGCATGGCACGATGAACCTCGACTTCAACGATGTGAAGACCGTGCTGCAGGATGGTGGCGTGGCGATTATGTCAACTGGCTACGGTGAAGGCGAGGACCGTGTGAAGAAAGCTATAGATGATGCACTCAACTCACCGCTCCTTAACGATAATGATATCTTCAACTCTAAGAAGATTCTGTTGAATATCTCGTTCAGTCACCAGAAGGACTCTAAGGATAATTTCATGATGGAAGAGATGAACTATGTGCATGAGTTCATGGACAAGTTCGGTGACTTCGAAATCAAGTGGGGTGTGGCTATCGATCCTAATCTGGGAAAGAAGGTGAAGGTGACCATCTTGGCTACAGGCTTTGGTGTGCAGAATGTGGATGGCATGGAGGAACGCATGTTGAAACAGCAGACGCGTGAAGAAGCCAACCGTATTGCAGAAGAACAGGAGGCTGCTGCCAAACGCGAAGAGCGTCGTGGACTGTATTATAGCGAAAGTGACAATCAGAAAATACGCAAGCGCCGTCCTAATATTTATATTTTTGGTCCAGAGGATCTCGATAATGATGATGTGATCTCGGCTGTTGAGTCGATACCTACATACAAACGTACACGCGAAGTGCTGGCCAGCATTGGCAATCCGGCACAAACGCAAACTCCCGAAACGCCCAATCAAACAGATTATCAGCAGGGCGTCATCAGTTTTATTTAAGCCGTAGTGCTGTTTTATTTCGCGTCCAGGCTGCTGAGCATCTGCTTAGTAGCCTGGCTTTTATACACTCATTTGAAAAGTTCGCGAAGTATTGGAAGACAATGTAGTTCTGGAAATGCTGGCAGATGAATACGGTAGTAGATGAGCAAGTGATCTAACAGTTGGTTGCGTTCTTCATGCGACATCTGAAATAGATGCATGGTGGCAAGGTCCATACGCATCATGGTGCGGATAAGTCGAGCTTCCTGAGGCAGTAATATGTCGCGATGCACAGGAGGCTGTTTGCAGAATACCGCAGCGCGAAGATCAAAGTAGTCGCCATCGTTATAGTCGCTGATGTTTGGATAGAAACCCAAGAAGCGCGATAGGTGCATCAAGAAAACCAAGTGAAAATTAGCATAGTCCTTTTGGCAGTTGTCCAGCCATTCAATGCCCGAGCGAATATAGTCGAACAAAGGCATATTCTGTTGTTCGTCTCGCAACGCATGTGAAAGAAACTCGCTGATGAACAGGCTGATGGCCATCTTGGAAGGTTCTCCGTGCAGAGAGGGCAGGGGCGTGAGAAAGTTAACCTCCTTTATCCTTTGCAGTTGTTCGTTGGGACGTATCTCTCCTTCGATAGTCAGCAGGGATAATGGCTGAAAATGCTGCTTCTTAATCTTTCCACGAGCTGTCTTGGGCAGTCGTATAAAGAACGACATTCGCCCAGATTGGCGCGTAAACATATCGACGATAAGTTTTTGATCGCCATACCTAACTGTATGTAGTACAATAGCCTGCGTTTTTGTAAACATTGGGACAAAATTAGAAAAAAAACGGCAGAAAAATGAATTTTTATCGAAGAAAATTTGGTGGAACGAGAAAAAAGCAGTACTTTTGCACCCGCTTAAAAGGCGTCTGGTCCCTTCGTCTATCGGTTAGGACGAGAGATTTTCATTCTCTAAAGAGGAGTTCGACTCTCCTAGGGACTACGAAAGAATAAAGGTTAAATCCGTCATCTGCACAGTGATGTGCTACTGGTGAAAACTAGGAAAGGGTGGCGGAGGATTTTTTTAGTTAAGGGATTGGTCTGTAACTCATCGTTGTGAACCAGAACTGCTAACTAATCAAATCCGCCCAGGGCTGCTTTAGTGGCGTAAGACCCATAAGCTTTAATAACAATTAAATTTAAATTAAAAAATGGCAAACCACAAATCATCGGTGAAGAGAATTCGCCAGGACAAGAAAAAGGCACTGCACAACAAGTATTATGCTAAGACCATGCGTAATGCAGTTCGCAAGTTGCGTGCTATGACTAACAAGGATGAGGCTGTTGCTCTCTTCCCCAAAGTACAGAAAATGCTGGATAAGCTGGCTAAGACTCACGTTATTCACAAGAACAAGGCTTCAAACTTGAAGTCAAGCCTCGCTCTTCACGTGAACAAGCTCTAAAAGAAACGTTTGTAGAGTAAACAATACAGTCCGCATAGACATTTATGTTTATGCGGATTTTTTTTGTTTTCAATGCGTAAAATAATAATTATTTTATTCGCTTAAGTCACTTTTTTTTTGTAATTTTGCACCCTATAAAGCTTTTTTGAAATATGTCAGAAGAATTACAGCAAGAACAGCAGAATTATTCCGCAAGTAACATTCAGGTGCTTGAGGGATTGGAAGCCGTGCGCAAGCGTCCTGCTATGTATATCGGCGATATCAGCGAGAAGGGACTTCACCACTTGGTGAATGAGACCGTCGATAACTCTATCGACGAGGCCATGGCTGGTTATTGTACTCATATCGAAGTAACGATTAACGAAGATAACTCTATCACCGTACAAGATAATGGACGTGGTATCCCGGTGGACGAACACGAAAAGATGCACAAGTCAGCTCTTGAGGTTGTTATGACTGTGCTTCACGCTGGAGGTAAGTTCGATAAAGGCTCTTATAAGGTGTCTGGTGGCTTGCACGGTGTAGGTGTAAGCTGCGTCAATGCCCTCTCTACTCATATGAAATCGCAAGTATTCCGCAACGGACATATCTATCAGCAGGAGTATGAGAAGGGTAAACCACTTTACGATGTTAAGATAGTTGGAGATACAGACAAGACTGGTACACGTCAGCAGTTCTGGCCCGATGGCTCTATCTTCACAACGACAGAGTACAAGTACGACATCATTGCAAAGCGTATGCGCGAACTGGCATATCTGAATGCTGGTATCACCATCACGTTGACAGACCTGCGTCCCGACGAAGAGGGTAAGCTGCGCGAGCCCGAGGTGTTCCATGCCAAGGAAGGTCTGAAGGAGTTCGTTCGCTATGTAGATCGTCATCGCACCTCGATCATTGGCGATCCTATCTGCCTGAAGACAGAAAAAGATGGTGTACCCATCGAGGTAGCACTGCTTTACAACAGTGACTATTCTGAGAATATCCACTCTTATGTAAATAATATCAATACCATTGAAGGTGGTACTCACCTGACAGGTTTCCGCATTGCACTGGCTCGTGCACTGAAGAAGTATGCCGATGAAGATGACCAGTTGCGCAAGCAGATTGAGAAAGCTAAGATTGAAGTTGCACAAGACGACTTCCGCGAGGGTCTCACCGCCATTGTCTCTGTGAAGGTTGCCGAGCCTCAGTTCGAAGGACAGACCAAGACCAAGCTTGGTAATAGCGAGGTGAACGGTGCTGTTCAGAAGGCCGTGGGCGAAGCTATGAACAATTACCTTGAGGAGCATCCAAAGGAGGCACATACCATCTGTGAGAAGGTGATTCTGGCTGCCACAGCACGTATCGCCGCCCGTAAGGCTCGCGAGAGCGTACAGCGCAAAAATCCTATGAGTGGTGGTGGTCTGCCTGGCAAGTTGGCCGACTGTTCAAACAAGGATCCAAAGACCTGTGAGATTTTCCTTGTCGAGGGTGACTCGGCCGGTGGTTCTGCTAAGCAAGGACGCGACCGCCATTTCCAGGCCATCCTGCCTCTGCGTGGTAAGATTCTGAATGTAGAGAAGGTACAGTGGCACCGCGTGTTTGAAGCAGAGTCCGTGATGAACATTATTCAAAGTATTGGAGTTCGTTTCGGCGTTGATGGTGAAGATTCAAAAGATGCAAATATTGACAAGCTGCGTTACGATAAGATTATTATCATGACCGATGCCGATGTCGATGGTTCTCACATCGACACGCTCATCATGACACTCTTCTATCGCTTCATGCCACAGGTTATCCAGGGCGGTCACCTTTACATCGCTACACCTCCCCTTTATAAGTGCACCTATAAGAAGTTCTCTGAGTATTGCTACACCGAGCAGCAGCGTCAGGCGTTCATCGATAAGTATGTGTCTGGCGACGAGAACAGCTCAGCTTTGCATACACAGCGCTATAAAGGTCTTGGTGAGATGAACCCCGAGCAGTTGTGGGAGACTACTATGAATCCCGAAAACCGCTTGTTGAAGCAGGTCACTATCGAAAATGCTGCTGAGGCAGACGAGATCTTCTCAATGCTGATGGGCGATGACGTAGAGCCCCGCCGCGAGTTCATAGAGAAGAATGCAACTTACGCAAATATCGATGCATAATCAGAAAAAGCTATTATAAGTAGAAAGGACTGGTCTTGTTTAAGCCAGTCCTTTCTTTGTTTATGGACGTATTCAAGGTGCTGATAGTTTGTCGAGACGATGAAGACTGGTCACTCGTAAGTCTTCACTTCACGTTTGCCTTGCAGCACGGCATAAGCATTTTGTGCCAGCGCCTCCAGTTCGTCTTCGCCGGGGAAGCAATAGACAGGTGCCAGAAACTCAATGCGTTCACGTATGCGGCTGATCACATACTCCGACCTTGCCATGCCGCCCGTCAACAGTATCGCATCAATCTTACCGTACAACACGGCGCTCAGTCCTGCTATGTTTTTCGCAACATGATAAATCATCGCATTCAGAATCAGCTCCGCATGTTTGTCACCGTTGGCTATGCGCTGCTGGATCTCCACCACATTGTTTGTTCCCAGGTGCGCATTCAGTCCTGCCTTTCCAGCAATACGCTTCAACAACTGCTTCTCGGTGTATTTCCCGCTGAAGCAAAGACGTATCAGGTCGGCAGCAGGCAGGCTGCCGGCACGTTCGGGAGAGAAAGGGCCTTCTCCATCCAGAGCATTGTTGCAGTCCACGGCCCGTCCGTGGTCATGGGCTGCCACAGAGATACCGCCGCCAAGATGACAGATAATCAAGTTCAAGTCCTCATAGCGCTTGCCTATTTCGTTGGCAAATCTACGCGCAATAGCACGCTGATTAAGTGCGTGCCAGATGCAGATGCGGTTCATCAGTGGCGATCCACTGATGCGAGCATAGTCGTTCATTTCATCCACTACGCCCGGGTCTGCAATAAATGAGCGACATCCAGGTATCTCTTTGGCTATATCATAAGCAATCAGACAGCCCAAGTTGCAGGCATGGTTGTGCATGGCGATGCCATTATGTGTGTCGTCCAGCATTCGTTGATTAATCTCATAGACGCCACCAGCAATGGGTTTTACCAATCCGCCACGACCTATCACCGCATCAAATTTCAGTGGCACATTGATGTGTTTCAGTTCATTCAGGATTAGTTGCTTCCGGTAGTCCATCTGTTCTATGACATCGTCAAAGGCAGCCAAGTCTTCGTTCGAGTGTTGGATGCTGCGTAGCACCATTGGCTTCTCGTTTTCAAATACAGCCATCTTTGTCGATGTCGATCCAGGGTTTATAGCTAATATCAGCATAGTTCTTATTTTATATGACCTTGTTTGTTATCTCTTAATGTCTTAAACCGTTTTGGCAGCTACGGCGTTTAACACCATTTTATATGGCAGCGAATGCCAACGAATAATATTTCGACGTGCCATTGTCGCCTCTCGATGGTAATACCACAGGCACAATCGGACCACGCAGGATGCCAGCTGTCGTTGCTTCGCTGAACAGCGTGATGGTTTTATAAAAAACGTTGCCCGCTTGTATGTCAGGGAATATCAGTGCATTAGCCTGCCCGTCCAATGGCGATTCTATACCTTTTTTATGTAGAGCAGCCGGCGACAGTGACGTCTTCAGGTCCAGAGGGCCGTCAATGACACAAGTGCCAAATGCTCCGTCGTTAGCTTTTGCTATCAGTTCTTTATATTCCGCAGTAAACGGAAACGTTTTCTCGTTCACTTTCTCCGAACAGTTGATCAGTGCCACCTGTGGCGTTTCGATGCCCATGCGTCGGCATGTGTCAAGCATGTATCTCAGTTGCGCCTCCCTTTGCTCCTTGTTTGGGTAGGGAATGACAGCGGCATCCGTAAAGTATATCAGCCGCTTGTAGCCTGGTATCTGCGCGCAGGTGATGTGTGTCAGCACCTGTCCTTTCGGCAGAATGCCGTTTTCCTTGTTCAGTACAGCATGTAGCAACGTGTCGGTATTCAGGAACCCCTTCATCAGCACGTCCGCCTGTCCGTTTCTTACCAGTTCAACAGCTTTCAGTGCAGCCTCTTCGGCATTGGCAGCCTCCACCAATTTCGCATGCTCACCGTATGACTCCACCAGTTTAGCCACCCCCTCGTGGCATCCCACGAGCAGCGCTTCTATAAATCCCTCGTCCACAGCCCTCATCACCGCTGTCAGGGTTGATACGTCGTTAGGACAAACTACGGCCACCTTCTTTCTTTGGTGGCGTTCTACAAGGTGTTCTACCAGTTCTTCAAAACTGTTAATGGTCTTCATATTATTATCAATAAGGTTAGGCTTTCAAAAGCATTCCAGTGGCAAATATACAAAAAAAATAATTACGATTGCACAATTTTGCTGGAAAAGTGCAATCGTGGCCATTGTTTCCTGTTAAAATTTGGTAGTCTCGTTATTTTGCAGTAATTTTGCACTAAAGAAATAATTACTTGATTGGTATTATGCAGATTTGTAGTCATTTATCTGTTCTGGTGCACGATGTGGCAGCTAAGTATGGCGACCGCGAAGCACTTATTTACAAAAACTTTGGCGGAAAAACATGGAAGTCTTGTTCTTGGAACCAATTCTCTGATGTTGTGAAACAAGTGTCGAATGCTATGCTCAGCCTGGGTGTAGGCGTTCAAGAGAATATCGGTGTGTTCTCACAGAACTCCGTCCAGTATCTTTTCACCGACTTTGGTGCTTGGGGCATACGTGCAGTCACCATTCCTTTTTATGCAACCAGTTCGGAGCAGCAAATCCAGTTCATGATCAATGATGCAAAGATTCGTTATATCTTTGTAGGCGAGAAAGAACAGTATGAGAAGACCCGTCGTGTCTTCGGTACCTGTAAGACCCTTGAGCGCATCATCGTTTTCGACCCCTCGGTAGAGTTGCCAGAAAACGATTCCACGGTGATGTCGTTCACCGACTTCCTGCGCATGGGCGAGGGGTTGCCGCATCAGACCGCTGTAGAACAATTGCAGCGTGAGGCAACAATGGATGATATAGCCAACATTCTCTATACCAGTGGCACAACTGGCAATTCCAAAGGTGTCATCCTCACCATGGGACAGTATCATGCAGCCATGCTTGCCAATCACAAGTGTGTGCCTGTCACCGATGCCGACCGCGTGCTCAACTTCCTTCCCTTCACCCATATCTTCGAGAAAGGTTGGAAGATTCTTTGTATCACTGTTGGTGCACGCCTGATCGTCAACACCTATCCCCAAGAAGTACAGAAGTCAATGCGTGAGACCCATCCCACCTGTATGTCCAGTGTGCCTCGTTTCTGGGAGAAGGTCTATCAGGGTGTTCAAGAGAAGATTGAGAGCAGTGGCGCTGTTCAGCGCACCCTCTTCAAGCATGCCCTTGCCATTGGCAAGAAACATAACATCACCTATCTTGCTGCCGGCAAGCAGCCCCCCTTGGCTTTGCGCTTAGAGTATGAGATGCTCAACAAGACCGTCTTCTCGTTGGTACGTAAGGAGTTGGGTCTTGAGAATGCACATTTCTTCCCCACGGCTGGTGCTGCCGTATCTGCTCATGTTGAAGAATTTGTCCATTCCATCGGTCTCAACATGGTTGTCGGCTATGGTCTCACCGAGAGCCTTGCCACCGTGACGTGCGATCATCTTGGCAAGCCGTTCCATGTCGGTTCCGTGGGTCATCCGATTGACGGAATTGATATCAAGATCAGTTCTGAGGGCGAGATTCTATTGAAGGGTCCTACCATCACTCGTGGCTATTACAACCGCGACGATATCACCCGCGAGTCGTTCACCGAGGATGGCTACTTCCGTACCGGTGATTCCGGCTATATCCAAGATGGCGAGTTGTTCCTCAAGGACCGTATCAAGGATCTTTTCAAGACCTCAAACGGTAAATACATCGCGCCCCAGATGATCGAGTCGAAATTGCTCGTTGACAAGTATATCGATCAGATTGCCATCATTGCCGACCAACGCAAGTTCGTTTCTGCGCTCATCATCCCAGAGTACAAGTTGCTTGAAGACTATGCCCGCGAGCACAATATCATCTTTAAGGATCGTGAAGACCTGTGTCGCAACCAGCAAATCTACCAAATGTTGATGGAGCGCATAGATACCCTGCAGCAGCAGTTGGCCCACTATGAGCAAGTGAAGCGGTTCACCCTGTTGCCTCACGGCTTCTCTATGGAGCGCGGCGAGCTTACCAACACTTTGAAGATAAAGCGTCGCGTGCTCAATGAGAACTATAAGAAGGAGATTGATGCGATGTATGCAGAATAGATATTAGACTTCGATGGCTGTTCGTTCGTCCTGTCTCCGCCTTCTCGTTCTTCTGCTAATTGCCGTTCAGTCATTGGCAGCCGGTGGTCAGGAGGCGCATTTTTATACGCTGAATCGACAAAATGGTCTCAGTGACAACTGCGTCCTTCAGCTCATGCAGCTCAGCGATGGTAGAATGGTGACCGTCACTCCCCGTTCAATAGATATCTATGATGGTCAGCGCTTCAGTGCACTTAGCATCGATACAACACAATGGGTAGCTCTTCCTGCTTATCAGGGGGCTACCCATCTTTTTGCCGACAGCCATGACCGCCTTTGGATGAAGCAGCGCGAGCGACTCTATTGTTTTCACCTTCCCACCATGCGTCAAGTCATACCAGAAGACTGGCACGGCGATGATGATTTCTTTATCGATGATAACGGCAACACCTGGCTGTTAAAAGGTCGCACACTCCGACATGCCGCAGGAAACCATCGCTTGCAGCTGCCCCACTCGGCAGGTCTTTTGCAAGATGTCGTGGCAGTAGGCGATTCCATCTATACTTTTTTCGATACAGGCCAGCTCGTCGTCTTTACAGCCCAAGGCCGTCAGGTCTTTCTGTCGCAAGCCTATACTCCTGACGATGCTTCCCGTTATCAGTGGACCTCGCTCGTGGTTCAGGGCAGTGGCTCTTGTCTCTATCAGTTGCGCACTGGTGCTGGTGGGTCGGTGCTGCTTGAGTTCAATCGCAACAGTCGTCGGTGGCGCACTATTCTCACAAGTGAAAAAGTCCTTCACACCCTCACCCTCACACCCTCTGGCATTCTTTATCTCACCTCACCCTCAGGCTATTGGCACATCAATCCCCTGACGGGCCATCAGTCTTTCTTCAGTCAGCTCTGTTTGCCCGATGGGACCGTTCTTTTTACGGGTATCAATACTGTTTGTCTTGATCGCGAAGGAGGCTTTTGGTTGGGCACCTACGACAGCGGAATTCTCTACACCTCGCCTCTGTCTGGCTTGTTCGACACCAAGCCCATAGACATAGAAGTGCACCCCATCCTAACTACCATATATCTTCATGGTCAACCATTGCAGTCGGGCCATAGCTACGATGGGCGCGTACTTCTCAGTGTTACGCCTCCCTACGTGGATGAACTTCGTTTCTCCCATAGTCAGAACTCACTGGCCTTTCAGTTCTCCACCATGAACTATGTGCGTCCGCGCAGCACCTTCTATCGTTACCGCTTTTCGGGCGACGGACAAGGCTGGCACACCATTTCTGCCGATTCCATTGGTCATCTTGTCGATGATAAGGGCGTGTTCTATCTCCCTCTGACAAGTCTCTCACCGGGCGACTACTCTTTGGAGGTCATGGCTTCTACCAATCCCAATCATTGGAATCCGCACGATGTGCGAACCATCCACTTCACCATCGAATACCCTTGGTGGCAGTCGCCAGTGGCTTTTGTACTTTATGTTGTCATACTGGCGTTGCTCATTGCAGTCTTCTTCTTGAGCTATCGACGTCGTCTTGAGCGTCAGAACCGCGAACAGCTTCTGTTGCTGCGTATCCAAAACCTGGTGGATCAGGTTAACCGTTATGAACATTCTGCAGCGGCAGTGATGCTTAGTGAGCCCGATCAGGAAGCCAATGTTGAGCCTGAGCCAACGCCTCAAGAGAAAGAGTTTATGTCGCGTGCCACTGCGCTTGTCGAACAGCACATTGCCGATCCGACCTATAATGTTGAGAAGTTGGCTGCCGATCTCTGTATGGAGCGCACGGGTCTCTATAAGAAGCTGACGGCACTCATCCAACAGTCACCTGTCGCTTTCATCCGTACCATCCGTTTGCGTCGTGCAGCCGCCTTGTTGAGCCAGGGTGACAAGACCATTGCCGAGATTGCCGAGTATGCTGGTTTCTGTTCTCCCGGCTATTTCAGCAAATGTTTCCAGAAGGAGTTTGGATGCAAGCCTTCTGAATATAAGTAGCCTATATGATTCACCCTCCCTTAAGTAAGGAATGGACGGGTCGTATTTAAGCGACTTCTTCAGAAGCCGATAAAATCGTTGTTTTTTCCTTTTTCTTCATTTGTTCCATCCAAATCAACATTTCTTTGTGTGGTGTATGACAGGTTTGTCGTATCTTTGCATCGGTTTCCAGTTCAATTAACACATAAAAATGATCAATTATGAAACTTAACCATTTACTATTAACCCTGTCGGTTGCCCTTCTCGGTTTGACTAAGATTTGCGCACAATCATTCTATCATTTTGTGCCCACCGAGTATGTGGCTACCGACAACAATCGGGCGCCTCAGAGCGCATTCTCTTATGCAGAGCAGTCATTCACCATCCATTCTTCTGGCCAAAACAATGTGGCCTTCAAGATGGGTGGCGACTGCGATGGCAAGTATTTCATTACGCCAGCCGACCATTGGTTTGTGGTCAGCGGCCGTCAGCTGAAGACAGGTTCTGCCGATGCCTACCTGTGGTGGCTCAATGGCACTAATCACGGCTCGCAGGTAGCACCTGACCATGTTTGTGCCACGGCGGATGACCGTCAGGTGTTCGTCTGGAACTTGCGCAATGGTAATGCCCTTTTTTCTTGGTTTGATGTCAACCGTGAACGAATGGTACTCAACAGCAATGGCACTGGATTTATCCTTGCCATGGGACTTACCGCTTCCGGTTCAGACGGAACGATTACAGACGTGGGCTACTATAGCGACATGGCTATTGTCAATGCCTACCCCGAACTGATGCAAGTGCTTGGCATCACCCACGAGTCGCTGGCCCAGCAGATGAGCCAGGAACTGAGTGCTGTCATCTCTGCTGCCGAAGCACTGCTCGAAAGTCGTCCTGCCGATGAAACCGTCAAAAAACAGTTCCAGACAGCGATCGATGAGGCTCGGCAAATGCTCAGTGGTATCACCACTTCAAATTATGCTTCTATTCCCGATGTGATAGCCCGACTGCAGCAAGCCATGGAGCAGTATCGCGCCAAGAGCCGTCAGGTCTCCTGTCAGTTCACGTCCGATGGTCTGCTGGCTCGTTGGGACGAGATGTCTGTCCGTGTTCGTTTCGTCAATGACAGCATTCTGCGCATCACGAAGTTCGTGGGCGATGAAGCCCGCGTCGAGCCCAGCCTTGTGGTGAAGACCCCTGCTGCATCCGGTATAGACTTTACTCATTCTGAAGCCGATGGAATCGTCACTTTGTCCACTTCAAAAGTACGCTTAACCTATCATTTAGGCGATGCTGTGGTCAGCGTCTATCGTCCCACGGGTGAACAGCTTTATACTGAGCTATCTGCTCATATCGCAGCCCAGGCCGATGGCCCCAACGATGCTTTTCAGTTGAAACAAACCTTCCGTCTGGCCGACGATGAGCAGATTTATGGTCTCGGTCAGTTGCAGAACGGACGTCTCTCGATGCGCGGTCTCAGCACCACCATGATTCAGGACAACCGCAGTATCTATATACCTTATTTATATTCCTCCAAGCGTTACGCCCTCTATTGGGATAACTATTCGCCCACCACATTCACTGATGATGCCGCTGGCACCATGTTCTGTTCCACAGGTCAGGCCATCGACTATTATGTCTTGGTTGGCTCTTCTTCCGATGATGTGCTTCATGCCTGGCGACAGCTGACAGGCAAGACTCAACTGCCACCGCTGTGGAACTTCGGCCTCTATCAGAGCAAGCAGCGCTATCAGAGCACACAAGAGGTCATCGATGTGGTGAAGAAATATCGCCAGCTGGGTGTACCCCTCGATTGCGTGGTGCAAGACTGGCAGTACTGGGGCGATGACAACCACTGGAATGCCATGGCTTTCTTGAATCCTAAGTACAATGACTATCAGCGCATGATCGACGAGGTGCATGCCATGAATGCCAAACTCATGATCAGCGTGTGGGCCAACTTCGGTCCCGAGACACCTCAGTACAAGGAGTTTGCCCAGAGCGGTCGCCTCATTCCCATCCAAAGTTATCCCACCACTGTGGCTACGCGCCCTTATGACGTTTATGACGCTGCCACCCGCAACAGTTTCTGGAACTACCTCTCTCAGGGAATTATGAGCAAGGGCGTCGATGCCCTGTGGCTCGATTCGTCAGAACCCGACGACTTCAGCAATAAAGGCACCGACTACGACTATGTGACAGGTTTGAACGGACGCACCTTCCGTTCGCTGCGCAATGCCTTCCCACTCTGTCATGTGGAGGGCGTCTATGACCATCACTTGGCCGACCCCACGCTCAGTGACAAGCGCGTCAGCATCCTCACCCGCTCCGCCTTTGCCGGTATGCAGCGCACTGGTGCCTTCGTATGGAGTGCCGATATCACCTCAAGTTGGCAGACCCTCGCAGCCCAGATTCCTGCTGCCTGCAACTTCTCAGTGTCGGGCCTTCCTTATTGGAACAGCGATACGGGCGCTTTCTTTACAGGCAGTTATCGCGGTGTGGGCGACCCCGCATGGCGTACCCTCTACGACCGTTGGACCCAGTTCTCATGCTTCTGTCCGATGATGCGCTTCCACGGAGACAATACCCCACGTGAAATCTGGCAGTTCGGTTCGCAGGATGATGCTCAGGGTGACTATAACAATATTCTCCGCTATATCCGTCTCCGTTATCGCCTGCTGCCCTATCTCTACAGCACCGCCCATCAGGTGGTGGCCCACGATGATACCTTTATGCGTGGCATGGCGTTGGCCTACGAGGACGATGCTCAGTGCGTGGGCATCACCGACCAGTACATGTTTGGTCGTGCCTTTCTTGTGGCCCCCATCGTCACCGATGCTGGTGCCGGCCGCCATGTCTATCTGCCGAAGTTCGCCACAGCCACCACCGACAAAGGTCAGTGGTACGACTTCTGGACGGGTCGCATCCATACAGGCGGGAAAAGTCTGTTCCGCACAGCCCCTCAGGACATCCTGCCCCTTTATGTTCCTGCTGGTAGCATCCTGCCTTTTGGCCCTGAAGTGCAGTATAGCAGCGAGAAAGCCTGGGATAACCTTGAAATCCGCATCTTTGCCGGTGCCGATGGTCATTTCACGCTCTATGAGGATGAATTCGATGGCTATGGCTACAAACAAGGTGCCTGCAGTGAGATTCCTTTTGCTTGGGATGAAGCCTCACAGACACTCACCATTGGTGCTCGTCAGGGTGAGTTCCCCGGCATGCTGAAGCAGCGCACCTTCCGTCTGGTGAGGGTGTCATCAACAAAGGGTTTTGGCGATCAGCCCACAGCCACCTGCGATCAAGTAGTCATCTACAACGGACAACAGCTGACGGTCAGTCTCAAGGAAACGCCCGAGACCGAGACAACCCCCGAAGATATGACCAATCTGATTGCTAATCCCAGCTTTGAGGCTGATGGCAAGACGCTGAACATGGCAGCACCACAGGGGTGGACAGTCGATAGCGAAACCACTTGGTGGGGTGTGAACACAGGTGGTGGCAATGGCGATCCTCAGGCCACCGACGGACAGTACATCTTCGGTGTGTGGGATGGTTCCGCCTCGAAGACGCCCACTGTCAGTCAGACGCTGACCACGCTGCCTAAAGGAAGCTATACGCTGACCGTTGATATGCAGGCCAGCAACCGTTCGAATGAGACCATCCGTCTGGGCAAGCAGCATGTGTTTGCAGGCAGTCAGAAAGGATACTTTGCCCAACAGCTCAGCACTGCCGGCTGTGGTGATGTCTATCCCATGCAGACCATCTCGGTAGATTTCGATCAACCCGAAGACGGAACCCCCGTCACGATAGGCGTTTCTACCGAAGGTGCACCCGCCGAGACCTGGTTCAAGATAGACAACTTCCGCCTTTACCGACGTGGCGATTGTCCATCCATCAATGGCGTGCGTGTGTCTCACAAGGATCCCATCTGTTCGAACGACCATGCCGTTTATGGCTTAAACGGTCAAAAACTGCCGGTTCCATCGCGTCACGGTGTTTTTGTCAGTCATCAAAAAAAGTTCCTTCTCAGGTGATTCTTTCACATTTATGTTCGTGACTTACAACTCGTTGTAAGCTAAAAAACAGGCGAATTGTTTGGCAGTTCGCCTGCTTCTTTATACCTTTGCACCATGATTACACAAGACCAACTGAAAGATGTGCTCGAACGTGTGGAAAAGTTGGAACACTATCTTAAAATCGATCAGAAAAGAATAGAGTGGGAGGAAGAAGATTTGCGTACGCAAGCTCCCGACTTCTGGGACGACCCGAAGAGGGCTGAGGCTCAGATGAAGAAAGTGAAAACCATCAAGAAGTGGATTGATGGCTACGATGATGTGCGCACCAAGGCCGACGAGCTGCAGCTGGCTTTCGACTTCTATAAGGAGGAGATGGTCACCGAAGAAGAGGTCGATGCCGACTATGCCGCTGCCATTGCTGCCATCGAGCAGTTGGAGCTGATGAACATGTTGCGCCAGGAGGAAGACCCCATGGATGCAGTGCTCAAAATCAACAGTGGTGCCGGTGGTACCGAGGCTCAAGACTGGGCGCAGATGCTCATGCGTATGTATATGCGTTGGGCCGAGTCCCACGGTTATAAGGTCACCATCGCCAACCTGTTGGAAGGTGATGAGGCTGGCATCAAGAGTGTGACCATGCAGATAGAGGGCGGTGAATATGCCTATGGCTATCTGAAGAGTGAGAATGGCGTCCACCGTCTGGTGCGTGTTTCGCCCTATAATGCACAGGGCAAGCGCATGACGTCGTTCGCATCTGTCTTTGTGACTCCGTTGGTCGATGACACGATTGAGGTGTATGTTGACCCCGCCAAGTTGTCGTGGGACACCTTCCGCTCCAGCGGTGCCGGTGGCCAGAACGTCAATAAGGTGGAATCGGGTGTTCGCCTGCGCTACTGGTACACAGATCCCGACACGGGCGAGGAAGAAGAAATCCTGATTGAAAACACCGAAACCCGCGACCAGCCCAAGAACAAGGAGCGCGCCATGGCGCTGCTGCGCTCACAGCTCTACGACCGTGCGATGAAGAAGCGCATGGAGGCGCAGGCTAAGATTGAGGCTGGCAAGAAGAAGATAGAGTGGGGCTCTCAGATCCGTTCGTATGTCTTCGACGACAAGCGCGTGAAAGACCATCGCACCAACTACCAGACTGGCGATGTCGATGGTGTGATGAACGGCAAGCTCGATGGTTTCATCAAGGCCTATCTGATGGAGTTCCCGGTTTCTTCCGACGATTAGTCTGCGAATATATATCGGCATTGCTGAGATGCAATTCCTATAGAATAAAGATCTCATAGTGGCACTATTCATGATGAATGGCGCCACTTTTGTTTTCCAATAGTGATACTTTTAAAATGGCTCCAGCCCCTGGATTGTCCCTTTCCAGCCCCTGGATTGCCCCTTTCCAGCCCCTGAATAGACCTTCTCCAGCCCCTGGATGACGCCATTCCAGCCCCTGGATGCGGGTTGAAAGCTTTACTTTTGCTTGCAGAAAGTGGCACTATTGTCTGCCTGAAGTGCCGCTTTCGTCATGGAAGAGCGTCGCTTTACGGTGCTTAAACCGTTGCTCTGCCCCATAAATTACTTTGAAACAAAAAATTAAACAAATAATTTTTGGCGAAACCGAAAAAAGTTGTATCTTTGCCTCTCGTAAACCTATCAAACATTAAGTATTATGTCTAATAAACAAGGAAAGCATCTGAATAAAAGGCAGAAGGCCTACGCAGAGAAACTGGAACAGAAAGGTACAAACGTCGTGGCATGGATTATCGGTGTGCTGATAGTCTGTGCAGTGCTGTATGCATTTATCTCTGTATTGATGTTCGGATAAATGAGCGGACTGGAGATAGAGCGTAAATTCTTGGTACGCAGCAGCGACTATAAGCGCTTGGCGCATAAGAGCTACCGCATCAAGCAGGGGTATATCTGTAGTGGCGGTGGAAAGACTGTGCGTGTGCGCCAGCGTGATGACCAAGGATTTCTCACCATCAAGGGCCCGTCGCTCGACGGCGGACTCAGTCGCTACGAGTTTGAGAAAGAGATCAGCCTTGATGAGGCTGCCAAACTCTTTGACCTCTGCGAGCCAGGTATTATCGACAAGACCCGCTATCTGGTTGACTACGAGGGTTATACCTTCGAGGTTGACGAATTCTATGGCGAAAATGACGGTCTCGTGGTGGCCGAAGTTGAGCTGAAATCTGTTAACGACAATCCCAAACTACCTCCGTTCCTCGCTCAAGAGGTGACGGGCGACCGACGTTATTACAATAGTCATCTCCGCCAAAATCCCTTTTGTAACTGGAAGGATAGTTTATAACTATTCTTGGGCTTATGAGCATACGTCAGACCATCTCTTGCATGGTCATCTTTCTATTTGTGGCAGTAGAAACGGCTTGGCCGTCGTCACTCACACCATCAGCCCTGATGGCCCAAGGTGACTCCTGTCGTTTTTCTTTAAAGTTCAATGAATCCCTGAAATACTATCAGCAGGCCTACGATGACCTGACCGATAAGGGCGACCCTGCACTCAGGTTGCAGTTGTTGGAGCGCATCATGCGTTCGCACGACATGTTGCGCCATTGGAAGCAAATGCCCGAGGCCTCCTATCGACTCTACATGCTGGCTCGGCAGCAAGACGACTCCGTGTATCTGTCAAAAGCCCTCTTTATGCGGGGCCGACGCCTTTATAGGCAGGGCCACAAGCAGATGGCGTATCAGACCTGTTTCCATGCCCTTGGCATCATGAAGCGCTCCAACTATGAGCATAAGTATCATGAACTGGCGGCCTACTATAGCTTGCTGTGTTTTATGTATTATGGTGATGGTTTGTGTCGAACAGCCATGCGCATGTGCGATAACGCAGAATACTGCGTGCGCAAGGGATCGCAGATTCACGACAAGGTGTGGCAGCAGCGTGCCTGGCAGCGTGTTTATACCATGCGCATCGCCCTGCTGACTGAGTTAGAACGCACTGCCGAGGCCGACCAAATCTATCAAGAGTATGTGGGCGAAGCCCTTTCCGATCCGTTGGTTGGCGATGCTCTGCTGGAGTATTATCGCCTGCGCCACATGAACGACGAGGCACTTCGCTATCTCGACAGGTCCATCCAACATATTATGAGTGACGGCGATAGCTTGGGGCGCAACATGTTGAAGTTGTTAGCCGATAAAGGTTCTATCTATAATCAGATGGGCGACAGCCAGCATGCCGTTGAGTGTTTTGCCAGCACCACCCGTATTGCCGATTCCATCAGCGCTCATACGTTGGCCACCATCTCGGACGAAGTGATGAAGGTGATAGACAATGAGCGTGCTAACTCGCGTCATGGTCAGCTCATCATAGTGATGGGCGCCGCTGCGCTGTTGCTGTTTGTTGTGATGCTACTGATGTTGAATTACAGCTTGATGGTGCGTCGCAAGAACCAAACCATTATGGCCACTGTGCGCCAATTAATGCACTATCGCGACATGGTTGTGAGTGATCAGACTACCGATGGAACCGTTGAAAATCGTTCAACAGATGCACCCGATGAAGTGCAACGACATTTCGAGGAGATAGATCGTCGCATCATCCGTGAACGACTCTTTGTGAAGCCCGACTTCGGTCGCGACGATCTGATGGGCTTGATGGGTGTTGATAAAAACATGCTGGCCACTATTATTAATAAGTACACGAATACCAACGTGCCTGGCTATATCAACACCAAACGCATGGAATATGCCGTGACGCTCATCAAAAGTCATCCTGAATATACCATGGCTGCCATTGGCGAAGCCTGCGGTATCCCCAGTGCCACCACGTTCATTCGAAATTTCAAGCATGTTTATGGCATGACGCCATCTGATTTCCGCCGACAACTGTAGGAATCAGAATCTACCCCCCCAAAAAATTAACACTTGATAACATAACGTAACTGTCAATATTACAAATTTATTGGTTCTTATACTGTGATTAACTTGCGCAAATATGTGCAAGTTTTTTTTTCTTTTTATCGTCTAAAACGCTTTAAATACATGAAAAACTATACCATTTGGACAAAATGAAAAACGTAAAAGACAATTTGACAAAAAGTAATTGTTAAAATTAGTAATGAAATGAAATCATTTAGTAATTTTGCCAATGATAGATTTATGTTATACAATATTAATGGGCTTAAGTATGCGTAGGTTTTTATTGAACATATTGCTTCTTTGCGGGTTCGCCATCAGCACGAATGCTCAGCAGGTCACCATCGGCAACAACCTGCTCTACGATGCATGGCTCACCCCTAATCTTCGCGTCGGTACCCGTCTGTCGCCCCACTGGTCGGTGGGCATGACGGCAGGTTTCCGTCCTTGGCCTACTAACGATCAGACCTCGCGCAAGTGGCGTCACCTATTGTTGTCGCCCGACGTGCGCTACTGGACAGACTCTGTTAACGTGCACCATTTCTTTGGTGCTAACCTGATTTATAGTCATTATAACGTGTCGGAGGTTCGCTTCCCGTTTGGTATGTATCGTTCCGTGCGCGACGAGCGTCGTCAGGGCGACTTGGGAGCGCTAGGATTTTTCTATGGCTACTCCTGGCCACTGGGGCGCTACTGGAATTTGGAAGCCGTTATCGGAGCAGCCGTTGGCTACACCCAATTTAATCGCTATGAATGCGGCCATTGCGGCAAGAAACTGGGCACCACGAAGAAGGCGTTCTTCATGCCCCAGGCTGCTTTGAATATCGTCTATAACCTGCCTGGCAGACCTCGACTGGAACCACTGCCCGAGTTGCTGCCCGAAGTGGAAAGCAAGCCCGCATTTGCACCTTTCATGACGCCCGTGACGAATCTCACCTACAGTGCAGGCCGTCTGCATCAGGACGAGCGTCCGTTGCATGTGCATTTCCCCTTCGACAAGTCGGTGCTGCTGCCCGAGTTCCGCAACAATGCCGAGGTGCTGCGCCAGATACTGGATGTCACCGCCCATGCACTGGCCGACACCATGACCGATGTGCGCACCATCCAGATTGTGGGTCTGGCATCTATCGAAGGACCTGTTGCCTACAACCAGAAGTTGTCGCTTCGTCGTGCCGAGGCATTGAAAGAGTATGTGCGTCAGCACCTGCAGTTGGCCGACACACTGTTTGAGGCCGTTGGCGGTGGCGAGGGATGGACTGATTTCCGCCAGCAGTTGCAAGCCGAGGCCGAGCAGAATGCCGACCATGCCGCAGAGCTGCGCCAGGCACTCGACTTGATAGCCAGCGAGAAAGACCCGAACCGTTGTGAACAGAAACTGAAGCGCTTGAACGGTGGACGTACGTGGCAGTACATCAAGACGCATATTCTGCGCGACCAGCGTAACTCCGGCTACATGCGTGTGATGTATAAATATGAACCCGATAAGGTGGCGCCCCTCATCAACCGTGCCATTGGCCTGTTGCGCACCGACTGTAGCGATTGTCATCACGAAGCCCTGCAGCACCTGCTGACTATTCGCCACGAAGAGCGGGCACAAAATGCACTGGGCGTGGCCTACTACCTCTGCGGCTACACCAGTGAAGCCCTTGACTGTTTCCGAAGGGCCGCTGCCAATGGCGACCGCGATGCCATCGACAACCTGCGGCAACTGGAACATCCCTAACCTGTGAATAGCAATGCTAACAAATGAATAAGCGAGAAAAAGAATATTATTAATTACTAAACAAAATGTTTGACATGAAAAAGTTTTTCAACTATGCCTTTGCAGGAGCGATAGCACTCATAGGTACGTACGTGTTCAGTGGATGCACGTCTGACGACGAAGTCGTGACAGATGCTGTGAATCCTACGTACGATTCGGAAAAAGGAACTGTAAACACACAGTTCGTATTGAACATTGCTGCCGCCGACCAGAGCGGTATGAAGAAAGCGCCTCTGCATCGTTCTTCAGCCACAGCCACACAGGCTCTCGGTACTAACTTCCGTGGACTGACCGATGCTCGCATCCTCACCTACAAGCAGAGCGAAAATGGTAAGCACCTCTATGATGTATCTACCAGTGCGCTCTCTACTCGTAACTACGACCTGTCTAATTTGCTGGCATCAGGTGCCATCGCTGCCGACAACTCTCGTCGTGTGGTTGAGTTGGCACTGCCCATAGGTACCAACACGCTGTTGTTCTATGGCCGTGCTCCTAAGCCGACATCCGGCGCCAACCCCTCGGAGTATGGTAACATTACCTACAACGTAGGCGATAAAGCCACTGATACAGAGTTCACAACGTATGCTCGTATCAATGGTAATACGGCAGCCTTTTCGCATACTTGTACGTTGCTGTCAACGCTGATGACTCGTATGGCCAACTTGGGTCTGCACGTTGAAGCTCCACACGACAAATATCAGAGTAAGTCTGATCGGGACTATAGAGTGTCTTACTGGTCGCCAGGATTCCTGGATGCTCCCTATAAGACCGTCAGTGGTAGTAGGACAGCCTTGGCCGGTGACGAACTGGCAGCTGCGATTACTGCTGGAACCTATACGGATGTTGAGGGTGGTGTGACCTACACCTATAATGGTCCGATATCAAAAGACTGGCGAGATTACGGAGTTGCATACGCAGATCCTGTAACAAGAATAACAATGAAGCCTCTGGAGGAAATCCTGGGTAAGGCCTATGTGCTGATGACCACGATTCGCACGGTGGGCGGTGCTGCCGAAATACGTTCGGGCTCTGCAGACGGTATTCTGAGCGTGATTGAAGACCTGTGGATTGTGGCCGACAAAGTAGCTTCTGCCACAGCAACTAATGAGCAGGAGTATATTGCTAAGAAGATGGGTCAGCGCATTAAGAACCGTTTCAGCAACTATTTCCAGCGCGATGATGTGAATGGCGTGACGTTCAAGGATTTGGCAAGCATCAAGACAGCCTTCAATACTTATATCGATGTAGATCTGAATGTTCTTACAAATGCCATCGACCCCAATACCTTCCCTGAAGCTCTGAACCTCCCAGACGGAGCCGCACAGTTGACGTTCGATCCTACGGCCAATTCAAATACGGGTGCCTTCAGTTATGCTACCACTATTTCTGTGTTCAAACCCGTATCTGATAACACAACGACTGTTGATAAGTTCCTGTATCCTGCAGAGCTTGTTTACTTTGGCAATAGTCCCGTGCGTGTCAGCAATGAGACCCATGCGGAAAGCAATTACCCACAGACTGTGGCAAACTGGGACAACGACAGCTACTGGGTGGCTGCCAATAACCTGAAAGGCTGGGTCAAGAATGGTGCTGTGGCTAATACCACCCGTAGCGTGGCTATGCAGCGCGACATTAACTATGGTACAGCTTTGCTGGCCACCACAGTGAAGTATGGCGCAGCTATCATTGATGATAACCAGGCTGCTTGTACAGAGGAGACCAGCGATCAGCATATCACCGTGAATAGCACCTCGTTCAAGCTCACGGGCGTCATCGTTGGCGGTCAGTGTCAAAAGGTGGGTTGGAACTTCCTGAAAAAGGATGCTACAGGCAACGACTTCAACTTCATGGTTTACGATAGCTATATTGGCAGTGATGGCAATGGCATCACCGTGCCCTCTAACACTGCACAGACTTCTGACTTCAACTACACCCTGTTGTGGGACAACTATGATGCTGACAACAACAAGCAGCCAGTATTCGTAGCTCTGGAGTTTGTGAATAATTCGGGTGTTGACTTCTGGGGCAATGCCAACCTGATTCGTCGTGGCAGCAAGTTCTACCTCGTAGGCAAGCTGGATCCCACCGGCAGTTCGTTCCCCACTAGCAGCCGAGCCAAAACAGATGCAGCAAACTACATTCTGCCTCCTTACAAGGACGATGGCACCACTGATACCGAGAAGGTTCGCGTGTTCATGCAGGACCACAAGACCACGGCTAACTTCACCATCAGTACTTCTTCACTGAAGAGTGCTTACTCTACCGTTCCCGACCTGCGTTCTTCACAGGTATCGCTGGGTCTGGCTGTAGATATCCAGTGGGAGCCAGGTCTTACATTCAACGTAGAACTGGGACAGCAATAAACAGTTATTAATATGATGTATCTCGACAGAACAATCGCAAAGCTGATGGTGACAGTGCTCACAGCATTGTCACTGTCGGCGTGTTCTGTCATCGACGATGATTTGTCCGACTGTCAAGAGGGCGAGAAGTTCGAGATGGACTACCAGTTGAAGCTGGTCACCAACATGACTACGGAGCTGAAGACCCAGCTGACCACCATCACCGAGATGAGTGTGGCCAGCGCGCTGGAGACACACCTGAAGGACATCTTCAGCGACTTCGCCCACGATGTGGACCTCTCGTTCTACGATACCGAAGAGGAACAGGAGCGACTGGAACATGTACAGGACATTATCAATGCCAATCAAACCAGCTACACGCTGACGCTGCCCATGCGCAAATACATGCACCTGGCTGTGGCCAACATTAAGAACAACCCTGTGGTGGCGCTGCACGACGATGAGCTTAGCCCCACGTCGAAATTGCAGCAGACCGATGGCGAGAAGATTACCTCGCACACCACGGGCCTGTTTACGGCACGACTGCCGATGGAGGTACTGGAGGGCATCGATCAGACATTCAATGTCCGACTGTATATGGCCAACAGTGCTGCCACGCTGGTCATCGACCCTCGTGGTGTGAGCTATCGCGACATGAAGGTCTATGCCACCGGATTTGCCAATGCCTTCTGTATCAGCGACAGCATCTATCGCTTTCCTGAAAAGCCCGTGCTGGTCGAGGCAGAGAGAGTAGCCACCGACAACGACCTGTTATGCTTCTGTTCGGTGAACTTCCCATCGCCCGATGCTGTGCCTGCTGGGGCACCACGCCGCGTTATCGATACCTCGCTCTGGCAGTTTAAGGTGTATGTTACCAAGACCGACGGCACCGTGACCGAGACTGTGCTTGGCATCCCCGAGCCGCTGAAGGCTGGCGACCTGAAAGTGATCAAGGGCGAGTTGAACGACGACGGCGCTGTGACGCCAGCCAACAGTATGGTGGGTGTGAGTATCACGCTGAACTGGAATGATGGCGGCAACTATGATTCGGAACTATAATCAATACCTATGAGGAAGAAGAGACTACGTCTGATCTTACCTTTGCTTGTTTTGACAGTCCTGAGCGGCTGCACAAACGACGAGTCGCTACGCACTGACGAACAATCCGTCCGTGCGCAGTTGGCATTCGCAGTGTCGCCTCTCACCAAGTTGCACCAGGACAAAGCACCCCAACATCGTTCTGCTGCCAGTGTGGTACAGGCCGATGATCATTTCCGCGGGTTGCAAGAGCTACACCTCATTCCCTTTTCCAAGCGGGGCCGCGTGGAAGTGGACGACCTGCCCAGACTTTTTGGGGTGGACTACAGTGCTGGCAGCGACTATAGCAAGACCAACGCACACTTCTTCTACTATGAAGGCATGCAGTTGATGAACGGGGTGGCTTCGTTTCTGGTCTATGCCCGAGCTGCCGGTTCTTCAGATGCGTCGCTCGCCAACAAGCAGTATTATGGTGCACTGACAGCCAACTACCCTGTTGATGGCAATCCCGCCGACATCTCTTTCAATCTGCAGTCTATCCGAGACAACAACGATGTGCCCAGTGAGGCGGCTGACATCGCCCGCTATCTGACGGCCATCGCCCATGCGGAATGTCTGCACGAGGCGCATACCTATTCGTGGAGTGCTGCAACCGATTCTAAGTTGCAGGCTTTCTTCCTGAACTTCATTAATCAGGGGCAGGAGACCACTGCGCCCATGGCTGGCTCGTCGGTCAACGTGAATGCCTATGTCAGGGAGCTGCGAAGCAAGATCGCCGCACTGACCTATTCCGACTGGACCGTAGAGCGCAAGCTGCAACAGGCCATCATCGACTCTATCGACAACAAGGCTGTAGGTCTGCCTGTCAACTATCCCGCCTCTATCGGACTGCCCGACGGTGCTGCCGTGGTGCGTTATACCAACGGACAGTTCGTTCCACAGACCACCACTACCACGCTGGCCAGGGTGGCCGGCATTCGTCGTTATGCGCATCCGGCAGATTTGTACTACTATGCCAACAGTCAGATTAAGACCACTACGACGGATACCCGCAAAACCTATTATGAGAACGAGGCCACCTGGACCGATGTGCTGGCACGATACGAGACCGACAATGGCGTGGTGCGTAACAACACCACATCGGTGGCCATCAAGGAACCTGTGCACTATGCTGTGGGGTGTCTGCAGATGAGGCTCAATCCGCTGACGGTGTCGCTGAGCGATGCCGACGGGCGTTATATAACCGTTGATGCAACGACCTTCCCGCTGACGGGCATCATTGTGGGCAGTCAGCGCCCTGTGGGCTTCGACTTCAAACCCACCAGCACATCGGAAGTCGATGTGCGCTATGTTTACGACTGCTATCCGGTGGCTCCCGATAACAGTGTGATTTATCTGCCTCCCTATGGCGGCACAACTTCGGCCAACAGTAATACGCTGTTGCTGCAAACACCCGACGACGAGGAGGTGACCGTGATTGCTGAGTTCCAAAACAACAGCAACGTCACTTTCCGCGGACTGAACGGACTGGTTTACCCCGGTACCCGTTTCTACCTGTTGGGTATCTTGGCACCCGAGGGTGGTGCCACACACGACTATCAGCGTCGTGTCATTACGCAAGACTATGTCACCACGCTGAATGTCAGCGTCAACTCTCTCCGTAAAGCGTATAATGTGGTGCCCGACCTGCTGACAGAACGGCTGGAGGTGGGCATACAGCTGACCGCCGACTGGAAGATGGCGACGCCAACGATTGTAGAACTTGAATAAACAGAAAGACCGCATGAGACAAACTGCTGGGACATATCGCATCATTCGCACACTACTGCTACTACTGGCAGTGGCAATGGGCGGCGTGGGCTGTTCTCATGATAGCGGCGACGAGGTAGGGCGTGCGCCTGTGACTCCGTCTTTATACCTTAATATATATATAGAAGGCCAACAACTGAGCAACAAGCAGTCGGCTCCTCGGCGCGCCTACATCGGTGATGTGGCTGCCACGGAGGCCGAAAACAAGATCAGCAGTGTGCAGATATGGGTGTTTACTCATAACGATGGCACTCTGGTGGGCTATCTGAATCCGGCCATTGGTCAACTGAACAGTCAGCGCAGTGCCACCTACCTGATGCTGGTGCCAGACGAGTTTGCTCAGAACCCCACCAGCGTGGATGTCTATGTGCTGGCTAATGTTGCACACACGCATCAGCTGGACGAGACCACCACGCGACAGGAACTGGATGACGCTTTGATGCTGACTGGCGACCAGCCCTTCGGACTGACCGTCCTGACTACGGTGGTGCCTGCAGAAGGACTGCCCATGTCGGGCGTGCTGAGAGACCAGCCCGTCTATGGCGATAGCCCCGTGCTGCGCATTGGTACGGCACAACAGCCAGCTATTGTCAACGTGACGCGCATGGTGTCGAAGGTACGCTTCCTGTTTGGCTGTGCCATGACGCTGTCTGACTTCCAGATGACCCGCGTGGAGCTGGCTGACAACATGATTCCTGCCGACGAATATCTGTTCCTGAGCGACGATGGCAACGACTATCACCTGGGCAACAGCTATGTGACTGACGCCACCACACTGGCCACCATCACCGAAGAGGTGCCCAAGATAGAAGATCCGGAGACCTACGAATATCTGTCGGGTATGGCCCCCTCGTACTATGACCGACTGGTCAATGCGGCTGTGGCCGACGGTCAACTGCTGCAGGCAGGACCGTTCTACCTGCGCGAGAGTGACAAACGGCTCAGTGGCACCATCCACTATATAGTCGATGGCGTTCTCAAAGAGGCACCATTCCAGATGGAAAGGGCGGGCGACTTCTCACGTAATCACACGTGGATTGTGTATAGTTACTATGCAGGCAATGCCACCGACCGACTGGTGGTGAACGATGTCTTTGTGACAGACTGGAACGAAGTGAATCAAAATCACGAGGTGTATAACTGGTAAGCAAGTGTATGGCAATGAAGATGTTTCTGAAGAATATGGCGATGAGCACACTGGCAGCACTGCTGCTGGTTGCTTGCAGCATGGACGACGTCAGCGACCCACAGGGCACAACCGACGGCGAAATGCTGCAGTTGTCGTCGATGGTGAGACGCTCACCGGCCATCGTGCCAACCACCGACCAGGCCATCGAGATATATGTCACGCGGGGCACTGAAGCCCGAAGAGGCTCGTTCAGCTATGCCACCGACCTGGCGGAATGGCGCAGCAACGTCAGGGTGCTGCCTAACGAGAACCAGTATCTCTATGGCTTTATGCCTGCCACTGCGGCATCGTCAACGGCTATCAGCTACTTGTCGGACGGCTATGCCAAAGGCGCAATGCTGACCATCAACAACCTAGACCCCGTGACACCTGTTGACCTGTGCTTCCTGGCTGGCGTCAAAGGTGGTGAACCTGTGTCCAGTTCGGAGAATATCACCCTGTGGAGATACCTGTATGAGGGTCAACCCAAGAACCACAACAAGGTGAATCTGCTGATGGAACACCTCTATGCCAGCCTCAGCCTGCGACTGCTGGTGGGCAGCGATTATGACATCCTGCGTACTATCAAGGTGAAGAAGATACAACTGAAAGCTGCTGGAGCACGTAAGGTCAACGTGAGCATCACGCAGTGGAACGGACTGGAACCGCTGTTCAACTATACCACGACCGAGACGGCTGTCGAGGTGACAGACATGCTGAACAGTTCCGAGGGCGAGACGCTTAGTACCAGCGTACCACTGGTGGTGAACGACCTTTATGTGGCACCCATCCTGACAGGACTGAAGTTGGTGAGCTTCTATGATATATACGACAAAGAGGGCCATCTGGTCAGAAAGGACTGTCGAGCAGAGAATGACATCACCGGACTGATGTCTATGCAAGACGGCACCAAGACGACGCTCACCATGACGGTGGCTCCCAGCTACCTCTACTATTTAGCCGATCCTGATGCACTGGATCCGACGATTGTGAAGGAGTGAAAAACTAAAAAAACGAACGAAATGCGAAAGCTAATGACCATATTACTGAGTTGGATGTCTGCACTGGCAGTGCAGGCACAGATTACCATTGGCGGCAACGTCTATGGTGGCGGTAATGTGGGTGATACGAAAGGCTCAACAACAGTCACTATCTATGCTGGCGACATCAACAAAGTGTATGGCGGTGCCCGTATGGCCAATGTGCAAGGGGCTGCTTTTGTACATGTAGATGGCGAGCACGCTTCAAACTATATCCTGATTAACCACCTCTATGGCGGTAATGACATAGCCGGAATCATCGGCGCGTCTGATTCTATCCCTAAGCAACTGACGAAGGTGGGTACTGGTGCCGGACAGAATAAGATTGATAGTACATGGAATGCCTTTGTGCGTCTTTCTACCAAAACGGAAGTCGTTGGCGGAAAGGTCAACGAAGCAGCCGATGCTCAGAAGATATATATCGGACAGCTCTTTGGTGGTGGTAATGGCGACTATGACTATAACTCGATGCGATTGGAAGATGGTGAGACTCCAAATCCCTATTTCCATTTGAAGAAACCAGAACTGGGAAAGACCTATCTGGAACTGCTTGGCGGTTCTGTATCCTATGTCTATGGTGGCGGAAATAATGCCACCGTGACAAATCGTACGGTGATCTGTTTGGATAACCCCAGCAAGGTGGTCAACAGTATCGTGGACGCTTCAAACCCCAATGCCGACGGCGAAGGAGAACTGATGACCGACGAACGACTGGAGAATGAAATGGGTATCAACCTGACCTTCGCCTATCCGCATAGTGAGCAATATCAGATAGGACGTCTGTTTGGAGGTAATAACAAGGCAGAAATGGCTATACGACCCAGATGGAACCTGCTTCGCGGTTCTGTACGTAACCTCTATGGCGGTGGTAACGAGGGGCGTATGACAAGTCCGGAGGGCTTGCTCCTGCAGGTGGAAGGCGACAGCATGGTCGTAGAGAATGTTTATGGCGGATGCCGCAAGGCCGATGTGCGTGCCCTCTATGGCGGCGACGACAATCATCCTGTGCCCTATACGGAAATACAGCTGGATCCTACCGATAACCCGAACAATATTCCTGGTGGCTATGCAGCGCGTGTGCGTGTGCTGGGTGGCCACGTGACTAATGTTTATGGCGGTAACGATATCTCGGGCAACGTTTATGGTGGTAACACCGTGGGTATCCTGACCCGTATCTATGGCAATGTCTATGGTGGAGGCAATGGCTCGTATGCCTATACAGACAATCCTAAACTGAAAAATGATCCCAGATGGGGTGATTTCTACTATAACCCTGCCGAGATACTGGGATTGGAAGGCAACAGCTTCACGCAGATGCAGTCGGCAGAAGCCCTGAACCTTTTCCGACCGAATGCTGAACAGGTGTCTATCTTGGTTCGTGGCACGGCAGAGAAGCCAGTACTTGTTGAGGGCGCCCTCTATGTGGGTGGCAACAGCGCATCGCTACGTGAACAGACGGCCAGAAGCAACTTTGATACGCGTCAGCCGCATATCAAGATTGGTTCCTATGTCACCATCGACAATGTGTTCTTGGGCAATAATGGCGAGAACATGGTGAATTATCAAGAGACTGACAATGAACATGGCCGTGGCGAGGGCGTGCTGCGCACAATGGCAAGTACCGATAAGACTCCCGATGGTTCACGCTTCAATTCGATGAATCTGAAGGACTCGCTTTTGTTTGCCAAATACATGGAAGGCTGTGCCATGAAGATTAAGCCTAACGTGCTGTTTGAGGATACAAGACGTGGTGATGCCAATGATTATATACCTTACACTACGCAGTTTGGTTCGTTCTACTGTGGTGGTAACGTGGGAAGCATCATGACAGACGGTAAGATGACCGTTGATTTTGTGGATAAGGTGATAGTATATAATAAGGTGGTAGGTGGTTGTAATAATGCCAACGTCTATGCCACCGACGACTTTAATGCGGAATACCTGGGCGGACTGCTGGGCAATGCCGATGCCAATGGCGATAAGCTGGAGCTAAACTTCGCCGGATTGAAGATTCAGCCCAAGCGCTGGAATGCCACAAAGACGGCATTGGAGTGGAACACCATCAGTGCTGCTACGGGCGAGAACGTCAGTTCCGAGGGCTTGCTGCCTGGCACCACAACGGCAGCCGATCATGATCGCCGACTGAAGGGTGGAAATATCTATGGTGGATGCTATAACACCGGTCATGTGAACGGTAATGTGACGATCAATATCAATGCTTCTATCGTTGACCGCAAGGGCGAGTTTGCCATCTTCGACCAGGTGGAACAGAACGAGGGTGAAGCTATCCTTTATGGTAACAGCGACTATCATGTGACAGAGCGCCGCTCGGGTGTGATCCTCGATGAGCAGGGCATGGATGTGCTGGGTCAGGCACTGAACGTGTTTGGAGGCGGCTATGGACACGAGTCGGAGATATGGGGCAGCACGACGGTCAATATTAACAAGGGTTATGTGTTCCAGGTCTTTGGCGGTGGCGAGAATGGTCCGGTGGGAAATGCAGACTATTTCGACCCTGAGGCCTGGAAGCTGGTCTATTCCTATCACCCGGAGAATAGTTGCTATGTCAACCTGAAAGGTTCTGTGGAAGGTGTACACCGAGGTCATGTCGAGGACGACGACGAAATGGCTGAGGCTGAGTTTATCTATGGCGGCTCGTTTGAGGCGCCCATCGCCGGCAATGTGGTTGTAAACCTGGGTAATGGTCGTGTGTTCAACGCCTTTGCAGGTAGTTGTAATGCCGACATCTACGGACATACGGAGATGTATATCGGACGTAATGGCACGGATGCCGATGGTCATGATGTGTTGGGATTCCCTTGGGTGCGTGACCATGCGTATGGTGGTAATGACCTGGGTGGACGCA
This sequence comes from Prevotella sp. E13-17, assembly GCF_022024035.1. Classification (NCBI taxonomy): domain Bacteria; kingdom Pseudomonadati; phylum Bacteroidota; class Bacteroidia; order Bacteroidales; family Prevotellaceae; genus Prevotella; species Prevotella sp. E13-17. Next base: position 373,615 of record NZ_CP091787.1, read on the forward strand.
TCCTGAACAAGGGTAACTTTATGAACCGTATCAACGATGATGTGGTTGACATGGTGCATAACCCAGATTCTGCAGACGTGCCCGACGTGACGAATGCCTCTGCCTATGTGGAGTATATTCAGGGAAATGTGAGCCACCTTTTTGGTGGTTGCTATGGCGACTATGACTATACGGATGCTCACTACCGTCAGTACACTTATCCTGATGGTGCGTCGAAACCTGGCTTTACAAAGCCTCGTCTGGACAACGCGTTTGTTAACCTTCGTCCTAATGTACATGTCAGAAACTCACTGAAAAAAGTCTTTGGCGCAGGACAGGGACACCTGAAGGGACTGGGCGTGGACAGCATGCAGAACCGTAGCTATATACTCGTAGAGATACCAAAGACCACTTCGAAATATCAGAATATTGAAATCTTTGGTGCCGGTGCCAACTGTGGTCTTGGTATGGGTGTCAATCCGTTGACACTGAGTGGCTATACGAATGCACTTGAGGGCACCGTTGAGGGACGTCCGGACAGTGGTTCTGCCATCATCGACCTGATGACGGGTCAGGTGAAGAGCGTGTTTGGTGGCAGCTATGAGGAGGGCGTCACCCGCCGTTCGGTTGTCAATGTGCCGCAGGGCTCGTCCATTTTCGTGGACAGCATCTTTGGTGGTGCCTATGGTGACGATCCTCTCTATCCTTGCGACGTCTATGAAGCGCATGTGAACTATTGTAGCGAGGAGGCTCGTGTGGGAGCGCTCTTCGGTGGAAACAACTCTGCCGACCGTACCCTCTATGGCCAAGTGAACATCAATGTGCCGGTGTGGAAGGATAAGGAGAATGGTTATCTGGCTACGGTCTATGGTGCTGGTTTCGGTTCTGACACTTGGTCGCAATATACCGAGGTGAACCTGTATAACGGTGCCAAGGTCTATGAGGTCTATGGTGGCGGAAACAATGGTAAGGTGCTGAACATGGAGTCGCTGCGAAAGTGGAAAGAGACCGACCCAACACTTGACCTTTCACTGCCTGGCTACGAGAATGCAGATGGCTTCGATGACGGTCTGGACAGCCCGTTGGCGCATGCCGTGCGTATGGATGGCAAGAAATACAATACCAACGTACACATCCACAAGGGTGCCACGGTTGTTAACTACGCCTATGGTGGTGGTTATGGTACGAATGCGGTGGTCAGCGGTTCTACTTATATCGACTTGTTGGGCGGTAATGTGATAAAGGATATGTATGCCGGCGGTACCAGTGGTGCTGTGCAGGACTACTATAAAGCTGGAACCTTCACGGCCAGTGCCACTGCTTACGTAGAGGGTGGTTCGGCTCGTAACGTCTATGGCGGTGGATGGCAAGGTGACGTGGGCTATACTAGGAGCGAGACAGCACAGAACGGCAAGAAGACCATCGTGGAAAATATTCCCGGAGAGACAAATGTGGTGATTGGTATCCGCCAGGATCGTACAGAAGCGCTGCCCGAAGATTATGGCTATTATGATGGTGTGCCAGCCATCTTGCGTAACGCCTATGCCGGCGGTGAAGGTGGTTCGGTGATTGGCAGAGCCACACTGACCATGAACAATGGCTACATTGGCTATTACTATGATACCGAGAGAGGTACTTACGTAGAGAAGGTCAACGATGAGACCTGGAGCGACCACGTGGGTAAGGATCGACTGTCGGACTGTGGTAACCTCTTTGGCGGTGGCTACGACGACAACAGTAGTGTGGATACGAGCTTTGTCACCGTGTGGGGCGGCATGATACGTAACAGCGTGTTTGGCGGTGGTGAGATTGCTACCATCGGACGCGGTAAGGTGCACGAAAGCGATGTGGACAACAAGATTCGTGAACTGGACAGCATCTATCTGTATGGCGGCACCAATGTAACACTCTATAACGGTCATGTGAAGCGCAACGTGTTCGGTGGCGGTAAGGGCTATAACATTCTGGGATATGGCGGTATTCACGGTTTCTATACCGACGGCTACGTGTTCGGACAGACTGCAGTGAACGTGTATGGTGGTGAAATCGGTACCGACGAAGGACTGGCGTCTGGCTATGGTAACGTGTTTGGCGGTGGCGATGTGGGCTATGTCTATGGTCGTGGTTACTTCAGCGAGAACAGCCGAAAGATTGGTACGGGCTCGCCTAACCATTACTACTACTACGACAGCGAAGGACACCTGACAGAAGACTGTAAGGTGGTGGTTTCGCCACAGCTGCAAATCAGAAAGAACGGCACACCGGTGACGTTCCAGGGAAAGGTTTACGGTCCTTATGACTATGTGCCTACCGACTATCTGAACACTCTGCCTGCCGATAAGGAAGACAGCAGATGGGCCAACCTCTATACAGGCGACGGACTGACAGCCGACGACCGGGTGGAGCGCGGTGTGCATATCCATAATGCTGTGTTTGCTGGTGGTAACGTGTCGTCTAACAGTGAGAGCTATAACAATGCAACCACAGTATTCGGTAATACCACGGCAACACTCAACGATGTGTACCACCATGACTATATCACCGTGGGCACAGAGCATACGGGTGGTCTCTATGGTGGTGGTAACCTGTCGTTGGTGGGTGGCTATCGCGAACTGAACATCACGAACTATGGTACGGACTACTACGGACTGGACCAGCAAATCTCGTTGGAAGACTATCAGAAGCTGACCAACCGTGAGCGTGCTTACTTCAGACTGGAATACCAGTGTCAGCAGGATGTGGTGATTGGTGGTAAGTCTTACCACGTAACCGATCGTATCAGTGAGGAGGAGTATAATGCTTTGCCCGCTGCCTATAAGATTCCGGAATACTGGATGCAGTATGGCTTCTGTTCTATCTATGCCGGACGATTGTTGAACACCATCCAGCGTGCAGACTTCTGTGGCGTATTTGGCAGTCGATTGGTTTTGCAGGGTGCCAAGGACCGTGTGGCTGACGTGGGCGATGCAACGGAGTACACCATCAACCGTGTTGGCGAGCTCTCGCTGAATCAGAAACACTCGGTGATTGCCGAAGACCTGGCGCTGAAGCCTGGTGCTGTGCCAGCGCTGAATGTGAGCGACCAGTCACCTGATGACTATCTGAATGCAGAGAATGCACTTCATGGCAACTACTTCGGTATCTATAGCGTGGTGAACTATCTGGGAGGCTTGACGAGCGATGTGCACTTTAGCGATCCTTACAGATATGTGGAGCACGGTAATGCCAAGACTGACGACACTGAAACCTATTATAGCTGGAAGACAAGTCACATAGACAAACGCGACCGTAATAATGGTACTTCTATTAATCAGATGGCATTGGCATCTGGTGTGTATCTGGAACTGACCTCGGAGCGGAGTACACCGAAAAACAAGATATATGGCGATATTACAGGTGTGATTGAACTGGACCTGATTAATGTGAAGAAGGACATTGAGGGTGGTGGCTATGTCTATGCACGCAATGAACATGGTGAGCGCAGTGAGATATCTCATGAGAACACTCTGCTGTCTGTCTATAATATGAAGAATGGCGATGAGGCGCTGACCAATAAGATTTTTATATATAGTCCAACGGTGCTGTTGGACCACCAGACCAGCGGCAACTTTATCCATAGGGCAAAGCGTATCGTGGATGACTGTTACCCGAACAACGGTGTCTATGACGATGGCTACGTGGCCTCGCCGGCACACTATTGGTACATCAAGGGTGAGGTGTATATTTACGACCAGGTGGTATCGGCCTATGTCGGCTCTGCTTCAGCCTACTCAAAGGAGGTGAAGATACCTCTGACCATCACTGCTTGCTCTAACGGACGACTCAGACTGATGAACATCCAGCCCAGCCTCTATGCTTACTATGCTAACGATGAGCGGACGGAGAAGATAACACCTGACGGTGTGAAAGTGGAAAACGAGAGTATGACGTACTACCTGAACGACGTCATTTCGTGGTGGGACTGGCACCAGCTGCCGGATAATGAACAGAGATACTTTGTCAAGGAAACCCGCGTCAACGTGGACTCTTGTATCATTGATGGCACGCCTTATTCTGCAGGTGCATTCGTTCTTGAAGATGATGCCACCCTTCATAGCACAACGGCCTGGCAAAACTTTGTGTCTGGAAACCACACGGTGTGCAATGCACTCGGTGAGGAGGTGACAGACCTAAACATGTTGTTCCACTCGTCGAACAATATTGGCCATGACACGGGCTATGTGCTCACCGTGAAGATGGACAGCCCGAAGGATTGGAACGACTGGTATAGTCCGCTGATGGACGCTGACGGCGACAAGATACGAAAGGATGCCTATAAGGCACTGCCTGATAAGTCTGGCTATATAGAGGGTCCTACATACACGTTGACGGGAGCCTCAGGTCTGTATGGTCAGCGTGAGTATGAGGTGGGCGATGTGATCACGAAGGAAGCTCATGACGACTATGTCTCTACGGTGGTGCGTATGCCGCAGCCACCCACAGGACAGGCTGTTGTGGAGCCAGCTTATGTGGCATTGGAAGATTTCGCAAACACCCAGAAAGGTAATGCAATCGGTCAGGAAGCTTACGATGCGCTGGATGATAAGTCGAAATTTGAGCCTGCTATGGTCTGCATCAACACTTTCCAGATTGGCGAAGAGTCGTACATCCTGCACGGAGAGCTGGTATCCGGAACCGACGAAAGCCTGGAAGAACTGGCTCGGAAATACAAGGTGTACAACAACAGCAGGATTAATGCCGACTCTGTCACCAATGCGGAGGCGCTGGAGTATGTGAAGGCTCATCTGTCTGAAGCCTACTATGTCAAGAGCGATGGCCTCTATGGCGGTCAGTACTACGAGGCAGGCGAGAATTATAGCGCCATCAAGTCGTGGTGCTCGCTGACAGATGCACGTGAGAATTTCGATTTCAACTATGATGCCCTTGATTTGCTGATTGACCCAGACTATCATGGCGAGGGCTTCACGGATGTTTATTATAAGAGTCCGTATAGCGATGTGAAGGCGGTAGAGTATGATGCCATTTACGACGGCCCTGGCACTCTGACTTATTATGATAATGACAACGTGGAACACACGATTGCATCGGGCAACAAACTGACGCGTGAGGAGTACGAGGAAGTTAGAAACGATCAACTGCACTATTCAAGCATTGTGGTGCCCGCAGGGTCTGGCGAACAGAAGATATTTATTGTCAACGAGTCGTTGATAGACAATGGTACACCTTATGCAAAGGGACAGGAAATCAGTGAGAAAGACTTTAAGTTGCTGTCGGCTGTCAACCGTGCCAAGGTGGATTCTGTTACCTTCCAGAAGGAGGGCATGGCAAACACGGTGTTCTATTGCTACGAGACTTATACGCCTTCTGCTTCGTTCACGACAGAGCGCGGTACTGCAGGACAAAAGGGTTCGGTAATCTCTGCCAGTGTCTTTGCCACGATTCCTAACTACCAGAAGCTTTTCTCAATACGTGGTTCTGAGCCAACCGAGACGACAACACTCTTTGTGTCGCGCGAATCAACAGCCAGGGATGTGACATCAGAGAAAATTCTGACGGCCGTTTATCAGTACACCTACTACGAACCTGATGAAGAGGGCGAAGGTATGAGTCTGGTCAACGAGCTCCATGTGCTGAACATCCATCTGCAACTGGAGAGCGGCGCACCAGAGATTGGCTTCCTGAATGCACCACCAGCCGTGTTGCCCGGCACCAAGCTCGGTCTGAAGGCACCCACGGTGAACCCCGGTCTTTACGAGGTGCTGACCAGCGGTTGGGAGATGTTCACAGACGAACATGATGCGATGTTGCGCCGCAATGGCGTGTCATTTAAGAACAACGGAACTCCGCTCTACTGGTATCAGGACCAGAAGGCATGGCTGGCGTTCTATTCGAAGACCTATCTGGGCAAGACCTATTCCAACTATGTGCCAGTGACGGTGGCTAACTATCATGATTTGGACGAGGTGATGGCCGACAAGGAGCATCATCTGTATGTGGATCATCCCGATGTGAGCCGCAACTCGAAGATATATATCGACGGTCGAACCTGCACGTCGGATGCTGGCAAGAGCAAACTCGACCTGCTGAAAGATTTCTACGACCTGAGTCTGCAGACGACAGAGGCTGCTACGGGTGCTACGGCAGGACATGCGCTGCTCGACAGTCATGTGAAGGGTGGTGCCAACCTGGAGTTCATTCTGAAAGGTGATGTGGCACCAAAGGCCTACACTGACTGGACACCTATTGGCGGCGAAGAACAGTGCTTTGCCGGAAATCTGCATGGCGATGGCTATACCGTCAGCGGACTGAACAACTCGCTGTTTGGCAAACTCTGCGGCAGTGTCTATAACCTCGGCGTGACGGGCTCGTTCTCGTCGGCAGGTGTCGTGGATACTGGTGATGGCTATGTAGAGAACTGTTGGATCAACACCACGGGAACACCCGACGGTTCGGTCTATGCCGTATTCGGTAATCCTAGCGACGAGGAACCAACAACCCGCCAGCTGGTCAACAGCTATTACCAAGCCGGCAAGAACTACAAGACCACGGCCAACACCCATGGTGTGGCTACGCCTATGTCTGCACAGGCATTCTATAATGGTACGGTGGCCTACAACCTGAACGGCTTCTACCTGAACAAGCGCTATTATGACCAGCAGCTCACTGGCGGAAAGGCATACCGCTACCTGAAGTCCGAGAATGATGAACTGTCTGAGCAGATGCTCACAGGCTATTATCCCACCACGCCCGATGCCCGTTATGGCGATGTGGGCTATGTGGAGAGCCGTTTTGAGGATGGTGACTTTATCTATGCGGATGGTTACATACCAGAGACGTCCGATGCCCGTATGCGCATGGAAAACAGCAGCGCTGCCTATGCACCTATATGGCCCGATGACTACCTCTTCTTCGGACAGACGCTGACCTATGGCTACAACCTGTCACGTCCGCACGATGACACGCCTGTGCATATCATCAAGAATGGCAACCGCCTGTCGCTGAGCGGTGCCGGCAACCGCGTCTATCGTGCACCTGCCTACTACCAAAGCAGTGTCATGGACAAGGTTCACTTTAATCTCTCGGCTGTGCTGGCTGCCAAGTCTGCACCTAAGTCGATAACAGACACAGACCTGAAACCGGCCTATCCGAATATGACGGCCGTTGACTTTGCCGGTCATAACGACAACACGTGGGCACTGGGCACCACAGGTGCTGCTACGCCAGCCTCCTTCTATCCACCTATGCTGGACGATGCCGATGGACTGCTGAGTATCACGAACGAGGGCGAGACCACCAACCTGCTGGTCTATGCACCTTCTGCCGAACTGAATGCCAAGACAAACGAAGTGCTGACCAGCTACTTCGTGGATCCTGTCTATGCAGATTATGACGTGGACGATGACTATCGCCGCGTGCGCACGGCACCTACCTCTATGGTTCATGGCCACTTGGTGCAGAGCAACCTCACGGCCATCACTGACCACCTCCTGGTAGATAAGCGCGATTTCAACTGTCCGTTGAGCTATACGTTCGCCTCTGGAAAACGCATGTGGCATCAACGTACGCCAGACCTCTATGTGGACATCAACAAGGGATGGGAAACCGTCAGTCTGCCTTTCACCGCCGAACTGGTATCTACGCAGGATAAGGGTGAGATAACACACTTCTATAGTGGTAGTCGTACGGCTGAGACAAACGGCGCAAAGATTGGTCACGAGTACTGGCTGCGCGAGTATCAGGGCAAGTCGGCCGAGGACGAGCAGGTATTCACAGCGGTCTTCAGTTATCCGCAGGCCACGGGCGACGACAAGCAGGTGGACAACACCTTCCTGTGGGATTACTATTACAGTAAGAACGCGCAGAAGGATGCCAACAACGACACCTACCAGACCTACTATGAGAACGGACGTGAGTTCTCAGACTATCCGCTGCTGACCACGGCAAAGCCTTATCTGATAGGCTTCCCGGGCAAGACCTACTATGAGTTTGACCTCAGTGGCGAATGGACCGCGCAGAACACTGCCAGCGTGGCCCCCGCACGACTCGACAAGCAGGTCATCAGTTTCGTTTCCGAACCGGCCATCACCATTGGCGTCAGTGATGATGAGCTGAACAGCGTGCCTGCCGATGGCTATGCCTTCGTGCCCAACTATATGAGTAAAGTGACGAATGGCTACCTCATGAATGCCGAGGGACGTAGCTTTGATGTGACGCCCGTTGGCGGTCTGGCTGCAACGCCATTCCGTCCGTATTTCGTGGCCAGTCCTTCGTCATCGCGTCGCCAAGTGCAGTCCATCCTGTTCGTAGGCAAAGACACCTCGTTCGCCTTCGATGAGCAGAAGCCATCTGAAGAGGAGCTGGGCGAGGGCGACCTGCAGTTCCGTCTGCGTCGCCATGCGATAGAGGTCACTTCAACGCTGCGTCGTGCTGCCGATGTGCACATCGTGAATACTGCCGGCGTGAAGGTTGGCTCGTTCACCATACAGCCCGGTGAGACCATCAGCACCCGTGTCGGAGTGGGAGGTATCTATATGTTGAATGCCGACGGTGGCAGATATCAGAAGAAATTAGTAGTAAGATAGAGCTATGATAAAGATATACGATTACACGAAACAAGTGATCAACAAATTGGTTGTTGCCTTGGCGATGCTGGCACTCGGCAGTGCCGCTGCGTGGGCACAGACAGACTATTCTGGTGTATATTATATTGCCAATGGCAATGGTTACAATGCAGGCACTCCTGCCAATAATTTCTATCTGGTACCTGCTACAAACGCGGACTACACTACGGGACAGCCACATCTGACAACGGCAAAGACTGGACAGGTGGAAAACAGTTGCTGGATGGTGGAGAAAGCGGGCGACTACTACCATATCATCCATATCTCCGACGGCAAGTATCTGACGGCCAACCCCGCCTACGAAAGCTCTACGGAAAATTCCGTAGGTCGTTTGAGGGTACACCTCGAAACAGTCACGACACCCGGCAATAATCATCTGTTTGAAATCAAACCCAACGGCAGTGCCACCGGCCCCTTTAACATCAGACATAAGGATATGAATGATGTCGTCAACAAGAAGACGGAGACCTATCTTGACCCTGCCGGTGGTAACAGAGAAGGCACCGAACTCACTAATTATCGAACCATTGACACCCCTTCTGGAACCGTCAACATTGGTGGTGGTGTCGGCTATTGGACGGATGAGGCTGCAGCCCGCTGGTATTTCGAGTCGGCCATAACGATTGTGGCTCCTACCATTACGAATAATTACGACGGCACTTTTACCATTACCGCAGCGACAGGTGCCGCCATCTATTATACAACCGATGGTAGCACACCTACCTTGTCGGCATATACTGGTTCTGGCACTACCTCAGTCAATGTCAGTCAGACGGACAACTTAACAGTCATCAAGGCCATTGCCAAGGCTGCAAGCGATTCTTATCCTACGTATGTTAAAGTCTATGAACTGCCCGTCTGCGAAAGACCGGTGTTCAGTATTTTAGGAAACAAGATTGTGATGACATGCCCTAGTGAGGACGTGGAGATCCACTATACAACGAATGGTGATCCTGCCACGTCTTCATCACCATTATACACTGGACCGATAACAAAAGAAAATGGCTCTGAAATCAGGGCCATAGCTACGAGACCTGGTTACGTGACCTCCGATGAAACCGTTCTCTTGCCGCCTACGGAGGTGTCTTCTTCCAGCGATATTACGGATATGACGGGAAATTATATCCTGGCAGCTGATTTCACCTCGACGGCCTCTATAGGAACCTCTGCTGATCCTTTCAGAGGAACGATCGATGGTGATATGATTGTGTTGTCGGGGCTTGATCGTCCTTTGGTTGCCTATGCCGATGGCGCCATCATCAAGAATGTTATTATAGACAACGTCAGCATCAGTGGTGGAACGAACGTGGGCGCTATATGTGGCGAGGCTACGGGCAGTACTCGCATCTACAACTGTGGTGTGCTGGCAACTAATAGTACGGTGGAAACGGACAAAGATGGCTATAACACGCTGACGAACTGTAGCAGTACCATCAGTGGTAGCAACTATGTAGGTGGCATTGTGGGCCTGCTCGATGGTAGTGCACGTGTCATCAACTGTTTTAGTTATGCCCATGTTTCTGGAGGTAGTTATGTGGGTGGTATCGTGGGATATAATAATGTTGCCACGAAATCAAACAATCTCAAGACTATGGTGATGAACTGCATGTTCTATGGTGAGGTCAGTGGCTCTTCAAAGGCCCCTATCTACAATGGTAGTATTATCACTAACAGAAGCGATCAGGCGGGGGTTAGCAACTTTAACTATTTCTGGGCAGGCGCCTCCTATGTTCAAAACAGGCAGATTGATGTTTACAACTGTGCTCTTTCTGCCGAAACACGCTTCTTGCAGCGCTTTGAGTTCTACCGTCATTTGCTCAACAGTAACAGAGCACTGGCTGCATGGTGGGCAACAGGCAGTGAAGAAAACGTGAACGAGATGAAGAAATGGGTGTTAGAACCTTCGCAGATAGGTAGTACGACGCCATATCCTATTCTTAAAACACCAGGCAAGTATTCTTCAGTGGTTAATATCGACGCAGACCATGCCGAGGCTTTTGCCAGCGATGCTGCTACAAAGAAGACACAATATAACCAAGGACGTAAGTTTGGTGAGCTGACCATCAAAATCCAGAATGCATCGAGTGGTGCACCGGCTGGTGCTAACATTGAGGTGACATCGGTCACACCAAACATCACGGATAAGGATCCTGCACACTTTAATTTCAACTATTATAAGGTTCAGTTGCCTTATTATAATGATGTGGGCACGAAGAACTATACAGGCAATAAGGTGGTGACGGGATGGAAAATTGTAAGCATCAGTGGGGGAACACATGGTTTCTCTACTGGTTCGGACGCAACGGCAACGGTTGACGAGGATGGTGATATCACGCTGACAACACCTTATAACTTTGCTGATCGCAAGAGCACCGACAAGGACTTGTATAGTGAAGGTGAGCGCGTGTTTAGTCAGGGCGCCTACTTCGATGTGCCAGAGGGCGTGTCATCAATCACCATAGAACCCTATTGGGCTAAGTGTGTGTATGTATCAGATGAATACCTCGACGTGGTGTATAATCAGAGTATGAATAACGGTACGCCTGCTTATGTGACAACGATAGGTGATGGCGCTCGTTATACAAATGCCATTGCATATGATTTCAATGGTAGCAGTCAGAACGTCTATACAACGATGCAAGCAGCTGTCACAGCACTGGCACCATCTGGCTCTGTTTACGATAATGCCATCGTGCTGGTGGGCAATGTGCATAGTCTGAAACTTTCGGATGAGACTAAAAATAAGTCATTTACAATCATGTCTATAGACTTGGATAAGGACAACGAGCCAGACTATTCATATATTCTCCGGTTTGACAGTCGTAAAAGGGTGCATCCCGTCAGAATCGACTTTCTGAATGTGATAGGTCTTGGCATGGCTCAAAAGTCCTTCGGTGGTACTGGAACTTACAACCTGGGTATCATGCAGCCCTACGGCTGGTTTGAATGTACCAACACGGGGCTTTTCCGTGTCACGCAGTTGGAATATGACTATGTTAACTCAAATGTAGCGAATACTGACAGAGCGGAAAGCCCGATGATTCTTCTGGGTGGAGTGATAGAACAGTGGGTGACCGTTGGTGGTGCAGAGGTATACAATAAAGAAGCAAAGTCTGTGACCTACTACCATGTGGGCAGCAATGTGTGGTTTAAGGAATTCCATATTGGTGTGCATCAAGACAAGACACAAGAGGAATTCGTCAGTCCGCATCCACCCATCTCTGTCACTGGTGGCGATTATGACATCTTCTACCTGACGGGTTACTATAATAGTCCTAGTAATAAATATGCCGATAATGCCGAATGCTATATCAATGGTGGCCGTTTCGACAAGGTGGCCGGTACGGGCATGCAGGGCATTGGCGCAGCTGGTGGTGCCGACGATACGGGCAACATCGTGTGGCAGATAGATAATGCCGATATCAACGAGTTCTATGGCGGTGGTATCAATGCAGCCCATATTGCCGAGGGCAACATCGTGACGGTCATCACCAACAGTCGTGTGGATCAGTTCTGTGGCGGTCCGAAGTTTGGCGATATGAACAGTAATAAGAAGGTGGCTACCAATGCCTCCAACTGCATCTTCCGCACCTTCTTCGGCGCTGGCTATGGCGGCAACTCTTATAACCGCCGTTATCCTCAGAACCAGAACAAGGTGTCCAACATCGACTGGAATGCCTGGGCTTCTGGTAATAATGGCATACAATACAGATACAACGCCTCTGGCGTGGAGTCGCGCATCGACTATCAGTTTATCCCCATGTCTGACAACACGAAGAACGTGGCCCGTCTGTTTGTTGACTATGTCAGCTTCTCGCTGGCTACCACTCACGATGTTACATCGAAATTAAAGGATTGTACGATTACAACAAGCCCGCTTGGCACACTCAATCTCTTCAGCCAGTGTGTGGGTAACTTCTATGGAGGTGGTAATCTTGGTATGGTGGCTGGACCGGTAAAGTCAACACTCACCAACTGTGTTGTTGAGGGACATGTGTTTGGAGCTGGTTACTCGGCCAGTCTGCCACCTGTAGCGGTGATGAATAATAATTTCCAAACAGAACCGTATTACGACGAGAATCTGGGTGCCTATCTGGATGCTGTGCTTCCTTCAACAGTGACCTACACTTGGCAACACCGTGATGTGGTTAATTCTGTAGAGACGGCTATTGACAAAACCAATCATATCCTCTTCACGCCGGTGGATCTAACAAGCCTTGGCGCTGTCACGGGTGATGTAACCCTGACCATAGATGGTAACACAACAGTCTCTAATGACAAGGTGATGTCGGTGGCTAAGAGCGTGTTTGGCGGCGGAGAAGAGTCGGACGTTGTTGGCGATACTTATGTGTCTGTAAAAGGTGGTACCATCGGCGCACAGGGCTTAGGCGGTGCAATCTATGGCAACGTGTATGGTGGCGGAAAAGGAAAGGTAGAAGATAAGTTGGCTGGATTGGTAAATGGTAATACGCATATTGTTATCAGCGGTTCGCCCATGATTCATCATAATATCTATGGCGGTGGCGCCATTGGTTCTGTGGGTGACTTTACCTACAGTAACGAGACAGGTCTGCCAACGGCGCTTCATACCAACAACACGGGCGTATGCCATGTGACGATCCTGGGCGGTCAGATTGGTACCACGGGTCTGAACAATGGTATGGTGTCTGGCGCTTCGCGTGGTGATGTGTCTGTACCCGGCGACGACGGCGTGGATCCCTACGACCAGATGGCATGGGTCTATGAGACGCATGTCACCATCGGTACCTCTGGTTCTGCTACCGGACCTGTCATTGCGGGCTCGGTCTATGGCAGTGGCGAGAATGGTCACACGTTTGCCGATACCGACATGAAGATATACAGTGGACTGATAGGCGTCCTGGACCGTAATGTCAATGGTGGTCCGCGCCATCCCTACCGTGGTAATGTTTATGGTGGCGGCTGCGGCACCGATACGTATGTCAAAGGCGGAAAATACTACTATAACCCCATGTCGGGTCAGGTGTGGGGCAACACTCACGTGCAGATCTTTGGCGGCCATGTGGCTCACAATGTCTATGGTGGTGGCGCCATGGGTACGGTGGGTAAGTATGCCTTTGTCGATGAGGCTTATAACACGGCCCATCCCGCTGCTACACTGCCGCTGGGCAAACCCTACGAATGCTTGTCGGGCGGCCTTTGTCAGGTGACGATCAGTGGTGGCCTGATTGGGGCCACGGGGGCCACCATGACAGCCGAGGGCGGTCCTGATGACTTTGGGCATGTGTTTGGTGCTGGACGAGGCGAAATGCACGATCCTGCTTTATACCCGAACCTAGAGGTGGCATGCTATTTCAATATGACACAACTCACCATCAGTGATCAGGCCTTAGTAACGGGTTCTATCTATGGTGGTAGTGAGAGTGGTCATGTGTTGGGAAATACCAATGTGATTATCGCAGGCGGACAGATTGGTTGTGGAGTGGGCACCGATAGGGCTTATTCAGATTGGGATGCTGAGACATTGGCACCCACAGACCACTGGCCTTTCGAGCATAATGGCCGTCCTCACGACCAATATGCTGATGCAAGTGGTAACTATCCAGAGATGCCTGCCGACGAGGATGGACCCTCGGCTCGTGGCGGCTATCCCAGTGCCACCGATGGCCATACGTTCTATGGTAACGTGTTTGCCGGTGGTTCTGGCTATTATCCTTATGCACCAGGCAAATGGCTCCGCTCTGCCGGTCGTGTGGAAGGAAATGCGAGTGTGACCATCAGTGGCGGTCATGTACTGAACAATGTTTATGGCGGTTGTGAGATGGCCGACATTCTTGGCTCTGCCACGATTCTAATGACGGATGGTACTGTAGGTGTACCACGCAGTGCTGCCGATATTGTTGCCAATCCTGCTGTAGGCCATATCTATGGTGGAGGCATGGGCGACAAACGTATCTTCTTTAATACCAGTACCAATGTGGCCTCGACGTCTGTCAACGTACTCGGTGGCAAGGTCTATGGCTCAGTCTATGGTGGTGGTGAGGATGGTCACGTGTTGAACAATGCAGTGACAACGATTCGCCAGGCAGATAATGATATTGCTACGGTGATAGGTACGGTAGGTACTACGGGCTATGATGGTAATATATTTGGTGGTGGACAGGGCTCTTCTATGGCTTTGACTTCCGGTGTTGTTGGAGGTAATGCGATTTTGAATGTTCAGGAAGGTACGATACTTGGCTCTGTCTATGGTGGTGGTCGTATTGCTTCTGTCGGAACCTATTTCGCTATGGCAAAAATCATTGATCCTTCATCTGGCGAGGAAGTGAATAATCCTGACTATGGAAAGATGCAGAGCGGCGATGACCATGGCGTGATTACCGTCAATCTCACGGGAGGCACTATCGAACAAAATGTCTATGGTGGCTGTATGGGAACAACTGAAAACGATAGCCTGGGTGTTTCAAAGAATGTCACAGTGAAACTGAATGAAAATGTGGCAGACGATGCTCGCGGTTGCGCTGTGAAGGGCTTTATCTTTGGTTGTAATAATGTGAATAGCTCTCCTCAGGGCGATGTCTTGGTGCATGTCTATAAGACTCAACGTGCAGGACAGACACGTATCACCAATCCTGCGGAAGGTCCGCAGACGGCTAAAGTACCTGGTACCAAGAGTGCCGATGGCAATTTTGTGCTGGAGTCATTCGATGTTAAAGCTGTCTATGGTGGTGGTAACATGGCAGCTTATATGCCATTGGATTTAGCTAATGGTTCTACCCATGTGATCATTGATGGTTGCGACCGCACCAGTATTGGACAGGTCTATGGCGGTGGCAATGCAGCCTCAACACCAGCTACGAATGTGGAAGTCAATGGAACTTTCGAGATTGGCGAACTGTTTGGAGGCGGTAACGGAAAGGATAGTATCGTCGTTAACAACATAAAGAAAAAGAACCCAGGCGCTAATGTCGGTTTCCTGGACTACTCCGATGTTGAGAATGATGAACGATGGGATACAAAGGAGGAAAGAGCGACAAATGCCGATTTCATTGCCCGCTACTCCTATGGCAGTGGTGAGGCTGTTGTTAATGTCAAAGGTGGCACTATTCATCGTGTCTTTGGTGGATCCAATACGAAGGGTAATGTGCGTATAGTAGCTTTGACGGTTCTTGAAGAGGTTGACAATAATGGCATACCTCTCTGTGTTTTCCATGTTGACGAGGCTTATGGTGGCGGTAAGAGTGCACCGATGGATGCAGAGGCTAAACTGATTATGGCATGTATCCCTGGTCTGACCGAGGTCTATGGTGGTGCTCAGGCAGCTGATGTCTTCGACGATGTGACGTTGACGATTACCAACGGTAACTTCAATCGCGTGTTTGGCGGTAACAATATCAGTGGAACCATCCGTGGTAAGATTACTATTAACATTGAGGAAACTGGCTGTAGGCCTGTTGTCATTGGCGAACTGTATGGTGGTGGCAACGAGGCAGGCTATTCTGTTTATGGCTATAACGAGGACGGATCTCTGATTGAAACTGCTTCTTCGCCTTTGTATGGCGACCCTGAAGTTAATGTCAAGTCGTTTACCAACATAGGCACCATTTATGGTGGCGGCTATGGTACCAATGCTGTGATGATTGCTAACCCCACCGTCAATGTCAATGTGGTGCTGGGCGACTATGCTGTTGATGGCCGAATAGGTACTATTGGTGATGTCTTTGGTGGTGGTAATGCTGCTAAGGTGATTGGCAATACGCAGGTAAATATTGGTACGGCTACGGGCGAAGATATCAACATGATATCACTTCCAATCCTCGATGCTGATGGCAATCCTGTCTTGGATGCAAATAATAAGCCTACTTATACTAAGAAAAGAGTTTTGGGCGCTAATATCACAGGTAATGTCTATGGTGGTGGTAACAATGCCGAGGTAACAGGCTCTGCTAATGTAACCATCGGTAAACAAGTCCCATAACAGCACCCATCATTACGCCTATTGCATCGGCAGCCAAGTCGAGCCATTCGCCTGAGCGGTTGGTGGTGCAATAGGCTTGAACCAGCTCAATCACGCCTCCCATCACGGTGGGAGCCAGCCATGCCCACAAGATCAGCTTGCGGGCATTTAATGTTTGGTGACTACGCAAGTATTCCCACCAAATGACTGCGCATGTGCCGCCATACATTACGAAATGGGTCCATTTATCCAGAAAGTTGATGCTTGGCAACTCCATTTCCTTGGGCGGCATGAACCAGATAGAAAGATACCATACGAGCGCAATACAGAGAATAGACAGTGGGTATTTCTTGATGAATGTGAGCATGTGAATTGCTTTTAGATGTAAACTGGTCGCAAAAATACGAATTATTCCGTAATTCTGCAACAAGAGATGCAAAAAAGAGAAGTCCGAGTACCGTGCAAAGCTACTTCCTTTGGTTACAATTTGTAGTTCATTCTGCTATTTTTCTTATTAGGTTGGTGCTGTCGGTTTGATTTTATTTACGATTTATTACCCAAGTTTCGTTTTTTTTTCCTACTTTTGCATCCGTTTTTAACAGGATACGAGAAATGAATCAGACGGAAAGAGCAAATTTCGGTAGTAAGTTAGGCATCATACTTGCCACTGCGGGGTCGGCCGTAGGACTGGGCAATGTGTGGCGTTTCCCCTATATGACTGGCCAAAACGGTGGTGCAGCCTTTATTCTTGTCTATGTGGCATGCGTGCTGATATTAGGCATACCCTGTATGCTCAACGAGTTTATCATAGGACGTCGGGCACAGGCCAACACGGCTCGTGCCTATGCCAAGTTGGCCAATGGCACCCCTTGGCGCCTCATCGGCCTCTTCGGCGTCTTCACTGGTTTCCTGATCACGGGCTATTATGTCGTGGTGTCGGGCTGGTGTCTGCAGTACATCTATGCTTCTGCAGCTGGTCATCTGATGGGCGATGCCGATTATGTGAAGACCTATTTCGAGACCTTCTCTGCCCATCCGTGGAAGCCCATTGTCTGTATGCTGCTGTTCATGCTGCTGTGCCATTTCATCATCTCGCGTGGCGTAGAGAAAGGTATAGAGAAGGGGTCTAAGATGATGATGCCCTTGCTCTTCATTCTGCTCATCGTGATTGCGGTGGCTTCATGCACCCTGCCTGGTGCCGGCCGAGGCGTCAGCTTCCTGTTTAACCCCGACTTCTCGAAGGTCGATAGCAATGTGCTGTTGGGCGGACTGGGACAGGCTTTCTATTCGCTCAGTGTGGGCATGGGCTGTCTTTGCACCTATGCCAGCTATTTCAAGAAAGACACCCACCTCACGAAGTCAGCCTTTCAGATCGTAAGCATCGACACGCTGATAGCCATTCTGGCAGGTCTCATGATATTCCCCGCGTTCTTTGCCATCTATCCTAATGCCCCCGAGCTGATGAGCGATCCCAATCTGTCCAGTCAGTATTGTGGTCCCGGACTGGTGTTCATCACCCTGCCCAGCGTGTTCCAACAGGCTTTCTCTGGGATACCTTACCTTGGAGAGGTGGTAGCCCTGCTCTTCTACGCCCTGTTGTCGTTGGCAGCCCTGACCTCCCTAATGTCTCTTCACGAGGTCAGCACCGCCTTTTTCCACGAAGAACTCAACATCTCGCGTCGCAAGGCTGCCGCCATTGTCACGCTGACCTGTGCCGTGATTGGCGTGTTCTGTTCGCTGTCGTTTGGCGATGGTCGTGAGTGGCTCATGGTGGGTGGCAAGTCCTTGTTCAACTGGTTCGACTACCTCACCGGTCAGATATTCCTGCCCACGGGCGGACTGCTCACCTGCTTGTTCCTGGGGTGGTATGTGCCAAAGGCAGTCGTCAAGGATGAGTTCACCAATGGCGGAACTTTCCGTGGCCGCCTCTTCGGCATCTATATCTTTGCCGTTCGTTTTGTCTGTCCCATCTGCATTCTGCTCATCTTCCTCCATCAGTTTGGTGTGATATGAGGTTGCGCGACTTCTTCTATATCAACAAGAGCGATCGTCGTGTTTTCGTAGCCCTCTTGCTGCTGGGCTTAGTGGCATTTGTGGCTGTTGGCATCCTTGACGATGATGTGTCTGATGAGGAAACGGCACAACCGGTGGCTGGTTGGCAGCGTGGCAGTCAGCGACAGCCGAAGTCTGAGCCCTATTATCAGACAGAAGCGCGCCGCGTCGAGCGTTTCCCGTTCGACCCCAACACGGCAGACAGCACCCAGTTGTTGCGCCTCGGGCTGCAACCTTGGCAGGTGCGCAATATCTACCGCTATCGGGCTTCGGGTGGCATCTATCGCTCAAAGGACGACTTTGCCCGCCTTTATGGCCTCACTGTCAAGCAGTATCGTGAGTTGGAACCTTATATCCGCATCTCCTCTGATTATCAACCCGCCTCTACACTCGTGAGCAGTGCAGCTGATAACCATCGTGACACGCTTTATCACACCTCAAAGATTCGTGAAGGCGAGACCGTCGGCCTGAACGTTCTGGATACTGCCATGCTGCAACGCGTGCCTGGCATTGGCAGCTATTATGCCCGTCGCATTGTGGCCTATGGACAGCGTCTTGGTGGCTATGTCAGTGTGGAACAGTTGAATGAGATCGACGATCTGCCTGCCGATGTCAAGAAGTATGTGCGGGTAACGGGCGATGCCCACGTCCGTCAGTTGGCCATCAACCATCTTTCGCTCAATGAGTTGCGGCGTCATCCCTACATCAACTACTACCAGGCTCGGGCTATTGTCGATTATCGTCGTCAGCACGGCACCATCACCGACCTGCAGCAACTCTCTCTGCTGCCCGACTTCTCGCCTGAGGCCATTGCTCGTCTGCGTCCCTACGTCAGCTATCAGTAGGAGCAGTCTGATAAAAATGACGGCAATTATTTGGAAAGATAAATATTTTTATGTACTTTTGTCACGAAAATATCTTTGCTATGAGTAGTTTAATGAATAGGATGACAATGCAACAGCTGCGACAAATTGCTGCAATGAGTGCTTTGTGTTGCCTTTTTGCAGCATGCAGCACCACGAAAAACCTGTCAAATAAAATAGATGATTCATCTAAGGGTAAGAGCATTGTCATTTTCTACGATAATGATGTTCATGGTGGTATAGACGGCTATGCCAAGATTGCAGGCCTGCGCGACGCTGTGGCCAAGAGTGATACCGCCTGGGCAGCAGCCGTCAGTTGTGGAGACTATCTCTCGGGTGGAGTGGCATGCACGCTGAAAGAGGGCATGTATATCGCCAATATCATATCCAGCACTGGTTACGACGTGTTGACCCTGGGCAATCATGAGTTTGACTTTGGCGTGCCACGCCTCATGGAGCTCGTGCCCCAGATGCATGCCCCGGTGATATGTGCCAACCTCTATTCCCAACAGAGCCAGCAGCCGATGTTGCCTCCCTATGTCATGAAGCAATATGGCGACAAGCGTGTGGCTTTTGTAGGTGTGACGACACCCGAGTCGATGACACTCGAAGGATATGCCTTCTTTGACTTGAATGGACGTAAACTCTACGACATGCGTACTGCTGATTTCTATCAGCTGGTGCAGCAGAATGTGGATAAGGCACGCAGCGAAGGTGCCGACTACGTGGTGATGCTGTCGCATCTTGGAGAGGAAGAGGGCGAAACGGGTGTCACCTCGCATCGTCTGGTGGCAGCTACCCGCGGTGTCGATGTGGTGCTCGACGGACATACCCATCATGTCTTTGAGCGTGAAGAGGTGAGAAACCTCGATGGACAACTCGTTCCTGTCACGCAGACTGGCACGCGATTTGCCAACGTCGGCAAACTTGTCATCACCGGCGATGGCCGTTTTCTCACGTCGCTCATAGCTGCTGCCGACATACCTTTTAAAAGCGAGAAAGTGGCTACGACCATTGATAGTGTCAATGCCGACATGCACGAGGTTACCTCGCGTCAGCTTTGCCAAACAGACTATGAACTGACCATCAACGATGCAAAAGGCGACAGACTGTGCCGACTGGCAGAAACCAACCTCGGTGATCTGGTGTCAGACGCTTATGTCGATTTCCTGGATTCCGACATAGGCTTGATGAATGGTGGCGGTCTTCGCAACAGCATTCCCGCCGGAAGCGTCTGCTATGGTGATGTGGTCAACGCGTTGCCTTTCATTAATAGGATGTGCAAGATTGAGGTCACAGGTCAGCAGTTGTTCGACATGCTGGTGAAATGTACGTCTAATCTGCCCTTGGAAGAGGGTTTCTTCCCTCATGTGTCGGGTATGACATATACCATTCACAGCAAGCGTAATACCGTTTCTGATGTGAAGGTGCTCAACAAAGACAGTCGGGTGTATGAACCTTTGGATCTTCACCGGAAATATAGTGTGGCCACCATCGACTATTATTCCCGTGGAGGCTTCTACGACATGCTGAAGAACTGTCCGTTCCTCGTTTCTACGAAGGTACTTAATCGCGATTGCGTGGCAGACTATCTGGGAAAACTCACACCTGCCGACATCGAGCGCTATCGCAGCACGCAGCACCGCATTACCATCATTGATGATTGATTATTCTCCCTTGATTTGCTTTAATTGGAATAACTGACCACCTTAACTTATTATACTGATGAAACAGAATCTTAACTTGATTACAATAAATGCTTTTCAGTATATGATTAAAGCATGCCTCCTGCCGATAGTTGTTGGTGTCTTGACAACGGTTGTGGGCTGTACGAATACGGAGAAGAAACAAAATCCTGCCCGTGAACCACAACCATCAGACACCCTCTACACTCAAGCAGCTGCCATGAGAATCTATGGCTATCAGCCAGAGCGGGCGTTGCAGATTGTGGATTCTGCAGTCATAGTGGGTCACTTAAGCGAGTGGCAGGCCGATCAGTGCCGGGCACGCATCTACAGTATGACTCAGATGTACGACCAGGCCGACTCGTTGCTTGGTGGACCAAAGGATGTCAGATTAGAGAAAGCACGTGTCATTGGCGAACGTCTGCTGAGTCACGATTCCATCAAGGCCGACAAGAGAGACCTGCTTGATGTATTGGAGGTGTTGTCATATACCGCCCGCATGCAGAACGATACGGCACGTTGGATACAGCGTTCGCACCAATATGTCGATTTGTGCCATCAGATGGGGCCCAGTCAGCAGACCAATGCGCTGCGCACTGAGGCCGAGATCGGTGCAGCACTCTGTACGATGGGACATCACGACGAGGGAATGGCAAAGTTGGACAGTGTGATCTATGAACTTGAAGCCACGTTCCATAATGAGCGCGACCGCGGCGCCTTCAATGAACTTGATGCCCTTATCATTGCCATGAAGCGAAAGATTGTTTCGCTTGGCACAAGCGACAGATATACCGAGGCATTGCCGCTGGCTCGTCTTATCCTTGAACATCTGGATGACTACGAGCTACATCCCGACAACTATCATGACGGTAGTGACCGAGAACCAGAAACCGAGCAAGAAAGAGCCGATTATATCCGGTTCTATCGCAGACAAGCTCAGAACTATATTGCGGCGGCTTATGCTTCTTTGGGCGATCAGGGCAACATGATTGCTGCTTTTGAAAAGATAGAGGAAGGTGTCAGAAAAGCAACTGTCCGCGAGCATATTGCCTACGAGCAAGCCCTGCAACAACGAATAGAGGCCGAGCATCAGCGTGAAATAGTCAGAAAGGTCATGTACTTTTCTACATGCATTGGTGTTCTGACTTTGTTGCTCATCGTTTTTGTTGTTGTGGTGGTTTTCAAGAATAGAGCTATCAGCCGTAAGAACAAGATCTTGGCACAGCAGATAGCAGAGACAGCCAACTACAGAGAGAAGTATTGGGAGAATAAGCGAACGGAGAACGAGTCGCAGGCTGAGCCGACTGAGTTGGATGCAATGACAGACGAGCATCTTTTCCAATATATCAACGATGTCATAGTGCGCGAACAACTGTTCCTCAATCCGCACTTTGAACGCCAGACCATCATGGATCGCTTCCATCTGTCTAAAGAACGTGTGGGAACCATCTTTTCCAAGGGCAGCAAGTATGCCAAACTTAGCAGTTACTTGCAGGCTCTTCGATTAGACTATTCGGCTGTGTTGTTGGTGGGCAGTCCCGAAAAGAGTATTGTGCAGGTTGCCACCGAGAGTGGCTTCAGCAGCAACACCTATTTTTGCAGTTGTTTCCGTCAGCATTTCAGTATGAGTCCGTCTGACTTTAGGAAGAATGCGCTGAAATAGCTGTTAGGCCCTTTAAATCTTGTCTGTAATCTATTTCAATCTTGTCTTTCGCTGTTACAATCTTGTCTTAGCTATTGCAGGACAGGATTTTTATGCCTATCTTTGTTGCGCAATGCAAGATGTACTTGTGTTCTTAATCGATGAGAAGTATAACACATTTTGATGTGACAAAGGCATAATATAACTATTCTTTACCTATATATTCAAAAGGCGACAATCGGAGTACAATCCCATTGCCGCCTTTTTGTTTATGAGCGATTCTGGAGTGACAGGATAAAGGTGACGTGACATCCTGAATGTGGCGTGTCTGCAAGTTCGAGCAAACCGCCTTGTTGTATCATCATGCGTCGGCTCAGTGAAAGACCGATGCCGCTGCCACTGCGCTTTGTCGTGAAGAAAGGAACAAAGAGCGATTGGCGGTTTTCGGCAAGGATGGGGGCTCCGTCATTGCTGATGTAGAGTAGGGTGCTGTCGCTTCTTTCTTTTCTTTCTGTCTGAATAACCATCTTTTTGGCATCCGCCTCAATGGCGTTCTTCACCAGATTCATGAGAACCTGACGCAGCATGCCGGCATCTGCATGTACCATCAGGTCTTCGGCAATCTCCTTTTCCCATGTGAGCAGTGGGTAGGCATTGCTGATATCGTCAATCATGGCATGCAGGTGGATGTTGCTCATGGTTGGCTTCTCCAGTTCCGACATCTTTCGGTAGTTAACCACGAAGTTGCTCATGTGCTGAGATGTTTCATAGATGGCGCGGACGCCATCCTCGAGAGGCGTACCCTTTACATCGTCGCGGTTCAAGAGTGATTGGCTGATGCTGGTAATAGGTGC
Organism: Prevotella sp. E13-17; assembly: GCF_022024035.1. Taxonomy (NCBI): domain Bacteria; kingdom Pseudomonadati; phylum Bacteroidota; class Bacteroidia; order Bacteroidales; family Prevotellaceae; genus Prevotella; species Prevotella sp. E13-17. The sequence goes on from NZ_CP091787.1 coordinate 397,247, forward strand.
TGTGGCATTCATCATCTCGTGGGTCAGCACACGGGTCAGCCGTTCCCATGACTCCACCTCGTTCTTGTTCATCTGTTGACGGATGCTCTCTCCCAACTGGTTCATCGTCTCTTGCATGGCACGTTCGCCGAAGAACATTCCATGCGTTGGCAAGCGGAAAGTGAAGTCTTGGTTGCGTATCGCCTCCTGCATGATGTGGGCACGCAACCTGAGCTTGCGCTGATGGCGCACGATGGCCCCCACCAACAATATCACTACACCTATTATAATCCCCCAGGTAATCATAACTCTCCGTTCTCCGTTCTCAAAGTCGTTTCATCTTGTTGTAGAGCGTCTGTCGGGTGATGCCCAGAAGATCTGCAGCCTGCGTGAGATTGCCATGACAGTGGTCTATGGCGCGACGGATATGCTCTTTCTCCATTTCATCGAGACTCACAATCTCGCTCTGCATGTCAAGCACATCTTTCAGTTTATGTACCAGTTCGTCGTTGTCCCATGGCTTGGTGATGAAGTCGGCGGCACCATTCTTCAGACCTTTCACCGCCAGGCTGACATCAGCATATGCCGTCAGCAAGACCACGGGCGTCTGAGGATGCTGTTTGTGAATGGCTCGAAGCCAAAATAAGCCCTCGGTGCCATTATTGACGCCCAAGGTGAAGTTCATGTCGAGTATCACGATGTCAACCGTCTGTTGAGCCATGATTTTCAGAATGTCATCGGGTTTGGTGGTGGTCAAGACATGGTTGAAAGAATTGTCCAGCAGATAGCGCATTGCTGTCAGAATCGAAGCATTGTCGTCTGCGATGAGTATGGTTCCATATTTATTCATGTTGCAAAATTAGTGAATTTTCGTCAAGGAATCATACGTGAGAGTGTATAATTTTTAGACGTTTTGCCTTCTCGCGCTTTTAAAGGCATGGTAATGTTAAGTAATAGATTTAATTTTGCAGCATGAAAACGACGTTGATTGTACTATTGAGTTTGGTGTCCATGCGCATTGCGGCGCAAAACGAATGGACGATGCAGAAGTGCATGCAGTATGCTGTAGCACATAATCATGAAGTGAAGCGAGCCGAGTTAGAACTCGATAACTACAAGGCTGCAAAGACAAGTGCCATCGGTCGGCTTCTGCCTGCCGTTGATGCTAGCGTTGGTGCTCAGTATAATTTCGGTCGAGCTATCGACCCGGAGACCAATGGCTATACCGACGTGAGTACCTTCTATAACGGTTATCAGTTGTCTGCCTCGCTGCCCGTCTTTGATGGGTTCAGTCGTCTGCATGCGTTGAAGGCTGCAAAGGCCAGTGTGCTGATGGGACGTGCTGGTTTGCGAAAGCAGCAGGACCAGGTCGCGCTCAATACCCTGCAGGCTTATGCCAATGCTGCCTACTACGACGGATTGGTGAAGATGGCCGAAGAAAAAGTCCGTGAGTCAGAGTTACTGCTGAAACAGGTGCGCCTGTTGGAAGAGGTGGGGCGAAAGAGTGCTGCCGATGTTGCTCAGGTAGAGTCGCAAAAGGCTGAGGCCGACTATGAACTCATCCGTCAGCAGAACCTCTGTGCCTCGGCTCTGCTTGAGTTGAAAAAGATGATGGCGTTCCCGTTAAACGAAGAACTCAGCATGAAGCATGTAGACTTGTCTGAGCAGCGGGAATCAATATGCTCGCTTATTTCAGGTTGTGACAATCCTTCTTCGCTTTCTGCTTCTCATTCTTCACTTCAAGAGGCTTTTTATCAGATGCAGGCGGCTAAGCATGACTGGCATGAGGCCCGTGCATCGCTGTTGCCATCTCTCTATTTGAGCGCAGGTCTAAGCACCACATACTATAAAACACTGCACAATGATGCCGCTGAGACTTTTCGCAATCAGATGAAGAACAATATGGGACAATATGTTGGCGCTACCCTCAGCATACCGCTCTTTAACCGCCTTCAGACTATCACTAACATACGACGGGCCAAGAACAATTATGGAATAGCCCGAGAGTCTTTTGAACAGACTCGGGCGGAGTTGGAAAAACTCAGCGTGGAAGCGTGGCAAGACTGGCAAGGCTATCAGAAGCAGATCATGCAAATGCGGGAAAAGGTGCAGGCAGACTCTTTGGCTTATAAGCTCACTCATCGTCAGTTTGAGGAAGGGCTCTCAACGGCTATTGATGTGCATACCACGTCGGCCCAGCTGCTCAACTCGAAAGCCACCCTGCTGCAATGCCAGTTGATGGCGATAGTGAAGGAACAATTAGTCAGATATTATAAAGGTGAAACGATATGGACAGAGTAATAGAGAAGACACTGACACAGCGACTGATGAAGAAAGCACCCTATGTGGTGGGCGCCTGTCTGCTGCTGCTGATATTGTTGTGGGTGATTTTCGGCAATCATGCCTCGACACTCAAGGTGAATCGTGACGAGCTGACTATCAGCGACGTGCAGCGGGCTGAGTTTAAGGACTATGTGCGCACCAACGGACAAGTGCTGCCCATCCAGATTGTTCAGATATCGCCCGAAGAGGGTGGTATCGTCCTGGAGAAGGTGGTGGAAGAAGGTACGCACGTGAAGAAGGGTGATGTCATCGTGCGCCTCTCAAACAGCAATCTCGATTTGCAAATTCTGAATGCTGAGGCTGAGCTGGCAGAGAAGCAGAATCTGCTGCGCAACACCCAGGTGGCTATGCAACAGGACCGACTGAACAACCAGACGGAGCAGGCCCAGTTGGATATGGACACCCAGCGCAAGCAGCGCACCTATGAGCAGAACAAGCGCCTCTATGGCGAAAGACTCATCAGCAGGGAGGACTATATCAAGTCGCAGGAGGACTATCAGCTCTCTGTCAAGAAGCGCTCGCTCATCACCAAGCGCCTGAAGCAGGATTCACTCTACCGTACCGTTCAGATGGATCAGATGGAGGACAACCTGCAGAACATGCGCAAGAACGTGGTGCTGGTGCGACAGCGCAAGGATAAACTCGAGATTCGCTCGGCCATCGACGGTGAACTGGGACTGCTCGATGTGGAGCTAGGGCAGAGCATCCAACCAGGTCAGAAGATTGGTCAGCTCAACGACCTCTCCGACTATAAGGTGCAGGCACAGATCGACGAGCATTATATCGACCGTGTGCGCCAAGGGCTCTTAGCCACTTTTACACGAGGCGACAAACAGTATCAGTTGCAAGTGCGTAAGGTCTATCCTGAGGTGCGTGAGGGCAAGTTCCGTTGCGACTTCATCTTCAAAGGTGAGCGCCCGGAAAATATCCGTACAGGTCAGACCTATTTTATCGACCTCGAACTGGGTCAGCCCGAGCAGGCCGTCATCATCCCTCGCGGCACCTTCTTCCAGACCACAGGTGGCCAGTGGATATTCGTACTTGACAAAAACGGAGAAAAAGCCTATCGCCGCAATATCCGCATCGGTCGCCAAAATCCGCAGTATTACGAGGTACTTGAAGGACTTGAATCTGGCGAACGTGTTGTCACCAGTGGTTACGAGGCATTCAAGGATAATGAGGTGTTAGTGATTAAATAAACAAGGTATTACGATATGAATGTATTTAGAAATATGCTTCACATGGCTTGCCGATTCAAGACGGCCACGGTGCTCAACTTCCTAGGACTGACGGTAGCCTTTGCTGCCTGCTACCTGTTCTTGACGCAAGTCGCGTACAACCATTCCTATAATAAAGGACTGACCAACTATCAGCAGCTTTATCGCGTGGAAGTGCCTGCGATGTTTGACCACAGCAAGTGGCAGTCGAATGTAAACCGCTTCTTGGCAGACGAGTTGGCTAAGTTGCCTCAGGTGGAAGGTATGGCTTTGCTGCAGTGTTGGCAGAATGATAGTCGTTTTACGAAAGACGGTACTGAGTTTACATTTAAGTCTTGTAAGGTTAGCAATGATGCGCTGAAGACTATGGCTCCACGCCTGCTCGACGGCAAACTCGGTTGGAAGGATGGTGACCAGAAAGGACTGATCATTCCTGCCTCAGTAGCCGTAAAGTATTTTGGGACTACGCAAGTGGCGGGTCGCTGTATGTGGAACGACAAGGACAGCATTGTTGTGAGAGGTGTCTATGAAGATTTTCCTGACAACAGCATCATCGACAATTACGTCTATGGCTGTATGGGAGACGAGAATGAGGGAAACTTCCAGAACTACAACTATAACTGCTATCTGCGCTTGAGGGAGCAGATGGATACGGAGAAAGCCAAGCAACAGATTCTAACCCCGTTGGTAGAGAATATGCATCAGATGTACATCGAACACGGTGTTGAGGATCAATGGGATGAGGGAAAAACGAAAGAAAGTCTCAACCTGCGCCTGCAACCCATCACAGAGACTTGGTTCGCAGGTGTTGACCCTGAGCATGACAGAGGTAACAAGGCTGTTGACTGGATTCTCCAACTTTCGTGCCTCTTGGTGCTGATAATCGCTGCCATCAACTTTCTGAACTTCACGCTGGCTGAGAGTCCGATGCGTATCAAGAGCATCAACACACGTCGCGTGTTGGGCAGTCCTGTGTCATCGCTCCGCCTGGTCGTTGTCGCTGAGTCTGTATGTACTTCGCTTTTAGCATTTCTGTTGGCAGTCATAGTCAGCTATCTGTTGTCGCAGTGGCCATTCATTAGCGAACTCACCGTTGGCAGCAGTGCCTTAGGCGATCATCCATTGCTATTGGTGTGTCTTTGTTTGGCAGCCATTGTTGTTGGTATCGTTGCTGGTGTCTATCCAGCTTTCTATGCAACCAGTTTCCAACCTGCACTCGTCCTGAAAGGTTCCTTCGGACTTACGCCTAAGGGTCGCCAACTGCGCACCTTATTGCTTTGTCTGCAGTTCCTTATCACCAGCGTGATGGTGGTCTATATCGGCATCCTCTATCTGCAAAGCTACTACATCTTCAACTCCGACTATGGTTACGACAAGGACGAGATTCTGTATGCGGATACTTGGGAACTGTTAGACAAGCAGGATGCCCTGCGCTCGGAGCTGATGCAGCAGACGGGTGTGGTTGATGTGGCCTATTCGCAGTTCTCTCTGGGAACTGGCGACAGATATATGGCTTGGGGACGCGGTGACAAGAATCATCAGGTGCAGTTCACGGTTCTGCCCGTGGACTGGCACTATCTTCACACCATGGGCATTCAGGTAATTGAAGGCCATGACTTCATGGAGCACGATGGCGATTGCTATATCATCAATGAAGCAGCCCGCAAGAAATGGGACTGGGTAGAGATTGACAAAAAACTGCTGGATGACGACCTCACGGTGATTGGTGTGTGCCAGAATGTGCGCTTTGCTTCTACCCGTGTGGACAACAACGACACGCCCATGGCCTTCATCGTTTATGGCGAGACCTATCTCAGTCGTGGGTGGACCAATAACCTTGGGGTGATGAACGTGCGTGTGGCAGCAGGCACCGATAAGGTACAAATGCGCCGGAAGATTAAGGATATCTGCATGAAGCTCGGCGCACCGCATGAGCCAGATGTGAGGTTCCTGAACCAGACGCTTGAGAGTACCTACCAGGAGGAGTTCCGCTTCATCCGTCAGGTCATGGTGTTCTCTTTCATCTGTCTTGTTATCACGCTCATCGGCGTGTTCTGTATGACGATGTTCGAAACAGAGTATCGTCGCAAGGAGATTGGCATCCGCAAAGTGATGGGCAGCTCTACCAGTCAGATTCTGGTCATGCTCAGCCGTCGCTATGTGTGGCTGCTTGTAGGTAGCTTTGTGATGGCAGCCCCCTTGGCGTGGTACATTGGCACACAGTGGCTACAGGGCTTTGCCGAGCGCACACCTGTATATTGGTGGCTCTTCCCATTGGCCTTCCTTGCGGTGGGTGTCGTTACCCTTGCCACCATCATCATTCAGAGCTGGCGCACGGCCAATGAGAACCCTGTGAACAGTATAAAAACAGAGTAAAAAGCAGTAAGTGGAGAGTGAGTGTCAACAAATCATACGACATACCGTCTAAAGATTAGACGAACGGTCTTTGGGGACCCCAAAAAGCTTGCATCGAACCAATAATGATCGTAAATTTGCAATGTAAAAACAAACAAAGTGGTAACAATTTAAATACTTACGATTATGAAAAAGGTTATGATTAGCTTGGTGATGTGCCTGATGACTCTGATTTCAAATGCACAAGTGATGACATCTGCCTCTGTCAATCATCTGATTGATTCAGCCATCAGGGATGGCGAAGCAGGCTTTGTTCGCAATACTTATCGTGATGCCCATGGCGAAATAACGATGATGGAAGTATATCGTGAACAGGTAAAACACAAGGGGGACAGTATACGGAAACCCATATTCCGCTATGAGTACCAATATGCTGCTGATGGCATGCTGACCAGCCGTACTAAGTTCGTGTGGCGAAAGAGTCAGTGGCGGTGCATCGGTCGTTTCGACTACTCGCTCGAGAATGGCATCTATACCGTCAGCTATAGCCGCTGGAACAAGTCAAAGGCCAGCTTCGGTCAGCCTGTCGGTCAGATCAGCTACACGCTGTTGCCCGACGAAAGCATTGCCAGCGTGTCTTACTATAGCCGTCATCGCCACGGTGACGCACTGACGCTGGAGTGGCAGGCACTCGTGGATAGCCACTCAGACCATATGAACTATTATATCACTCAGAAATAAACAATGAATATATTAAAATCTCTCAACCAGCGCGGCCAGCACAATTTCATTAAGATATTGTGCCTGGCCGTAGGCTTGGCTACAGGCATCGTGTTGGTAGGCAAGGCTGGTTTTGAACAGTCGTGGGACAATTTCTTCCCGACGAGTGACCGCATCTATATCGCCTGCGAAGACGTGATTCACGACGGCGAATACCAGCACTATTCGCAGACGCCTGGTGCTGTGGCACCTGCCTTGAAACGCTACTGTCCGCAGGTGGAGGCCGCCACACGCTACACGACTTTCGCTTGGGACATGCCGATTGTGACTGACGATGACAAGCGCGTGCGCACCAACTATGCCTTGGCGGACAGTTGTTTCTTCGATGTGTTCCCCTTCCGCGTGCTGGCAGGCAATGCGAAGAAGACGCTTAGTCGGGTGGACTGTTGCATGATACCGCTCTCGCTGGCTGAGAAACTGGCTGGCAGTGCCAATCCCCTGTCTGTGGTGGGCAGGAAGGTGTACTACAACAAGCGTGACGGCTTGATGCTCACCATTGGCGGCGTGTACGAGGATGTGCCTCTGAACTCCCGTCTGCACGGATTGGAGGTCTTGGTGTCGATGCCCACCATTACGCAATTGATATGGGACGGGCGCGACAACTGGATAGGCAACGACCGCTTTATGGGCTATGTGCGTCTGGCAGAGGGTATCACTCCCAACGACCTGAAACCTCAGATTGAGCGCATGCAAAAAGAAAACCTGCCTCAAGAGGAACTCCAGAAAGCCGGTGTCAGTCTGGGCTTCTCTGTTCGTCCGCTGCGCGATTACCATAAGAACGACGACGGCACGCTGCGTATGACGTGGATACTCTCTATCTTGGCTGCCGTGCTCATTGGCTGTGCCGTGATGAACTATCTGCTGCTGGTGATTGGTGGAGTCAGCCTTCGGGCCCGCGAGATGGCTGTGCATAGGTGCTATGGTGCAGAGAGTCGCCATATCTATCTGAGGGTGATGGCAGAGAGTCTTGTCCACCTGTTGCTGTCGTTGGTGCTCGCAGCCCTGCTGCTATGGGTGTTCAAAGCCACAATCGAAGAACTGGTTGGCGCCCCGCTCACGGTATTGTTGCAACTGGGTGGTAATATGCTCCTCATCTTGCTCACTTGTCTGGTGGTGCTGTTGGTCACGGGCTTGGTGCCTGGATGGATCTATATCCACATTCCCGTCACGACGGCTTTCAAGAACTACAGCCACACACACCGCCTGTGGAAACTCCTGCTGCTTGGCCTGCAGTTTGCGTCTGCCACCTTCCTCATCATGCTGCTGATGGTGGTAGGCCGACAGTATAAACTGATGGTGAACGACGATCCCGGCTATGATTATGCCAAATTGGGAATGGTCGATATGGATGGTGTCTCGAAAGAGCAGCGCCAGCTGGCTTATGACGAGTTGAGCAAACTGTCGTCGGTCGAGGGAATCACGATGTCATATGCTGATCTGACTAAATATCAGAGCGGTGACAATATCTTCCTGCCTGGCGATGACCGTATGTATATGAATATCTCTGACTGGTTCTATGTGGGTGATAACTTCTTCGATGTGATGCGCATTCCTGTCATTGCCGGCAGCACCTTTACAGAACAGACCGACACGCTGCGCGAGGTGATGGTGAGTCGCCAGTTTGAAGAGAAAATGAAACAGTTGGCAGGTTGGGATCAGGCCGTAGGCAAGCAGGTCATCTGCACCTCATACGAGGGCCCTTACACCATTGTGGGCGTGTTCGAGGATGTCCGTGTGGGTAGTATCTCCGATCCAGATACGCGCCCCTGTGTGTGCTTCTATAGTCGCCGTCCCGAGCAGATGCACCATATCACCATTCGTTTCCACTCCATGGATGGGCTTGAGGCAGCCAACAAGAAGCTACGGGAGATCGTGACCGACAATCTTGATATTGCCATCGTGCCCTATAACCAGATGATTGCCGACCTCTATACCGATGCCCGTCACTTCCGCTCAACGGTGATGATAGGTGTCTTGGTGGCGCTCACGATTGCCCTGATAGGTCTGGTTGGCTATCTGGCAGGCGAGTTGGCTCGTCGCCAGAAAGAGATTGCTATCCGCAAGGCTAACGGTGCCACCATCGGTGATGTGCTCAGGTTGTTTGTCATCGACATCCTGCGTGTGGCGCTGCCAGCCGTTGTGACAGGCGTCTTAGGCGCTTGGTATGTGGCTCGTTTGTGGCTCGAACAGTTCAGTGAGAAGATCTCGCTGGTGTCGCCAGTCTATGGCTTGGCCATCCTACTTGTGTTTGCTGTTGTCTTTGGTGTGGTCTGCTCGTGCTGCTATCGTGTGGCTAGCAGCAACCCCGTGGATTATTTGAAGAATGAATAGAAGCCCCTCCCTCAAGCACTGGGGAAGGTCAGAATGCAAAACAGAACAATAATATAAACAAAAAAATGACCCTATAAGCCTACCAGCATAGCTATTAGCTCCCCTCCATACAAGGAGGGCTGGGGGTGGGTCTCTCGATTATGATTAAGATTGAAAACATTCAGAAGGTGTTCCGCACGGAAGAGGTGGAGACCGTGGCCTTGGGCGGCGTGTCGCTCGAGGTGAAGAAAGGAGAGTTTGTCGCCATTATGGGTCCTTCGGGCTGTGGCAAGTCAACCCTGTTGAACATATTGGGTCTGCTCGACAACCCCACCAGTGGTACCTATTATCTTGATGGCGAGGAGGTCGGTAGGCTGAAAGAGGGCCAGCGCACCAAGGTCCGTAAAGGTCAGATAGGCTTTGTGTTCCAGAGTTTCAACCTGATTGACGAACTGAACGTAGAAGAGAATGTTGAGTTGCCTTTAACATATCTTGGTGTTCCCAAGAAGGAACGCAGACAGCGTGTTGAGGAAGTGCTGCGCCGCATGGCTATCAGCCATCGTGCCCACCACTTCCCTCAGCAGCTCAGTGGTGGTCAGCAGCAGCGTGTGGCCATTGCCCGTGCGGTGGTGATGAACCCTAAGTTGATCCTTGCCGACGAGCCTACGGGTAATCTGGACTCAAAGAATGGTCTGGAGGTGATGCAGTTGCTCACCGAGCTGCATCAGGAGGGCACCACGATTGTCATGGTGACGCACTCGGAACGCGATGCGGGCTATGCTCAGCGCATTGTGAACCTCTTGGACGGACAGGTTGTTCCAGATGTGAAACTATGATAAAAGCAAGAAGGTGGCCGAAATCATCGACCACCTTCTTGCTTTCTGCTGTCGGGATGAGGCGACTCGAACGCCCGACCCCTACGTCCCGAACGTAGTGCGCTACCAACTGCGCTACATCCCGATTGCTGTCAGTTTTTCCAAAACTGGCTGCAAAGTTACTGCTTTTTTGCTGATTCAGCAAATTTTTCCCAGAAAAGTTTAGAGTAGCTCTGGCAACTGATAGAGCTTGGTGCTGTTAGAACCCTTGATGAGAATGAGCTGATGCTGAGGTTTGTGCTGCTGCAGTTCGGCCTTGACAGCTTCCACATCGGCAAACTTGCGGTAGTCGGTGCGGGTCTTTCCAAACTCCTCGCCCACCAGCCAGATGTTCTCCAGTCCGCTGGCTGCCAGCAGATCTACAATCTTCTGGTGCTCCTCGCCGCTGACTTCTCCCAGTTCGCGCATGTCGCCAAGGATGGCCATCTTGCCCTCGCCCTCCTTCGTCTGCATCGTATGGAAGTTGTCGAGCGCAGCCATCATGCTCGAGGGATTGGCATTGTAGGCATCCACGATGAGGCGGTTGCTCTCGGTCTCAACCAGTTGTGAACGGTTGTTGGTGGGCACATAGGTCTCCAAGGCGTGGTCTATCTGCTTGCGGTCCACACCGAAGTTGATGCCCACGGCGATGGCAGCCAGCAGGTTGTCTATGTTGTAAGAGCCAATCAGATTGGTCTGCACCTTGTGCCACTTCTGCGAAGCGCCCGTCTCTTCCAGTTCCATCAAGGGCTTGCGCCAGCGGAACTTCAGCAGGGGGTCGCAGCTGAGCACCTCGCCCGAGATACAGCCATACTGGTTGTCGGGGTCGGTAGAGTAGGGCGTGCACCACATATCGTCGGTCAGCATATCTACCAGATAGTCGTTGTCGGCATTGATAAACACCAGTCCGTCTTCTTTCGAGCGCAGATAGTCGTAGAGTTCGCCTTTGGTCTTCACTACACCCTCGAACGAGCCGAAGCCTTGCAGGTGGGCGCGGCCTACGTTGGTGATGAGTCCGCAGGTGGGCTCGGCCGTCTCTACCAGCGTCTTGATGTCGCCGGGATGACTGGCCCCCATCTCGATGATGGCTATCTCGTGCTCCTTGGTGAGGCGCAACAGCGTCTTGGGCACACCCACATCGTTGTTGAAGTTGCCCTCGGTGGCCAGCACGTTGTACTTCTCAGAGAGCACTGCCTTGATGAGTTCCTTGGTGGTGGTCTTGCCGTTGGTGCCCGTGATGCCGATCACGGGGATGTTGAACTGGCGACGATGTTCGCGGGCAATGTCCTTAAAGGTCTGCAGACAGTTGTCAACAAGGATGTAACGGTCGTCTTTGACCACCTCGGGATTGTCAACGATGGCATAGGCACACCCCTTCTGCAGGGCGCCCTCTGCATAGAGGTTGCCATCGAACTTCTCGCCTTTCAGCGCCAGGAAGATGCTGCCTTCGGGGCAGTCGCGGCTATCCGTGGTGATGCACGGATGCTGCTGATATAGCTTGTATAGTTCCTTAATGTCCATACCTTATTGTTATAATTGACTGCAAAAGTACTAAGAAGTAAGCGAACCACCAAGCGTTTGCTTACTTTTTTCTTTCACTTTTCCAACCGTAAAGTGCTGCTTTTCTAATTCACGACTTAAGTCGAAAGACCTCACGACTTAAGTCGAAAAATCTCACGACTATAGTCAAAAGGTCTTGTGACTTAAGTCGTGAGTTGCTAAAGCGTAACTTTAGAGTTGCTTTACTTACGCTTATACACCATTGTAGTGCCCACTTTTGTACACGTAAGCATGGCTTCGGGGCCAGAGGTCAGTTCTTCAAGCCATTTCAAAACCATGTGTTGTGTCATGCCAAAGTAGTGCATCATCTGAGAGCGAGTAATAATTTGGTGCTCGTCCAGATAAATGTTCAACTGTCTGATAATCTGCTCTTTGGTATAGATAACCGAGTGTCCCACGCTGCCTCGTCCTGTCTTGTTGGTGAAGTGGTAGCCGTCTAGGTTCAGCTTGTCGAGCAGCGCTTTGTCGGGAGTAAAGTTGATGGTCTCTATGGCGACGTCGTTTCCAGTGATGTCGGCAGCATTGGTGAACTGCGTTTTCAGTTCGTTGCCATCCTCGTCGAAGCGTTTTTTGAATCCCACCTTCAGCGAGAACGTGCCGATGCCCTCCAGATGCAGTCGCTTGTTGTCGGTCAGGAAGTCCACAATCTCGGATGACAGCACGTTCAGTGCCAGTTCCATCATTTCCGGGTTCATCGAGTTGTGCATCTGCAGATGGTGCATCAGATCCTTTCTTCGTGCTGTGTAGAAGTTCTCGTGTCTCACTTGAAAAGTGTCTTTTCCCTCGGCATCTTTCAGAGGGTTGCGGTGTACGCTGAATTGAATTGTTTTGCTCATAATGTTCATGGTTTTTATTAAGGTCGTGCAAAGATACTGTTTTTTTATTCGAAATGCTACAGAAATCCGAAAAACTTTCTTAATTGGTAGCCATTATTTTTCTCCATTTCCTGCCGTTAATTGCAAATAATTAAGTAATTTTGCAGGCAAATAGGATACTACGATGGCATACGCACTGAATATCAAGGGACAACTGCTCGATCTGAGCGAGCCGCGCGTGATGGGCATACTGAACGCTACACCTGACTCGTTCTTTGCCGGTAGTAGGAAACAGACGGAGCAAGAGATAGCTGAGCGCGCGCGCCAGATTGTGGACGAAGGGGCAGCCTTCGTCGATGTGGGCGCTTTCTCTACCCGTCCCGGTGCTGCCGAAGTGACCGAAGAAGAAGAACTCGTGAGGATGCGTCGCGCCTTGCAGATTGTGAAGCGCGAAGTGCCCGATGCCATTGTCTCTGTAGATACGTTTCGACCTGCCGTGGCTCGCATGGCAGTCGAGGAGATGGGTGCCGACATCATCAACGATGTGTCGGAAGGCGGCGTGACGGGCATCGTTGGCAAACAGTTGGATGCAGAAACGAGCGAGGTGCCACAGATCTTCCGCACGGTGGCACGTCTGCAGGTGCCCTACATCCTGATGTCGGTACAGAAAGACCTGCACGACACGCTGATGGTCTTTGCCAAGAAGGTGCAGCAGTTGCGCGACCTGGGGCAGAAAGACATCATCCTGGATCCCGGCTTCGGCTTTGGAAAGACCTTGGAGGACAACTACCGTCTGATGGGCGAGATGGAGAGGCTGCAGGTGATGGAGCTGCCATTGCTGGTGGGCATCTCGAGAAAGTCAATGATCTACCGCCTGTTGGACACAGAACCCGACCGCGCCCTGAACGGCACCAGCGTGCTGAACACCATTGCCCTGATGAAGGGCGCCTCTATCCTGCGAGTGCACGATGTGAAAGAGGCGGTGGAATGCGTCAGGATTGTGAGAAGCACCACCGCATGACATCGAGATAAAAGTACTAAATAAGCGAAAGAAGAAAACATGTTTTTTGAATTCGGACTGAAAGATTTCCTCGACATCCTGTTTGTAGCCATAGGCTTGTACTATGTTTACAGGCTGATGCGTGAGTCGCGCTCGCTGAACGTGTTTGTGGGTGTGCTCATCTTTGTGGTGGTGTGGCTGTTCGTGTCGCAGGTGTTGCAGATGCGCCTGTTGGGCACCATCCTCGACCGCTTGGTCAGTGTGGGAGTGATTGCCATCATCGTGCTGTTTCAGGACGAAATCAGAAAATTCCTCTATAACCTGGGTGCCCATCGTCGCATCCGCAGTTTTGTGCGTCTGTTCTCGCCTGTGCATGGCGAGGAAGCAGACAAAGCCAATTTGAAAAAGAACATCATGCCTATCGTGATGGCTTGTATGTCGATGGCCAAGGGAAAGGTGGGCGCACTGATTGTGGTAGAGCGTACCACACCCCTGAACGACGTGGTATCGACCGGTGAGGAACTTGACGCTGAAATCAATCAGCGACTGATAGAAAATATCTTTTTCAAAAACTCACCACTGCACGATGGCGCCATGATTGTGCGCGACCATCGCATCAGGGCAGCAGCCTGTATCCTGCCTGTGAGCCACGATCTGGACATCCCGAAAGAGCTGGGACTCAGACATCGTGCCGCCCTGGGCATGTCGCAAGAGAGCGATGCCTTGTGCATTGTGGTCAGCGAAGAGACGGGCGGCATCTCCATCGCCCGCAACGGACAGTTCCGCCTGCATCTCTCTGCCGAGGAGCTGGAAGCCGTGCTGACCGAGGGAATGGAATAACAAACATTATCTACAAATAAATATAAAACAAATAAAGCATGGATTTATTAAGTCAAATTGTGGCGCGTGCTAAGAGTAACAAGCAGCGCATCGTACTTCCTGAAGCAGAGGAAGAGCGCACCCTGTGTGCAGCCGATCGTGTTCTGGCAGAGGACATGGCCGACATTATTCTGATTGGTAACCCTGCAAAGGTAGAGGCTCTGGCAAAGGAGAAGGGGCTGACACACATCGGCAAAGCCACCCTCATCGACCCAGAGAACTACGAGAAGAGCGAGGAACTGGCCGAGAAGTTAGCCGAAATTCGTAAGTCGAAGGGCATGACCATCGAGCAGGCTCGTGAGTTGGTGAAGAACCCTCTGTACTTGGGCTGTATGATTATCAAGACCGAAGGTGCCGATGGTCAGATCTCTGGCGCACTCTCTACCACTGGCGACACACTGCGTCCTGCGCTGCAGATCATCAAGTGTGCTCCTGGTATCACCTGCGTGAGCGGTGGACTGCTGCTTATCTCCAAGCAGAAACAGTATGGCGAGGATGGCGTACTGGTGGTTGGCGACGTCGCCGTTACGCCAATGCCCGATGCTGCTCAGCTCTCGCAGATTGCCGTGTGCACCGCACAGACTGCCAAGAGTGTGGCTGGCTTTGCTGAGCCCCGTGTGGCTATGCTGAGCTTTTCTACTAAGGGTAGCGCTAAGCACGAGGTGGTTGACAAGGTCGTTGAGGCCACACGTCTGGCTAAGGAAATGGCTCCCGACCTGAAGATTGACGGTGAGTTGCAGGCTGACGCTGCTTTGGTTCCCAGTGTAGGTGCCAAGAAGGCTCCCGGTTCTGACATTGCCGGTAAGGCTAACGTGCTGGTATTCCCCAACCTTGAGGTGGGCAACATCGGCTATAAGATGGTGCAGCGTCTGGGTGATGCAATCGCCATCGGTCCTATCCTGCAGGGTATTGCACGACCTGTCAACGACCTGTCGCGTGGTTGCTCGGTAGAGGACATCTACTACATGGTGGCTATCACAGCTTGTCAGGCTATGGATGCCAAGAAGTAGGACCCACCCCCAACCCCTCCCTGTATGGAGGGGAGTGGATACAATTAGAATAATCATTTAAAGAATGCCCCTATAACTCCTATAGGTAAATACTCCTCCCCATACAGGGGGAGGCTGGGAGGGGGTCGATAATTATGAAGATATTAGTTTTGAATTGTGGCTCATCGTCTATCAAGTACGCCCTGTATAATATGGACGACAAGAGCGTGATGACCAGCGGTGGCGCTGAGCGCGTGGGTTTGGATAATGCCTTCGTCAAGGTGAAGCTGGCCAATGGCGAGAAAAAACAGATTATGCACGACATCCCCGAACATACCGAGGGCGTCAAGTTTATCTTCTCTCTGCTGACCGATCCAGAAATCGGTGTCATCAAGAGTCTCGACGAGATTGATGCCGTAGGTCACCGTATGGTGCATGGTGGCGAGAAGTTCAACCAGTCTGTAGTGTTGACCGACGAGGTGCTGAAGGCCTTCGAGGAGTGCTCTGACCTGGCTCCACTGCACAACCCCGCCAACCTGAAGGGTGTGAACGCTGTGAAGGAGCTGATGCCAGGTCTGCCACAGGTCGGCGTGTTTGACACCGCCTTCCACCAGACCATGCCTGCCAAGGCTTATATGTATGCCATCCCCTACGAGCTCTACGAGAAGTATGGCGTGCGTCGCTATGGCTTCCACGGCACTTCACACCGTTATGTGTCAGCCCGCGCCTGCGAGTTCCTGGGCATCAAAGCCGAGGGCACAAAGATGATTACCTGTCATATCGGTAATGGCGGCTCGGTAGCTGCTGTGCTCGATGGTAAGTGTATCGACACTTCGATGGGTCTGACACCATTGGAAGGACTGGTGATGGGCACACGCTCTGGCGACATCGACGGTGGCGCTGTGACCTTCCTTGAGAAGAAGCTCGGCCTGGATGCCGATGGCATGAGCAACCTGCTGAACAAGAAGAGCGGTGTGGCTGGTATCACTGGCGGTTCGAGCGATATGCGCGATGTAGAGAACGCTGCCAAGGCTGGTGAGCCTCGTGCCGTGTTGGCACAGCAGATGTACTTCTATCGCATAAAGAAGTATATCGGTGCTTATGCAGCTGCCATGGGTGGTGTAGATGTGATTGTCTTCACTGCTGGTGTCGGTGAGAACCAGATATCTATGCGTTCAGAGGTTTGCAAGGGCTTGGAGTTCCTGGGCGTGAAGTTCGACGAGCAGAAGAACAACGTGCGTGGTGAAGAGGCTATCATCTCTGCCGACGATTCAAAGGTAAAGGTGGTGGTTATTCCTACAGACGAGGAACTGATGATTGCCACAGACACAATGAACCTTCTGTAAACTGAGGGTTTAAACTGAGAACTGAGAGTTGAGAACTGAGAGGTATGATTACTTTTTTTAGTTGAGAACTGAGAGTTGAGGGTTTAAACTGAGAACTGAGAGTTGAGAACTGAGAGGTATGATTACTTTTTAGTTGAGAACTGATTATAAATGAGGTGAGAGGTGTGATTATTTTCAGCGTTGGTTGATACGCTCGAATCTAATCATACCTCTCACCTCTCAATTCTCAGTTAAATTTAAACAACGCTTTCCCCCTCGATATATTGTTGCATGAACAGATGATCGCCGTCGTAAACGACGTAGGAGAACTGTGAAATCCAGTCGCCGAGGATGATGGTGCGCACCTTCTTACTGACCTGCAGATCGACCTCTATATGACGATGACCGTAGATGAAGACATCCACGTTGGGGTGCGTCTTCATGTATTCCTTTGTATAGAGAATGAGGTGCTCACGGTTCTCGCCCATGTATGGTGGCTCTTCACCGTTAGGACGCTTCATGCGCGAGTGCTTGGCCCATGTCTGTCCGAACCAGATGCCCCAGCGGGGATGGATGGCAGAGAACAGACTCTGGCAGATGGGACTGTGGAACAGCGCACGGATGAACTTGAACTTCTTGTCGGGATCGCCCAGACCGTCGCCATGTGCCAGATAGAAGATCTTGCCGTAGAGTTCGACGGTGAGTGGCTGTTTGTGCAGAATGACACCGCACTCGCGTTCAAGATAGTCGAAAGCCCAGATATCATGATTGCCTGTGAAGAAGTGGACTTCCACGCCCATGTCTGTCAACTCAGACAACTTGCCAAGAAAACGCGTATAGCCGCGTGGCACTACAAACTTATACTCGTACCAGAAGTCGAACATGTCGCCCAACAGATAGATGGCACCAGCCTTGTCTTTGATACTGTCAAGAAAGCGCACCAGACGGCGCTCCTGCATGCGACGGTGGTCAAGGGCCCACGAGCCTAAATGAGCATCGGATAAAAAATAAATATTCTTCATAGTTTAGAACTGAGAGTTGAGAACTGAGAGGTATGATTAGATTTGATACTTCTTTTTGAGCGTGTTGATAGAACTGACCAACATTTTGACCAGTTCTTCTGCGTCAGTATGTATAGAATCGAATTCCTTTTCATTTAAATAGTTTCCGTTATATAAACTTTTTAGCCAAAATAAAGTCTCGTCTGATTCTTTGAGAGCAATACTTAATTTGTGTATGAAATCTGCGGTACTCTGAGCGTTTCTGCTTTCGGCAATATTTGCTCCTATGCTGGTTCCACTTCGTAAGACTTGCTTCGACATTACAAGTTCTTTTTTCTGAGATGTGAGGTATTGATACATTCTGACGATTCTACCCGAAAAAACTTCGGATTTCTCCAGTAAGATACTTTTTTCCCGTTTCATGTTGGTAGTCCTACAAATCTAATCATATCTCTCAGTTCTCAGTTCTCAACTCTCAACTCAATCAAATCCCAGTTCGACTCTGGCCTCTTCGCTCATCATGGACTGATCCCATGCAGGCTCGAAGACGAGGTTGATGTTAGCAGACTTCACACCTTCGACACTTTCTACCTTGGTGCGGACATCCTCAAGGATGAAGTCGGCGGCAGGACAGTTGGGAGCAGTGAACGTCATGTCGAGATCGACGGCGGCCTCCTCGCTGACGTCGATCTTGTAGATCATGCCCAGATCGTAGATGTTGACAGGAATCTCAGGATCGTAAACGGTCTTCAACACGTCAACAATCCTTTCTTCTATTTGAGTTTTTTCTGTTTGTGTCATATTGATAATGGTGAATAGATGACTATTGTGTAGCAACCATGGGAAAAACGTATTTTGTCATGCCCTCATGGGTGTTGATGCTGATGCTGACAGAGTCGGCGGTAAAGTCAGATAAGGGGATACTGAAATAAGTGCGGAGTGAGTAGTAGGAGGGCACATCGTTCTGGTCGTGATAGAACTGCAGGTGGATGGTCTTCGTGCCATCGCTGTTCGTTTGCTTGCCCACCAGATGGGCAGCGACCAAGTGCTTCGCTTTGGTGTCGGTGGTGTTGCCTACCATCAGACGTACACCAAGGTTTAAGTATGTCTTGTTGGTGCTCACCCAACAGGTCTCAATCTTGACAGGATCCGTCTTGATGTCTTTGATCTGTCGGGGCGACAGGACCGTCACCCTGTTGAAACTGATGGCCTCTGCCAGCTTCTCGCCCTTGTTGTAGTATAAGATGCCACGATAAGTTGAGTCGGCCGTGGTGATCCAACTAGTAGTGAAGGGTGGGGCGGTGACGAGTCGTTCGTCTTCATCGGTCACCACATAGTCTATCTGCTTGTCGCTGTTGGCGTGCGCCAATACCATCTCTGCTTGCATGCGAGAGTAGGTCCCTTCACCCTTTTCGTAAACATCTTGGGTGCAGGATAGAAGTGCCAGAAAGGCAACAGCGAGGAAAGGCAGAGGCTTCATAGTGCGGTCATTTTGTTTTTGACGGGGTTGGCATACATGATAAGCATTTTTTCGCGCAGGAAGGCTTCATCCTTGTTGGGAATATGGATTTTGGCGAGTTGCTTGGCAAGATACTGCTCAAAGCGTTGGCGGTCGGCCTCGTTGTAATGGCTGGCCTGTGCGGTGTCACCATTCAACAGGTCAAGGGCTACGTAGTTGCTGGGGTAGAGTGTATAACCCTGGTGGATGGCTTGGTCCATGCGCTGACAGAGGGCGGCATAATACTCCTGTTTGGAGAGTCCTTCGAGTTCGTCAATCCACTCGTTGATGGGTTTGCCACAATGATACGTCACACGTCCTTTATAGCCAAAGATGCCCGTCTTCATGTTGTCGAGGTCGTCTTGTTTACTCTTCTTGAAAGCTGGGTTGTCGCGTTTCTGTTGGAACTCCTGTGCCTTCAGGTAGTCGCAAGGGTCGAACTCGTAGCTGATGGTCAGCGGCACAATGTTCAGTTCGCGCAGGTCTCCCCCCATGGCCAGCATCTTCAATACCGCTTCTTGCGTGTGGTCGCTGGAGTCCTTGGCACGACCTTCGCGCTGGGCAATCCAGATGTTCTCGCGTTTCTGTTGGACAGCATAATGAATATAGCTGCTCATCAGTTGACTAGAACGTAACATCTCTTTAGGTGTCAAGCCACGGCGCACGGTGAATGCCTTGTTCATGCGCACCAATCGTTTGATCCAGGGATAGATGAGCAGGTTGTCGCCAATACCAATCTCTACGGTGGTGGGATAGCCCGCCTCGATGAGCTTCACGTCGAGAAAAGCAGAGTCGAGCACGATGTCACGGTGGTTGCTGATGAAGGTAAAACGTGGCTGCTGCTTGTCTGTCGGCATCTGGCTGTAGTCGAAGAAACAACCGTCGGTATGTTTGCGGATGATATAGTTCACCACAGGTTTCATGAAACGTTTCTGAAAATCCAGCGGTGTCTTGATGCCTGTAAATGCGAGACGCAACAGGCCATTGCGCAACAGTTTTGGCAACCAGGGCGTAAAGCCCTTCATGATGATGTTGAACTGTCGGTCGCTGAGCAAGTCGTCAAACGCTTGCTTCATCTCTTCAGCCTCGTATGGCCGTATGTCGTCAAACTCGTTGCTTATCATACTTTTTACTTCTCACTTCTCACCTCTTACTTAGAATTGGTTCTCAATGATATCGGTCAGCACATCTTTGATGTCAAGACCTGCAGCACGTACCTGCTGAGGAATAAAACTGGTGGCAGTCATGCCAGGTGTAGTGTTGACTTCGAGCATAGAGATCTTCTGATCCTTAGAGATGATATAGTCAATGCGGATGATGCCATTACAGTGCAGGATGTCGTAGATCGTGCTGGTGAGCTCAGCCACACGCTGGGCGGTCTCTTCTGGAAGACGGGCAGGGGTGATCTCCTGTACCTGGCCATTGTATTTGGCATTATAGTCGAAGAAGTCGTTCTGGGTGACAACCTCGGTAGCTGGTAAAACAACAGACTTCTCTCTGGTCTTGTAGCAGCCGATGCTGATCTCGGTACCTTCGAGGAACTGCTCAATCATCACCTCATCGCTTTCCATCATGGCCACGCGCATCGCTGCTGCCAACTGGTCGGGCTTGACAACCTTGGAAACACCGAAGGAACTACCGTCGTTAGCAGGCTTCACAAAGCAGGGCATGCCTACAATGTCGATGATATCCTTCTTGCTGACCTCGTGCTCCTGTCCACGGCGTACCAACACGCTCTCAGCCACCTTGACGCCAAAACCGCGCAGATAGTTGTTCAGCACGAACTTGTCGAAGGTCATGGCTTCTACCAGTACACCGCTGGTGCTGTAGGGCAGGTGAATCAAGTCGAAGTATCCCTGCAGGATGCCGTTCTCGCCAGGTGTACCATGGATGGTGATGTATGCGTAGTCGAAGAGGCGTGTCTTGCCGTCTTCTTTGAACGAGAAGTCGTTCATGTTGATGCGTGTCGTGGTACCATCGTTCAACTGCACCTTCCAGTCGGTGCCTTTAATCTCAACGATATATACGTTGTAACGGTCTTTGTCAAAGAAGGAATAAAGGCCTTGGGCTGAGCGCAGAGAAACATCGTGCTCAGAAGAGTCGCCACCGCAAACGATGGCAATAGTGCGTTTTTGTTGTTGCATAGTGTATTATTGGTTATCTTTTAATCTTCCTCTCCATTTCTCTATTACTGCTGTCAGGTCTTGAGGCCAGTCGCTGGTGAAGTCCATTTGCTGTCCCGTGCGGGGATGGACAAAACCAAGCGTACGGGCGTGTAGGGCTTGGCGCGGACAAAGCTTGAAACAGTTGGAAATGAAAGCCTTGTAGGATGCTGTGCGTTCGCCACGCAGAATCTCGCAGCCACCATAGCGTTCGTCAGAGAACAGCGGATGACCGATGTGCTTCATGTGGGCACGAATCTGGTGGGTGCGACCTGTCTCTAGACGACATTCCACCAGTGTGGTGTAGCCGTAGCGTTCCAGTACGCGGTAGTGGGTAACGGCAGGCTTGCCTATCTCGGAGTCGGGTGGAAAGACTGCCATGCGCTGACGGTCTTTCGGGTCGCGACCGATGTTGCCCTCTATGCGCCCTTCGTCTTCTACGAAGTTGCCCCATACCAGCGCATTGTACGAGCGGTGGGTGTCGTGATTGAAGAACTGCTTGCCGAGATGCGACTTGGCCTCGGGAGTCTTGGCAACCACCAGCAGACCGCTGGTGTCTTTGTCGATGCGATGTACCAGTCCTACCTGCGGGTCGTTAGGGTCGTAGGAGGGCAGATTGCGCAGATGCCAGGCGATGGCGTTGACCAGTGTGCCGTGAAAATTGCCGCAACCAGGGTGCACCACCATGCCCGCAGGTTTGTGGATGACTATCAGGTCGTCATCCTCGTAACGTACATCCAGCGGAATCTCCTCTGGCTCGATGGTGGTGTCGTAATGAGGCCTGTTGAGCATCAAGGTGATGATGTCGCCCGAGCGCACCTTGTAGTTGCTCTTGACAGGACGGTCGTTGACAAACAAAAAACCAGCATCAGCCGCTTGCTGGATGCGATTGCGGCTGGAATGCTGGGTATGCTCTGTGAGGTATTTATCGATGCGCAGGGGAACTTGTCCACGGTCAACCTCTAAGCGCATGTGCTCGTAAAGCTGTTGATCGTCGGTCTCTTCACTTCCACCTTCTAAAAGGTCAAGTTCCTCGTCCTCGTTGATATAGTTGTCTATGCTCAATGTGCTATGCTTTGTTTATTCAAATACTTCAAGAAAATCATCGACTTCATCGTTCGAAACATCATTGCTTGATGATTTGACATGCGAGCTGTCGGGGCTGTCCCAACTGCCCATATCGTCGCGCTCGCCTAAAGAACCGTTGCCGATAACCAGTACCAATTGCGACTCTTTGGCCACCATGTCGCCTGCAGAGAGGTTGTGACCGTCGTGCTGGATGCCATAGACCCAGTCCTTCTCTCCGTCAATCAGTTTTGGAGGTAGCATCTTGAAGTCGAGAGCAGCCAATTTGGCTTCTGCCTCGCGATAGCTGCTATTATCTATAAGGTCGGGGATGGCAACGCGGGGCATGGTCAACGAGTTGATGGTCACATAGACAATGCGTCCTTGTTTGACCTTCATGCCTTTCTCTGGTTGTTGCGTGAGGATGCAACCGCTGGGCAGCGCTTTATTGTAGCTTGAGTCGTTGACAACCAACAAAAGGCCATTCTCCTCAAGGTCGCTCTGTGCTTTCAGGTAGTTGACACCATAGAGGTCGGGCATCTCGAAGCCATCACCGTGGTGTGTGTAGGCATTCAGCCAGCAGATCAATGCAATGAACAGCGCAATGATGGTGATAAAGACTGCTAACAGGTTGCCCCAGATGATAGGTGCTTTGAGCTTTTCTTTTATCTCTTTGAAATTCATTTCTATGTGTTCTGTTCTCCTTATTTGAATGCAAAGATAGAAAGATTCTATGAATCTTGCAAGTAAAATGAAAAAATAAAATGGGATGAGACCTCTCGGCTCATCCCATTTATGCTTTCTGTTTGTGACAAGTGGAATTTATTTTCCGTGGTTCTCGTCAGAAACGGTCAACTTCTTACGGCCCTTGGCGCGACGTGAAGCGAGCACGCGACGTCCATTCTTGGTGGCCATGCGCTCACGGAAACCATGCTTGTTCACGCGGCGACGGTTGTGGGGTTGAAATGTTCTTTTCATTGCAATGATTCTTTATTTATTAGTACTTATTTCCTCGAAATCGTCTCGATTTGGGCTGCAAAATTACATAAATATTTTTAATTGCGCAAGTTAAATGCTATTTTTTTCACTTTTCACTTTTCACTTTTCACTTTTTTTCGTAACTTTGCAGCCGGAAATTAATATTATACATTATAATTTTTATGATTAACTCACAAGACATTAAGAAAGGCACCGCCATTCGTATGGACGGTAGCATCTGGGTTTGCATTGATTTCCAGCATCGCAAGCCAGGTAAGGGAAACACCATTATGATCATCAAACTGAAGAACGTAAGTGATGGTCGTGTGTTGGAGCGTCGTTTCAACATCGGTGAAAAACTGGAGGACGTCATCATTGAGCGTCGTCCTTATCAGTATCTTTATGAGGACAACTCTGGTCGTATCTTCATGAACCAGGAGACCTTCGAGCAGATTCCCATTGACAACGAGCTGGTAATCGGTCACGAGTATATGAAGGAGAGCGACATCGTGGAGGTTGTTTCTGACACAACCGATGGTACAATCCTCTATGCTGAAATGCCTGTGAAGACCATTCTTCGTGTGACTCACTCAGAGCCCGGCATTAAGGGCGATACTGCAACCAACACCCTGAAACCCGCTACACTCGAGACTGGTGTTGAGGTGCGTGTTCCTCTGTTTATCAATGAGGGCGACCTGATTCAGGTAGATACCCGCGATGGTTCTTACCTGGCTCGCGCTAAGGAGTAAGAAAAATAGAATAATTGAATATTGAAAAATTGAAGTATTCAATCATCGTCCCTGTCTTTAACCGTCCCGATGAGGTTGGTGAATTGTTGGATAGCCTCAGTCATCAAGAGATGAAAGATTTTGAGGTTGTCGTGGTGGAGGATGGTTCGAACGTTACATGCAAGGATGTCTGCGATCAGTACGCAGGCATCCTTGATTTGTTTTATTACTACAAAGACAATAGTGGTCCAGGCCAGAGTCGTAACTATGGCGCAGCTCGTGCTCACGGCGACTGGCTGATTGTCTTGGATAGTGACGTGGTGTTGCCAGATAACTATCTGAAGGCTGTGGACGATGAACTTGCACATCTGGATTGCGATGCATGGGGAGGCCCCGATGCCGCCCATCCATCGTTTACACCTGTTCAGAAGGCCATATCTTATTCAATGACCTCTTTCTTCACCACCGGAGGCATCCGTGGTGGGAAAACAAAACTTGACAAATTTTTTCCCCGCTCCTATAATATGGGAATCCGTCGCAATGTCTATCAGCAGTTGGGTGGCTTTTCGAAGATGCGTTTTGGCGAGGACATTGACTTCTCGTATCGTATTGTAGAGGCAGGGTTTAAGACGCGCTTACTGCCCGCAGCATGGGTTTGGCACAAGCGTCGTACTGATTTCAGAAAGTTCTTTCGTCAGGTCTATAACAGCGGCATTGCACGCGTTAATCTTGAGAAAAGACATCCAGGAACAATGAAGCTGGTGCATCTGCTGCCCACGGTGTTCACCGTTGGAACCATTGCCTTGCTGCTCTTGGCACCATGGACAAGTGGGTGGTCGTTGCTGCCTTTGTTTCTTTATGCGTTGCTTCTTTGTCTGGATTCTGCCATTGCTAATAGGAGCCTACGAGTGGGCATGCTGAGTATTCCTGCAGCCTTCGTTCAGCTGATGGGCTACGGATTAGGATTCATAGAGTCGTGGTGGAAGCGCTGTATCTTAAAAAGAAACGAGTTCTCTGCTTTTGATGAGACGTTTTATAAATGAATCATAAACTGAACATTAACCAGTGGGCGGAGGAAGACCGACCACGCGAAAAAATGGAACGGTTGGGCCCTCAGGCACTGAGTGATGCCGAACTGTTGGCTATTCTTGTTGGCTCGGGCTCTTCAGAGGAGGATGCTGTGTCGCTGATGAAACGTATTCTCAACGAGTGCAACAACAACTTGAACACCTTAGGCAAGAAGTCTGTCAGCGATTTATGTCAGTTCAAGGGCATCGGTCCTGCTAAGGCCATCACAATCATGGCGGCCTGCGAACTGGGAAAACGCCGTCAGTTGGAGACTGCCGAGGAACGGCCTGACCTGGGTACGGCAACATGTATCTATAACCACATGCACCCAGTGATGCAGGATCTGGATGTGGAGGAGTTCTGGGTATTGTTGATGAACCAGAACTTCCGGCTTATCAAGAAAGTGCGCATCGCCCATGGTGGTATCAGTGAGGTGAGCGTGGATGTGCGCATCATCATGCGTGAGGCCGTCCTGTCGAATGCCACCATCATAGCCGTCTGTCATAACCATCCCAGCGGGAGCATTCGTCCCAGCAGACAGGATGATGCGCTGACAGAGACGATCTGTAAGGCTTGTCAGCTGATGCGCATCCATTTTGCCGATCATGTCATCGTTGCTGATGGCATCTACTACTCTTATCGCGAAGAGGGTAGGTTGTAGTGTCGATAGAAAGAAATTATTAACCATATACTAAACAGTTATGAGGTTCGTGAAGTTAACGCTGTTATGTTTGTGCCTGTCGCTTTCAGTGAAAGCAGGCACTGTTGACTCATTGCGTCAGGTTATCCCCACTTTGGATTATGACGAGCGTTCAAAGGCCTATTTGCAGATGTCGCAGTTGCTCAGCAGCGGCCATGATGTGAAAGCCATGCTCGAATGTACCAACGAGTGGATTGCTTACGAACAGAACCGCGGAAATGCCGGTGAAGAAGACAAGGCGCGATGGAGTCGCATTGCTGTGCTGACAAACTGTGCCTTGGACAGCATGTTGCTGGCTGAAGCGCCGGAGCAGATGAATTGGTTTGCTTCGCATGGCTTTTGGAATAACTACTATGATACGTGGGATAGCAAAGCCTGTGTCTATTTATATTCGGGCCGTATTCAGACGGCATTGCGCGAAGCATATAAGATGTTGGACGATGCACAGACACGCGACAAGAACTATGGCCGTTCTGTTGCCTATCAGTTGATGGGCGTAGTCTATGAAGGCATGGGTCAATATGCGCAGGCTGCCGAGGTGTTTCGTAAGTGTATTGCGCAGTTGAAGGAAAGCGATGGGCGAGTGGAGGTGCTGACCACTGTTTACGATTACCTTTGTCAGACGCTTGATGCGTCGCACGACTATGAGGGCGTGCTGAGTGTGGCCAATGAGTGGGAGCAGTGTGTGAAGCAACGTCTCAGTCAGAAGAGTTCGCTTCCAGAGATACATTATGCGACCTATATAGCCTGTCTGTGTAACAAGACTTCGGCATTGGCGGGATTGAAACATATTGATGAGGCTCAGCAGATACTTCTGAAAGCCAGTCAGTTGCAGTCGAAAAGTGGTACGCCCTTGGGGTTGTATCGCATATACTATACGCATACCCGTTGGGCGTTGGCGGCAGGTAAGCCGCACGAGGCGTTACAATACATCGACAGTATTCAGCATATGGACCTGAATGCAGGTGGCAATATTGACTTTTTACGTGGTCAGGCATTACAGATGATGGGCCGTTACAAAGAGGCTTCCGAGCTCTTTTATGACCTGTATTTGGCTAAAGACTCCACTTACACGCGTGAGATGCGTCTGCAGCTTGACGAGTTGAACACGCTTTATAAGGTCGATGAACTGAAAATCCAGAGCCAGTTGGAACGGTCTCGTTTCTGGATGGGCATCGCGATACTGATTGTTTTTGCCTTGTTACTGTTTATCTTCTTGCGCCATCGTGCTGCGGTTCGTCTCCGTCGTGAGCATGCGTTGCTGCAGGAAAGCAACGAGAAACTGGAACACAGCAACCAGCAGTTGCAGTTGGCCAACATGCGAGCTGGCGAGTCTTCAAAGATGAAATCGCTGTTCATTCGTCAGGTGTCTCATGAGATTCGTACCCCATTGAACATCCTTTCCGGATTCACACAGGTGATAACCTCGTCGGGTATGAATCTTGATGAAACCACAAAGGCGGAAATTCATGCGCGTATCATCGAGAGCACCGATCGCATTACGGGGCTTGTCAATAAGATGCTGGAGTTGAGTGACGCCAGCAGTCAGGCTATCATTGAGTGCAACGACGATGTGAACGCCATGCAGATAGCGCTGCAAGCCAGTCAGGATGCTCGTATGTCGCAGGCTCGTCATGTGGCATTTGATATAGTGGCAGACCCGAATGTAAAGAATATCCAGCTTCGGACCAATCTGAAACAGGCCACACGTGCCTTGTCTTTGTTGTTAGACAATGCCCAGAAGTTTACCAAAGAGGGTACTGTCTTGCTGAAAATCGATGCGTATGAAAATGGACTTCAGTTTGTTGTTGAGGATACTGGCATTGGTGTTCCTGTTACCGAAGCAGAACGAATTTTCGAAGAGTTCGTGCAACTGGATGGATATTACGAAGGAACGGGCATCGGTCTGACCGTTGCCCGTTCCATAGCACGCCGACTTGGCGGCGATGTAGTGCTTGATACAAGCTATGAGCGTGGTGCGCGTTTTGTCATGAAACTGCCTGCCATCGACAGCACAAGCACCCCGAAGATGAATGCCAATGACCAAGTAGTAGGTACTTCGATGTGAGGCATGTTGAGTTCAATTCCTATCCATGCAAATATTTGATTGATGTATTCGTTCATGGCGAGCAACATCTTGACGCCGACAAAGATAAGGATGACGCCCAAACCGTATTTCAGATAGGTGAAATATTGGGCCACGGCAGCCAGTGCAAAATAGAGTGCACGCAGTCCTAAAATGGCGAAGATGTTTGAGGTGAGTACAATGAACGGATCACGACTGACCGAGAAGACGGCAGGGATGGAATCGACAGCGAATGCCACATCGGTCGTCTCGATGACCAGCAAGGTGATAAACAGTGGCGTAGCCAGTCGCTTAGTGCCTTCTTTGATAAAGAACTTATCACCGTGCATCTTGGTAGTCACGGGGAAGAACTTCTTAAACAGTCTGACTACGATGTTTTGCGAAGGGTCGCTTTGCTGTTCGTCGTTGTGCGAAAACATCTTTGCGCCCGTATAGAGTAGGAACAGTCCGAAGAGTCCCAGTACCCATTCAAAGCGTTCAACAACGGCTGCACCGGCAAAGATAAAGATGCTGCGCAATACTAACGCACCAAAGATTCCCCAGAAAAGTACCTCATGTTGGTATTTGCGTTCAATGCCAAAAAAAGAAAAGAGCATTAGGAACACAAACAGATTGTCCATAGATAGCGATTTCTCTATCAGGTAACCTGCCAGAAATTCTGTTGCTTTCTCGTGGGCATCTACTGGATAGAACGCATAGATGCCTGCACAGAAGACAAGCGACACGCCAATCCAGATGGCTGTCATCTTCAGTGCTTCTTTGATGCTTACTTCATGTTCTCCTTTTTTGCCGAACATCTTCAGGTCGGCAATCAGCATGACAAATACAAGAACGTAGAAAACAATCCACGCCCAAAGTGGTAATAGTTCCATTATGATAGTGATTCAAGTATTCGTTTTAAAACTACCGAACAACTAATTTCACGGTTGGCTGCCTCGGGAATGACCAGTGAGTTCGGACTCTCAATGACATCGTCTGTGACAATCAGGTTGCGACGAACGGGCAGGCAATGCATGAACTTACCATTGTTGGTCCACGACATGTGCTCAGTATCTACTGTCCATGAGCGGTCCTCACAGGTAATCTTACCATAGTCAGCCGGGTTGGTTACGCCAGGGTTAGACCAGTTCTTGGCATAGATAAAGTCAGCACCTTCGAAGGCCTTCTTTTGGTCGTACTCCACACGAGCGTTGCCCACGAATTTAGGATCGAGCTCGTAGCCCTTGGGGTGGGTGATGACCAAGTCCACATCTTCGGCAGCGTTCATCCATTCTGCGAAGCTGTTGGGCACGGCCTGTGGCAAAGCACGGCAGTGAGGAGCCCATGTGAGGACTACCTTTGGCTTCTTGTTTTCGGCATGCTCCTTAATGGTGATGAGGTCGGCAAAGGCCTGCAAAGGATGAACGGTGGCTGTCTCCATGGCAAACACGGGCTTGCCGCTATACTTGATAAACTGTTGCAGCACGGTCTCTGCATAGTCGTATTCACGGTCTGTCAGACCGGCAAACGAGCGTACGCCGATCACGTCGCAGTAGCATCCCATGACGGGAATTGCCTCCAACAGGTGTTCGCTCTTGTCGCCATCCATGATGACACCACGCTCAGTCTCCAGTTTCCAGGCGCCTGCATTCACGTCAAGCACAATCACGTTCATGCCCAAGTTCATGGCAGCCTTCTGTGTTGAGAGTCGAGTGCGCAGACTATTATTGAAAAAGATCATCATCAGGGTTTTGTTTTTGCCCAGATGCTGATACTTATAGCGGTCGTTCTTGATTTCAAATGCTTCGGCCAGGGCTTTCTCCAGAGGGCCGATGTCTTGTACGTTAATAAAGCTTTTCATCGTTCTTTGTTTCGTTCTTATGCGTGTACAGTTTTAATATTAAAGTGCTGGCAAAATTACTAAATAATTTCGTCAGCACCAAATAATAGTTGAGAATAATAAAAGAAACACGCTTGTTTCCTTAGGGGTGTAATGTTATCCCAAATGCCAGAAAGGCTTTCTGGCTGCAAGGATTGGCCGTGACCTGGGCAAACACAGGAATCGTAAAGGAAGGGGTCACGTCAATCGCTTTTGTTGCACGCAGTGAAAGGTTAGTAATGGCAAATCCAGAAGTACCGTAAAACGTGGTGGCGAAGGGGACGGCACCTGCCGTAGCAGTCCAGTCAACCATGGCAATTTTGAAAGGTACAGCAAACTCCAGATAGCTGCTATAGGCTCGTTTGCCGTCCTTCTTCGCACCGTCGTTGCCCGCAAAGTTCATGAACCACTGCACCGAGGCTACTCCAAAGTCATAGCCTATGTTTGCTTCAAAAAGGTGGTTTGTGCTGTGGGCGTCATATCTAAAGTATCTGTTAAGTGGGTCCAGTCCGTCGTTAAACCAGTAGTCTGTGATGCCTATGTTCAGCCTGCCCAGTGTATAACCCAAAGTCAGGTCAAACTCTTTGGTGTCGTCGGGCTGGCTCAGTCCCACGCTGCTCCATGCTGTCAGCGACAATCCCTTATAGCTCACGCCCAGTGCTGGCTGTGCAGACACACTGCCCAGATCCTGACCGCGCCAGATGTAACTGCTTACGATATCGCTACTCACCGTCGTTTCTAACTTCTCTTGTGCAAAAGCCGTGCTACCAAGCATCATGCTCATTGCGATAATGATGGATGTTCTCATGTCTTATCTGTTTAGTTATAGCAGTATTCGCCGTGTTCGTAGATGTCCAGTCCTTCTTCCTCGATGCGAGCGTTCACGCGCAGGCCGTGTAGCTTTTTGATGCCATAGAATAGTGCCACACCGCAGACTGCAGCCCAGAGGTCAATGACCAGCACTCCGAATACCTGTGCGCCCAAAAAGCCAAAGCCATGACCATAGAAGACACCGGCGGTGGTAGAGAATAAGCCTGTCATGACGGTGCCAAGGATGCCGCAAACTCCATGAACCGATGAGGCGCCGACGGGGTCGTCAATGTGCAACTTGTGATCAATAAACTCGATGGCATAGACCAGAACAGCGCCACACACCAGACCAATGACGACTGAACCTATGGGCGAAACAACGTCGCAACCGGCAGTGATGCCTACCAAGCCAGCCAAGACGCCGTTCAGAGTCAGTGACAGTGATGGCTTGCCATATTTGAACCAAGTCACAAACATGGTGGCCATACCGCCAGAGACGGCAGCAAGGTTGGTGGTCAGGAATACATGCGAGATGGCAACACGGTTCACCTCGCCGCTGGCTGCCAGCTGAGAACCAGGGTTGAAACCAAACCATCCCAGCCAGAGGATGAAGACACCCAGTGCCGCCATGGCCAGATTGTGGCCGGGAATGGCACGACTCTTACCCTCTTTGGTGTATTTGCCGATGCGTGGCCCCAGTGCAATGGCGCCAATCAGAGCCAGTACACCACCAACGCTGTGCACGATGGCAGAGCCGGCAAAGTCGTGAAACACGTCACCAAAGGTGGTCATCATAAAACTGTCGGCAGCATCACTGCACAACCAACCTCCGCCCCAGGTCCAATGACCTTCGATGGGGTAGATGATAAGCGAAATGACTGCACTGTAGATCAGGTACATCGAGAACTTGGTACGTTCGGCCATTGCACCGCTCACAATCGTTGCCGCGGTGGCACAGAAGACCGTTTCGAACATCAAGAAGCCCTCTACGGGCAAGTCGCCTTTATAGAAAGAGAGGTCGCCCCAGTTGGGTATGCCTACAAAGCCAGCACCATCGCTGCCAAACATAAAACCAAAACCGATAAAGAAGAACAGCAATGAGCCAAACATAAAGTCCACAAAGTTCTTCATCAGAATGTTTGCTGTGTTTTTACCTCGGGTGAAGCCCGCCTCGCACAGCGCAAATCCTGGCTGCATCCAAAATACAAGCATGGCTGCTAACAGCATCCATACGGTGTCAAGTGATAATCCTATTTCGTTCATAATTCTATAACCTCCCCCTAACCCCCTCCCAAGGAGGGGGAACCTGTACGGAGGTATCTGGTTTTTGATTATTATTGTCCTCTTTTGCTTTCTTCCCCTCCTTGGGAGGGGGCGGGGGGAGGTTCCTATTTCTTGTCTCTCAGCACTGTGTCGCCATTTTCGCCTGTGCGGATGCTCCATGTGTCCAGTACTTCGCTGACGAAAATACGCCCATCGCCAACTTCGCCTGTGTGAGCTACCTGCAGAATCACCTTTACAGTGGGGGCTACGAATTGGTCGCGACAGACAATGGTCAGTGCTACGCGCTCAATCACGTCGGTTGAATACTGTACTCCACGATAGATCCTCTCTTCGCGACTTTGCCCGATGCCATGCACATTGTGGTATTCAAACCAGTCAATGTCTGATTGTAGCAGCGCCTCTTTCAAGTCTTCGAACTTCGTCTTTCGGATAATAGCTTCAATCCTTTTCATAACTCAATTCTCTTTTTTTACTTTATTATTAATAATTAGTCCCCGCTTTCAGGGAGTTCAATATGAAAGCTTTCGGATGCAAAATTAATTCATTTTGACAGAAAGAATGCTGAGGTTTGTGCAAAACGAATCTTTGTTTTGTGATTTACTATCAAAACGTAAGTAAAACAACTAAAATACTTTCAGTTTGTTGTTTTTTAGACGGTTGTAGCTTATAGTTTAATGTAAATAGCCGCCAAACGCCGTGAACAGGGGTACTATCCACGGCGTTTGGCGGCACTTTACTGTCGGAATATCGTTGCTTTGACTAAGCTCTTATCTGTCCTTCGCCTTCGATGAGCCACTTGTAGGTGGTGATTTCTTCCAAGGCCATGGGGCCGCGTGGGCCCAATTTCTGGGTTGAGATGCCTATCTCTGCCCCCAGTCCGAACTGCGCACCGTCTGTGAATGAGGTTGGTGCATTCCAATAGACGCATGCAGCGTCAACATGAGCCTGAAACATTCGTGCGGCCTTTTCATCCTTTGTGATGATGCATTCGCTATGCCCCGACCCGTTGTTGTCGATGTGTTCCAGGGCCTCTTCTATCGAGGCAACGGTCTTGATGGCCATCTTATAGTCCATAAACTCGGTGCCGAAGCTCTCTTCTGTGGCATGCTCCAGATAGGGATAGTGCCCTTCAAGCGCGGCATGAGCCTGCTGGTCGGCATAGATGATGACCTTTTTCTCTGCTAATGGCTCAACCAGATGGGCCAGGTCGCAGAGTCTCTCGCTGTGTATAAGCAGGCAGTCTAGTGCATTGCACACACTGACACGACGTGTCTTCGCATTGTTGACGATGGCGCGTCCCATCTCCAAATCACCGTCTTTGTCAAAGTAGGTGTTCACTACACCGGCACCAGTCTCAATGACGGGCACGCGAGCCGTGTCGCGTACGAAGTCGATAAGTTTTCTGCCACCGCGTGGTATGCACAGGTCTATGTAGCCCACGGCGTTCAACATCTCCCCCGTAGCCTCGTGAGTGGCAGGCAGCAGAGCTACTACATCTTTTGAGATGCCGTATTGCTCAAGCACTTCATGAATCAGTGCCACCTCCTCTCGGTTGCTGCAGTCGGCATCTTTGCCGCCTTTCAGAACGCAGGCATTGCCACTTTTGAAACAGAGTGAGAAAACATCAAACGTCACGTTCGGACGTGCTTCGTAGATCATGCCAATCACTCCGAAGGGCACCGACACACGGCACAGCCGCAAGCCGTTGGGCAGTGTCTTGGCTTTGGTCACATGTCCCAGTGGCGATGGCAGTGTGGCCACGTTGCGCATGTCGGCAGCTATGGCCTCCAATCTGCTCTCCGTCAGTTGCAGACGGTCGTAGAGCGGGTTTGATTTCTCCATCTTGCTCAGGTCCTTCGCGTTGGCCTCCAAGATGCGCTGTTGCTGTTTCACAATAGCCTTGCTGACGGCCAGAAGTATCTCGTTACGTTGTTCGTCGGTGAGCAGCCCCAGTCGTTTGCTGGCTTGCTTCACTCGTTTGAAAGTGTCAGTGAGTTGCATGGACTAAGAATTCGGTATGAGGGGTGTGGATTGAATCTTCGATGAGGTTGATGAGGATGTTGTCGCGCTTGCCGTTGGCAATAATGACACGTATGCCTGCTGCTTGGATTTTCGAGGCCGTGGCATATTTCGACTGCATGCCGCCACGTCCGGCTGAGCTTTTTTCGGCCTGAATATACTGTGAGAGGTCGCTGCCAGGAATCACCTCCTTGATCAGTTGCGACTGGGGGTCGTTGGGGTTGCCCGTGTAGATGCCGTCAATGTTCGACAAGAGTATCAACGTGTCTGCCTCCATCATTTGGGCGATGAGGCCAGACAGTTCGTCATTGTCGGTGAACATCAGCTCGGTGACGCTCACGGTGTCGTTCTCGTTGACAATGGGCAGCACACCATTCTCCAACATCACACGCATACATGCCTGCTGGTTCTTATACTGTTCGCCAGGACTGAAGTTCTCTTTCATCGTGAGGACCTGTCCTACATGGATATGGTATTCGCGGAAGAGGTCGTAGTATAGACCTATCAGTTTAGCCTGACCCAATGCAGAAAACAGCTGGCGCTGCTCCACCGAGTCAAGTTCGTGGGTGGCCTTCAGTTCGCGACGTCCGCAGGCTACGGCTCCTGATGATACCAATATCACCTCGAAGTCCTGTTGGCGCAGCCAGGCTATCTGGTCCACCAGTGCCGACATGCGTGTCACGTCAAGACGACCGTCAGGACGTGTCAAGGCATTCGACCCCACCTTGATAACGATTCTTCTCTTCATTGTGTATCCTTTTTCTCAATAAAAATAACAATCTGCTGCAAAATTACGAATAATATTTGTAATTTTGCAGCGTAATTTAGAAAAAGAATAAAAATAAGTAATAATCTAATGGATATAAACCAACTGATTACTCAGGTTAACGATGCCCTTTGGACTTACGTATTAATTGGCGCCTTGGTGGGCTGCGGATTGTGGTTCACTTGGCGCACGCGTTTTGTGCAGTTACGTATGCTTGGCGAGATGATACGCCTGCTGACCGACTCAGCAGTCGATACAACGCGCGGTGTGAAGCACATCTCTTCTTTTCAAGCCTTTGCCGTGTCGGTAGCCACGCGTGTTGGCACCGGTAATTTGGCGGGTGTTGCTTCTGCCATAGCCATAGGCGGCCCCGGTGCTGTGTTTTGGATGTGGGTCATTGCGCTGATTGGTGCGGCCACGGCTTTCGTTGAGTCAACACTTGCCCAACTGTTTAAAAGGAAGCATCAAGACTCCTTTATTGGTGGCCCTGCCTATTATATTCAGTATGGACTGCACCAGCGATGGATGGCCATCACCTTTGCCGTTCTAATCACGTGCCAGTTTGGACTTTCTAATAATTCCATTCAGTCCAACACCATTTGTTGTGCTATGCAGGAAGCTTTTGGATGGTCGCCCTTATGGGTGGGCATCTCTCTGTCGTTGATGGCATTGCTGATTGTCTTCGGTGGCATCCAGCGAATTGCTAAGGTGAGTTCTGTTTTGGTCCCTGTGATGGCCATAGGCTATGTGGTATTGGCCGTCTTTATCATCGTGACCAATATCGAAAAGATTCCCATTGTCATGAAGGTGATACTCGCCGATGCCTTTGGTATCCATCAAGTAGCAGGTGGCGGCATCGGAGCTACCATTATGTATGGCGTCAAGCGAGGTCTGTTTTCCAATGAGGCAGGCGAGGGCAGCGCTCCGAATGTGGCAGCCACGGCAGCCACCAGTCATCCCGTAAAGCAAGGTCTGATACAGGCGCTGGGTGTGTTTACCGACACCTTACTGGTATGCTCGTGCACCGCATTCATCATCCTGATCAGTGGTCTTTATTGCAATTCCGAACTGAATGGCATCGCCTTGACCCAGTCAGCGTTGCAGTCGGAGGTGGGAAGCGCAGGTCCTGTGTTTGTTGCTGTGGCCATCTTCCTCTTTGCCTTCTCCAGCATCATCGGTAATTATTATTATGGCGAGGCCAATATCCGTTTCATCACCAACGACAACAAGGTGATGACAGCCTATCGCATCTTCTCGGGTGGCGTGATGGTTCTATTTGGAGCACTGGCCAGTTTTGAGTTGGTGTGGAATGTTGTCGATTTCTTTATGGCTTTCCTGACATTGTGCAACCTCATTGCCATTGTCTTGCTCGGACGCTATGTCTTCCGTCTTTTAGATGACTACAACAGTCAGAAGCGTCGCGGTATCAAGGAACCTGCGTTCCATCGCAGTCAGTTTCCTGAGTTAGAGAAAGAGTTGGAATGTTGGGAATAAAAAAATGGGAACCATCTCGGTTCCCATTCTTGTTGTTATTTCTCTGCGTCTTTCTTTCTGATTTCTACGCGTCGAATCTTGCCTGAGATGGTCTTTGGAAGTTCGTCAACAAACTCCACAATGCGTGGATATTTGTAGGGCGCCGTCTCTTTCTTGACGTGTTGCTGCAGTTCCTTCACCAGGTCGTCGCCGGCCTTGTCCTTCCATTCCTTACCTAGTACCACGGTTGCCTTTACGACCATGCCACGGATATCATCGGGAACACCGGTGATGGCACACTCTACCACTGCTGGATGGGTCATCAGTGCACTCTCTACCTCAAACGGACCAATACGATAGCCCGACGATTTGATGACGTCGTCGATACGTCCTTCAAACCAGTAGTAGCCGTCTTCGTCGCGCCATGCCATGTCGCCGGTGTGATAGATGCCGTCGTGCCAGGCCTCGCGGGTCTTCTCTTCATCGCGATAGTAGCCCTTGAAGAGTCCGATAGGCTTCTTGTCGCCTATGCGTATCACAATCTCGCCCTT
The DNA here is from genome assembly GCF_022024035.1 of Prevotella sp. E13-17. Classification (NCBI taxonomy): domain Bacteria; kingdom Pseudomonadati; phylum Bacteroidota; class Bacteroidia; order Bacteroidales; family Prevotellaceae; genus Prevotella; species Prevotella sp. E13-17. Next base: position 433,700 of record NZ_CP091787.1, read on the forward strand.
TTCTCCATCTTCGCAGGGGGTTCCATCAGCGCGCAGAAGGTCGATGTTGTATTGGGCATTGGGAATACCCATAGAGCCCGGTTTGGGAGTCATCCAGGGGAAGGTGCCCAGCGTCATCGTGGTCTCGGTCTGTCCGAAGCCTTCCATCATCTTGATGCCAGTCTTCTCATAGAACTTGTCGAAGACGGCTGGGTTCAGTGCCTCGCCTGCAGTGCAGCAGTACTCCAGACTGCTCAGGTCGTACTTGCTCAGGTCTTCACGAATCATGAAGCGATAGATGGTGGGCGGTGCACAGAAGCTGGTCACCTTGTATTTCTCCATTTGGCGCAGCAGCGTGTCAGCATTAAATTTCTCGTGATCGAATACGAACACGGTTGCACCGGCAAACCATTGGCCGTAGAACTTACCCCAGACGGCCTTGCCCCAACCGGTGTCAGCCACCGTCAGATGGAGAGAGTTCTCATGCAGGTTATGCCAGAACACACCTGTTGTCAGGTGACCCAGGGCATAGAGATAGTCGTGTGCCACCATCTTAGGCTCGCCACTCGTACCACTGGTGAAGTACATGATCATGGTGTCTTCATTGTTGTTGACGAAGGCGGGACGCTCAAACTTCGCAGCCTTGACTACCTCCGACTGATAGTCGCGAAAGCCTTCGGGAATGGGCTTGCCGTGGTCGGTAATGGTGATGTATTCCTTTACAGAAGGACTCTCGGGCATTGCCAGCCGGACCTGCTCGCACACGTAGGGGTCATCCACGCAGATAATCGACTTGATTGAGGCGCGGTTGTTGCGATACACGATGTCGTGTTTTGTCAGCATGTGGGTGGCGGGAATCACTACGGCACCAATCTTGCACAGTGCCAACATCACAATCCACCACTCGTAGCGGCGTTTCAGTATCAGCATCACGGGATCTCCCTTGCCGATACCCAGCGACTGCAGATAGCTGGCAGCCTGATCGCTCTGCTCTTTCAGTTGGGCGTAGGTGGCGCGAATCTCTTCGCCTTGGTCGTTGGTCCACAACAGGGCCAGTTTGTTGGGCGCCTCTGCGGCCCATGCGTCCATCACGTCATAGGCAAAGTTAAAGTGCTCGGGTATGATGAACTCTAAGTTTTTATTGTAATCCTCAACAGACTCGAAGTGAGTTTGCTTTAAAAATCTCTCTACCATGTTTATCTAAATCTCAATTCTCCAATGTTTTCTATTCGACGGTAAATGCCAAGAACTTTACCGCTTTGTCGCCAACGGCCAGCATGCCGTGAGGCTTTGTTGCATCAAAGTAGATGCTGTCGCCTTCTTCCAGGATGATGGTCTTGCCGGCGATATACAGTTCCATCTTGCCCTCCAGCACCAAGTTGAACTCCTGGCCGGGGTGGTTGTTCTTGTAGATGGTACGTGCACCTGGCTTAGGTTCCACCGTGACCACAAACACATCTGCCTTGTGGCCCACGAAACCGCCTACCAGCGACTGATATTTATAGGCCTTTGTGCGCTCAATGCTCATGCCTTGTCCCTTACGTGTCACGTAGTATGATGTCATGTGGGGCGCCTCTGCAAAGATGAGCTCCTCTGTAGATACACCATACTTATGCGCAATCTTCATCAGGTTCGAAATGGTAATGTCCATCTCGCCCTTCTCAATCTTCTCGTATTTCGCTGCGTCAATGCCTATTGTCTCGGCCATTTCGCTGACGGGAATGTCCAACACGTCGCGCAGTCCGCGCAGTCGCTCACCAATTTGTTTCAGTTGTTCGTCCATATATAAGCCCCCTAAGTTAGGGGGATGGGGGTCTGAACAAGCGTTTATCAGTCCCTTTATTATGTTGTTATGGAGGTCTGCGCTTGTTCAGACCCCTGTTGTCCCCTCGCTCGGCTATGCCGCTTTGCTTTGCAAAGAACTTAGGGGACTCAAACTCCTGCTTTCAGTCCGCGAATCACGGCCGAGGTAAATCCAGCATGCTCCATCTCGTTCAGTCCTTTGATGGTCAGACCACCAGGCGTGGTCACCAGGTCGATAGCAGCTTCGGGGTGCATACCGCTGGCTTGCAACAGCTTCACGGCGCCCAGCATGGTCTGCATCACAATCTCTTTGGCATGGTCGGCCTTGAAGCCCAGCTCCACACCACCTTCAGAGGCGGCACGGATATAGCGCATGGCGTAGGCAATGCCGCAAGAAGCCAGTGTGGTTCCTGCAGCCAAGTGTTGCTCGTCGGTCATCAGTGTGCTACCCATCGCATCGAAGATCGCCTTGACGGTCTCGGTGTGTGAGGGCTCGCCCGTTACGGTCACCAGGAATGTCATTGAGGCAAGCTCTGCAATGGCAATGTTCGGAATGCACAGGAACAATGGCATCTTGATGCCCGTCCACTCCTGTATCTTGACCGATGGCACACCTGCAGCGATGACCACAAGGATCTTCTCTGTCGTCAGTGCGGGGGCAATGCCTTTCAGCACCTGCTCAACCAACCATGGTTTCACGAATACCATCACAACATCAGCCTCGGCCGCAGCCTGCGCATTGTCGGTGGTCACGTTGATACCCTGTGCCGAAAACTTATTAAGCACGGCCTCCGAAGGGTCGCTTACTGTGATGTTCTTATTGTCGAAGTAGTCGGCCTTCATCATGCCTTCTACCGTGGCGCCACCCATAGCGCCAGCACCTATAACTGCTATTTTCATAATGCTTTCTCTAAACGTATCATAAATTCGTCTGCCATATCCTTACTGAAGGTCAGTGGTGGCAGCAAGCGCAGCACGTTCTCGCCCGAACAGCCCGTGAACACATGCTGCTCGTAAACCAGACGTTCGCGAACGGGCTTCTGAGGTTCGTTCAGTTCGATGCCAATCATCAGACCGCGACCGCGCACCTCTTTGATCATGGGGTGGTTCAGATGGCGCAGCTTGTCTATCAGGTAGTCGCCTACTACGCGGGCATTCTCAACCAAGTCTTCCTGTTCGATCACGTCAAGTACGGCCAGTGCAGCCGAGCAAGCCAGGTGGTTGCCACCAAAGGTGGTGCCCAGTTGCCCGAATTGTGGCTTAAACTCAGGCGAGATCAGCACGCCCGACATGGGGAAACCATTGCCAATACCCTTTGCCACGGTGATGATGTCGGGCTTGATGTCCAGCCACTGGTGGGCAAAGAACTTACCACTACGGCCGTAGCCGCACTGAATCTCGTCGCAGATCAGCACGGCGCCAAAACGCTTACAGGCATAAGCCAGACTCTGAGCAAACTCAGGTGTCACCATGCGAATGCCACCTACACCCTGTATGCACTCCAAGATGGCTGCGGCCACACCGCCTTTCACCAGCTCGCGCACCCAGCCTTCAATGTCGTCCAGAGGCAGGAACTTGGCATGGTGGTTGTCGTTGATGGGTGCCACAATCTTTGGGTTGTTGGTCACCTCTACAGCCAGCGATGTGCGACCATGGAAAGCCTTGTGGGCAGACAGCACGCGTGTGTTGCCTGTCTTAAACGAAGCCAGCTTCAAGGCGTTCTCGTTGGCCTCGGCACCGCTGTTCACCAAGAACAGCTGGTAGTCCTCGTAGCCCGACAGCTTGCCCAACTTCTCTGCCAGCTCAGCCTGCAGGTTGTTGTGCACCGAGTTAGAGTAGAATCCCAACTTCTGCAGTTGTTCTGACACCTTTTTAATATAATGGGGGTGTGCATGACCTATCGAGATGACAGCATGGCCGCCATACAGATCCAGATATTCCTGGCCCTTCTCGTCCCAGACCTTGCAACCTTCTCCCTTGACGATGTTGACATCGAATAGTGGATATACGTCGAATAGTTTCATGTTGTGTCCTTTCTTTTTTTTGTTGGTTAGAAAGCGGAAGCCTTCAGTTTCAGTCCGGCAGTCTCGTCAATGCCAAACATGATGTTCATGTTCTGTACGGCCTGACCCACAGCGCCCTTCAGCAGATTGTCGATGGCCGAGGTCACCAGCAGTTTGTTGCCGTATTTCTCGACATGCACCAGTGCCTTGTTGGTGTTCACCACCTGCTTCAAGTCGATAGCCTTGTCAGAGTAGTGGGTGAAGGCCGCTTCCTTATAGAAGTCCTTGTATGCCTCGATGACATCCTCTACGGGTACAGGTGTCTTGATGACAGCCGTACAGAAGATGCCACGGGCAAAGTCACCGCGATAGGGGATGAAGTCGATGTCGGCATCCAGATAGCCCTGCACCTGCTTCAGGCTCTGGCGTATCTCAGCGATGTGCTGATGCTGGAAGGGCTTATAGATGCTCAGGTTGTTGTTGCGCCACGAGAAATGAGTGGTGGCCCCAGGCTTCTGTCCTGCACCTGTCGAGCCGGTGATGGCATTGACAGCCACATCCTCTTTCAGCAGGTTCATGTGGGCTGCAGGCAACAGTGCAACCTGAATGCACGTGGCGAAGCAGCCTGGGTTGGCAACATGGTTAGCCATCGCAATTTCGCTTTTGTTGATTTCGGGCAGTCCATACACATAGTCATGATTACCTTTGATACGGAAGTCCTGTGCCAGATCGATAATCTTCACGTTGTCAGGGATGGTGTGTTCTTTCAGGAACTGCTCGCTTTTACCGTGTCCGAAGCAGAAGAACACCACATCGACCTTGTCGAAAGGCATCTCGTCGGTGAACTTCAGGTCGGTGTCGCCGATCAGCCCTTCGTGCACGTCCGACACCAGATTGCCGGCATTACTCTCAGAGTTGGCAAACACGATCTCTGCCTCCGGATGGTTCAGCAGCAAGCGGATCAGCTCGCCGCCAGTGTAGCCGGCAGCGCCTAAAACCCCCACGCGGAGGGACCCACCCCCATGCCCCTCCCTGTGAGGGAGGGGAGAGGTTACTTTTATGCCGTTGCTTATTTCTTTATTCATTGAAATAATTCTCTATTTGTTGTATTACCTGTTCAGTATTAAAGAGAACTTCTTCATTGGAAAACCTGAGGAAGTGATATCCCATTTGTTCCAAAGTGTCCTCTCGCATTTTGTCGTTTTCTTGTTGATGTGGTTCGGTGTGATATCCACCATCAACTTCAATAATAAGACCCTTTTCGGTTGAAACGAAGTCTGCGATATAATCCCCGATAACGTGCTGACGTAGAAATTTTACTCCTAATTGTTTATCGCGGAGAAACTCCCAAAGCACCATCTCTGCAGTCGTGGCATTCTTCCTGTTCTCTCTGGCCCAAGCCTTGAGCAGCCCATATCTGTCCGGAGCAGCCGTCTTATACCCCATACCATTATTATATTTATAATATAAACTTCCCCCCCATCTATCAATAAACTCCCCTCCCTCACAGGGAGGGGCATGTGGGTGGGTCTCTATAAACTCCCCTCCCTCACAGGGAGGGGTACGGGGGTGGGTCTCTTACCTCTCATTCGGATGTATCCCATAATACACGCGCAGCGGTGTGCTCGATACCTTGATGAAGCCCTTGGCCTCGTCAGACGTCCAGCCTGTCTGGGTCTCGCCATACTCGCCGAGCTTGCTCTTTGTCAGGTCGTTGTCTGAATCTACGCCAACGGTCTCAAAGCCGTAGGGGCGCAACTTTAGGATGGCAGTACCTGTCACGTTGCGTTGACTGCTGGTCAACATGGCCTCGATGTCGGGCATCACGGGTTCCAGATACTGACTCTCGTGCAGGAACATGCCATACCAGTTGGCCACCTGATCCTTCCAGTACTGCTGCCACTTCGAGAGCGTCGATTTCTCCAGCAGACGGTGAGCCTCGATGATCAGTTTGGGTGCAGCAGCCTCGAAACCTACGCGGCCCTTGATGCCGATGATTGTATCGCCTACGTTGGCATCGCGCCCAATGGCATACGAGGCACCAATCTCTTCAATCTTCTGGATCGCCTTGACCTTGTCATCGAACTTTTCGCCGTTCACAGCCGCAATCTCACCCTTGTCGAAGGTAATCTTCAGTGTGGCCTCCTTTTCGGCAGCAGTTACGTGTTTCAGGTAAGCCTCTTCGGGCAGCCCCTGTGTGGGGTCGAGCAGTTCGCCACCACAGATACTTGTACCCCAGAGACCTACGTTGTAGGAGTATTTCAGCTTGGTGAAGTCGGCAAAGTAGCCGTTGGCGTTCAGATAGTCCACTTCCTCCTTGCGTGTCAGGTTGCGGTCGCGTGTCAATGTGATAATCTCCACGCCGGGTGCCATTACCAGGAAGGTCATGTCAAAGCGGATCTGGTCGTTGCCGGCGCCTGTCGAACCATGTGCGATGGCATCAGCGCCAATCTCCTTGGCATAACGTGCGATGGCTATGGCCTGGAAGATGCGCTCAGAGCTCACCGAGATGGGGTAGCAGTTGTTGCGCAGCACGTTGCCGAAGATCATATATTTCAAAGACTTGGCATAGTATTCCTGTGTCACATCGAGTGTAACATAGGCCTTGGCGCCCAATTTGTAAGCGTTCTCCTCGTTTTTCTTCAGCTGTTCGGCTGAGAAACCACCGGTATTTGCACATGCTGCATATACCTCATAACCCATTTCCTTGGTCAGATACATCACGTTGTAGGATGTGTCCAGACCGCCACTGAATGCGACTACTACTTTCTTCTTCTGTTCCATGCTTTATGTTTTTTTTTACTTTAGCGAGCTGTATTCTTCAATCTCTTCCAGTTGCTTGATGCGTGCAATCGTCTCTGGCGTCAGTTTGGCGGGCAGTTGCTCGGTCGGGTCGAACAGCATGCCAGTGCAGATGCAGTACTTGCGCCCCGTACGGTGCAGCACGTCAACGTTGATGCAACCTTCGCATCCCTTCCAGAAAGCTTCATCGTCGGTCAGTTCGGCAAAGGTCACGGGCTTGTAGCCCAACTGTGTGTTCATAGCCATCACGGCAGCGCCGCTGGTCAGCGAGAAGATCTTGGCGTGTGGCCAGCGTGTGCGTGCCAGCGTAAACGTCAGGTCCTTGATGCGCTTGGCCAGTCCCAGGCCGCGAAAGTCGGGGTGAACAATCAGACCCGAAGTGGTCACATACTGTTTGTTGCCCCATGTCTCGATGTAGCTGAAACCGGCAAAGCGGCCGTCGCTCTCGCGCAGCGCAATCACAGCCTTGGCTTCCTGCATCTTCTTGGCCACATATTCGTGTGTGCGCTTTGCAATGCCGGTGCCTCTCACCTTAGCAGCTTCAGCTATAGTCTCCAAGATGGTGTCCACATAGACCTCGTGCTCGGGGCCTGCCACCATCACTTTAATGTCTTTATTTGTTTCCATGTTTTTATTTGATGTTCGGAACCACCTCGCTCAGCGCATTGATGAGCGCGCGCTGGGATGTTCCTTCTTTTATCACAATAAATATTGTGTCATCGCCGGCAATGGTGCCCAATATGCTGGTGATATTGGCACAATCTATGTTCCATGCAATGGCGCTGGCATAGCCTGGACGTGTCTTGATGACGCCCATGTTGCCTGCAAAATGGATGTTTACAAAGCCGGGTATCTCCATCATCTCACGAGCCGTGGTGGGGGTTGTCACACGCTTATACATGGTCTCGTTGGGTAGCACGTAAACATAGCCGCCGTTGATGGTCGATGCTTTGGCCACCTTCAGTTGCTTAAGGTCACGGCTCAATGTGGCCTGAGTCAGGTTGAATCCTTCCTTCCTCAAGGCTTCACGCAGTTCTGCCTGATTTCCAAGTTGTTGACTTGAAATGATGAGTCTCAGTGCTTCCAAACGGTAGTCTTTTTCTTTCATTGTTTTTGTGTCAAGGAGTATATTTATTCATTAACGCGGTGCAAAATTACATATTTTCTTGCATTTAACCAAATAAAAGTGTATTTATTTGCATAAATGGAAATTTCTTGCATAAAAAAAGAACAGCTCCACGCTGAAGGAGCTGTTCTTTTTGGTGTATAGAGTGCTTGGGCAGTGCCAAGCAACGATGTGTTTACTTGAGAATCAGTTTCTTGCCGTTCACGATGTTCAAGCCTTTCTGCGCCTTCTTCAGCTTCTGGCCGTTCAGGTTGAAGATGGTCTGCTTCTCGTTGTTGCCGCTGATGTTCTGTATGCCGGCAGCATCTGCTGCTTTCTTCAGAATGTCTTCCAGCAGGCTCTGGGCCTTCTCTGCTGTTTCGGCAAAGACGATGGTTGTGATGGTAGCTTGTTTCATGGTCAGCACCAGTTCGGGTGTTGCCTCGGCAGTTGCCTGACTACCCTCAACAGTAGCAGAGTAGTTAATCGCCATCATACCGCCGCCATCGAAGGTTACATTCGTTGGCTCTGAGCTGAATTTGATGCCATTCTCATCAAGTGTTGTATTAGCTGCAAGAGTCAGGTTCTCAAAGCTTGTTGTAGGTGGTATCTGCATGTTGAATCCAGAGAAGGTGATGTTCACGCTGTTCTCTCCAGCCTCAGCGATAGTCACAGTCTGTTCAGCAGTTGCGATGTCTGTGTTAGGTAATTTGGTTCCAGGTGTGGCAGCAGGACAGGTAGCAATGGCAATATATCCATTATAGGCAGTGCCTTGTGCGGTCTTCTCCAACTGTACCAGACGGAAGTCTGAGAATGACATCCAGTTGTGGAGAACGCTTGTCACACCACGAATACCGATAGTAACGGCGCCTTCCTCTGCTACCTCAAACTCTACGTTGTGGATGTTCCAACCGCGAGTGAACACACCACCTGCGTCACCGATGCTGGCTGTCTTCACGCTGTCTGTACCAGCGAAGAGCTTCAGTTCAACGTCGGCAGAGGCGCGTGAGATGGCAGAGAGCAGATATTTACCAGGCTCCAGGGTTACATCCTGAGTGAAAGAAACGTCCCATGCCTCTTTACCCCAATCGCCACCGTCGAAATAGTTGTGGGTAGCGCTGCCATCGGCACTAGTCCATGGCTGATTGCTTAAGATTTTGATGCTGCCGGTAGAACCTTCACCGTTGGTGGTGGTCCAGCCGTTTGTTTCGTCGTTGCCAGCAGGGTTTACAATCGTTTCTGTCAGGTCAACAGCATCCTCTACACCTTCGGCCTTGGCGTTAGACTCGTAGTAGGCACGCAGTGCAGCGTACAGTTCTTCGGCTGCAATCTTGGCATTAGCAGCAGTATCAGCAGTCTTAGTTGCGGGTTTCTTGTCTGCTTTTGCATAGAGCAGGTCAACAACCAATGCGTTAGCAGCAGCCAAATTGTTGTAGTCGGGTGCTGCATCGGTGAAGGTCTTGGTGGCTGCTTTCAGTGCAGCTGTTGCAGCTGTGTATTCTTCTGCGGTGGTAGGCTCGGCCTTGGCAATCTCTGCCTCCAGATTGCTCTTTTCAGTGCCACTCACGTTCTTCTCTGCTTCCAGGGCAGCGCGTGCTTCTGCCAAGGCTGCTTGATAGTCCTTTTTAGGAGCAGCAATGACGTATGTAGCGTAGTCGCCATAGTAAACGAGTGACAGTTGGTCGATACCAACCCAGTTGGCATTGGTGCTCTCCATCTTGAAGCCGACTTCAATGTCACCTTCTGCCTGATGGTTGTAAACGATTTGATAGTCTTTCCAAGCACCGCTTACTTCTGCTTCTGCAGTGTTCACAAAGAGTTTAGCACCGTTGATGGTCCAGTCGCTATGGCTCTGTTGCTGTGCGTTTGCAGTAGCTTTCAATACGTATGCACCTGCTGGCATGCCTTTTAGTGTCTGTTTTGCAGAACCATCGGCCAGGTGTCCGTCGTTGGCACTATTAACCCACTTCTCAATATAGCGAGTAGGACGCTCATTGTTCTGCTGATACTGCATGTTGTTCAGTGTCCAGCCCTGATTGGCCTCATCGCATGAGCCATTAATGAGCAGCTCTGCAGATGGATTATCTACTGTGTACTGTGCAAACTCGAATGTGCGTTCAGCAGCTTTCAGAGTAGCAATGGCAGCTTCAAGTTCCTGAGTATTCAGCTTGTTGCTTGTCAGTGTGGCTTCGGCCGCTGCAATAGCAGCATCGAATGCTTCGAGCCCCTGTGTGCGTTCTTCTGTCTTCAAAGCCTTGGCAGCTTCAATTTCGGTTGTCATATTGGCCTTCAGAGAGGCATATACTTCCTTAGCGGTGGTGAACCAGGTCAGCTGATAGATCTGCATGGTGTGCCAGTTGGTGCCAGGCTTATCCTTGCCCATACCCAGCTTGATGGTTCCGTCGGTCACTTCCACGTCAAACTGACGGAAATTGTTTTCTGTAGTAGAGGTGGCAATATTTGCAGTGATAAACTCCTTTTGGTCGTTTGCAAATACGTAGGCAACATCATTAGCACCGTCAGCCATGTCTGAAGTCATACCACGGTCAGGGGTGAAAAATGCATTGCCATAGAAGCCAACCTTGTACTTTCCGTTAGTCAAGCCTGTGATGTCTTGATAGATGATTGTACCAATACGATTGACTGCAGTGCCTTCAGCAGTACCTTCTTCATAGACCTCGGCCAGCTGAGCATTACGTCCGTCATAGGTGGTGATGGCTGGTGCAAACTGTGTGGCGCAGACACCGGCATTCACACCATTGAAATTCTTCCAACCGTTGGTGGCAACCTTAGCAGTCTGGTCAACCTCCTGATTCTTGTTGTCCAATTTAAACTGGTCAACCGCAGCCTGCAATTCGGTCTCGTCGCCAGTAGCTTCAGCAGTAGCAATGGCATCAAGCAGCTTACCTACTGCAACAGCGTCAGCATCGTTAGCTAGTTCCTTAGCCTCTGCCATCAGAGTGCTCTCTGCGTAAGTTTCTACATTGATGTAGTTGTAGAACCAACCATCTTGGCCATTGGGGCGGAAAGAAATCTTGTAGTTGCCATCAGCGGTAATTTCACCATTCTCGCCATAGCTGTTTTCCATGCCGTCGGGGAACCATATCAGGTTCGCACCGTCCTGCTTTACAACCTTGAACATGCTTGCGGTGGTCAGAGCCATGGTGTAAACGTACTCTTCTACTTCAGCCTTCTCGTTGAGGGTCATCTTGTAGGCGTCATTTACACCCCAGTTGGTCATGCTACCAACAATGTAGTAGTTGGCAGCGGGCTGAGGAGTTTCTCCGTTTTCCCATACGATGGTAATCTTGTCGATGTAAATAGCTTGGTCCTTTGAACGGAAACCCACGAATGCGTAGTCGCCACTTATGGTGATAGTTTTGCTTTCTGCATTTGCAGCAATCTCTCCCAGAAGTGTACCCTGAGTGCCTTCGTCGTACAGATCTGTGGCAGCGGTGTAGGCAGTGTTGCTACCATAGATGCTTATAGAACGGTCTGTGGTAGAAGAATTGAATTCTATGGTCACAGATTTAACTTTGCCACCAGTAGCTGTGGTGATAATTCCTGCGTTGCTGTTTTTTGTGCGCAACTGGATGCAGGTACTTTTGTTTGTTGCCATCTGTCCAGCATAAACGGCGTCAGATGTGAATGTTTTGCCCGTAAAGTCAGTATAGCTTGTACCTGTGATTTCAGAGAATGCGGCAACGGTCAACTCATCGGTGACTTCGTTCGCAAACATCGTACCACAAAGCACAGCAAACAAACTGAGCAATGATAAACGTAATGTTTTGATCATAATTAGTAAATGTTAGTTAATAATGATATTTTAGAGTTATATAATTGTAGTTAGTGAGTTTTAGCTAATTTGGTGCAAAGATACATTATTTATTGATACGTGCAAACTTTTTAGAGAGAAAATTTTTTAAAAATGTAATCTTTCGCCCTTCTTGTGGAATGTCATGCTGATTCTGTCGGTCATGAACGCGGATATCAAGTGGATAAAAGTGTCGCTCAATGCTTTGCTAACAATACTGATGAGTTCTTCTTTTCCCATCGTCAAGTGGCACTTTTGGTGTCTTGTTCAGCCACTCTTGTTTTCATATACTGCCACTATGGTTCTGCAATAGTGGCACTTTTGTTCTGGTTCCAGGGGCTGGAATGGTTGTGTCTAAGGGCTGGAAATGTAGTTTCCAGGGGCTAGGTTTGATGCGTCCAGGGGCTGGATAGACCAATTCCAGCCCCTGGATGCGCATCAATAGTTATCGAATGACGCGCGAAGACTGGCGCTGTTGCCCCGCAAAAGCGTCAGTCTTGCGTCGGAAAAGTGCCCCTCCTTCGAGATGGTAGGGGTGAGGTTTTACTTCGCGCGCATTAATATAATAAGGAGGGTGTAGGAATGGTGCATTGATATATATCAAGACCAACATAAAAATTGCATGATTTCTCAAATTTTTCTCGAAAAAGTTTTGGCGGTTCCAAAAAAAGCCGTACCTTTGCATCCGCTTACGAGGAACACCTCCTCACAAGCAAAACAAAAAAGAGTTCTTTGAAAGATTTACATAGACAGAGAAGTAGTACAAGAAGCGAGTACTAATCCTTATGGAGAGGTACTTGGGTAACAGTAAACGAACCGTCAATGCTATATATAATATAGGTTGATAGACTTGATACTTTTTGGATAGTCATTCTGAAACAGATAGCAGATGGGTCTTTTCCAGCTTAGGTTGGTTGGGATTCATTCTAAAGATACAAACATATACAATGAAGAGTTTGATCCTGGCTCAGGATGAACGCTAGCTACAGGCTTAACACATGCAAGTCGAGGGGCAGCATTTCGAAAGCTTGCTTTTGAAGATGGCGACCGGCGCACGGGTGAGTAACGCGTATCCAACCTTCCCCTTAGTAGGGCATAGCCCGGCGAAAGTCGGATTAATACCCTATGTTCTTCACAGCGGACATCTAAAGTGAAGCAAAGATTTATCGCTAAGGGATGGGGATGCGTCTGATTAGGTTGTTGGCGGGGTAACGGCCCACCAAGCCTACGATCAGTAGGGGTTCTGAGAGGAAGGTCCCCCACATTGGTACTGAGACACGGACCAAACTCCTACGGGAGGCAGCAGTGAGGAATATTGGTCAATGGGCGAGAGCCTGAACCAGCCAAGTAGCGTGCAGGATGACGGCCCTATGGGTTGTAAACTGCTTTTGTCAGGGGATAAAAGAGGGAACGTGTTCCCTATTGCATGTACCTGAAGAATAAGGACCGGCTAATTCCGTGCCAGCAGCCGCGGTAATACGGAAGGTCCGGGCGTTATCCGGATTTATTGGGTTTAAAGGGAGCGCAGGCTGGTGATTAAGCGTGACGTGAAATGCCGCAGCTCAACTGTGGAAGTGCGTCGCGAACTGGTTACCTTGAGTGTATTCGACGTCAGCGGAATTCGTGGTGTAGCGGTGAAATGCTTAGATATCACGAAGAACTCCGATTGCGAAGGCAGCTGGCGAGGCTACAACTGACGCTAAAGCTCGAAGGTGCGGGTATCGAACAGGATTAGATACCCTGGTAGTCCGCACGGTAAACGATGGATGCCCGCTGTTGGCGATATACGGTCAGCGGCCAAGCGAAAGCGTTAAGCATCCCACCTGGGGAGTACGCCGGCAACGGTGAAACTCAAAGGAATTGACGGGGGCCCGCACAAGCGGAGGAACATGTGGTTTAATTCGATGATACGCGAGGAACCTTACCCGGGCTTGAACTGCAGGCGAACGATTCAGAGATGATGAGGCCCTTCGGGGCGCCTGTGGAGGTGCTGCATGGTTGTCGTCAGCTCGTGCCGTGAGGTGTCGGCTTAAGTGCCATAACGAGCGCAACCCCTCTCTTCAGTTGCCATCAGGTTAAGCTGGGCACTCTGGAGACACTGCCACCGTAAGGTGTGAGGAAGGTGGGGATGACGTCAAATCAGCACGGCCCTTACGTCCGGGGCTACACACGTGTTACAATGGGAGGTACAGAGAGATGGTGTCCCGCAAGGTGCATCAAATCCTTAAAGCCTTCCTCAGTTCGGATTGGGGTCTGCAACCCGACCCCATGAAGCTGGATTCGCTAGTAATCGCGCATCAGCCATGGCGCGGTGAATACGTTCCCGGGCCTTGTACACACCGCCCGTCAAGCCATGAAAGCCGGGGGCGCTTGAAGTCCGTGACCGCAAGGATCGGCCTAGAGCGAAACTGGTAATTGGGGCTAAGTCGTAACAAGGTAGCCGTACCGGAAGGTGCGGCTGGAACACCTCCTTTCTGGAGTGTGTCGACGAAGTGCAAACGAAGTCAACACGCTATAAAAAGAGATGACTATCTTCCCTTTGCCCCCTAAGTTAGGGGGATGGGGGTCTGAACAAAAGAAAGTCTTAGGTTCGTAGTTAACCTCTAGGCTTCTTACTACTTACTTTGTTTATATCTAGAGAATAGATGAGCTGAGCGCAGATGTAGCGCCCACAGCTTGAAGCCAGTCCTATAGCTCAGTTGGTTAGAGCGCCACACTGATAATGTGGAGGTCGGCAGTTCAAGTCTGCCTGGGACTACAAGCTAAATGAAACTCTGAAATTGGGGGATTAGCTCAGTTGGCTAGAGCACCTGCTTTGCAAGCAGGGGGTCAACGGTTCGAATCCGTTATTCTCCACTGTGAAGAATGGAAGAATTAAAGAATGGAAGAATTGAAGTCTTCAGTCTTTCAACTTTTTAGCTCTTCAATTTTCTTCAAGAGATCTTTGACATATTGTGACACAAGACTGTAAGTAAAGACTTTAAGTCAGAACTGAGTAGATTTTTAAATCTCAATACAGCTAAAAGTATGAGCTATAGAGAATTGAAGAGTTTAAGATTTGAAGAATTCAATTTTTCAATCTTTCAATTTTTCAATCTTTATAATAGGCGAAAGTAAGTTAGGGCGTCTGGTGGATGCCTTGGCTCTCGGAGGCGAAGAAGGACGTGATAAGCTGCGATAAGCCTCGGGTAGATGCAAATAATCTTTGATCCGAGGATTTCCGAATGGGACAACCCAGCAGGCTGAAGGCCTGTTATCTATACAATGGTATAGAGGCAAACGCAGGGAACTGAAACATCTTAGTACCTGCAGGAAGAGAAAATAAACAATGATTCCCCTAGTAGTGGCGAGCGAACGGGGAAGAGCCCAAACCGGTTGTGTGGCAACGCATAGCCGGGGTAGTAGGACCACGCTGTGGTACTTGAATGACGAGGAGAAGCATCTGGAAAGTTGCATCACAGAAGGTGACAATCCTGTATCCGAAGTCAGACGAGGCCTAGTGGTATCCTGAGTAACGCGGAGCACGAGGAATTCTGCGCGAATCTGCCGGGACCATCCGGTAAGGCTAAATACTCCCGAGAGACCGATAGCGAACGAGTACCGTGAGGGAAAGGTGAAAAGCACCCCTATGAGGGGAGTGAAATAGTACCTGAAACCAGTCGCCTACAAGCGGTCGGAGCTAGTTTATCTAGTGACGGCGTGCCTTTTGCATAATGAACCTACGAGTTACCATCACCGGCGAGGTTAAGTATCTTAGATACGCATCCGCAGTGAAAGCGAGCCTGAACAGGGCGTTTAGTCGGTGGGGGTAGACGCGAAACCAAGTGATCTACACATGGCCAGGGTGAAGTCCCGGTAACACGGGATGGAGGCCCGCACCAATAAGCGTTGAAAAGCTTCTGGATGAGTTGTGTGTAGGAGTGAAAGGCCAATCAAACTTGGAGATAGCTCGTACTCCCCGAAAGGCATTTAGGTGCCGCGTGCTGTGTTCACCTCATGAGGTAGAGCGACCGATAGGTCAAGAGGGCTTCACCGCCTATCGAGACCTGACGAACTCCGAATGCATGAGGTCTGTAGCAGTGCAGTAAGGGTGCGGGTGCTAAGGTCCGTGCCCGAGAGGAGAAGAATCCAGACCGTCGTCTAAGGTCCCGGAGTGCTGCCTGAGTTAGTCTAACGAAGTCTGGCCTCGATGACAGCTAGGATGTTGGCTTGGAAGCAGCCATTCATTCAAAGAGTGCGTAACAGCTCACTAGTCGAGAGGCCGGGCGTGGATAATAATCGGGTATAAGGCAGCCACCGAAGGCGCGGGATAGCAACAATAAAAGTATCGGTAGGGGAGCATTCCATCGACGCTGAAGGTAACGGATGACCGTTACTGGAGTTTATGGAAAAGCAAATGTAGGTATAAGTAACGATAAGGGGTGTGAGATCCACCCCCGCCGAAAGACTAAGGTTTCCCGGGCGATGTCAATCAGCCCGGGGTGAGTCGGGTCCTAAGTTTAAGCCGAACGGCGAGAGCGATGGCTGATACGGTTAATATTCCGTAACTGCCTTCAGGAGCGACGTGGTGACGGAGCAGTGACACTGCCGCGCGCTGACGGAATAGCGCGTTGAAGAGTGTAGGCTATGAGGAATGCAGGCAAATCCACATTCCGAGCTGAACCTCGATAGTACGGAAGCCTCTTCGGAGGCATCTGATAGTGCAGGTAATCAGACTCCCGAGAAAAACCGCTAAGCTTAATCCTGGAGGTACCCGTACCGCAAACGGACACACGTAGTCATGTAGAATATACTAAGGCGTTGAGAGATTCGTGGCTAAGGAACTAGGCAAACTGACCCTGTAACTTCGGGATAAAGGGTCCTCTCTTCGGAGAGGCGCAGAGAATAGGTCCAGGCAACTGTTTAACAAAAACACAGGGCTGTGCGAACTCGAAAGATGAAGTATACAGCCTGACACCTGCCCGGTGCTGGAAGGTTAAGAGGAGATGTCAGTCGCAAGATGAAGCATTGAATTGAAGCCCCAGTAAACGGCGGCCGTAACTATAACGGTCCTAAGGTAGCGAAATTCCTTGTCGGGTAAGTTCCGACCTGCACGAATGGTGTAATGATCCGGACGCTGTCTCGGCCACGAGCTCAGTGAAATTGTAGTATCGGTGAAGATGCCGATTACCCGCGATGGGACGAAAAGACCCCGTGAACCTTTACTACAGCTTAGCATTGACCTTGGTCATCGGATGTGTAGGATAGGCCGGAGGCTATGAATCGGGCGCGCCAGCGTTCGTGGAGCCATCCTTGAAATACGGCCCTTCTGCTGCCTGAGGTCTAACTCGCAAATGCGAGGACACTGTTTGGTGGGTAGTTTGACTGGGGTGGTCGCCTCCAAAAGCGTAACGGAGGCTTCCAAAGGTACCCTCGGGCCGATTGGTAACCGGCCTTATAGAGTGCAAAGGCATAAGGGTGCTTGACTGGGAGGGAGACATCCCGAGCAGGTAGGAAACTAGGGCTTAGTGATCCGGTGCAAGTGTATGGAAACTGCATCGCTCAAAGGATAAAAGGTACTCCGGGGATAACAGGCTGATCCCCCCCAAGAGCTCATATCGACGGGGTGGTTTGGCACCTCGATGTCGGCTCGTCACATCCTGGGGCTGGAGAAGGTCCCAAGGGTTGGGCTGTTCGCCCATTAAAGTGGCACGCGAGCTGGGTTCAGAACGTCGTGAGACAGTTCGGTCTCTATCTATCGTGGGCGCAGGAGTCTTGAGTGGATCGGTCACTAGTACGAGAGGACCGTGATTGACAGACCTCCGGTTTACCGGTTGTACCGCCAGGTGCACCGCCGGGTATCCGCGTCTGGATCGGATAAGCGCTGAAAGCATCTAAGTGCGAAGCCGGCCACAAGATGAGGGCTCCATTGAGGGTCGTTGTAGACTACGACGTTGATAGGCAGCAGGTGTAAAGACGGTGACGTCAAAGCCGAGCTGTACTAATTGCCCGAAAGCTTTCGCTTACTGCGCTTTTACTTTCAACTGTATGGTTTTGGCTTTAGAGTCAGAAAGACTTCAGTTCTTGTGTTAAATGTGTCACCTTATACCTTATATAGACACTATAGAAGCAATAGAAACTATGGTTGCTATATAAAAGAGAAATATCAGGTGGTTATTGCGGCGGGGTCCCACCTCTTCCCATTCCGAACAGAGAAGTTAAGCCCGCTTGCGCCGATGGTACTGCAATGCAATGCGGGAGAGTAGGAGGCCGCCATCTTTACAGAGAGCCCTGATTCAGCAATGAGTCAGGGCTCTTTTTTGTTATTCTGCATGCGGTGGCGCTATGGAGAAGTTGCAGAGTCCTTGTTCCTTTTTTCTTCTCTTCTGGAAAGTTATTCGGGCTCTATGTGATGTTTTTCCGATTTTTATTGTATCTTTGTCCTCGAAATGAATCATCTGAAACGATTATATATTGAACTGAAGCGTGCCCCTCATTCGATGGGCTTCGGCATACAGTCGCCTACTGACTATCGTTTCGCGCGTTCGGTCATCAGCGAGTCGTGGCCCTATTATGCCTATGACGACTTTGACAAAGAGACCGACTGGTTGAAACAGAAGTTGGCTAAGTTGTATTTCCGTCTGGCCAACTTCCGTCAGCCTCGCACGATTATTGACATGGTGGGCGCTGCTCCCTTTGCCCAGAGGGCTTGTCCTCATGCTGAGGTGGTGAAGAACACCGCCCATGTGGACATTGCCTTTGTACCCATCGAATGCGAATATCAACAGCTGCTGGACATGTGCGATGACCATTCTGTCGTTGTCTTTGAGGGCATCAACCGTAAGATGCCACTTTGGCACTGCATAGAATATGACCAGCGCACAACAATTACCTTTGACCTCTATTACTGTGGTATAGTCCTGTTCGACCATAAGCGGTCCAAACAAAACTATATCATTAACTTCTGACCTCGATTTCCCTTTAACCTTTTATACTTTAAACCTATGACTAAGATCTATACACGACGAGGCGATGGCGGACTAACAGACCTGATAGGTGGCATACGTATCAGGAAAAACGATGTGCGACTGGAGGCCTATGGCACCGTTGACGAGCTGAGCTCGCATCTTGGACTACTTGCTGCTTGGATGGGGGATGACGATGAGCACGCAACCGTTTTGCGCATACAGAATGATTTGTTCTACATCGGCTCGCATCTGGCCACCGATCAGACCACCACACGTCTCTATGCTTCTGCCATCTTGCCTGATGGAGAGACACAGATGCTCGAACAGCATATCGACGAAATGCAACAACAGTTGCCAGAGGTTCGAGGGTTTATATTGCCTGGCGGTTGTCAGGCAGCAGCTCAGGCTCACGTCTGTCGGACCGTCTGCCGTCGTGCTGAACGGCATGTTTTGACGCTTGCAGAAATAGCACCTGTAGATGATCATGTGATTCAATTTTTGAACCGTCTGAGCGACTATTTATTTGTTTTAGCAAAAAAAATTAATATAAAAGCTGGTCGTAGTGAAATAATGTGGCAAAATGCTTGCAGATAAATTTTTTTTTGTTATTTTTGCACACCTAAATCAGTAAAAATTTCAAAAACAATAAAACTATGTATTGGACTCTAGAATTAGCTTCAAAACTGGAAGACGCTCCCTGGCCAGCAACTAAAGATGAATTGATTGACTATGCCATGCGATCAGGTTGCCCTTTAGAGGTGCTTGAAAACCTGCAGGAGATAGAGGATGAGGGCGATGTCTATGAAAGTATCGAGGATATATGGCCCGACTATCCCACTAAAGAAGACTTCCTTTTCAACGAGGATGAGTATTAAGGCTCTAATTTAGGGCTAACAAGTTAAGAATCAGCGAGATAAGCAAATTTTATTTGTTTGTCTCGCTGGTGTTTTATGGCGTTAAATAGCCTGATTTGTTTGCCTAAATTGCAATTTTTAACCTTCAAATTTGAGTTTGTTTGTCTAAAAGTTCGTACTTTTGCACATCCTCAGGAATAATAAGACAAACAAATAAGATATGGGAAGACCAAAAAGATTGTATCCGTTAGGAAAATATCGCCTTCGTACACCGAAAGTGATTGAGAAGGATAAAACCTATCCAGTAGAGTTGGAATACACATGGAATAGGCAGGTAATCCGTAAGTCAACTAATGTATTTGTGAAAGCAGCTGACTGGAACCAAAAGGGGAATCAGGGACGTGGTGAAATCAGAGCCAGTCATGGAAATGAGTATAAGCGCCTTAATCAATTGCTCATAAATCGTGTTGATAGGATAGATGCACAACTGGCTGAGTACAACGAGAAGCACCCCAATCAGATAACAGCAGAGATAATCAATGGCTTTCTTGCTGATAAGCCTCTTACCCGCAAGGATCAAGGCAAAGACTTCGTAGAGTTTGCTATGGCTCGTTTGGAATCAGATTACTCCAGGAATAGAATTGGTAGGAGCCGTTATATGAATGGCAAATGCTGTATGAATGTGTTTACCATATTCCTCCGCTCAACAAAGAAAGGAACATATGATAAAGACAAGATATATGTTGGCGATATTACTCCCGAACTGGTAGACAACTATATTGAATGGCGTAGGGAGATTAAGCAAAATAGTGATGAAACAATAAACCATGCATTGACACCGATACAGAAAGCATGTGCCTATGCCGCTGAATTGGGTATGATTGAGCCTACAGTCAATGCTCGTATTCAGGATATGCGAATTATCACCAAACCGTCCTTATCTGCCGAAGAAGAGGAAGAGTTTGACGGAAAGAGTCTAAGCCAAGCACAGATGGATGCGCTGCTTCAGTATTACAAGAACTGCAAGGAGCCACGTAGAAAAGAATTCCTTGAAATGTTTTTCTTTGCTTTTCATGCCTGTGGTCTCAGAATAGTGGATGTAATGACCCTGCAATGGGGCCATGTTAATCTGGAGAAGAAAGAATTGAGGAAGATCATGATAAAGACCGGTAAACGTCATATCATTCCTTTGTCAGAGCCAGCGTTACAAATATTAAAAAAATGGCGTGAAAAGCGGGTAGGGTGCCGTTATGTGTTCGATTTAGTCAAGGATAGCCTTGATCTTGATGATGCTGATGCACTCTATAAAGCTCGTAATAATGCCACTAAATGCATCAATCAATCGATAGTAGTAGCAGGAGACCAGATAGGGCTCCCTTTTAATCTGTCGATGCATGTAGCCAGACACTCATTTGCTGTTCTTGCCTTAAACAAAGGGTTGTCGATGTCAGTTGTTAGCCGCTTGTTAGGCCATAGCAGTACAGATATTACAGAAAAGGTTTATGCTCGCTTTCTGCCAGAAACCTTATCCTCGGAACTGAACAAGTTGAGTGGCGATTTGACGAAATTGGAACTTTTCTAACTCATTCTCAGAATTATTGTGTAATTTTGCACCCAAATTTGTAGATATAGTAATGACTCCAGATAAGCTAAAGACAATCATAGCCCAGAAAGAGGGTACAGAGATTGAGTTCAAGGAATCCAAGGATAGCTTGGCTCGAAAGGTCTATGAGTCTATTTGTGCATTTCTGAACCGCAAAGGTGGTCATGTCGTATTAGGAGCGAAGGACAATGGGGAAATTGTCGGTGTCAACCCTACAAAGGTCCAAGAACAGATGGATCAGCTGGCTAAGGACATGAATAATCCTCAGTTGTTTAAGCCCACCTACTATCTGACTTATGAACCTATGGACATAGACGGAAAGAAGATTATCTATTTCTATGTCCCTGAGAGTAACCAGGCTCATAGCTATAAGGGAATTTATTATGACCGTAATCAGGATGGTGACTTTGAACTGCGCAGTACCGAGCAGATTGCCAATCTGTTTATTCGTAAGAGCAAGATGAAGACAGAGGATAGGGTATATCCGATGTTAGGGATGAAGGATCTCGACGAGGAAGCTTTTGATGAACTGAAAAGAGGAATTCGTATTGAGAACTCGAAACATCCTTGGCTAAATCTGTCAAACGAGGAAATTATACGTTCAGGTGAGCTAATTGCCATTGATCCTGAAACAGGCAAAGAGGGGCTGACACTGGCAGCAATCTTGTTGTTTGGTAACAGTCATGCTATTGCTACAGCTTTGCCAACATACAGAATAGATCTCTTGTGCCGAGTAAACGACACAGAGTTATATGATGACAGGGAATTGTTGAGTTGCAATCTGTTGAAAGCCTATCCAATAATGATGGACTTTATCAAGAAGCATCTGCCAGAACAGCCCTACATTGAGGGAATACAGAGATTCAGTCTGCGTGACAGGATACTGAGAGAGGTTGCCCTAAACCTCATCATCCATCGCGAGTACAGTAGTGCTTATCCAACAACGTTTACCATCTATCGTGACCGCATCGTTACCGAGAACTGGAATATCCCGTATGTCTATGGTCACATCGACCTCCAGACAATGCGTCCGCATCGTAAGAACCCCAAGATAGCTAACGTATTCTCTCAAATGGGTATCGTTGAGGAACTTGGCAGTGGAATAAGGAAGATGTTCAAGTATACGCCGCTCTATGCTAATGGCAAGGAACCAATTATAGAAGAACAGGATGTATACCGCATAGAGATTCCTTATGTTCCCACTTTACTTCCCACTACAGATGAGAGTGGGAAGAAAACTGGGAAGAAAACTGGGAAGGAACTCGAAGATGTTATTAAAGAGGCAATAAGGAAAGATTCTTCTATAACTATTCAAGAGTTTCAGAAATTAACAGGTCTCTCTAAAAATGGCACCTGGAATGTGCTGAATAGGATGAAAGAACAAAACAAGATTAAACGTATTGGGCCTGATAAGGGCGGGCATTGGGAAGTCGTCGAAGAATAAGGAATGTTTATTTCAATATTAGTTATTGTATATTGCGTTGTTGTTCTTGCTGTAGCGTATGCCCTGAAGAAATATCAGCGCATCATTTTATGGTCAGCAGGTTTGTTACTTTTCATTGTAACAATGTTATTATTTGGGCTTGGAATAATGCATCCCAAGAACTTATATGGTATATGGGATGGTTGTTTTCCATTGATTTGTTCGGGAGTTATTCTTTATGTGGCAGAAAGTAAACATCAATTGCAGGTAAGGAATGTAATAAAGCTACCAGACAAGTTGAATACAGAACTGGCAATGAAAGTCTTTAATAAAGCACTTGAAGACGAATTCCTAAAAGTAGAAAAAGGAAAGTTGAAATGGAAAAAATCAACAGCATTGTTAGCATATATGTGTGGACGTATTTACTGTGGTGACTTCTCTCAGTATTATAAACGAGAAAATTGTTATCGATGGAAATGGGGAAACGAAGGTCGTTTCCCAACTTCTTTGTTAGAGTCATTATTCGATACTAAAAACATTGGTCAATCCCGTCAAAATGGCAAGAATGATATTGCTCCTGATGGTTCTGTCCATGTGGATTCTTGGTTTAATTAGCCAACTTTTCGCTTACAATAGATAGAAGGCAGCTATAAACAGGCTGCCTTTTTATGTTTCTGTAAATCAGAGAATTATATACCAATTCATAATGATTCATAACTTTGTTTATAACCATACTATAACCTTCCCTAATGATTTATTATTGACATTTTCCTTCTGACCCTTATTTTGAGAGAAAAACGGCCCCGTCAAAGGCCATCTCTTAAAATAAAGTAAAATGAAAAAAACAACAGTAGAAAAGCTATGCGACAGAGAGTTGCTGGAAGAGATCTTTCGCGTAGTACAAGGTAAAAAGAACCTTTCAGGTAACAATGATCTTCCAGAACAGCCTTCTCGTGTTTACAGCAACAAGGAGGTTATGGACATGTTGGGTGTCAAGGATAAGTACATGAAGAAACTCCGCGACAATGGCTATATCGGCTATTCGCGTGAAGGTGACAAGTACTGGTACACTCAGGATGACATAGACAAGTTTTTGCGTCACTTTCATTATGAAGCGTTTGCTACTAATCCTAATCTACCAAGACAGGAAGGAGGCAGAGTTTGATGAGGGAAGACATATTTGATCAATCATTCAAGGAGTACCAAGAGTGTGACCCTGTAGATGGTGGTGGATTCCATGTTGAACGGATGAACCAGTGCATTGACGAAGCTCATCAACTGCCTCCATTAGTTCCTCTCTATCCAAACATTGTGCTCGAAGGTGATCTCAGTATCATCTTCGGGCAGTCTGGCATCGGCAAGACCATCTTCGCTATGCAGATAGCCCGCCATATCGCCGAGAATGGCAAGCGACTGTTATACGTGGACTGTGAGATGACACCTCGCCAACTTGGCAACCGCTATGGGACTGCTAACTTTCCTCCTACTTTCCTTCGTGCAGAGATGGATAGGGAGCATCCTTCTGAGGATGTCCTAAAAGGAATTGAGGAAGTAGCTGTAGCCAATCATGTACAAGTCGTATTTATCGACAACATCACTGCCTTGGGACAATCGCTTGACAGAAGTGCTGATGCAGGAACCCTGATGGCCTCGCTAAATACCTTGAAGAAGCAATACAACTGGACGTTGGTCGTGCTCAACCATGTTCCCAAGATGTTTTCTGGTTATCAGCCTCTTTCCCTTTCTGCCATGCAGGGGTCTGCAAAGATAAACCAACTGATAGATGACGCTATCGGAATAGCACAATCCTGCATCGACTCAAACCTTGTTTACGTCAAACAGTGCAAGTGGCGTAACGGTGAGTTGACGATGGGAGCCGACCATGTGGCTGTCTATGAACGCTGTAAGGATGGCTATGGTAATCTGGGGTTCGTCAGTCGTGGATTTGGCACAGAGCAGGAACATCTGAGTATTGAAAGTGGCAACGAAAGGGAAGAAATAAGGGCTCGTGTAAGAGAACTCTCAGCCAAGGGAATGACACAGACAGCGATAGCCGAACAGCTCGGAATATCGCAGAGTAAGGTGTCAAGACTCCTGAAAGAATAGCCCCAATAATTATTCATTATTCACATTATTCATACTGCATAATTGAATAATTTGCATAAACTGAATAAAGAATGGACGATAAAGAACTGAAACAGATACTTGCCACCAAGGCACCAGCCTATGAGCGGTCTTTCATAGAGATTCCGAGGGATAGCTTTGTTCCTCGTCATTCCTCTATGTCTGATTATATGGACAAGTTGGTGAACTACAATGCTAACATGCTTAACCGCATTGATAATCTCGTTATGCGCTATCGGCTGGGTGCTACCTCTAAAACGATAAGTGAACACTTTGGTACTGTTCTGCCACGTATCAACAAGAAAGGGATGATAGTTGGTGGTAGTGTCATCTACTACAATACTGAGAATGGAGCCATGCTCCAGAAAGATGATCTTACCAATCATCTCTATTCTTGGTATGCTTTCGACTATTATACTGACTCTAACGTATTCTTTGGAGAACATCTGTGTCGTGACAGACAGACCGTCATCGTTCAAGAAGAGAAGACGGCTTTACTCGGAGCATTGGCTCATCCTAACTACGACTGGTTGGCAGTTGGTGTCGGCAACAACCTGACGGATGCGATGATGAAGAAGTTCATTGGACGACAGGTCATCCTCTTCCCTGATGACTTCTGCTTCGACTTCTGGTCAGATCACTTTGGCAGCAAGTTCAAGGTGGATGACGGTTTTACCCACCAAGACATTAACCAGTATCTGATAGACATCATCCATAAACAGTCAGTACCATGATCCGTAACGAGCGTGCATGGAGATAAAGGGCTTGCCCTTGATATAGCCCACTATAACTACGAGCTTCGCTTTCGTAGTTGTGGGCTCTTCCGAGGGACTCAGGGCTTTGCCCTAAGAACCCACCAAGGGCTGCTTGCCCTATGGAACCTCGCAAGGGGGGGACCCTCCCCCTTGACCACCCCGCTCAGTGGCATCTGCCCCTAAGAACCCTGAGCAGGAAGTGACTCTCTCCCTGCACCCTCCAATCAGGGTTCCCACCCCGTTACCCCTTTTGAAAGAATAGTAGAAACTAAAAATTTCTGAATTACAGTAAAACAGTAATTACATAAAAACATAAAATTGTAATATGAGTACAATAGCAAAAGCATCCGACCACGTAAAGCCCTGCAACATTGAGCAGAGTGAACGTCATAACAGGCGGGACGCTGAATATATCGCCTCGCTGAACCCACGCACTTTATATGTGCGGACTGAGCTGAGTCATAACAATGAGTCGTATGTAGTACCCGACTTGAAGGGTGTCACCCTCCAACAGCACTATGATGCCATCAAAGCTATGGTGAAACAGAAGACTGGCCGAGCTATGCAGGAAAAGAAGGTGACTGTCATTGGCAAGAATGGTAAGCCTAAAGAGCGTAACGGCAGTAGCCCCATCCGTGAGAGTGTTGTCAACATCAAGCCTGACACCACAATGGGCGATCTCTTGAAGTACACAGAGAAAGTGCGTCAAAGATGGGGAGTCAGGGCTATCCAGATACACATTCACAAGGATGAAGGCCATTATACTAACCCTGATGATCCGTCAACCTGGCAACCCAATCTTCACGCGCACATCATTTGGGACTGGATGAACCATGAAACGGGAAAGTCCTTTAAACTTGGTAAGAAAGACATGGAAGAATTACAAGACATGGCGGCTGAGACATTGGAGATGGAACGTGGCAAACGAAAGTCAGAGACAGGAGCCGAGCACCTGGAGCGAAACGAGTACATCCTGAAAGTGCAAGAGGAGAAGAAAGAGAAACTTCAGGCAGAAATTGCCGAAGAGGAAGCAAAAGCTACAAAGATGGCTCAGGCCTCCCTGTTCGACAAGATGTTCAACGCAGGTCTTAGCCCGTCAGTAAGGAAGGCATTTGAAGAGAAGGATGCAGCGCATAAGGAAGAACTGTTCCAGGCAACAACGGCTGTCAACGAGGAAGGTCTGCCTTATATGTGGACCAGTGGTAGTAAGAAGGGCCAGAACCTTACATGGGAGGAATTAGCCAAGTGCCGTGAAAGAGAAAAGAAAGATGCTGCCATTAAAGCCGAGGCCGACAAGCAAGCAGCCGTTACCCAGGCAAAGGCCGATGCCAAGGCAGAGCATGATGCTGAGATGGCCAAGACAAGAGCGGAGTATGAACTGCGTATTAAGAAAGAACGGCTCGCAGTCAAGGAGGACGGTACACCTCTCTGCTGGAAGGGTGGCAACAGGAACGGTCAGCAACTCACCAAGGATGAAGCGATAAAGTGGTTGGGTGGTCAGTTGAAGGTATCTCAAACCGTGAACAGTGCACTGCTTGATAGGCTGAGAGTGTTGAGAGACCTCTTGTTCGCAACTTGCAGTATGAACTTCAAACGAGTTGTCGAGATTATCGTTGACCAGTGGAAAGCAGGCATGAAGCATTTTGCCAAAGGCATGAAAGACTTTATCTGGAGTGCCATCAGTGTTGAGAAAACCGAGGCAGGGCGCAAGTCTTATGTGGATGATGCCGTTCACTTCGCAAAGATGCTCGCCAAGACTGATACTGATTGGGAAGCAGATGACAAAATAATAAACTCTCTTCATGAGGACGCGCTTCGCATTGTCGATGGCACATGGGAGTCTTACCACGAGAAGCAAGAGCAGCGCAGCCAACTCTTCGACGCAGCCGTATCGGCTCTTGTCCAGATGGGCAACTGCTCCTATCAGCGTCACCTGAATCAATCGCAGGCAGACACTATTGAGACCTTCCTTGCTTTCGATGGTGGTGACAGGAAGCAGCTATGTGATGAAATCTGGTGTGTGGCCAAAGATAAGGTTGAACGTTACTGGCGTGATGGTGCTCATGATGCGTTGGAGGAACTGAGAAATAGGGAATTATATAGCCGTAGTTACAACAATGGCATGAAAAGGTAGGCAATTTCACCAAGTAAATGAGGACCAATCCTGTGGCAGAAATGCTTGTAGATGCCTACGAATAGCAGCGGAGCAGTTAGTAAACGCCATGATTCTGTCATTCATCAAGGAACACTATCTATTAGAGAGGGTGTCATGGAGTGGCATTACTGACTCAAAGACTAATCTTACAGCATCTCGCACTCGGCAACTTTGTGATGCCATGACGGTCACCAAAAACTTGATGGCGAATCTACTTCTTGCCGCTAGTGGCAGAGGCGGTATCAGTGCAGGTGGTGGCGGTTCCAATGGTGAGCTTACAAACTGGGATGGCACGAAGAAGCGGAATGGTTGGGGCGTATCTTGATAGGAGTCCTGTATTTGTTCTTCATATAACAGCATTGAGTTACGGAGAAGATCTCGGTAACTAACTGTCACATGTATTGAGGTTGTTCCTATACATTCTTGGAGTTATACCCATCTCACGTTTAAAGAAACTATTGAAGGCTGGAGAGTTGGGGAAATTCAGACGATCGGCAATCTCGTAGGTCATCAGGTCACTGGTCTTTAGCAGCATCCTGGCCCGAAGTACAACGGCACGATTGATCCAGTACATGACGCTGTGGCCGCTGGCCTTGCTGATGACCGATGAAAGATGGTGAGGACTGACTCGCAGTTCTTTGGCATAGAAGGGGATGTTGCGCTCTCGTTCGCAATACTTGCTGACCAGCAGCTTAAACTGCTGAAACAACTGTTGATTGCGTGACGGGGCATCAGTCTTTTCGCTAGCTTCAGCGGCCTGTTTGATATAATTAGCATTGCTCAGCATGGCTTCTGTCATCTGCTTCACAGTATCACGTCGGTATGGTTGTTGGGTGGAAATGTCCCAAAGCAGATACATCATGCGAAGCAGGTACTCTGCATCTTTAGCAGGACAAGCCATGACAATACTTTCTGGTATGTGGATATGTGTCTTGTCAGCAATGCCGCATAGCATGAGGTCCATGCTGCAATGAGTAAACTCCAAAATCATGTCGGGCGTGGTGAGTATGAGCGTACCTTTCTCTATGTGATAATGCTCCAAATCCAGCTGAATGTCAGCCTCGCCATTCATTACTAATAGCAAGTGAGGCTCTGGCAGTTGGTATATTTCTCCATCACGCAAGAATGTAGCATTGCGTGGACATCCATTCAGGATGATAGTGATGTCGTCGTTGTTGATGATGTGGCACTCGCTGCCGACTACCTCTCGCAAATCCATGTTCTCAACTGAGAAATAATGTATGTTTTTTGTCTTACCCATTTGGCGAAAATTATGATTTTGTATGATTGGATTACAAAATTAGTATTTTTTTTTAATAGATAGACAAAGATTTTTGGAGAATCATACAAAATCATAATCTTTTCGTACAAAATCATAATCAAATTCATGGAAGATGGACGTAAATTTACAACAAAGAAACAAAAAACGATGGAAACAATATACTACACACGAGAGGCTAACGCCATGCTCAATACGCTGATAGAGGCGGGTGACGAAGTGGAACTGAAAATGCTGTTGGAAAAGGCCAAAGTCAATTTCCTGATAGCCCCAACAGTCCTTTCCGGTCTTTTGCAGGGGCAGGAAATAGTCTATCGCATGGAGGATGGCGTACAGTATTTCCGCGTCAACGAGAATTACCATTTGCTCAAGCGCGAAACAGACAGCTACCGTCCTCGTGATGTTGACATCTACCTCCGCTTCCGTCAGGCGATAAAGCAGTATTTCCGTGAGCATTATTCCGTCAGCGATTATGCCGCCATCCTTCGTGTCACACCGAAATATCTCGCCACCGTCGTCAGGAGAGTCAGTGGACAAACCGCCAAAAAACTGATAGAACAGGAGACCGTTGGCGAAATCAAGCACACCCTTCTCCACACCCAACTTACGGCAAAGGAGATTTCTGCTCAATTCCACTTCCCCAATACATCCTCATTCTGTCGTTTCTTCACAAGGCATACAGGAGTGACACCGCAAGAATTCCAGAAAAACAGTCTCATCATAAAGTAATAAGGACAGACAGCCATGATATATAGAATAGGTTTAGATATAGGCTCTACCACAGTGAAGATGGTTGTGGCCGATGGCGACGGACGCATCGTTTGGTCACGCTATGAACGACACAATGCACGCGTAAAAGAGATCTTGCTTCGATTCTTTGCTGATGCTGAGGAAAAGGTTGGCAGCAGTCATGTGACAGTGGCAGTTACGGGATCTGTTGGTATGCAGACGGCAGAGGTGCTTGGAGCCGAGTTCGTGCAAGAGGTAGTGGCAGCTTCTTTTTTCGCCCGCCAACAGTTTCCCGAGGCAAAAGCACTCATTGACATTGGCGGTGAAGACTCGAAAGTAGTGCTCTTCAACGATGGACGATTGGACCTGCGCATGAACGGCAACTGCGCCGGGGGCACGGGAGCCTTTATCGACCAGATGGCACAACTGCTGGGACTGACCAACCTGCAGATGAACGACTTGGCGCTGACCGCCACGCACCATCACACCATTGCCGCACGCTGTGGTGTGTTTGCCAAGACCGATGTACAGAACCTGATGAGTCGTGGTGTACCTATAGCCGACATCTGTGCCTCCGTGTTCCACTCCATCGCCGTGCAGACCATCACCACACTGGCCCACGGACAGACCATCGAGCCACCCATATTGCTCTGTGGCGGCCCGCTCACCTTTCTCTCTGCGCTGCGCAAAGCTTTTGCCGATTATATGCATTGGGACGAGAGCCTGTTCATCGTAGGTCAAGATAACTGTCTGGTTCCAGCCATTGGTTGTACCTTGCGTTGCAAAGATGCCACCTTTACACTGTCAGAGTTGAAGGAGAGGCTGAGTGCCAAGCAGCAAATCAACATCAAGACGGCCCAGCAGCCACTCTTTGTTGATGAGGACGCTGTCGCCACATGGCAGCAGGAGAAGAGGAATAATGCTATCGAGGTGGTGCCGATGCAGTCACGCGAGCAGGTCGTAATTGGCATTGACTCTGGTTCTACAACGACAAAGATTGTGGCCGCAAGGTCTTCGGGCGAAATACTTTTCACATACTACACACAGAGTCTTGGCAAGCCTATCGAGGCTGTGCGCGAAGGACTGCGACAATTGCAGATGGAGGCACAGCGGCAATGCTGCGGATTGAGTGTTGTCGGCTCGTGCTCCACAGGTTATGGAGAAGACCTGATCAAGGCTGCCTTTTCGCTCGATGACGGCATCATCGAGACCATGGCGCATTATCAGGCCGCTAGCCGGCTGATGCCAGATGTGTCATTCATCCTCGATATTGGTGGACAGGACATGAAAGCCATCTTCGTGGAGAAAGGCGTGGTGACACGTATGGAGCTGAACGAGGCCTGTTCGTCGGGCTGTGGCACATTCCTGCAGACCTTTGCTCAAAGCTTAGGAATCGACATTTCGGAGTTTGCCCGGCAAGCCTGCACTGCCGTACATCCTTGCGACCTGGGTACTCGTTGCACCGTCTTCATGAACTCGAAAATCAAACAAGTATTGCGAGAGGGAGCATGCGTGGCCGACATTGCCGCGGGTCTGGCCTACTCAGTGGTGAACAACTGTCTCCACAAAGTGCTGAAACTGAAAAACGTCAGCGAACTGGGGCGTAGGATAGTAGTGCAAGGCGGCACCATGCGCAACGATGCAGTTGTGAGAGCATTAGAACTGCTGACGGGCTGTCAAGTAGCCCGTAGTAACATGCCCGAAATGATGGGGGCATACGGCTGTGCACTCCACGCTGCCAGGCATCTGTCCGCCCCACGCTCTTTGGAACAGATGATGCAATCGGCCAACTGCGAAACACGTTTGCTACAATGCCGGGGTTGCGAGAATGCTTGCCAAGTGACGCGGCACAAGTTTGCCGGAGGTAGCAGCTACCACAGCGGCAACAAGTGCGAGCGGGTGTTTACCAATACTGCAACTACCTGTCAGCCCGGGGGCAACGTTTATCCCGAAAAACTACGCATGCTCTTTGACCGTGAGACCAACGCTGCAGCCTTGCGCCGCATCGGCATTCCGCGTGTACTGAACATGTATGAGGATTATCCGTTTTGGCACCGTCTTCTCACATACTGTGGTTTCCAGGTTGTGCTCTCGTCGGAGTCGAAGATGCAACGCTACGAGGGTGCCCTCTGCATGGTGATGAGCGACAATATCTGCTTCCCGGCGAAACTGGTACACAGCCACATAGAAGAGCTGCAGAATTCGGGCGTGGAGCGCATCCTGATGCCCTACGTGGTGTTCGACAAGCAGGAGAGCCTGACGGCCGTCAACAGCTACAACTGTCCTATCGTGTCGGGCTATTCCGATGTCATCCGCAGCAGTATGTCGTCCGCCGTTCCTGTCGATTCTCCCGTTATCAACTTCGCTGACAGCCGTCTGCTCAAGAAGCAGGTGGTGGACTATCTCTTGTCGCTCGGCATCAGCCCGAAGATAGCCAATAAAGCTTTCAGGCAGGCTTTGCAGGCACAAGAAGACTACGAGACAAGCATCCAGGAGCTGACTCAGAAGATTCTGGATGAAGGCCGACGGAAGCGACAGATGATTGTTTTGCTGGCTGGACGCCCCTACCATGCTGATCCGCTCATTCAGCACCGCTTGAGTGAGACCATCAGTCAGATGGGTGCATGCGTCATCAGCGAAGACATTGTCAGGAATCGCCAAGATATTGCCGATGGTCATACCAACAGTGTACGCCAGTGGGCATACACAAACCGTATCATCAAGGCCGCACAGTGGGTAAGCTCCGTGGCAACCGACGTGCAGTTTGTGCAGATGACTTCCTTTGGCTGTGGCCCAGATGCGTTTATACAGGACGAAGTGCGTTCGCTGCTGGCCCGCCATCATAAAACCTACACCCTGCTGAAAATTGACGACGTGAGCAATATCGGTTCTCTGAAACTACGTGTCCGCTCGCTCATTGAGAGTCTGCGTCTGCAATCGGGTCGCGCCAACCCAATTGTGCTACCCTTTCAGACTATCCGTACCTATACTCGTAACGACCGTCGTCGGAAGATTCTTGTTCCACATATCTCTGAGTTCATCACACCCTTGCTGCCTGCCTTTGGCCATGTGGCTGGCTACGACATCGAGGTGTTACCACCCAGCGATGCCGAGTCGGCCGCTGTCGGACTGCAATATGCCAACAACGAAGTGTGCTATCCCGCTACGCTCATTGTGGGCGACATCATCAAGGCACTACAGTCAGGCCGCTACCACCCGGAGGAGATTGCCGTAGCCATGTCGCAGACAGGCGGACAATGCCGTGCCACCAACTACGCGGGTCTCATCAAGCGGGCAATGGTGCAGGCGGGCTTCCAGCAGATACCGCTCATTACACTTGGTGTGACCACGAACGAAACGAAGGCCAATCAGCAAGAGGGATTCGACTTTCCCTGGCTAAGGCTTTTCCCTGTGCTTGCTACCGGTCTGCTGTATGCTGATGCCGTGGCCAAGATGTACTATTCCACCGTCTGCCGGGAGAAACAGGCAGGTACAGCTGACGTGCTGCGCGACAAATATCTTCGTCTTGCCTCAGAGGTAATACGAAAGCATGACACGAAGCAACTCATGTTGCTGATCGACCAAGCTGCTTCTGAGTTTAATGCAGCCTGCACAGACCGGAAGACGAAGAGGGTAGGCATCGTTGGTGAGATATTCTTGAAGTTCAATCACTTTGCCCATCAGCAAATCACCGACGTGCTCATCAACCAGGGGTTCGAGGTGGTACCGCCGCTCATCACGCCCTTCTTCCTGCAGGAATTTGTCAACGTCGTGCAGAACAAACGACTGGGACTTTCCGCTTCACACCTTCCTTCGGTGGTTGTCCGTATGCTCTACCGTCTTGCATGGCGACACATACAGCGGTTCAACAGTGTACTCAGCCGCTATCCGCAGTTCACGCCTTTCACCGACATTCGTCGCGAGGCGCGTTTGGCCTTTCATATCGTGTCTCCCGCTGCCCAGGCTGGCGAGGGCTGGCTATTGCCAGGCGACATGATGGAGCTGGCAGAGCAGGGTGTGAACAGCGTTATCAGTCTGCAACCCTTCGGCTGCATAGCCAATCACATCGTTGCAAAAGGTATCGAGAAAGCTGTTCTGCGACACTATCCCCACCTGAACCTGCTCAGTCTCGACTTTGACAGCGGGGTAAGCAGCGTTAATGTCATCAACCGCCTGCTGCTCTTTCTCGATAGTGCTTAGCTTTGTCGTGTATTAAACTTTGCATATTCAAGTGTAGTGCCTCATACATATAATATGTTTGTCCAATCCGCCAATGAATAGCCTTTGACCGCCTCAGACCGTGCGGTTTATTTGGCTAAAAATAGTTAAGAATTGCGTAAGTTGTTGATAATCAATTACGAGCCAAGTTTTCAACGAGGATGAGTATTAGGCAATCTTTTGATTCGTAACTAATTTGAAAATCAGTGAGGTGTGAAAATAGCAATTGCTTTCACACCTTATTTTTGTGTCTAAAAGTACGCGAATTCATTTGTAACATTAGCGTGAGAAAGACTGAAACAATGTCAGTTATATTAAAATAATGTAGTATATTTGCAGCATTAAAAACCAAAAACTATGAAGAAAGTATTACTGATGATGGTTGGATGGCTGCTCACAATGACGGCTTCTGCCAAGGGAGAGGACAAGGTTTACCAGTTTGACAAGCCGCTGTACGGTGCTGCGTACTATGCGGAATACACGCCGACGGACCGGCTCGACGAGGACATCCGGCTGATGAAGGAGGCGGGACTGACGGTGGTGCGCGTGGGCGAATCGACATGGTCGCTCTTCGAGCCACAGGACGGACAGTTTGAGTTCGCCTGGATGGATCGCATCATCGACGCGCTGCACAAGGCGGGCATCAAGGTCATCCTCGGTACACCGACCTACAGCATCCCGTCGTGGTTGGCAGCGGAGCACCCCGAGGTGCTGTCGCAGAAGTGGGACGGCGGACAGAGCCACTACGGCATCCGCCAGAACATGGACCTGCTGAACGCCACCTACCGCCGCTACTCGGAGCGCATCATCCGCAAGATGATGGAGCACTACGCCCAGCACCCCGCCATCATTGGCTATCAGGTGGACAACGAGGTTGAGGCGCGCAAGATTGACAACCCCGACTACTTCGAGGGCTTCCGCGAGTACATCAGGCAGGAGTTCCATGGCGACCTGAAGGAACTGAACCGCCGCTGGGGACTGAACTACTGGGGCATGAACATCAACCGCTGGGAGGACTTCTACGACCGCAAGGGGGTGACGAACCCTTCGTATAAGGTGTGGTGGGAGCGCTGGAACCGCAAGGTGACGGCCGACTTCCTGAACTGGCAGGCCGACATCGTGAGCGAGTACAAGCGCCCCGACCAGTTTATCATGCACTGCTTCATGCCCAGTTTCTACGACATCGACCAAGTGGAGGCATTCCGGCAGATGGAGTACCCCGCCATCAACGTCTATTACACCATGCAGAACGGACAGGACGGACAATGGATAAGTTATTCGTGTGACTTCATGCGCACCGTCAGCCGAAGCCACAACTTCCTCATCACCGAGACCAACGCCCAGGGCACAGGCTGGTCGAGCCGCAACCAGTGGCCTCCCTACGATGGACAGTTGCGGCAGAACATGTACGCCTTCCTCTCGGGCGGTGCGAATATGGTGGAATACTGGCACTGGAGTACGTTGCACTACGGTCAGGAGACCTACTGGCGCGGCATCCTCGGTCATGACGGTAAGCCCAACCGCGTCTATCGTGAGTTCCAACGGGGAGCCAAGGAGTTGGAGAAGATTGGCGACCGACTGGTGAACCTGAAGAAGCGGAACCGCGTAGCCCTACTGTTCAGTCACGACTCGAAGCACGCCCTCGACTTCATGCCCTACACCGACCGCGACCAATACAAGGTGGACATGATGTACGACGCACTCTACCGTCAGAACATCGAGTGCGACATCCTGCCTGTCGATAAGCCCGAGATGCAGGATTTCTCGCAGTACGACATGCTCGTGGTGCCCTCGCTCTATGTGGCAACCGACGAACTGCTCAGGAAAATCAGCGACTTCGTGCGAGAGGGCGGCGAGGTGGTTATGCTCTTCAAGAGCGGCTACACCGACTACGACAATGCCGTGCGCCCCGTGCTGGCTCCCGGTCCGCTGGCCGAAGCCTGCGGGTTCACCTATCAGGAGTATTCGAGTATCAACAAACTGCCGCTGAAGCCATCTTCTCCCCTCCACTTGGAGGGGTCGGGGGAGGCTTCCGTCAACACCTGGATGGAGTTCCTGCAACTGACCACGGCACAGCCCTTGGCCACCGTCGAGCACCAGTTCTTCGGTCAGTGGCCTTGCATCACAGAGAACCAGTATGGCAAGGGGCACCTTATCTATATCGGCACTGTGCCTTCCACCGACATTTTATATAAACTTATCGCCCGTGCTGCCGACCGAAAAGGCATCGCCACCCTGGAGCGCCAGTACCAGTTCCCCGTCGTCCTCCGCTCCGGCACCAACGCAAAGGGTCGTCAGATACACTACCTCTTCAATTTCTCCTACGAGCCCAAGACCATCGCCTGGCCCTATCAAGCCAGTCAGTCGCTGCTCGACCGGCAGTCCCTCGCCAAGGGTCAGGACATCACCGTTGAGCCGTGGGGCGTAGTAATAGGAGAAGAAAAATGACGAAAGACTGTTAGACTTGTTTGCCAAGTATCCAGCCATAAGTCTCAAACAAGTGGGCTTTCCGAGAGACAGAGAGTCTCAAAGATGATGAGTATCATCTTTAATGACGAGGAAGTATATTTTGATAAGTTTTCTTAGAGATTTGATAGATAATGTGTACCTTTGCGGCATAAAAAATAAGTAACCTCGTATGAATATGGAATTGCCTTTTACAGACTATTTAGTCCAAATAAAACGATTAATAAATGAAGAGGTTAGTACAACTGCTTGGTTTTCAACAACGTCGCTACATTTCAACGAGGATGAGTGTTAAATAGTAGATTTCTATCTATCTAATCAGATATCAGCGAGATAAGCAAAAACTATTTGCCTGTCTCGCTGATGTTTTTATTGTCGTACAAAATTGCGTATTTACGCAAAAAAAGTAAATGAATCTTTCGATATATCAATATTTCTATTTCTGCTTATATTTGCAAACAGAAATTGCGTATTTACGCAGAAAATGTAAATGGCTATGGTGATAATTACGTATATGAGCATCTATGAATTCCTACTTGATGAAAACAGTCTTCAGATATAACTTGCAGAGAAGGTCAAGCAAATTGTCTAAGATCGGCAGGAGGGATACATTAAAACGCTACATGAATGGCCAGCCCGATAAGGAGGAAGCTGCAGGTACTGTGTTAATGCCTCACTCCCCCTTCTTGAAGTCTGATGAGTGTGAGCGAGTAAAAGGACAACTTTCTTACATTGCACATGGCATGAAGGAAGAGCGACAGCAAAGTCGAAACCGTGGATTTCACATGTAAGACTCCAAAAACAAGCCTGCCAATAATTGCTACAGGCAGGCTTGTAATAAAAGAGCTATAGGCCTACAATGAATGGGGACACGAATATTATTTGTTGAAAATCTCTTCGAGTTTCTTATCAATGTCCTCACCACGTAGTCCTCGGGCAAGGATGGTGCCGTCGGGGGCGAAAAGGATGATGTGAGGGATGCCGTTAATGCCATATGCCTTCGTTGCAATATCCTGCGCATTTATGATTTGCGGGTATGGAATGAGATGTTCCTTAATGGCAGCTTCGGTGTGGACAGGCTTGTCGGAGACAGCTACGCCGACGACTTGCAGGCCACGGCTGCGGTATTTGTTGTAGGCGGCGATGATTCGGGGGATTTCCTCCAGACAGGGGGCGCACCATGAAGCCCAGAAGTCAACAAGGACATATTGGCCGCGTCCTATGTAGTCGCTCAAGCGCGTGGTCTTGCCATTGTAAACTACGGAAAAGTCGGTGAAGGGCCTCGACGGGTCACTTGGCCCAACGCGGTTCTGCTCTGCCTCTACTTTCCATCCCGTCTGGGCTTCATCGGGCAAGCCGAGTGCTTTTCTAATAAGGGGCTCTAGTTCGTCCACTTCGGTTGATGTAGAAAGAATGGTGCCATCGCGGTCGATGAGGTACATGCCTCCGCCGGAGAAGCCGAGACCGTTCTTCTGCCACACTTTCAGCTCGTCCTTCAGGTCGACGAGGTTCTGCCATGGGTAGCCCTCCTTTTCGGCGGCACGAGTCATGCGGCTCACCTCATCCTCGTGAGCGATGCCAACGACGGTAAACCCCTGCTCCTTGTACTTCTCATAGAGTGGGATGAGGTCTTTGCTGTGCTGTCGGCAGGGACCGCACCACGAGGCCCAGAAGTCGATGACGGCGACTTTGTCACGATAGAGTGATGACACGTTTACGCGCTCGCCGTTGGGTGTCAGAGCCTCGAAGTCGATGTAGGGCTTGCCGGGTGTAAGATGCCATGCCGCTTCGAGCGTGAGGATGGTGCTGTGGATGGGGTTCTCGGGGTGGAAGTTCTCGTAGGCAGTGTGATAGACGTTCATCAGCCTTGCCTTCATCTCGTTGTAGCGGTCGTTTCTGTATTGCATCCGCTCGGCTATGTCGTAGAGGGCGTACTGCATCGGGTGGGCAGCGTAATAGTCGAATTCCCATGCCCGGTATTCGTTGTACAGTTTCTCATATTCAGCCATGAATTCCCGGTCGCGCTTCATCAACAGCGTGTCCTCTTCGGGGTTCTTGCCCTGCTTCTGCAATTCCTCCACTCGTGGGCGAATCTCTTTTTCGGCTTGTTTCTTTATTTCGTTCAACTTCGAGACATATAGTCGTTCCGCCTCGGCATCCATCTTGACCTTCAGCATCTGTTCGGGACCACCGCTGACAACCTTCCATGTGTTGTCATCGAAACATAGCGTCACTGTAGCGTTGTTCTCTACGAGGAAATTCTCGTTTCGCCATGAGCCGCGTTCCCATTGCTCGTGCAGGAACACGTTGTAGAGCTTCATTTTGTCAGTCTCCACTTCGCATGAGAATCGCCCCTGCGCGTCTGCCTTCGCCGTGATGTAGTTGTCAGACACGCGGATGTCCACGTCGACAGGGCAGAATACTACAGTTTTTCCCTGCGTCGTATCACGCAATTCTCCTTCGACGTGGCATTTCACTTGCCCTTGCCCTGCCATTGCAACGAGGGCGAACAGAAGGGTGATGATGGCTTTCTTGTTCATTTTTCGTTTCTTATTTGTCTTTACCTTTTATTATATATACGCTGTAATGCGAAATCCTTATGTAAAGGTACAACAAATTACTGAAAAGTGGCATACTAATGCCCTACCTTTTATATATTATTTGCAGAAAGAATAAGTTTGTCGAACTCACCAATGAATCGCCTTTGACCTCCTCAGGCCGTGCGGTTTAATCGCTAAATAAAACTAAATCTTTATAGAAGAGTGGTTCGTTCAAATGGAAAATAATTACTTTTGCAGTATAAAACAATTCATTAAATAACGGTATTATGGATTTATTCGATCAAATTAGTGAAGATATTAAGGCCGCGATGAAAGCTCGCGACAAGGTGCGTCTGGAGACGCTTCGCAACATCAAGAAAGTATTCCTGGAGGCAAAGACGGCACCAGGTGCCAACGACACACTGTCTGATGCTGATGCACTGAAGATTATCTCAAAACTGGCTAAGCAGGGCAAGGAAACAGCTGCTACCTATACTCAGGCAGGACGCCAGGATCTGGCTGACGCAGAGTTGGCACAGGTGGAGGTACTTGAGACTTATCTGCCGAAACAACTTTCTCAAGAGGAGATAGAGGTAGAGGTGAAGAAGATTATTGCTGAGGTGGGAGCCACAAGCATGAAAGAGATGGGAAAGGTAATGGGCACAGCCAGCAAGCAGTTGGCTGGAAAGGCCGATGGCCGCATCATCTCAGAGATTGTGAAGAAGCTCTTGGCATAACCTCTGTCTCTGGGTCTCATCATAGGCTATATAATAAAGAACAAGCCTCAATTCCCGATGCTTAAGGGAATTGAGGCTTGTCTTTAGATAATGCATAAAAGTAAAAAGTACAAATTATTAGCTGTTTTTTAATGTGGCGGTATGGAACAAGGTGTGGAATTGTACGCCGGCTACTTAATGAATGCTAAATATGACTGATTTTCAAGGAGATTTTGTAATTTTGCATCCGATATTCATGAATATCCCATAAACGACTATGAAAACAGACATACAGATTGCTCGCGAATGTGAGTTGAAACCGATTGGCGATATTGCTGAAAAGCTTGGCATCGATAAGAATCAAATTGAGCCTTATGGACGCTATATGGCCAAGGTGCCTTTTGCGCTTATTGACGAAGAGAAGGTGAAAAAGAGTAAGCTGATTCTTGTGACAGCGATTAGTCCCACCAAGGTTGGTATCGGTAAGACAACCGTTAGCATCGGTCTGGCTATGGGCTTGAACAAGATTGGTAAGAATGCTTCCGTGGCACTGCGTGAGCCATCGCTTGGACCCTGTTTCGGTATGAAAGGCGGTGCAGCCGGTGGTGGCTATGCTCAGGTGCTGCCCATGGAGAAAATCAATCTCCACTTTACAGGCGACTTTCATGCGGTGACTTCGGCACATAACACCATCAGTGCTCTGTTGGACAACTACTTGTTTCAGCACCGGAAAGAGGGCTTCTCGCTGCGTGAGATCTACTGGAAGCGCGTGCTCGATGTGAACGATCGTGCCCTACGTAATGTGGTGACGGGACTTCATGGCGATGGCATCGTTTCGGAAACAGGCTTCGATATTACACCGGCCTCAGAACTGATGGCCATTCTTTGTCTAGCTACCAGCGAGGAAGATCTGCAGCGACGTATAGAAAACATCCTGTTGGGTATCACCTCTGACGGCAAGCCATTCCGTGTACGCGACATGGGCGTGGCTGGTGCTATCACCGTGCTGATGCGCGATGCCCTCTCGCCCAACTTGGTGCAGACCACCGAACAGACACCAGCTTTTATTCATGGCGGACCGTTTGCCAATATAGCTCATGGCTGTTCCAGCGTGATGGCTACGAAGATGGCAATGACCTATAGTGACTATGTGGTGACAGAGGCGGGCTTTGGTGCAGATCTCGGTGCTGAGAAATTTTTCAATATCAAGTGTAGAAAGGCTGGCCTTCAACCTCAGTTGGTGGTTGTTGTGGCCACAACCCAAGGTTTGAAGATGCATGGCGGTGTGGCACTCGACCATATTAAGGAGCCAAATGCCGATGGTCTGAAGGAGGGACTGAAGAACCTGAACCGTCATATCAACAACATGCAGAGTTTTGGACAGCCAGTTGTCGTTACATTGAACCGTTTCGATACCGATACCGAAGAGGAGATTGCTATTGTTCGCAAGAACTGTGAGGATCTGGGTGTGGGCTTTGCTGTCAACGAGGCTTTCCTGAAAGGTGGCGATGGTGCTGTGGAACTGGCACAGAAGGTGGTGGATACGATTGAGCGTATAAAGCCCCTGCCAGTGAACTTTACCTATCCAGAGACAGATTCGATAGAAGGCAAGATAGAAAAAGTATGTAAGCGCATTTATGGCGCTGCTGCCGT
The DNA here is from genome assembly GCF_022024035.1 of Prevotella sp. E13-17. Classification (NCBI taxonomy): domain Bacteria; kingdom Pseudomonadati; phylum Bacteroidota; class Bacteroidia; order Bacteroidales; family Prevotellaceae; genus Prevotella; species Prevotella sp. E13-17. The sequence continues at coordinate 474,668 of NZ_CP091787.1, forward strand.
GGAGTTCAGCAAGACTGGCATGAGGAAGCTGGAGTCTATTAGAACGATCTTTGCTGACGACAAGGACATCTGTCATTATCCTGTCTGCATAGCTAAGACGCAGTATTCGTTCTCGGCGGACTCTACACGTTATGGTTCACCCGAGGGATTCACGATTCGCATACGTGATGTCATCTTGAACTGTGGTAGCGAGATGATTGTGGCGATTGCCGGTGACATGCTGCGCATGCCTGGACTGCCAAAGAGTCCACAGGCCGAACGCATCACCATTGTGAACGGTGAGATAGAAGGATTGTCGTAGTCTGCATCGACATTATAAAAAACAAGGAAGAAGAGGTTGACCTGTTCAGGTGGACTCTTCTTCCTTTCTAACAATCATTATTACAAACTAAAACTTAGTATGTCTCTCTGTGCCGGTGACTCATTTTAAAAGCACTTTCTTTTGCCCCTTCAGAAAGATCCCATGCAGATTGGCAGAGGAATTTACAACCTGTCCTAAGAGATTGTAGCAGTGCCCAGAGGTGTCGGTGTGCTGGTGGCTGGATGCTTGTGGAAAACGAATCCCGGATGCCCCGTACTCTTTTGGTGTCACCTGGAAATTGTCGAACCGCATGACGGTGTTGTGCGTGCGGAAACCTGCACGTCCGGTGATGAACGGCTTGGGGTCGGTATATGTGATAATAGGGTTCTCCATATCATCAATATAACAACGGAAGGTGGCACCTTCTACCTCTACTTTCATATGATGGGGGATGGATGGCGAAATGTTCTTGTTGGCTGTTGCCAGTGTCTTCCAGCCATAGTTGTGCTTGCCCAGAGCCACAGAGGTGGCGCCTGCCATGAAGATGTAGCCCTGCAGGAAGTCTGTGCCTAACACGGGATTGTCATCAGCTCCGCCCGTAGAGGCATTGGTGGTGCGGAATAGCAGGCCACCATTCATGTCGTTGCTGGTGTAGATGACGTCGCACTCTACGGTATAGTCAGTGAGGTGGATATCCTCGAATCCGCCCATCAGCATCTTACCATATCGACCTGTTGACTCCAACTGTCCATTCTGGATGGTCCAGTTGCCCTCGCGATAGCCCCATTCTTCGTTGAAGCCATTATCAAAATTGTCACTCATCGCATGTGGAGTAGCTACGCCACGCTTGAAGGTGTACTCATAGACAGACGGAGCACCGTCGATTACCTCTACTGTGAATGCGTGACGCCCACCTGCCAGCGAAAGGTCGTAGATTGGCTGAGTGGTGACTGTTGATTTTGTTGCAGGCAACTCAATATTATCGGCAATGGTCTCACCATCGAGCAATAGTCGGATATGTGCAGTCGTTGAAGACTGATATTGCAGACCGAGGTTATAGATGTTGTCGTTCTGAATATTGACCTGATAGGTCATCTTACTGCCTGCGGTGCAACGCAGATAGTTGGCTGTACCCACTGTCATGCTGTACTGCTCCACCAGGACATCTTCACTCTTTTCCTTGCACATGGAAGCCGCAATGATGCCTGGCACAGGCAGGCAGACATCACGGATGCCGCTGCCATCAACGTATGGGCTGATGGCAATGTATGAGAAGGCGGCAGAAGCTTGGTTCGTGGTATAGCCAATCTTTCCTCCATTTATCTTTTTGATGATTTGATATCTCTTCATACCATCCACATAGATTCTCGTATATCTGTCGTTTTTCTCAATGCGGATGGCATGCCAGCATGCAGGATCGAAGTCGGCAGGCAGGGCAACATATTTGTCGAGTAGGGCAGAGCCGTTCGCATAATAGATGACCTCCATCTTCTTCTCGGCAGCATTGATGAGCACCTCGCCATAATTCTGGGCATCCTGATAAGAGAAGATAGCGCCAAAAGAGCCCGTCGCAGTGGAAGAGCGAATGGTGAACTCTGCCGTGTATTGTTCATAAGCGCCGTTGTCGAAGATGATAGATTGCTGTCCCTTAGTGTCAGTCTGAGCCAAGTGGTCACTATTCACGATCTGCCACTGGTTTCCACTCAGAATAGTCCAGTCGTTGCCCAGCTCCTGACGTTCGAAGTAGTCGTTAGCAGCCACAACGGGCTTGTCTTGTTCCCAATTGGTGGGGCCTGTCATAATCAGCTTGTCGCCACACCACCCGATGCGCTCAAAGTTGAGCAGACGTCGAGCCTTGTTGTCCTGCAAGTTGTGGTAACAGAAATAATAGGTGTCAAGGTCGGGTCCCACGAAGGCCGTTCCATGTCCAAGAGCCTTGTGGGTAGGCGTCTCTGTGTCTATCAGGATTGGATTCTGGTCGCTCTGCGGATGGAAGCCAGAGAGAGGACCGCTGTTGCTGATGGCATAGTCGATGCGGTAGCCGTTGGTCCACACGTGGTTGCCGGTATAAAGCAAGTAGTAGAGTCCGTTGCGCTTGAACACACACGGTCCTTCTGTCCATTGTCCTGTCATGCAACATCCCAAATCTACATCTTCGCCATACGAGAGATGCGTGGGCATGGTGCAGCCGCGAATGCCACCATTGTTGGCGTGATAGAAGTACCAACTGCCATTGTCGTCGATAAACATAGAACCGTCAATGTCACGTCCCATGTTGCCTGTCTGATGAACAAACGGACCAAGCGGGCTGTCGCTGGTGAGCATATAATGACCGCCTCCTCGAGGTGAAGTGCACATGTAAAACTTGCCGTTCCAGTAGATGACCTCGGGTGCATAAGCTACAGCTGTTGTCTCGTCGGTACAACAAATATAGGAAGAAGACCAGTTTACCAAGTCTTTCGAACGCCAGCAGTAGATGTTGCGGTCGCCAGCGCTGACATAGAGGTAGTAATAGCCTTTGTACTTCATGATGTATGGGTCGCCCAGACTTCTGTTGTCAAGTCCTGGCAGTACCATGGGGTTGACCCACTCATCAGTCTGTGGGATTGGGTCGATTTGTGGTGTGGTCTTTAACCATACCAGTTCGTCATAGGTCATTTGACCATCAATACGAAGCCATCCATTCGACAATGTTCCTGAGGTGAAGGGATTCGCTTCGCTGAAATCCTCGTCTAAGATGACTTGCTTCGTGTCGCTGTCAGCCTCTTTCTTTGTGATACGTACATTATCGAAAGAAGCCTTCTCCGTCTTTCCAAGAGTGCCATCGTGTGATTGCCTGAATCCCATATTGGCGTATTGGAACTGTCCGTTCCGTTCATCGATAAGTATATCGTTAATGTAGGTGCTGACGTATTTCTCGTCTTCAACTTCTATGCGTATGTTGAATGGCTTTTCTACACCGATGTTCGCTTCTGAAGGAATGGGAATCTCTGCCAAGAGACTGGGATTGCCGCCTGTCCAGCGATGTGGACGTAACAGTGGATGCGCAGGATCGGCAATGTTGACTTGCCACATGTAGAAATTCTGTGCGTCGGTCGATGAAAAACAGATGCCTGCACTAAGCTGGTGGATGTTGACACGAGCCTCAATGGTGTATGATGAATGTTGTTCGATGGCTATTTCGCCTGTCGCGTTCTTGTTCAGCAAGGCGTCGTCCACAAGAAAAATGCTCTGGTTGGGGCGAAGCGTGATGGTCAGCATGGCATCATCACCGCTGGCCGTTAGGTGCGCAGGTTGGTCTGCACCGTTATGAGGGTTAAGGAGTGTCATTGATGCCGATGGAGACACATCCTTAAGGCGAATGGTGCATTCGGCACTTGAGGTGTCGATATTTCCGAAGTAGTAAACGTGATGTCCGTCAACCAGCTTATGTAGATAATTGAAAGGATGCTTTCCACTAGTGAACTGCACGTCGGGCTGTGGTAACAGACTGTCGAGAGCCGTCTTCATCGTTTCGGCTGTTGGCGTCGGCACAAACAAGGCTGCCGTATGCTGGCCTTCGCCATTCAACATACGATTGACAGTTTCTGCGATGGTTGCATCAGAAACTTTCGAGTCGGCACTATGCTTGGGCAACTGAGTGGTGAAGATAACACCAACCCCCTGTTTCCACGCTTCTTCAATTTTTTGAAGATTAGACGAGGAAATGGTTGACATGCCTGGCACAATAATGACCTTGAAGTGTTCCGTGTTGATGGTGTTAAGCATGTTCAGTTGTCCGTTGGATACCTCGCAACGGTCATCGATGACTTCTGGATGAAGGTAGGTGAAATCGCACCCCAGTTCATCGGTCAGAAGACGTGATATTTCAGGATAATCGGTACCTTCAACATCGACGCCCCCTTGGTAGAATCCTTTTGGACCGTCAAGATAATGACCTGCATAGAGTGTTTGAATAGGATATACCATTGCAACATCTGCTACATGGCGTGAAGGGCGAGCCAACAGGTAGTTCAAACGAGCCAGGAAACTGTTGAAATGAGGTAACTCTGCTTTATAGAGAGGGTTGCGCCATGACAGTTCTGGCAGGAACGTGACATCGCCATTGTTATACCACACGGCATGAGGTATGAGATGGTTGATGCCCTTGGTATATTGCTCAATGGCAATGTGATAGAGCTCCTCGACAGGTATGTTACCCATGTCGCCATAGGTCTCAGACATGACATAAGTCTTGTCCCAGCAGTTGGCAGAAGACGATACCACCTTATAGAAGTTCTCAGTAGGGCGTCCGCCACCGATCTTATCGATGCCAGGCATAGAGAGATATTTGCCAACCAGCATCAGGTCGCCAGCCACACTTGTAGGGTTGGCAATCTCTTCCTGATCTTGGTGTCCTGTAGCCAGAATGCCATGAGTGCTTGCCCAATCACCGATGGTCTTCATGAATCCTTCGCTGTAGAGCGCAGAGTGAAGACCGAAAAACAAGTTGCGAACCCATGGTGTGCGTTCTCCGATGTTATACCATAGGGCAGGATAGAGTTCTTCGGGTGAAAAACCGTAACGACGTTCAAATTGCTCGTTGAAGTCGCTTGTCCACATGCGTCCTTGCGCACGATACATGGTTGGCTCGTCGAAGAATGTTGAGACGATGGTCTTGCCAAAGTCATTAGAAAACTGCTTGAAGTAGGCTTCGTGCGTGTCTTGAACAAACAGTTTGACAGCCTCTGAAGAGAGGTAATCAACGTTGGGATCGCCATCGGTGATGCACTGACATACCATGATGTGCCATCCTGTTTCGTCTGGAGCTGTCCAAGTGAGTCGTTTCGTGTCCTCGTTGAGATTCGAGCGCAGATTGATAATCTGCTTCGTTTCTGAGTTCCATGCAACGACAGACATCAGCTTGCCGGTGTAAGTCAGCAGACGATTGAACGTAGTACCACGATCGATGCGATACTCAATCTTGTCAAGCCGCTTGACGGTATAATCAGGATGGTTGTTCATAAAGGTTTTGACGCCAGACCCATTGATGGCTCCCATACTGCCAGAGGGGAACCCATATTCGTCGTATATCGACATGTGGGCTCCTAACTGACGCGCTTTCTCGATGGCGCGGGCATAGAGCGTGAAATAGTCGGCAGAGAGATACGATGGACGAAAGTTGGCGCCAAATGGCAGAATGGCACAACCACCGTAACCATCGGTGTTGACCATCTGCTCAAGTTGTTCTTCCAGTGTTGAGGCGTTGATGGTCGTGTTGTTCCAGAACCACAATGGTATGGGCCTGTAGTCCATGGGAGGCGTACGGAATAGTTTGGTCTCAAAGGTGACAGCTGCAGACGTGTTGTCGGCGGTGGTCTGCATAGGTTGAACCATTGACAGCATCGCAGCGATGGTTAATCTTGCAGCATTCAGCGTTTTTCTAATCATTATTGCGTGTTCGAATTAATAGTCAAATAGAGAAAGAGGACGGAGTCGTATGGTTCCGCCCCCTTTCATCAATCATCATTATTACTTAACAAATTTCTTTCCAGATTTAATATAGATGCCTTTCTTTGTCTGTGACATGTTCACGTGGCGTCCCTGCAAGTCGAAGCTTTGGATGTTGTCATGCAGTTTTTGATGGCCGACGGTGCGAATGTCGGTAGAGATATTGTCAATGAACAACAGTGCATCAGTCGTCTCTTCGGGAACAGTGAAATAGGCTCCCAAGGCTGGCATGTTTTCTTCCTCAGTAGCCTTTTTCAGGTTATAGTTGTCGCCCAACAAGTAGAACGTCTTCCCGTCAGCAGTAGTTGACAAGGGCGCCAGCAGACCACAGAATGCAAATCCTTCGTTAGATTCAGATGTGGCATCCTCGCAAACAAGGTCTATGCCAGTCAGTTCGATGGGGTCATTGATGTCTTTGGTGGGGAATACAAGATAGGGCTTTCCAGCTTCTGTTCCAGTGGTGATAGAAGAGAAAAAGAACGAAGAAGTGCTTGCGTCAATATTGCTGAGAGCAGCCACACGAGAATCTTCTCCGAAGAGTGATGTCAATTGTTCAGCTGAAAGTGCAAAGGGCAAACAGAGCGTGTTCCATTGGTTGGCAACAAATGTTTTCTTTAGTGTGATGTCACTACCCATTAACACCGGCAAGTTGGTGTTGTCTTCATTTTCGCTGATGAGCAAAGCAGCCAGTGGAGTCTCTTCTTGTAATAATCGAGCTGCATAGGAACCGGCAGGGACATCTATGACCAACTGATTATTGACGACGCTTGCCAGTTCGTTGACGTCAAGATTGAAATAACGAGATTGACCACCGGTGAAGTTGTCGTAGAGAACCACGGTAGGCTCGCCTTCGGTGTTGTAGGTGGTCACTTTGACATTGTCGATAAGACTCTTGTGCTCTTTGTTGTTGGAACCATCAGCGCGGAAACCGATGCCGCCAAGATTGAGCAACTCAAGGTCGGTTATATCGTTCTGTTTGAAGGTGTCTTGTAGCTTGTCGTCTATATAGGTATATACGACGTTGCCGTCAACCTCAATCTTGATGTGATGTGGATTCAAGAAATCCTCAGCATTGAAGTCGGGGAATCGAGCACCAGCGGCGTGAGCTTTCCATTGCTCATTGCCACGGTCCAGATGATAGTAGATGTTGGCAGAGCCGTCGTTATAATAGTTGGGCGAGATCTGCCACATGTAGTTGCTGCCATTTTCATTGAGACCGAAGATAATAGAGACGTAGCCCTTCTCGATGGTTAAGTCGGCTTCTACAGCATAGTGCATGTCAATGCCCTGTTTGAACATGTTGTCAGGAAAATAGCGGCGTTCAGAGAGATCAACTCCCTCAGTGCGAAGTGTGCCGTCTTCCCATATAGGATTATTCGTCCAGTTACCATCTGTCTCATCAAAGTCCTCGAGATAGAGAATCTTCTGAGAATCATCATCGGTAATCTTGAAATAGTCGAACGAGGCTGATTCATTGGTGTTACCATCATGATCCTGACGTGTGCCAATCATGCCATAACGGAAATCGCCATCGCGCTCATCAATAAGAACGTCAACATCATCGGCTGCTTTACGTAGGTAGGTGCGGGCATGACTGCCATTCGTAATCTCAATCTTGGTGATAAACCAATCGGTGGTGTTCAGTGTCACATCGCCGGTGCCTTTCTCTTCAAGCAGAGCTCCAGGATTCCAGTGGTGCGGCCGGAAGAGTGAGCGGTCGCCATTCTCTCCCACGTTGTACTGCCACATGTAGAGATTGCCACCTTGCCCTTGGCAGGCTGAGAAGATAATTCCCGCGCCGATAGCATTGATTTTGAACTTGGTTTCGATGGTGTAGTTGTTGGTAAATGTGTAACACCATGTCTGGACACTTGCCAAAAGTACAAGTGCCATTGTTAAAATAAACTTTTTCATTGTTTAGGCTGTTAGTTGATGATAATGATTTTTGATTTATCGCCTTTGACGATATAAATTCCTTTTTTTAAGTTGTGTTGATTGAGGTCTGTACAAATATAGTGACCTTGCAGGTCATAGATGGGGTTGGCCTTCAGCTTACCCTCTGTGGCAGAGGGTAAGTGAATGGCAGTTGTCTTAAGTTTCGTTGTAAAGTGATAGCTACCAGAGCCCAGCCGATAGACCTGACAGCCGTTCTCAAATCCGAGATACTCTACTCCTTCAGCTTCAGTTGCAGGCTGGTTGCTTTCCATGACTGTGGCCTTTTCATCGGCTACGGGAAGATAGAGTGTGGCAGTGCTGTTTGCAGGGATGGTGCAATCGTAGGTGATGTCATCTTGGTCTGTGGTCTGCCAGCTGGAACGTATTTCACCATAATAGCTCTGATGATGACCTTTGGCACTGGTGATGATCTCCTGTCCAGTGGGCAACGTGGTGCGGCGGTCGGGTTGTGGTTGCAGAATGATATGACGGAAGCCAGGCTGCTTCGGGTCATATTCAATGCCGAGCATATAGCGGTACATCCATTCACCGACAGCACCATAAGCATAGTGATTGAAAGAGTTCATGCCAGGATCTCCGAATCCGCTCTCTACGGTATAGCTATTCCAGCGCTCCCAGATCGTGGTGGCACCCTGATCGATGCTGTAGAGCCACGATGGACATTTGCGCTGTAGTAGTAGATCGTAGGCATAGTCGTTGAGACCGAAACGCGAGAGTGTGGTGTTGAGAATTGCTGTTCCGGCAAAACCAGTGTTGAGCTTATAGCCATTGACGCGGATGTTGCGCGACAGCAGGTTCTTGAACTTCTCTATCTCAGCATCGTCTTCCAGCAGGTTATAGTCGAGTGCCATGAGATAGGCTGTCTGTGTGTTTTGACGTATAGAAGGCGTGATGTAACGACTACGGAACTCAGCCTTGATGTTCTGATAGAGTTCTTGATATGTCTGTGCTTTCTGTGCATAATCGTCGTTGTCGGTTTGACTGAGAGCCATAGACATTTGACTCATCAGTTGTGCAACGAGTGCATAGTAGGCTACGGCAATGTAGCGTGTGTCAGTATTGACAAACGAAAGCCAGTCGCCCCAGGTCAGTCCACCACCATTATATTTATAGCCATCGAATACCTGCTTAGAGAGATAGTTCATGTAGCGCGTCATTGACTCATAGTTCTCACGGAGCACTTCCTTGTTGCCCGTCATCATATAAAGATTGTAAGGAACCAGAATGCCAGCATCTGCCCATACGGTCTGTCCGAAGGGTGTGCCCCAACATTCGGGTGCAACACCAGGATAGGCACCTTCTCGGTTTTGGCCATCGCGCATGTCCTGCATCCATTTGCGGTAGAACGACTCCATGTTGGCATTGAAAAGACCTGTGCGAGAAAAGACCTGTGTGTCGGCTGTCCATCCCAGACGTTCATCGCGTTGCGGACAATCCGTGGGAATGCTGAGCAGATTGCCCCGTTGCCCCCAAGTGATATTAGAGAAGAGTTGGTTGACTAATGCGTTAGATGTTTCTACAGAGCCAGTGTCTTCTGTTGAAGAACTGATAGGCTGAGCCTCGATAGACAGAATCTCTACATCATCGCTGGGTGTGATCTCGCAATAGCGGAATCCGAAGAATGTGGTAGAGGGATGATAGCTCTCGCCATCCGCATCACCGCGCAGGGTGTAGTAGAGTGACGCTTTTGCCGAACGCAGGTTAGCCAGATAGGGCGTACCTCCAGGTCCATCGTTGCCACGGCTGCGTTCACCGGTGTCATTAAGCATTTCGACGAAGCGCATCTTCAGGCGGTTGCCAGCCTGTCCTTTAACCTTGAAGTTGACCCATCCGACAATGTTCTGTCCAAAGTCGATGACCACCGATTGACCTTTCTTCAATGTGATTGTGCCATCGCCCTCCTGCGTTGACACGACATTGGCCATGCCAAAGTCGGTGCCTGTTGACTTGCTGCCTTCGTGAATGGTGGCAGTGCGTACATGCTGGATAAGGTTGGGTAGTGTTAATACGTAACCACCTGTGAAGGCATTCACCTCACCATTGAACTCATGACTCTCTTCTACACCGTTCCATCCATTGTCATCGTAATCGGCAGCGGTCCAATCTGTGGCGAGGCGCGCATCGTATATTTCTCCGTCGTAGATGTCACCCAGTTTTAAAGCACCTTTATTAGATGACAACCAGGTGAGGTCGCTGACAATGATATCTTGAGTTTGATCGTCGTAGGTGATGAGAAGTTTTGCCAAGAATGCCGTTGTCGGCGAGCCATAGGCACCATGCATAACGGCGCCTGCCCACCAGCCAGGTGTGACAATAGCTCCAATAGCATTCTTTCCTTGCTGCAAGAGATTGGTAACATCGTGCGTACTGTAGAATACGCGTTTGCGATATTCAGTCCATCCAGGTTTCAGTTCTTCGTAAATGATAGTGCCATCGGGCTGCAAATGGCCGGCACGCTGACCGTTCACGAACAGATCGTACACACCAAGGCCTGACGTGAAGAGTGTGGCAGATTGGATTTTCTTATTGATGGCGAATGTCTTGCGAAACATAGGCATGCCTTTGGTAGCTGTCTGCATAACTTTCTTTTCGCCCGAAGCCGATTTGACGTGACACATCCGACAGCCTTGAAAGTTTTCGATAATAGCATCAAAGAAGTTGTCGGAAGACAGAGCCTCAAAGTCTTCTTTTATCAAAACAGACGAGGTGCCATTGCTGTCGTATTGAGTAAGTACGACGTTGTCGAAGTAGGCTTCCTCGCCAGTGTTGTTGTCAACACGCATGCCAATGTCGCCCATCACGGCTGTGCCACTGTTGTCGTTGAAGGTGTCCACGAGAATATCGTCAATATAAGTGTAGATCACGTTACCTTCTACCTCTATCCTGTAATGATGACGATGGCCGAGGAGGTCGGATTTCGAGAACTGTGTGAACTGAGCATCGTTCCATGTCAGGTTGCCATTCACATAGACGTGATGACGTACAGAAGGATTGGCATTGTCATTGACGTTGATTTGCCACATGTGGTAGGTGTTCCCTGAAGTGGCAGAGAATATAATGGCCGCTGCTGCCTTGACAATGTGCATGTCATAGTCGATGCTGAAGTGCGTGGGTTTCTCGTTGACGTCTTTTTGCCAAACAAGTACATGCTTGTTGGTAGAGCCGACAATGCGTAGTTTCTCGTTGGTCACGCTGCCACCAGTGAAAAGGCTGCCAGAAGAGAAATCTTCCGAAAATAGTACGGTTCCATCGGATTCTGTGACTTTGATGTCGTCGTAAACTCCTACTTCGGGTAGTCCGTCGCGCTCACCATGATCCTCGCGCATGCCAATCTTGCCAAATTTAAAGTTGCCGGTGCGTTCGTCAACCAGCACATCGTTGATGTATGTGCGTGCGAGCGAGGCATTGGTCACTTCGATGCGTAACGTAAACTCGTCAGTATTGTTCAGAGCTACTTTTCCTGTGAGATTGATGTCTGCAAGACAGGCTGGATTGCCATTGCTCCACACATGCGGACGCAGACGAGGATAGTCGCCCTCGGTATTCAGCTGCCAGTAATAGAAGTTGCCGGCATCCTGCATGGCAAAGCATAATCCTGCAGCAGTGTGTTCGATGGTTATCTTGCTTTCAATGGTGTAGTCGGTAATGACTTCTGGTGCTTGACCTGAAGCATAATCACTATATTTAATCCATTTGGCATTGCTCCATCCCGAGGACAGCAAACCCGTGTCGAAGCAGGCCTGCTCGGTCGAAGTGGCCTTGCTGCCTTTGTTGTCGCAGACCGTCACCTGCCAATAGTAGCGCGTGGCAGGTTGCAAAGGAAGGTTATGCACGGTGACATTGGCAGATTCTCCACTCTCTACAGTGCCTGAATCGTAGATGGGATGTGAGTGGTCTGCATTGCTAAAGATAATAAGCTGATAAGCTGTTTGAACAACACTTCGTTCGTCGGAATGCAGTTGCCATGAAAATTGCGGCGACAATACATCAATGCCGTTGGGATTGTGCAAAGATTGCACCCGTAAATGATCTACTGTAAGAGCATAAGATGAAATGCTACTGACAGCCATTACAAGTAAAAGTAGAATACTTCTTTTGTTTAGCATAAGTGGTTAATTAATAGTTTGGTTAGGTATGTGAAACGTGCCGCAAAGTTACTCTGTTTTTTGTGTCTGATAAGGAAAAAAACTATTCAAAAAAGGATAAAAACTTTCAACGGATGGAATTGCCCCGGAAACTTACTTTGCTTTTTGAGAAGGGGACTCTATTTTTTGAGATAAGTGGCATTTTGACACCAGAAAAGGGTTGTTCTTGGTCGGAATAGGAACGGTTTCGCACTGTCATAGTGCTGCTTTCGTCTTGTTATAGTTTCGCTTTTGCGTTGTAATAGCTTTACTTTTGATGTCCGTCCAGCCCCTAGATGTGGCGCATCCAGCCCCTGGAACGGGTCGTTTTAGCCCTTGGATGCGGTTGTTCTAAGGGCTGGATGTAGAGCATCCAGGGGCTAGACCAGAAATGAAAGCTTCGGTTTTAGACTTCAGAAACGCCTCTTTTAGACTTTAGAATACGTGCTTTTAGACTTTAAAAACGGCCCTCTTCAGACTCTGGAAATGCCAATTCAAGACTTTGGGAGCATCGCGAAACCTACGCAATTGCAACTGAGCCCAGAAAAGGGTCACGTTACTATCAGCAAAGTGGCACTTTGGTCCGACCAAAGCTATACTTTGCCGTAACCAGACTAATTATTTCGAATTGGAACTATAGAACTTGGCCATCAGTGCACCGCTGATGTTGTGCCAAACGCTGAATATCGCACCAGGAATTGTGGCAAGCGGGAAGGCGGCGAAATGAAGAACGGCCAGCGACGATGCCAACCCGCTGTTCTGCATGCCAACCTCGATGCTGAGGGCCACACACTTTGGTTTCTGAAGGCGGAGTAGGCGGCCCACCAGATAGCCAAGCGACAATCCCAGCAGATTGTGAAGCATGACAACGAGGATGACCACCATGCCGCCCATGAGCAGACGGTCGGCACTGTGAGACACAATGATGCCAACCACCAGTGCAATGACTATCGATGAGAATGCTGGCAGATAGGGAGTCGCTGTTTTGGTCATGCCGGGCAAAAAACGCTGACAAAGTAGTCCGGCGGCGATGGGGGCGATCACTACATATATGATGCTCTGCAGCATGCCAAGTGCGTCAACATCGACCATGGTGCCAGCTAAGAGCCAAACTAAGAACGGTGTCATAAAGGGAGCTAACAGGGTGGAGGTGGCAGTCATGCCCACAGACAGGGGCAGATCGCCTTTGGCCAGATAGGTAATCACATTTGAGGCGGTACCTCCAGGGCAGCATCCCACCAGAATGACTCCAAGCGCCAGCTCCTTTGGCAGAGCAAAGAGCCAAGATAGCGTCCAGGCCAACAATGGCATGACGGTGAACTGTGCCAGACAGCCGATAAAGATGTCTTTCGGGCGACTTAAGACAATGCGGAAATCGTGGGGCGAGAGCGTCAGCCCCATGCCAAACATAATCACACCGAGCATGGGATTGATGGTCCATGTGTCTATCCAAATAAAAGAACTGGGAATCAACAGTGAAATGCCTGCTGTGAGCAGTACCAGGGCTCCCATCCAACGAGCTATAAAATGACAAAACCTATCCATATATAATAAAGGTAAAGCAGAAAAAGGTGCTTTTTTATGCCTCTGAGTATTAATTGACTGCAAAGATACGCATTTTTAGTAGAAAGTGTTTCGATTGCGCAAAAAAAGTATTACCTTTGCAGCCGAAAAGATTGAATAAGGTATTTTAAATAAGTATTATGAGAAAAGAATGGAGAGGTTTTAAAGGAACCAAGTGGACTTCAGAGGTCAATCTGCGAGATTTTATTCAGAACAACTACACGGCTTACGAAGGCGATGAATCATTCCTGGTAGGACCTACCGATGCAACCAACCAGTTGTGGGGTCGTCTGCAGGAACTCCAGAAGGAAGAGCGTGCCAAGGGTGGTGTGCTCGACATGGAGACTGAGATCGTGTCAAGCATGACAGCTTATGGTCCTGGATACATTGATGAGAGCAAGAAAGACCTGGAGAAGGTTGTAGGTCTGCAGACAGACAAGCCCCTGAAGCGTGCATTCATGCCCTTCGGTGGTATCAAGATGGCAGAGCAGGCTTGCACTAACTATGGTTACAAGCCCTCGGAAAAGCTACACGAAATCTTCACAAAGTATTGCAAGACACACAACGATGGTGTGTTTGACGCATATACCGAGGAGATGAAGCACGTACGTCACAATCATATCCTGACAGGTCTGCCCGATACTTACGGTCGTGGCCGTATTGTTGGTGACTATCGCCGTGTGGCTCTTTATGGTATTGACTTTATCATTGCCGAGAAGGAAGCCGACAAGCGCAACTGCGGTGCTGGCGTTATGAGCGATGATATCATTCGCCTGCGTGAAGAAATCTCTATGCAGATCAAGGCCTTGAAGGAAATGAAGGCAATGGCTCAGATCTATGGTTTCGATATCTCTCAGCCTGCAAACAACGCACGTGAGGCTGTTCAGTGGCTGTACTTCGGCTATCTGGCTGCCATCAAGACTCAGAATGGTGCAGCCATGTCTGTAGGTCGTGTGTCAACATTCCTCGATATTTATATTCAGCGTGACTTGGAAGAGGGAACCCTGACAGAGGTTGAGGCACAGGAGTTGATTGACCATCTGGTGATGAAGTTCCGTATGGTGAAGTTCGCTCGTATTCCTTCATACAACGAGCTCTTCTCTGGCGACCCCGTATGGGCTACCTTGGAAGTAGGCGGTATGGGTATGGACGGCCGTCACATGGTGACCAAGAACGACTATCGCTTCCTCCACACACTGGAGAATATGGGTCCTTCGCCCGAGCCTAACCTCACAGTGCTGTACTCTCCCCGTCTGACAGACAACTTCAAGAAGTATGCTGCCATGATTTCGGTGAAGACCAGCTCTATCCAATACGAGAACGATGAGGTCATGCGTCCTGTATGGGGCGATGACTATAGCATCTGCTGCTGTGTAAGTGCAACACAGACTGGTAAGGAGATGCAGTTCTTTGGCGCACGTGCCAACTTGGCTAAGTGCTTCCTCTATGCTTGCAATGGTGGTGTAGATGCTAAGACTCGCGAACAGGTTGCTCCTGGCTTCCGTCCTATCAAGGATGAGTATCTGACATGGGAGGAACTGAAGCCCCGCTTCGATCAGGCAATGGACTGGTTGGCTGGTGTTTATGTCAACACTCTGAACCTTATCCACTATATGCACGATAAGTACTTCTACGAGGCAGCAGAGATGGCTCTGATTGATACAAACGTGCGTCGTACTTTCGCTACGGGTATTGCGGGATTCTCTCATGTGGTTGACTCAATCTCGGCTGTGAAGTATGCGAAAGTAAAAATGATTCGCGATGAAGAGGGCTTCAATGTTGATTATGTTGCAGAAGGCGACTTCCCCCGCTATGGTAACGATGATGACCGTGCCGATGAGATTGCAGTATGGCTGCTGAAGACCTTCGTTAAGAAGATTCGTAAGCATGCTACCTATCGTAACGCCACACCTACATGTTCAATCCTGACCATCACATCAAATGTGGTTTACGGTAAGTACACCGGTAATCTGCCCGATGGTCGTCGTGCAGGTACTCCTCTGTCACCTGGTGCTAACCCCAGCTATGGCGCTGAGAAGAATGGCTTGCTGGCTTCGCTGAACTCTGTTGCTAAGTTGCCTTACGAGTACGCACTCGATGGTATCTCTAACACACAGACCATTAGCCCCAATACTCTGGGCCACACCGACGAGGAGCGTGCTACTACACTGGTTCGTGTGATGGACGGATACTTTAGCCGTGGCGCTCACCACCTGAATGTGAATGTGTTTGGCGTTGACAAACTGCGCGATGCTATGGAGCATCCTGAGAAGCCCGAGTACGCAAACTTCACCATCCGTGTGTCTGGCTACGCTGTGAAGTTCATCGACCTGACCCGTGAACAGCAGGAGGACGTTATTGCACGTCAGTCGCACGAAAGCCTCTAAATTCTGGCTTTTTAGATGAACTGAGTATAACCGAATAAACTAGTATGACTAGCAAAGGCTATATACATTCTACCGAATCCTTCGGCTCCGTTGATGGGCCGGGGATTCGGTTTCTGATTTTCATGCAGGGTTGCCATATGCGCTGCCGCTACTGTCATAACCCGGACACGTGGAAGATGGGAGATGGCAAAACGGCCGGAACCACCGTCACTGTTGACGAGCTCCTCAATAAAGCCGAACGTTATCGCAGTTATTGGGGTGAAGAAGGCGGTATCACGGTAAGTGGCGGAGAGGCTCTGCTGCAGATTGACTTCCTGATTGACCTCTTTGAGGAGGCCAAGCGTCGTGGCATTAATACCTGTCTGGACACTTCGGCTCAGCCTTTTACCCGTAGGACAGAATTCTTCTCGAAGTTTGAACGGCTGATGAAAAGCACCGATTTGGTGCTTTTGGATATTAAACATATCGACTCCGAACGCCATCAGTGGCTGACCGGTCATCCCAACGAGCATATCGTTGATTGTGCTCGTTATATGGATGAGATAGGACAACCGATGTGGATACGTCATGTGTTGGTGCCTGGCATTACCGACGACGAAGAACAGCTGACGCGTCTGCGTGCCTTTATCGACACGCTGCAGAACGTGAAAAAGGTGGAAGTGTTGCCTTATCATACTTTGGGCACCTTTAAATGGGAACAACTTGGCGTGGATTATACACTGAAGGACGTGCCGACACCTTCTTCAGAACAGATAAAAATGGCAGAGCGGATACTTGTTAAGTAGCCGCTTTTTCCTTTTTTCACATAATAAAAGAGGACTACGTGCGTTATAATAAACATGTTTAGGCGAATCCTGTTGATATTGACGCTATGTATTGTGGCGATGGTTGAAGCCAGTGCACAATACGACCCTTCGTTCAGTCATTACTGGGCGATGGAGGCTTCGTTTAACCCTGCATCGGCGGGAAAACAGGAAAAAATAAACTTTGTGGGAGCCTATAACATGACGTTGACGGGGTTTGAGCATAGCCCTAAGACCATGTACGTATCTGCCGATATGCCATTTTTTATGCTTGGAGGCTATCATGGCATCGGCGCACGCATCATCAATGATGCTATTGGCCTCTTCTCTCATAAATCATTTGCACTGCAATATGCCAACAAGCAGAAACTGTTTGGCGGTACGTTGAGCATTGGAGTTCAGGCTGCAATGCTGAGCGAGACATTTAATGGATCAAAATTGGATTTGGAAAATGGTAGTGATCCAGCTTTTTCTTCTTCCGAAATTACTGGTTCAGCATTTGATTTAGGAGCAGGACTTTTTTATCAACAGCGAAACTGGTATGTTGGCGCATCTGTTCAACATGCCTTGGCGCCGACCGTTGAACTAGGCGAAACTAACGAAATTGCATTGGCTCAGACATATTATTTTACGGGTGGATGCAATATTCGATTGAGAAATCCGTTCTTAACAATACAGCCCTCTGTTTTAGGTCGCTTCGATGGCGTGGGCTATAGGGCCGATATAACGAGCCGACTAACCTATAAGCATGAAAGTAGAGTCATGTATGCCGGCTTGGGCTATAGTCCTAGCAATTCGGTGACGGTGTTCTTAGGGGGCGACTTCCATGGTGTTCGTTTGGGCTATGCCTATGAGATATATACCAATGGAGTGGGTTTGGGAAATGGTTCCCACGAACTGATAGTCGGCTATCAAACCGACTTAGACTTGTTTAAGAAAGGTCGCAACCGTCATCAGTCTGTAAGACTGCTTTGACTAGATTAAGAATAAAACGAAGCTAAAGAATATGAAGAAGAATGTTATGATAGTACTAAACGCCATGATGGTGCTGCTGCTTGCCAGTTGTTTTGGAGGTAAGGAGACAACTTCCATTGGTGGTGAGCTGACTGGAGCATCGGGGCGTGCTTTCTCTGAACCAGCTCCTTATGGTATGGTTCTTATCAAACGGGGTCACCTTCGGATGGGAATGGAGACTGTTGATTCACTTTGGGGTAAACAGACGCCGGTGAGAGATATCTCTGTGGAGGGATTTTGGATGGACGACACGGAAATTACCAACTCTGAATATCGCCAGTTTGTGAACTATGTGCGCGACTCTATCATACGTGAGCGTTTGGCGGACCCTAACTATGGCGGCGATGAGAGCTACAAGATTGAGGTAGATAAGAATGACGAACCCGTTAAACCTCATCTCAATTGGAAGAAGAGTCTGCCACGTAAACCCAACGAGGAGGAACTGCGTGCTATGGAGAGCGTCTATGTGACGAATCCTGTGACGGGAGAAAAAATGCTTGACGCTAGCCAGATGAACTATCGATACGAGGTATATGACTATACTGAGGCGGCACTACGACGCAACCGTCTGAATCCTGAAGAACGTAATCTGAATACTGATGTTCAGGCAAATCCAGACGAAGAAGTATGGATTTCTAAAGATACTGCTTATATCAATGAAGAAGGTCGCATTGTCCGTGAGACGATCAACCGTCCTCTTTCGGGGCCTTGGGATTTCTTGAATACCTACATTGTTAATATATACCCTGACACCACTTGTTGGGTGAATGATTTCCCTAATGCTGACAATGAGGTGTATATGCGCAATTACTTCTCGGCACCTGCCTATAATGACTATCCTGTTGTCGGCGTAACATGGGAACAGGCTAATGCCTTCTGCGCTTGGCGTACAGAATATTTGCTGAAAGGACTGGGCGCTGCAGCCCGCTACGTGCAGCGTTATCGTCTGCCAACAGAGGCTGAGTGGGAGTTTGCAGCTCGTGGTAAAGATCAGAATGAGTTCCCCTGGCAGAACGAGGATGTGGCCAGTGGCAAAGGATGTTTCTTTGCTAATTTCAAACCCGACAACGGAAACTATACGAAAGATGGTAATTTGATTACCAGTCGTGCCGGTATCTACTCTGCCAATTCTAATGGCTTGTTCGATATGGCAGGCAATGTGGCCGAATGGACATCTACTATTTATACTGAGGCTGGCGTGGATGCCATGAATGATATCAATCCACAGCTGAAGTATAACGCAGCCAAGGAGGATCCGTATCGCTTGAAGAAGAAGAGCGTGCGTGGAGGTTCTTGGAAAGATCCAGAGAGCTATATTCGTTCTGCATGGCGCTCATCTGAGTATCAGAATCAGCCCCGTTCGTATATCGGATTCCGCTGCGTACGTAGTTTGGCAAATACAACTAGTGACAAAGCACGCCCAGCAAAGGCAAGTGCTAAGAAATCAAGGAAATAACTAAAAACAAGATATAGAATGACAATTTATAGTAAATTCAATATCGTCTATCGCTTACAGAAGTGGATGGATAGTGTTCCAGGACAGACATTCCTGAATTATGCTTACAGTTGGGGAGCTTCTATCGTTATCTTGGGAACACTCTTTAAACTGACCCATCAGCCTGGTGCCAACTTCTTCCTGTTCTTGGGTATGGGCACCGAGGTGTTCGTGTTCTTTATATCGGCATTCGATCGTCCTTTCGACAAGACGGCCGATGGCATGGAGTTGCCTACGCATGTGGGAATGGTGGCCGGTGGTCAGGTACCGGAAGGCAATATTGAAGACCTTGACATCCCCGAGACTCAGGGCAATCAGCCCGCTGCTGCTATTGGTGGCGGTGTAGCAGGTGGCGGTACCATCATCATCGGTGGTGGTGTGGTCGGCGGCGTTGCCGGTGGTCAGCCAGCTGCAGTTGGTTCGGGTGCTGCTGAGGCTGTCAATACAGAAGCGATCGCAGCTGTTTCTTCGTCGGTAGGTACCATGGCTGGCGGTACAGTAGTATCTCCTGCACCTGCTGTCAACCCCGAACTGGAGGAGGCTACTTCAAATTATGTGGATGAACTGAAACGACTCACCGAGATGTTGCAGAAGGTATCCGTGCAGAGCGAGCGGTTGACGCGTGACAGCGAGGAAATGGAAAACCTCAACCGTACACTCACAGGTATCTGCAAGGTTTACGAGATGCAACTTAAGGGCGCTAGTCAACAAATCGGTACTATCGATGAGATCAATGAGCAAACCCGTAAGATGGCTGATCAGATCGTAGAACTCAATAAGATCTATGCTCGCATGATTGAGGCCATGACTGTAAACATGCCTAAAGTGGCCAGCAACGAAGCATAAATGTCTTGCTTTCATCCTACTAAACAGGAAATAATAATCAAGCAATTATGGCAATAAAGAAAAGACCAGTATCTCCGCGCCAAAAGATGATTAACCTGATGTATGTCGTCTTGATGGCAATGCTTGCGCTGAACGTGTCTAACGAGGTGCTCAATGGCTTCTCTATTGTGGAGGAAAGCCTGAATCGCACGACAGCCAACGCATTCAAGGAGAGTGCTGCAATATATGAGGACTTCGAGCAACAGATGCTTGCTAATCCTCAAAAGACGAAGGAGTGGTATGACAAAGCTCAGATGGTAAAGCATATGAGTGACTCGCTCTATAACCTTGCAGCCGAGCTAAAGCTTGCTATTGTGAAGGAAGCAGATGGAGAAGATGGTGATCCGTCAGACATTAAGAATAAGGAGGACCTTGAAGCTGCCAATCAGGTCATGCTCGCTCCTGGTCGTGGACGCGGTGAAGAGTTGCGCCAAGCTATAAATTCTTTCCGTGAACGTATGTTGAAGATGGTGCCCGATCCTGCACAACAGAAAATCATTGAGAGCAATCTGACAACAGAGGTTCCTCGTACAGGACTTGGCAAGAACTGGCAAGAGTATATGTTTGAGTCTATGCCAACGTCGGCAGCAGTGACATTGTTGTCTAAGCTGCAGAGTGATGTGCGTTATGCTGAAACGGAGGTCCTTCATACATTGATTCAGAATGTAGATGTGAAGGATATCCGTGTGAATGCGCTTGATGCTTTTGTGATACCCAACTCGCAGACGATCGTTCGTGGAGATAAGTTCTCTGCCCATATCGTCATGGCAGCTGTAGATACCACGCAGGTGCCTGATATCTATATCAATAATCAGAAGATGAACCTGAAAGATGGGCTCTACGAGACTGTCTGCGGGAAAACGGGAGATTTTACACTGAGAGGATTTATTGAAACAGTGAATGGCAATGGCGATAAGTTGCGTCGCGACTTCGAACAGAAGTACACCGTAGTGGATCCAAGCGCAACGGTGTCTGCCGATTTGATGAATATGCTCTACGCTGGTTATAATAACCCCATCAGCATCTCTGTGCCTGGTGTACCACAGAATAAGATTACAGCATCTATGACCAATGGATCGCTGACAGCGGCAGGTCCTGGCAGATATATTGCGCGTCCGTCAAAGATTGGCGAGAATGCGGTCATCACGGTGACTTCGACGAATACGGGGCGCCCTCAGCAAATGGGGCAGTTTGCTTTTCGTGTGCGTCGCTTGCCTGATCCTACACCTTATATAGATATCAAGGACGACAAGGGTAATCCCATCCGCTTCAAGGGTGGTGGAATGTCAAAAGCCAGTCTGATGTCGCTCGATGGCATCGGAGCGGCTATTGATGACGGAATCTTAGACATAGGTTTCCGCGTTATCTCGTTCGAAACGGTGTTCTACGATAATATGGGAAATGCTGTTCCCTGGGTGGGAGAGGGTAGCAAGTTCTCTGCCCGCCAGAAGGACACTTTCCGCAAGCTGACGCGCAATCGTCGCTTCTACATCTCTCGTGTGAAGGCCATCGGTCCTGATGGAATAGAGCGTACGTTGCCCACATCAATGGAGATTATCGTGAAATAGTAAAGAGTTAATTTTGTGGCCATGCCTGGCGGCATAGCCGAGTGAAGACATAAGAGTTAAGAAAGATATGAAGAAGCTATTATTCTTATTGATCATAACGCTGGCAGGTGGTAGCGCAATGGCACAGCCCAAGCAGCGTCGTAATCAGCAGACTACTGAGAAGGCCCAACAGCAGTCAGGTTCTCAGGCGATGACACAACGCATGCGTATTCAGTACCCTACAGCACTTAATATGCCCGAGGATGTGGTTTGGCGTCGTGATATCTATCGCGAGATAGATCTCAGTCATGAAGCGAATGCCGGACTCTATGATCCTGTGGAACCCGTTGGCAAGCAGATGAATCTGTTTACTTATATCTTTAAATTGGCTCTCCAAGGCTATATACCCGTGTATGAGTACCGTTTGGACGGCAACGAGGTGCTTGAGTCAAGTGCAAAAATAGACATGAAGACTGTGCTGGACAACTATCATATCTTCTATGAGGAGAAAGATGGAAAGATAAAGGTGGACAACAGCGACATCCCTTCTTCTGAGGTGAAAATGTTCTATCTCAAGGAGAGTGCCTATTACAACCAAGCAAATTCCACTTTCCACATTAAACCGCTGGCTTTGTGTCCAGTGATGTTGCGCGAAGACGACTTCGGAGGCGAGGCGGCCAAATATCCTTTGTTTTGGATAAAATACAGTGAAGTGGAACCTTATCTCAGTCGTAAAACACTGAAGACCAGTGATATCAATGATGCGGCTGTGATGAATATGGACGACTATTTTACGCTGAATAAGTATCATGGTAAGATTTACAAGACTGCCAATCGCCTCGGTAAGACATTGGCACAGATTGCAGGCAATGATACCACCAAACTGTCTGCTGAGCAGAAACGCATAGAGAAGGAACTCGAGAACTTCCGTAATGGCATCTTTGGCGATCGAGAGAAGCCCGTAGAGCCAGATAGTGTTAGTGCCACCACAGCCAAGGAGAAGAAGACAACAACACGAAGGACACGTGCTGCAACAAAAAAAGAGAAAGTGTCGAAGACCAAAGCTAAGAGTTCTTCGAGTGGAGGCTCTTCGGCTGCTCGCGTCTCAGTGCGCAGACAGCGTCATTAATGAAGGGGATGGTATGATGAAGAGGGATTTCTTATATAGATTTTACTTGACGGCGATGACATTGTTTTTAGCGATGTCATCGTTCGCGCAAGATATACAGATAGGCGCTAAGGGCGGCTTTGACTTGACGTCTATGGAATTTTCAAGTGGCGACCTGAACAAAAGTAATCGCGCAGGTTTTTTTATTGGACCTACTATGCGTATTGATACCCCTGTCATGGGACTTTCTATTGACGTTTCAGCACTCTATGATCAACGCAATGTCAAGGTTGGCACACGTACGCTCACCCAAGAAAGTTTAGTGGTACCAGCGCATGCCCGTTTTGGGGTGTCTATTGGTGACTTACTGGGTGTCTTTGTATGTGCAGGTCCTCAGTTAAGTTATAATCTTGGTAAGTCTTCTTTCCAGTGGGAAGACGTAGATCAATACCGTAAGCATTTCACTTTTCAGGAGACTACGCTTAGTATCAATCTTGGTGCCGGTGCTAAGTTTGGAGGCAATCTCGAGGGTGCTGTCTACTATAATGTGCCTCTTGGCAAGACTGCCGATTTTACATGGGATACGCTGGCTTCAGAGCTCCAAGATTTAGATATGCATACAGCCAAGTCGAGAACTAACTCTTGGCGTATTTCCGTTTCTTATTATTTTTAGCACTTGGTTTACGCAGATGTCATATTGCCTGTGCCGTTAGACGGACTCTTTACCTATGCTGTTCCTCAGTCGATGGAAAGCACGGTATCTACAGGCATGCGTGTACTTGTTCCTTTTGGCAAAAGCAAAACCTATATTGCCATCATTGCTCGTCTTCATCAACAAAAGCCAGAAGGCTATGTTGTGAAAGACATACTTCAGCAGATAGATACTTCCCCCATTCTGTTGCCACAACAGCTGGACCTGTGGCAATGGATTGCTGATTATTATATGTCGCCAATAGGCGAAGTCTATAAGGCTGCTCTTCCTGCAGGATTGAAGGCAGAAGACGGCTATCGCCCTCGCACTGAGACTTATATTCGGCTTACAGCCAACTACCGTCAGGAGGCTTCTTTGCATGTAGCACTCAATATTTTGAAACGCGCTCCCAAACAGTTGGAGGCCTTTATTGGCTACCTCTCCTTGTCGCGATGGGATACTATCGAAGGAGATACCTGCCGAGAGAGTGTGATGGAGATTACACGCGAAGAGCTAATGAATTCAACAGGTGCAACGCTCCCTACACTCAATCAGTTGGTAAAGCGTGGCTTTCTTGAAACCTACGAGGTGGAAGTGGGACGACTGAATCATGGCGGTGAGCCGCATCCCGAGCTGATAAAGACTCTTAACACTGCTCAGCAGGATGCCTATAATCAGATATTGATGTCGTTCATGAAGAAGAACGTCACTTTGTTGCATGGTGTCACCTCCAGCGGTAAGACGGAGATTTTTATTCATCTTATTCAGCGCGAGATTGAACAACATCGTCAGGTGCTCTATTTGCTTCCGGAGATTGCACTCACCGTTCAGATGATGCAACGCCTTCAGCGTGTCTTCGGACACCGTTTGGGCATTTATCACTCTAAGTACAGTGATGCCGAGCGTGTTGAGATTTGGCAGAAACAGCTCTCTGATAATCCCTATGATATCATCCTTGGTGCACGCTCTGCTGTGTTCCTGCCCTTTAAGAATTTAGGTCTGGTCATTGTAGATGAAGAGCATGAAACCAGTTATAAGCAGCAAGACCCTATGCCCCGCTATCATGCACGCAGCGCAGCCATCATGCTGGCACAAAAGGGGGCACGTGTACTCCTCGGAACTGCCACTCCGTGTATGGAGACCTATCACAATGCAAAGACAGGAAAGTACGGGCTAGTTGAATTGAAAGAACGCTATCAGGGTATTGAGCTCCCCGAGATTCAGGTTGTAGATATTCAGGACCTGCACCATCGTAAGATGATGAATGGTCCGTTTTCACCTCTTTTATTATCACGCGTACGCGAGGCCTTGGATCGTGGCGAACAAGCTATCTTGTTCCAAAACCGTCGTGGGTGGGCACCCATGGTCGAGTGTAAGCAGTGTGGGTGGGTGCCCCGATGCGAGCATTGCGACGTCAGCCTGACGCTTCATCGCAGCATGAATCAGCTGACATGTCATTATTGTGGTTTTACTTATCGCATCCCCACCGAGTGTCCTGCCTGTGGATGTAAGGATTTGCAAGGCCGGGGTTATGGTACCGAGAAGATTGAAGATCAAATTCGTGACATCTTCCCCGATGCACGCATCTCGCGTATGGACCTTGATACCACCCGTACTCGCAATGCTTACGAGCGTATTATTAGCGACTTTTCTGCAGGACGAACCAATCTGCTCATAGGTACTCAAATGATCAGTAAGGGGCTCGACTTCGAGAAGGTCAGTGTGGTTGGTATCCTCAATGCCGACACCATGCTCAACTATCCTGACTTCCGAGCCTACGAACATGCCTTTATGATGATGGCTCAAGTCAGTGGCCGTGCCGGTCGTAAGGGTAAACGTGGTTTGGTGATTCTTCAGACTAAGAACCCTCAACTGCCTGTCATCCAGCAGGTGGTGCGCAATGACTTTCAGTCGCTCTATCTTGATATGGTGGCCGAGCGCCAACTTTTCCACTATCCCCCTTATTATCGTTTGATTTACGTATTCCTGAAACATAAAAACGACGATGTAGTCAATACCGCAAGTTATGAGCTCGGCGCACGTTTGCGACAATGGTTTGGTGGCCGTGTGTTAGGTCCCGACAAACCAGCAGTGGCAAAAGTAAAGACCTTGTGCATCCGTAAGATGGTTCTCAAACTCGAGAACGGCATCGACATGCCTAAGGTCCGTCAATATTTAACGCTTGCCCAACAGCAGTTGCTGCAAGACAAGCGTTATAGTTCACTTCAAATATATTATGATGTAGATCCTCTATAAGAGGAACGCCTCTCTTAGAGGCTGATGTCGCAACCGATACCAATCACACGATTGGTACGAGTGAAGGTGTTGTGACCAGCAGGGATTTCGATACCCATGCTTTCGATTCCCTGCTTGGGCGTATCCATGTCGTAGTCCTCGTAGTTGGTCTGGAAATAGGCAGCCTTCAGTGTAACTGCGTCGCTCAGTTGGTAGTTCAGACCGAAGCCGAAGCTATAGCTGTTCACAACAAATGACATGTCGTTCATGTAGGCATCGGTAAGGTCGTAGCGAGTGAGCTGACCACCGGCAGAAACGGTAAGACGAGGAATGATGTCCCATTCTACGCCAGCCAGATACTCATCGGTTCCACCGTTAAGCAGCTTCTGTGAATTTTCATACCAATGAGCCTGCTTATCGAAGAAGTGATGATAGCCAAGGTCCAGACGCACGTTGCTGAGTGCGCTCCACTGAGCACCCAAAGTCAACAGCGCAGGCGCATCCTCTGGCACGCTGGTGCCGTCAATGTATTTGGCCGTAGCGGGAATCATGGCCGATTCAAGGTCTGAGTTGTTCTTCATGCGCATACGAGTCTTGAACTCATACTTGGCTGCAAAGTTGAAATCACCAAGTTTATAGTCCACGCCAACGATGGGTGCAATACCCCAACCAGTCTGATCGCTCTTCAGGTTCATGCCATTGGCGTATGGAGCCAGCTTCTCGCCTTCGGCGGCAACTTGGTCGGCAGCTCCCTGTAGCTTCTGGCCACTTTGAACCAAGGCTACCACATCGGGCTGTGCCATAGCTTCTTGCTGGCTCATGCCATTTCCCATGTAGCCTCCGACCTTGGTCTGAATAGCTGTTTGCAGGTTGGCTTTCGCATTGGTGAGACCTTCTGTCACTCCAATAATATATTCGGGGAGTGTCTGGCCATTGGTGCCATTCATTACACGGATATTATTCAAACGAGCCTCATATCTGGCAGAACCATAGAGCAGACGGAGACCACCATAAATCGAAAGGTTCTCATTGATTTTACGAGCAGCACCAATCTGCACACCGAAATAATATTGTCTGCCCTTCATATAGCCATCTACGTCGTAGCCACTTACAGAGGGCACTTCGGCTCCCAGTGGTTTAATCATGCTGTTGAGCATGGCAGATGTTGCGCCAAGCTTTTGTGCAATGGCTCCAACTGCTGTCTCAAACGAGCCTACACCCTTGTCGAACTCACACTTTCCGCCGCCACCAGGGATTGAGAAATTAAATTGGAAACTCCAGTCACCAGTATTGTAGGCAGCCTGTACCGATGGAATCACGGGCGCATCGGCTACGCCTTCAAAAGTCTTAGTGCTCTGACCATTGTTTTTTGCTCCCAACTTAAACAAATCGTTGGTTGCTGTAACTGTGCGGGTTTGGTGTGCATACTGCCAGTTTAGACCAAGGTGAAAACCATTAGGCATGAATGCTACACCCGCAGGATTGCTATACACTCCGTCGATACCAATGGCGGCATCGCGTGCAGGGTTTCTTAAAAAGTCAATGCTTTGGTTTGTGTTGGTTAAGATGCCACCAGCGTTTGCGGTGGTGGCGATTGCCAGCAGCAAGCCGGCTAAAATAGCTTTTGTTTTCATTTCAATTTAGAACTATGTTGAAAAAATTCGGCTGCAAAGGTATAGTGTTTGATTTAAAACTTTTTTAATATATGGCCTCAGTTAAGATAAATTAACTAAAAAACTGCACAAACTTGCACAAAAAGTGCAATTTGTGCAGTTTTCTGTTGCACAAAAGTGGGCTTAAGTGTGCAGTCCGTGAGGTAAAAAAGTCACCTTTCCTGTTCAATTTGGGCAGAATGGTCGGTCTATTCTTGCTGTTTGATGGGTAAAGCGTAAGGCTTTTATCTATCAAAAGGTTTACTTTCGTTTCGGTTCCAGCCCTTAGAACGAGCGTTTCCAGGGTCTAGAACGCATGCTTCTAGCCCCTGGAAAGTAGAAATCCAGGCTCTAGAAATGCACGTTCTAGCCCCTGGATTCGGCTCAATACTTATTGAATTGCATCGCAATAGTGGTACTTTTATTCGATAATGTAGCCTCTTTTAGGTTCCAAAACAGCCGCTATTGCGATGCAAGGGTGATGCTTTTTGGGGCGTTTTTCTTCTCTTCTGGATAGCTGATGCGGGTGTGATAGATGGTTTTCAGCTTCTCTATCATCACGGTTTGTGCGTAGGCAATGTCGCGGAAGGTGATGGGACACTCGCGGAAGTAGCCTTCTTCCACCATGCTGTTGACAATCTTGTTGACCAGTGTGCGAATGCTTTGTTCTGTATAGTCTGGCAAAGAACGTGATGCTGCCTCCACGGCATCCGCCATCATCAGAATGGCCTGTTCCTTCGTGAACGGATTTGGACCGGGGTAGGTGAATTGTAGTTCGTCAATCTGTTCGTCGGGATGTTCGTTTTTATATTTAATATAGAAGTACTTTGCTTTGCCCAATCCGTGGTGTGTGGCTATGAAGTCGCGAATTTGGGTGGGCAGGTTATGCTGTTTGGCCAGTTTGATGCCTTCGGTGACATGACTGATAATCATCTGGGCGCTCTCGACATACGACAGTTCGTCGTGTGGGTTAATGCCACCCGACTGGTTCTCTGTGAAGTAGATTGGGTTCTGTGTCTTGCCGATGTCGTGATAGAGTGCACCTGTGCGCACCAATTGCGGGTTGCCGCCAATCTTACGTGCAATCTCTGCCGCCAAGTTGCCTACCTGTATGGAGTGTTGGAAAGTGCCAGGTGCCACCTCACTCATACGTCTCAGCAGGTCCTTGTTCATGTCGCTCAATTCAATTAGTGTGATGTCTGAAGTAAAGCCGAAGAATTTCTCAATGAGGTAGAGAAGCGGGTAGCAGCAGAATAAGATGATGCCGCTCAGCATAAGAAATACATATTCAGTGTGCTCCATGTGTTCGATGTTGCCCGAACGGATCATGAACACAGCCAAGTTTGTCAGCATGGCAACTCCCGAGGTGATAATGGCTGTCCAGAACAGTTGTGAGCGGCTTGACAGTTCCCTGAGCGAGAAAATGGCGGCCAGTCCGGCAGCAATCTCCACAGAGATGAACTCCAGTGGTCGTTGCAGGATGGTAGCACAAATCAGCACCACTACCACGTGGGCCATGAAAGCCGTTCGCGAGTCCATAAACACGCGGATGAAGATTGGCACAATGGCGAAGGGCAGCAAGAATACGTGATATAAGTTATGCTCTACAAGTAGCGATGCATCTACAGTGGCCAGAACAATGAGTGCATAGATCATCATGGCCGAGCGAATACGTTGGAAGTAGTCGCGGCGATAGATGCTCAGGTAGATGGTGAAGGCACCAATGAGCAGTGTGACGAAAAGTAGTTCGCCCACTACTGTACTATTAAAGGTTGAGTCTGACTTATGCCTGAGTTCAATCTCTTTAAGGTAAGAGGTGATAATCTGGAAGGTGCGTTCGTCAACCAGATCGCCTCGACTCACAATCTTCTGACCACGTTGCACGACGCCGATAGCCAGCGGCACACTGGCCAGCAAGTCCTCCATGCTTTCCTCACTTCTAACCTTGTCGTAGGTCAGGTTAGGCACCAGATAGTTGTTGATGTCCATCTTGGAGATGGTCTCATGGTAGTACATGAGCCCAGGGTCCAGCTTCAGTCGTTCGTAGGCCTCTACGGGTGTCATCACCGAACTGGCATTGATGCTGGTTGCCTCTTTTTCATCAATGCGGCGGATAGCCTTCACCGAGTCGTCAGACACTTTCATGGGTTTCTTGGTATCCACAATACCCTGCTTGTAGAGCATGCGTATGCGGGCGCTGACAGCGTTGATGAAACTGCCCGACAATCCAGGTCGCTTCTGTCTCATCTCTGTGATAAACAGATGCTCCTGTTGCTGGCCTTTCTCCTTGTTGTAGATGTAGTAAGGCTCATAGTCCTTTAAAACTTGTTTTCTCTCCTGTTGTATCACGGAGTCGCTCTTATAGACAGGAAAATCAAATTGAGCGGTCAGGTCGTTGTGTCGCCACACCTTGTCCATCTCCACCTTGAACGAAGGCTTGTTGTCGCGTGGCATAAACCACACGATGAAGAGCACCGTGCCAAGCATCAAAGCAATGCGCTTTGCGATGTCTTGCCACGTCAGTTCTATCTTAAAGTTAATACCTTTCATGAAGATAAGTCTTTATTTCTGGCAGCAAATTTAGAAATTATTTTGCAGCCAGCCAAGGTTTTTGGTTGAAAATGTGCTCCAGACGCAAGCGATGCGCCCCTGTAGAACGGGAGCGCATCGCTTTTTCCTTTTTTAGTCTTTCCAATATTGTATGCGGCGGAAGTTCATCTCCCTCACTGTTTTCGGTCCGTTGCCCTCGTCGTAGGTCTTTATCTCCAGGCGCTGAGTCCAGTTGCCGTGGTCGTCAAACTTAATGTACTCATATTTTTCAGTGCCCTTTGCACAGGGGAAGTCGGTGATGACTCTCTTCTCGGTAACAAGGTAAGGGCGCTTGGGATCGCCATAAGTGAACACGGTCTTGATGGAACAGCAGGGACCGTCGAATACAATGTAGTCCACGTAGTGGTTGGGATCGTAGGGGCGCCAGTTTACATAGAAAAAGCAGGGTTCTCCATCCATGTCGCTAACCTCACCACCATATTTCACGATGCGTCCGTTCTTGTCGCGCTGAGCATCCTCAATCATTTGTCCGCCCCATGTGGCCAACGAGCTTTCCAACTTGCCGTCGCGGGTAAACATGTATTGCACAATGTCCTCAGACTTAGCTCCCTCGTCACATTTTCTCACCTGTCCGTGGAGTCCCAGGAAGTGCAGATCGGGACTCTCCAGTTCAGGTTTCACGATGTCGTCGATGATGAGCGTCTCGTCGCGAATGTCGCCACGGGGCTCGCGGTGTGTCATCTCAAAACCATACTTATACTCCTTGCTGCCTTTGATGGGCGATGCGCTGATGTGCTTGCCCTTCTTTTCCAGTGAGATAGCGTTGCCGTTCTGTCCTGTCTTCTGATATTCATAGGGGCGGGTAGAGTCCCACATGGTGTTCATGTCCACGTCGTCTGCCAGCAGCATCTTCACCTTGTCAACACGTCCGTTCACATAAGTCACCTGACAGCCCATGCCCAGTTTCTTGTTGGTGTAGATGACCGTGTCGTCTTGGCGTGCCACCTTTTTGAAATTCTCATACTTCATGATGTTCTCCACATTTTCCACGTTAGCGTTCACCATGTTCTCTGCCATCTTCATGGCTTTGTCCAGTTGCGCATGCATGGGCACGCTGGCAGCCATACATAGCAAGTAAGTTAGGATTGTTTTCTTCATACAGTTAGTAGTTTCTTTAGTATAGTATTCGTGCTGCAAAGATAAGTATTTGTTGTGATATAGCCAAGGAATTGGCGATGAAAAGTGATGAGGCTGAAATAAATTCTGGCCAGAATTCTTTTTGGGCTGAAGAAAATTATAACTATAATTATTTTTGGGGTTAAAAGAATAGTGCCGCCAAACGCATCGAAAAGTGCCGCTATTCGGGTCGTTTAGCGGCACTTTTCGGTGTGAAAAGCGTAGCTATACAAAAAAATCTGAATTGTGGGCTTATTATATCTTTTCATATTATGGGTCCTCCTATATGGTTATTTTACAATTACTTTCTTTCCGTTCACGATATACAGACCTTTTGAAGGTGCAGTAACACGCTGGCCAGCCAGGTTGAAGAAATCAAGGTTCTTCACGCTTCTTTCACTTATTCCTTCAATGCTTGCAGCTTCATCATCAAAGACAAGCGACAAAGAGCGAGCTTCTCCAGGTATGTCATCTGCTAATAGATATGCCTTTCCTGCAGGAATGGTTCCGGCGTCAGCAGGCTGGTATAGGTGCATCACACCTATTTAAATAAAATTAGTAAAATTGATGGCTGTATGATTAAAAATTAGTACCTTTGCACCAAATTATAAAAAGAACTAAAAAAACACATGGCAGAAAGAAAAGTGAGGGTGCGTTTTGCACCTAGTCCCACAGGACCCCTTCATATCGGTGGCGTACGTACCGCCTTGTATAATTATTTGTTCGCCCGTCAGCATGGCGGTGATCTGGTTTTCCGTATTGAGGATACCGATACCACCCGCTTTGTTCCACAGGCAGAGGCCTATATCATTGAGGCCTTCAACTGGCTTGGTATCAAGTTTGACGAGGGCGTGTCGTTCGGTGGAAACCACGGTCCTTATCGCCAAAGCGAGCGTCGTGACATCTACAAGAAATATGTGAAGCAGCTGTTGGACAATGGTAAAGCCTATATTGCCTTTGATACACCCGAGGAGCTGGCTAAAAAACGCGAGGAGATAGAGAACTTCCAGTACGACAATAAGACTCGAACCATGATGCGCAATTCGCTGACCATGCCTCAGGATGAAGTCGAGAAACTAATTGCTGACGGTCAGCAGTATGTGGTTCGTATCAAGATTGATGCTGGCGAGGAAGTGCTCGTTGACGATATGATTCGTGGCGAGGTGCGTGTGAAGAGCGATATCCTCGATGACAAAGTGCTGTATAAGAGCGCTGATGAGCTGCCAACCTATCACTTGGCAAACATCGTTGACGACCACTTGATGGAGATTACTCACGTGATTCGTGGTGAGGAGTGGCTGCCAAGTGCCCCGCTGCATGTGCTGCTTTACAAAGCTTTTGGTTGGGAAGACACCATGCCCCGCTTTGCCCACCTGCCTCTATTGCTGAAGCCTGATGGCAAGGGCAAACTGTCAAAGCGCGATGGCGACCGTCTTGGTTTCCCCGTATTCCCACTGGATTGGAAAGACGAACAGGGTAATGTCACTTCTACGGGCTATCGTGAACAGGGCTATTTCCCCGAGGCTGTCATCAACTTTCTGGCATTGCTGGGATGGAACCCCGGTACTGAACAGGAACTCTTTACCCTCGACGAGTTGGTGCCTCTGTTCGATATCTCTAAGTGCTCGAAAGCTGGCGCTAAGTTTGCCTACGAGAAGGGCATCTGGTTCAATCATGAGTATGTCTTGAAGAAGAGCGCTGAGGAGATAGCACGTCTGTGGGAACCCGAGGTGCGCGCTCATGGCGTCAACGACTCGTTCGACCGCATTGTGAAGGTCTGCGAGATGATGAAAGACCGCATCAGCTTCGTTAAGGAGTTGTGGCCCCTCTGTTCATTCTTCTTTGAGGCTCCCACGGCCTACGATGAGAAGACAGTCAAGAAGCGCTGGAAGGAAGACTCAGCTCAGGTGATGACCGAGTTGATTGGTGTTCTCGAAGGTATCGATGACTTCTCGCTCGAGAATCAAGAGCAGATTGTTCATGCTTGGGTAGAACAGAAAGAGTATAAGTTGGGCAATGTGATGAATGCTTGGCGTCTGACACTCGTTGGCGAGGGTAAGGGTCCCGGTATGTTTGACATCTCTGCCTTCCTGGGCAAGGATGAAACGATTGCCAGAATGAAACGTGCCATCGAAGTGCTGGGCTAATGTTTTACAACCTCATCATCTATTTATATCTTCTTGGAGTGGCTGTCTATAGCCGTTTCAATGAGAAGGTGCGTAAGATGTGGCGCGGAGAGCGTGACGCTTTCAGAGTGCTTCGCGAGAAGGTAGATCCCAACGCTCGCTACGTATGGTTTCATGCAGCTTCGCTTGGCGAGTTTGAGCAGGGGCGCCCTCTGATGGAGCAAATCAAGCGTGAGCATCCCGATATCAAAATCTTGCTCACGTTCTTCTCGCCCTCGGGCTATGAAGTGCGCAAGAATTACGAGGGTGCCGACATCATTACCTATCTGCCTCTCGACACTATTACCAATGCCCGTCGCTTTCTGCGCATCATTCGTCCGGAGATGGCATTCTTCATCAAGTACGAGTTCTGGTTCAACTATCTGCACATATTGAAGCACCGTCAGGTGCCTGTATATAGCGTGTCTAGCATTTTCCGCGATGGCCAGGTGTTCTTCCGTTGGTACGGTCGTCAGTATGGTCGTGTGCTGAAGTGCTTCACTCACTTCTTTGTGCAGAACGAAAAGAGCCGCGAGCTGTTGGCAGGCATTGGTCTGACAAATACGACTGTAGTAGGTGATACGCGTTTTGATCGTGTCCTCCAGATCAAGGCTGCAGCTAAACAGCTGCCTGTCGTTGAGGCCTTCTGCCAACAGTCATCAGCCAATGGTCAAAAGCCCAAGGTCTTCATAGCCGGTTCTTCGTGGCAGCCCGATGAGGAGATTTTCATTCCTTATTTCCAGAAGCATCCCGACTGGAAGATGATTATTGCGCCCCATGTGATTGGCGAAGACCATCTTAAACAGATAGAAAAGTTGCTTGAGGGCCGTAAGGTAGTACGCTATACTGAGGCCACAGAAGCAGATGTTCAGCATGCAGATGTTTTAATTATCAACTGCTTCGGTCTGCTCAGTAGCATCTATCGCTATGCTGATGTAACTTATGTCGGTGGTGGCTTTGGTGTGGGTATCCACAACACCTTGGAGGCAGCTGTCTGGGATGTTCCTGTGTTCTTCGGTCCTAATAATCAGAAGTTCCAGGAAGCTCAGAAACTGAAGGCTTGCGGCGGAGGATTAGAGATCTCGAGCTACGATGACTTTGAACGGCAGATGAACCTGTTTGATGCAGATGCTGAAAAGATAGCGTCGGCAGGTCGTGAAGCCGGCAAACTGGTACAACAATTAGCTGGTGCCACCCCAAAGGTTCTGAGTCATATACAGATTAAATAAACGAAAAGCGGCTGTGCATTGAGCATAGCCGCTTTTCGTTTTTACTTTTTCTTGTCTTTCGCACCTTTGGTCTTGACGGTGTCGGGTATTTCCTTCTGCAGATAGACTGGTGGTGGTCCATAGACCACGCGGATATCTGCATCTTTGAGCAACTCCGGAGCGGGTGCTGGCTTTGTCTCCTTTACTACGTTCTTGCTCGATTTGCAGGCACCAAAGCCCAGTGCAGCAATCGCACCAGACAGCAAGATGTTTGTAGTCTTCAGTACTTTCTTCTTCATATACTTCGGTATTTATAGTTTATCATCAGCAATCAGGTCACATTTTATGATGTCCCCCTCTTTCGTCCTCAGATGCAGTCCGTTGCCTTCGCAGTAGCGCCAGTGCTTACACTTCGCACATGCCCCACGTTTCATCCATTCGCGATGACGATGAGGTTGGTAGCGGTTTTCCCACACCTCCATAAAGTCATCTTGATAGATGTTTCCTTGCGAAAAGTCCGAGCGGATGCTGGTGCAAGCACCGATAGAGCCATCGATGAGTACCGAGCCGACGGTGATGCCGGCTGCGCAACGGAACAACCAGTCGCGCACTTCACCTTCGTAGTCTCCTAAGAATCCCTCGCAGCTGTAGTTTGCATGAATGCGTCCTTCATGCCGTGTATGACAGATGAAATCCAACAGTCCTCGAAACTTGTCGTGAGGCAGTTGCAACAGCGGGTCGTTGGCAGCACGCCCCATGGGAAAGATGGGAAACAAGCGCCAGTCGCTGACGCCCTTTTCTATCAGGAACTCCTTCATGTCGTTCAACTGGTCGTAGTTGCGTTGGTTCACGCAGGTCACTACGTCAAATTTGATGTCACCGTCGTTCACCAAAAGGTCGATGGCAGCACTGGCACGCTTGAAGCTTTCTGGATGACACCGCAGCCAGTTGTGGTTCTCCTCCAGTCCGTCTAAGCTGATGGCCACTGAGCAGAGACCTGCCTGCCGGAGTGACCTAAGTCGCTCTTCGTTGAGGTAGAGCCCATTAGTGACCATACCCCATGGAAAACCACGCTCCATGATGCCACGACCACACTGTTCCAGATCATCGCGCATCAGCGGTTCACCACCACTCAGAATGATAAAGACCTCGTTAGGATGACATTTTCGAGCTACGCTGTCCAACACCCGGAAGAAGTCTTCGCGAGGCATGTCGGCCTGTCGTGCCTCATGCTTGCAGTCACTGCCACAATGGCGACAATGCACGTTGCAACGCAGAGTGCACTCCCAAAACAACTGTCGCAAGGGATGTAGTTGTCGCAGGTTATGGTTGCGCAAGCGATTGGCCTCAAGGGCTATTCTTCGGCGTAGCTCCATCGTTTAAAAATGTTATTCGATGTTGCAAAGATACAAATGATTTTTGTAAACACAAAAACTTTCGTATTTTTGTAGCCCAAAAATAAAAAGAATGAAATATATGTGGATGATATTATTTCTGCTGTTGCCTCTGTTAGGCATCGCATATGTAGGCTGGCATGTATGGACGTTGGTGCCTTTGTCTCATTGGTTCCGTATCGGGTTGATAGGCTTTGGCATTCTCTCTTTCTTTTTGATATTTCTTAATCTGGGACGCGTCATAGACCGTTTGCCAATGGGGTTAGCCCGTGCTTGTTATGATTTGGGCGATAGTTCCATCTTTGTATTGCTTTATCTGGTGCTCATCTTCCTGGTTCTCGACTTAGGACGACTTCTGCATCTGATCCCAAGTGGGTGGCTGCACCAAAACTTTTATACGACAATCGCTGTAACCTTGGGCGTCTTTGTTGTCTTCATGGTTGGTAATATGAAGTATCATCATAAGAAACGCGTGGAGTTGAATCTGACCACCATGAAGTCGCTTAAGAAACCTTTAAAGCTGGTGATGATGAGCGATCTGCATCTGGGCTATCATAACCCGAGAACAGAACTGCACCGTTGGGTGGATATGATCAATGCTGAGCAGCCTGACTATGTACTGATTGCAGGTGATATCATAGATATGAGCATGCGTCCGCTCATCGAAGAAAACATGGCAGAGGAGTTTCAACGCATCAAGGCACCGGTCTATGCCTGTTTGGGCAATCATGAGTTTTATGCAGGTGTTCCTGAGGCACAACGGTTCTATCAGGATGCCGGTATCCATCTGCTGGTCGATGAGGCTACCGTTATCGATAGTAGTTTGGTCGTCATAGGCCGTGATGATCGCACTAATCTGCATCGTATGTCGGTTAAGGAGTTGGTGGCTAACAAAGATTTATACACCATCTTACTTGATCATCAGCCTTACAACCTGGAGCATGCTGAGGATGCAGGGGTTGACTTTCAACTAAGTGGCCACACCCATCGTGGACAGGTGTGGCCCATATCATGGATAACGGATCGCATCTACGAGTGCTCTTGGGGTAGTCATCAGCGCGGTGCAACCCAATACTATGTCTCATCGGGCATCGGTATCTGGGGTGGCAAGTTCCGCATTGGCACCCAGAGCGAGTATGTCGTAGCTACCCTTCGTCCTGCTCGTTAAGATAGTATTTAGAATATTCTACGTAGTGCTTGGCATTGTCCGTTTGTCCAGGACGTACTGGCTTGATGTACTTGGCAGGCACACCTCCCCAAATCTCTCCGGCAGGAATCTTGGTGTGTTGTAGCACTAAGGCGCCAGCTGCCACGATGGCCCCTTCGCCAATCTCGCAGCCGTCGAGTAGGGTAGATCCCATGCCAATCAAGGCATTGTCGTGGATGGTGCAGGCATGCACAGTGACGTTATGCCCTATCGTGACGTAGTTGCCGATGTGTGTGGGCCCCGTCTCGTGCGTCACATGCACACAACTGCCATCCTGGATATTGGTGCAGTTGCCAATGGTGATAGGGGCCACGTCGCCGCGTACCACTGCGTTGAACCACACCGAACACTCGTCGCCCATCGTCACATCACCCACGATGGTGGCGTTCTCACTAAAATAGCAGTCCTTGCCCCATTTGGGTGTTAAACCGCGATAACTCTTAATTAATGCCATATCTGGTTGCAAAGATAAACAATATTATTTAGAAACAGTGACTTTTATCTTTAAAACATGCTCAACCGTCTTTACACAAAAACAAAAAAAAGAGCAGCATGGCGCACCATGCTGCTCTTTATATATTGTTGAATTAATTAGAGGTTGGCATTGTCCTTCGCCCAATCCTCAACAGCAGGGATGATGCCCAGAGAGATAATCTCGTCACGCATCTTCTGCAGGTGCTCATAAGAAGCCTGCAGAGCAGCCATCTCCTCAGCAGTGCCCTCGGGCTCAGTGAAGTGAACACCGTCCTTGTCGATAACGGTAGGCATAGCCATCATCACGTTCTTGAAGCC
The DNA here is from genome assembly GCF_022024035.1 of Prevotella sp. E13-17. NCBI lineage: Bacteria > Pseudomonadati > Bacteroidota > Bacteroidia > Bacteroidales > Prevotellaceae > Prevotella > Prevotella sp. E13-17. The sequence continues at coordinate 512,411 of NZ_CP091787.1, forward strand.
GTAAGCGTTTACATAGCAACCGGCAGGCCACTTGAAAGGCTCACCGCCCATAGCACCCTCGATCATCTTGACAGCCTGATAAGCAGGGCTCTGGAATGAAGAACGGCCACGGAGCTTGATGATGTTGCTACCACCCTGTGTTGTCATGTGCTTGATCTCTGCCCAACGCTCCTCAGAGAGTGGGAGCTCAGAGAGAGGCTTGCCGTCAATGAGAGCCTTGCTGGCGAAAACTGCCATCTGCTCACCATGACCACCATAGGTGTAAGCGTTAGTCACCTTGTCCTGACGAACACCGAACTCCTGAGCCAACTGCTGCTGCAGACGGGTAGAGTCGAGCGCTGCCAGAGAGGTCAGCTGGTTGGGCTTCAAACCTGAGTGAATCAGTGCAGTCAGAGCGGTAACGTCTGCGGGGTTGAAGATGACAACCACGTGCTTAACGTCTGGGCAGTACTTCTTGATGTTCTCGCCAAACTCAGCAGCAATCTTGCAGTTACCCTTCAGCAGGTCCTCACGGGTCATACCCTCCTTACGGGGAGCACCACCAGAAGAGATGATGTACTTAGCACCGGTGAAAGCCTCTTTAGGATCTACGGTGTAAGAGATGTTTGCACCAGGGAAGGCGCAGTGGCACATCTCGTCGTAAACACCATGAACACCAGGCTCATAGATATCATACAAGCAGATGTTGGGAGTCAGACCCAGCATCAGCACACTCTGAACCATGTTAGAACCGATCATACCACCGGCACCAACAATTACCAATTTCTCGTCAGTTAAAAATGCCATAATTACTTTAGTGTTTTTATATTATTTAATATTTATCTTGAATGGTGCAAAATTACAAAAAAAATGCGGAAATAAAGTCTATATTTCCGCATTTAATAACGTTAAATATTAATAATAGGTTGTCATTTGTAAACTGCATTTGCCAAAACCGTAGTCTTAAGGGTAGGCAGTCTTAACATCGCTATAGAAATAATTGTTTTTTTCGTCTTTTAGATAGGCTCTATAGTAGAACCATGAGTAATTGTTGTAGCCAAAACCGCTACGGTCGATGTTAAAATACAGATACCATGGTGATGTCCCGTCTGGATTCGTTGGTATGCTATAATATTTGTAATTATATTCGTAGCTTGATAATGTCAAGTTGGATGACATGCCATACAGCATTCCTATTTCTTTCGGCGTTCCCATGAAGTTTTTGATGGTTATGTCAAACATGTATAGTTCATCGGTTTTTCCATACCATGAACTTTCAACTTGAATGTCTTGAATCGTCGTAAACTGTTTCCAGTCGCTTCGTAGTACTTGTCCTGCATAATCACTAACATACTCGCAGTAGTAGTATGTCGTGTTTGGTTCCAGACCTTCGATTTTCCATTCGTTGTATCTTGGATAAGATGAACTTGATACATTATATTTACTGGAATATTGCTCAAATACCGTGTCTTTGCTTACGTATAACCGCACTTCATTTCCACTATATTGGTAGCCTCGGCTCGTATTTCCGTTATCTGTGCCATACGATATGTATGCTGTTTGCGCATTTACCTCAGTAACATCTCCAGCAGTTATTGTCGTAGGAAATTGGTTTAAAGACCACTCGGATATATCATCAACGTCTGTACAACTTGTCATTCCAACTAACAGACTTAGAATGATTGCGTGATAAAAGGTTCGTATTTGTTTCATAGTCATTGTCGTTTAGTGATTAAAAGCAATACGAGAAATTGAATGATACGGCTCCGACATCTCCCCCATTAAAGTTCATATATCCTGCACCGATCATCAGATTGTTGATGCGCAAAGAAAGACCGGCTTCCCCACCAAAAGCATAATCTTCGGTATTATCATGATGAATTATATATTCACCATTCCTAAGCTCGTAACCAATCTGACTGTTAGCCAAACCAACGCCCACATTCAGATAAATAGGACACCATAAGCGCAGCATTCCACCTATGGTAGCAGCTTGAAATACGTGATTGGCTTTGCCGTCTTTCAGCATGTAATGATAGCCTATATCGTCAATGTAGCCGGAAAATTTATGAGAGTCATCCTTCATTGTTCCGTTGAGCAGTATCCTGCCGTAGAAACCAACGTTCTTAACCATACCGGCATGCACGCCAAAAGCGGGGCTGCTGCCAGGGAATGCCATGTCGGCACCAGCAAAAAACTGCCATTCGTCTGGCGGTGTGTTCCACCAGTTGGCTGCGTAGTATTTCTGTGCATTTGCATGTTGAATACTCATGATCATGCAAAGCAGACTGATGATAAAGATTGTTTTCTTCATAGAATAAAGGTTGGATGTTTGCGTGTTAGAATGGGAATTTCATACTCCAGATGTTACAATGGATGGTCTTTTTCTGTGAGCGGTTCGACAGGAAGTAGAGTGTCTTTCCGTCTTTCGAGAATACTGGACAGCAATCCATGGCAGGATGATAGGTGAGCTGGGTGAACTGCGTGCCATCGATACGGACGGCAAACAGGTCGAGATTCTGCTTTCTGGAAACGCTCGATTTGGAGTTGCCCTCGCAAACAATCCATTTGCCGTCTGGCGACATGGTGGGATTCGTGAATCCTCTTTCCTCATCGCTGAGAATAAGGGTCTCCTGCCCTTTTACATAGTTGACCAGCCATATCTCGCTCTGTCCTCTGGCGGTGTTGCGAACGCAAAGAAATTCCTCGTTGCTGTCGCCAACGGGCCATGGGTTGTAACCTCTGGCGCAAGAGATCAGTGTGCCGTCTTCCAGGTTGTATGCCCATATCGATGCACCGCCATTGCCTTCATAGCGCGTGAAGAAGAGCGTCTTGCCGTCGGCAGCCAAGATAGGATCGTCATCGCTGGCTGCATTCGTGATTTGTTGCATCACGCTGCCTGCATGCGAGTTGATAACACATATCTTACTGTTGCTGCCATTGGTATAGTCCGCATAGTAAATCTTGTCATCACTTCCCCACGAGACACTGCCCACATTACGGAACGTGCGTTGTGTGGCTGCGCTAATAGAGGTAGTCTTTCTAATCATGACATTACCCTTCTTGTCGCTGATGTTGATGTAGGCCAGTTCGTTGCCGTCAGGCGAGATGTCCATGCGGCGGAATGTTGTCCAGTAGAATCTCTGCTTGGCAGAGCAACCAATGATGCTCGATTGGAACGAGTACGGCTTGGTCGTGTAGATGTGACCTAAGCTCAGATTGTCATCCGTGATTTTTCGCAGATTTAGTCCTACTTCTTCCTGCATGGTTTCTTCAATAGGTTTGCCGGCAGAGGCCCCTAAGGTGAAAATTGTAAAAAACAAAAGAACAAAAAATTTCTTCATAAGGTTGATATTAAAGTCCATTCCTTTGATGGACAATGAATTATGTTAATAGTAATAATATGTTGCAAATATAAATGGTTTATTTGGTTTTTCCAAACAAAATGTCTTTTTTTTTTATTTAGGACAGAATATCTTTTTAAAATGTTTTCTTGGAGGCTGAAAGAAAAAGTGTTAACTTTGCGCTATCTTGTTTAATTGTAGAAAAAGTTAAAATATGATAGCAGAACGTCTGACTGCACTTCGCGAACTGATGCGTCGCGAGCATCTGAGTGCTTTTATTTTTCCAAGTACCGATCCACATCAGGGAGAATATGTGCCCGACCACTGGAAGGGGCGTGAGTGGATCAGCGGATTCGATGGGTCGGCAGGCACGGCAGTGGTGACACTGCATAGTGCTGCACTATGGACAGACTCTCGCTATTTTATTGCTGCTGCCGAACAACTCAAGGATACCGAATACCAATTGATGAAACTGAAGATGCCAGGAACGCCTACGATAGCAGAGTGGTTGGGGCAAGAGCTCAAGACTGTTCGGAGTGCCGAGGTGGGCATCGATGGCATGGTAAGCTCTGCACGTGTCGTACGTGATCTGATTGGCGAACTGCGACTGCAGGGCGGAATCACGCTGAGAACGAATCTCGATCCTCTCAAGCAAATATGGCGGGAGCGTCCTGTCATCCCCGAGAACAAGATTGAGCTGCAACCTCTGAAGTACGCTGGTGAGTCGGCACGCGACAAGGTGGCGCGCATCCGAAAGGCCCTGCGTCGTCAGCATGCCAACGGTATGCTGATGGCTTCGCTCGACGATATCGCCTGGACGTTGAACCTGCGCGGAACAGATGTCCACTGTACCCCCGTGTTTGTGGCTTATCTGCTGGTGTCGTCGGTCGATGTCACGCTGTTTGTCAGCCCCGCCAAACTGACCGATGAAGTGAAAGCGTACCTCGCAGAAGAGGGTGTGATGCTCCGTGATTATGAAGAGATTGCCGATGGGCTGAAACACTATTTTGAATATAACATCTTGATGGATCCCGACGAGGTGAACTACACCCTTTCGCAGATGGTGACCAGAAAGGTGGTTGAGGCTGAATCGCCCGTAAAGCGCATGAAGACGGTGAAAAACGAAGTCGAGATGGAGGGCTTCCACCATGCCATGCTGAGAGATGGTGTCGCGATGGTGAAGTTCTTGAAGTGGTTATCCGAGTATCCCGATGTGACCAAGCTGACAGAGCTGACCATTGATGAGAAACTGACGGCCCTACGTGCCGAACAACCGCTGTATCGCGACTTGTCGTTCGACACCATTGCAGGCTATGCAGACCATGGCGCCATCGTACATTATGAGGCTACGCCTGAGACAGCAACGCACCTAAAACCCGAAGGACTGCTATTGTTGGACAGTGGCGCTCAGTATCAAGACGGAACCACCGACATCACCCGTACCATTGCCTTGGGCCCCTTGACCGATGAAGAGAGAAAGGTATATACGCTGGTGCTGAAGGGACATATCGCCCTGTCGCGAGCTGTCTTTCCCGAAGGCACGAGCGGCACGCAGTTGGATGTGCTGGCCCGTCAGTTTATGTGGCGCGAAGGACTGAACTACCTGCATGGCACTGGTCATGGGGTCGGCTCTTACCTAAGTGTGCACGAAGGCCCTCATCAGTTCCGCATGGAGTGGAAACCTGCTCCGCTGGTGGCCGGCATGACCATCACCGACGAGCCCGGTCTTTATCTGGAAGGAAAGTTTGGCGTTCGCATAGAAAACACGCTGCTGGTGGTGCCGGCGATGGAGACCGCCTTCGGGCGCTATCTGCAGTTCGAGCCTCTCACACTCTGTCCGATAGACAAACGTCTCATCATGATGGAGATGCTGACCGACGAAGAGCGCCAATGGCTCAACGACTATCATGCGCTGGTCTATGAACGTCTTTCTCCTTGTCTGAACCAAGAGGAGAACGACTGGCTCAGAGCACAAACCTCGAAGATTTAATCAGATTTCCTCAAGTGCATAGTACTGGTAATCGCGTACGATGCGTTGAAGAAATGCAGTATCGTAGGCTTCCTGCCGCTCTATGCCCAGCTTCTGTGCCACCTTGTTGGCCAGGGCAGCAGTGCGCGGCAGGAAGTCGTCGCTTTTCATCGCCAGCGTCCGACTGATAATCTCTATCTGTTCCAGTGATAAGTCGGCAGCCTGTGGGTAGCGCGGTTTGTAGTTGCTTTCCAGAAAGTCATACTCGTCCAGGCTGACCTGAATGTCCTTATACTTTTTCAGTTTGACGACCATCGTGCCCGCCGCCAGGTCACCTATGCGCTGGTTGCGTCGGTTCAGTATCATGACCAGCACGCCGGCAAAGCTCAGTATGGGACCGTCAATCAGATACATCAGCCAGCGAATCAGGAAAGCACCAATGGTCGGTGTCGAGCCATCGGCTTTCACCACGCGCGTCTTCATGATCTTTTTTCCGACGGACTGTCCACGGTTGAACAGTTCGCAGAGCAGCGTATAGAATAGAATGGGCAAGACTATCAGTAAGACATTGGTCATGAAACTGAGATCCAGTTCCTTCAGGACCCTTGACACCAAGACGGCATATACCAACATGACGCCCCAGTCTATCACCTGGGCAGCCATGCGGTCGCCCACACTGGCGGGCGTCAACTCCAATTGTACGTATTGTCCTGTAAGAAAACTTGGTTCTGACATGATTTGGCAAGGTTTTGTTTAAAATCGCTGCAAATTTAGTGTTTTTTCTTTAAAATCGTTGTGTGTGTAGTTTTTTTTATTTACTTTTGCCTGCGAAATTAGTCAAACCAATAACAGCCGGTGAAAGAAGTAACTTTTATCAGACACAACATTGACAAGTGGAGACGGTATGAAAAAGTGCTCGAAGAAGAGGTCTTTTCTACGCCAGATGACTTGGCAGATGCTTATATCGACGTTACTTCAGACTTAGCTTTTTCGCAAACACACTATCCACAATCACGTATCACACTCTATCTGAACAACCTCGGCATATCTATCCACAACAAGATATACCGCAACAAGCGTGAGCGCTGGACCCGTATCTATACGTTTTGGACCCAAGAGGTGCCTGCCACCATGTGGGATGCCCGCCGCGAATTGCGTTGGTCGTTCCTGATCTTCCTGATGTTTTCCTTCGTGGGCGCCTTGTCGCAATGGCTCGATCCCGAGTTCTCGCGTTTGATCATGGGCGATAGCTATGTGGATATGACGCTCGACAATATCGCTAAGGGGTCGCCTATGGCGGTCTATGATGGCTCGACAGAGGGGTCGATGTTTGTACAGATTACCCTGAACAATGTCAAGGTGTCCTTCTTGGTCTATGTTATGGGCATCTTTACGAGTCTTGGCACGGGCTTTCTTCTCATGCGGAACGCGGTGATGCTGGGTGCTTTCCAAACCTTCTTTGCTCAGCATGGGCTGCTCTGCGAGTCGGCACTGGCCATCTGGTTGCACGGCACGCTGGAGATTTCTGCCATCATCATTGCCGGTGCTGCCGGTCTGGCCATGGGCAATGGCTGGCTGTTTCCCGGCACTTATTCCCGTATGGATGCCTTCCGTCGGGGTGTGAAACGCGGTCTGAAGATTGTTGTGGGCACGGTGCCTGTGTTCATCATGGCCGGCTTTATCGAGAGTTTTGCCACCCGCCATGTTGAGGTGGCCGATGCGTTGCGCTTGGGCATCATCGTACTCTCGGCCCTATTTATTGTCTCTTATTTTATTGTTTTACCATATTTAAAACATCATGAATCAGGAAAAACTACAAACTGAACTCTACGTTACACGAGACTTCGGAAAGAAATTGTCGGACACCATAGAATTTATCCGCAGCAACTGGCGCTTGCTGTTGCGCTATGAGACCTATCTGTTGCTTCCAATCAGTGTGATACTGGCCTTCTTTACGAATAATCTCGTTTCCGATTATTCTGGCATGCTTACTAGCATGATTGGAGTTACCATGTATGGATCAGGCATTTATCGTAACTTTGACAATATATTGGAGTGGTTCATCAATCTGTTTGGCTCTTTTGTCTGCTACGGAGCGGCCTTTATAGCTCTCAGTGCAGTAGTCTATGCCGTGATTTACTTCGTTTTCTTCACCGATAAGAAAATGACGGAAGTCAGTTTCGAGGAGCTGAAACCCCGCCTATGGTATTATGCAAAGCGTTCCCTCGTCTTGTCGCTGGTGACACTGGTGCTGTGCATCGTGGCTTCGATTGCGCTGGTGATGGTATTAGTAGGCCTCACCTTCCTGTTTAGCAGCATGCGCTTTGCCCTTCTCCCGATATATTTGTTCATTATCTTGGCAGTTGTTGCAGTAACAATCCCCCTGCTGTTGGTAATGCCTATCTACATGCTGGAGCCAGAATGCTCAGTTGTTAATGCCTTTATGAAGGCCTTCCGCTTGGGCTTTGCTACATGGGCAGGCGTGTTTGCTGTGTCGTTTGTGATAGGACTCGTGAGTACCATATTCGAGATGGTCACCACGATGCCTTGGTATGTGATGATTTTCACCAAAGAGATATTTACGTTGGCACACGATGGTGATGCTGGCATGACGGGCTCGTTCCTTTTCAGCTTTACGCAGTACCTGTTCTGCATTCTTCAATGCTTTGGTATGATGGTTGCCTCGACCCTCTCAATCGTGGGTATCACTATCCAGTATGGTCATGCTGCCGACAAAATCGACGGACGTGGCGTTGCCCAACATATTGACCATTTTGACCAGTTCGATAACGTCTAATCGCAGATAAGACCTTGGTGGCTCTCGATACCTTACAGATAGACAGCATGCAGGTTGCCATGTGGCAACAGGATGGCCGGTATGACTACAACCGCGAACTGATGGGCGGTGGCGAAAGTCTGCTGGAATGGCTGCAGCGTGTCGTCATGGGATGGTTCGAAGAACTGTTTGCCATTGCAGCGCACGACGAAAGGATGCAGTGGCTCCTGGCTGCGTTGGGTGTGGTGCTCGTTGTTGCTGTCGGCTGGTTTGTATGGCGAAAGCGCCAGCTGAAGTTTAACTACGATCGTCGTAATAACACACTCGACTACGAGCTCGATGGAGACACCATCTATGGCATGGACTTCACCCAGTTGATACAGGAAGTGTTGACGCGTGAGGACTATGCTCAAGTGGTACGCCTGGTCTATCTGCAGACGTTGAAGATGTTGAGCGATGCCACTCGCATCAACTGGCAAGCCTCTAAGACGCCCACACAGTATGTGGCTGAGGTAAGGCAGGAAGACTTTACAGAGCTGTCGCACCTGTTCATGCGTGTGAGATACGGTAATTTAACGGCCACGAAGCAACTGGCAGAGCGGATGAATATCCTGCAAGAGAATGTTGGACGCTGGCTCAACCAACCGACGGAAGGAGGTGAGGAGGCATGAAGATCAATGTGAAGTTTGTCATCGTGATATTACTGCTGGTGGCAGTGGCGTTCGCCATTGAATACCAGATGCCCCGCCGTTTCTCTTGGGAATACTCGTTCAGTCATGAGGACGACCAGCCTTTCGGTTGTATGATCATGGACAGCGTGCTGTCGGCATCGCTGCCTCATGGCTACGAAGTGCAGAATAGCACCTTCAGAGAGATGCTCGAGGATAGCACGATAAAGGCCCCCATAGGCATCATCGCTCTGACAGACCAGCGCATGGCGGATGCATCACGCGCCTATAGGTTGGCCGAACGTGGTCATGTAGTGCTGTTGGGATGTGGCAACGCAAATGATTTGAAAGATACGTTGCACTTTGAAGTGACGTGGCGCACCCGCTTTATTCTCAACGAGATGACTGGTCAGGACGCCGTCAAAGGTCGCCTGAGATGGATAGGGCAGGAGAGTGGCTATGCCAATCACCCAGCTGTCTATTCCGTATATAATAAGTTGATTACGGAGCGCATCATTTTGGATGAGAATGCCGTGTGCACACCGCTGTTGCAATACGAAATGGTATCAGCTAACAACCTTAGCGACACGTGTGTCGTCGCAGTGTCCTTCCCCGTGGGCAAAGGCGAACTCATCGTGCTGTCGGCGCCATTGCTGATGACCAACTACACGATGCTCGACGAAGGTGGTTCGGCAGTCATCGGCCGACTGATGAACCGCATGAAGCATCTGCACGTCGTTCGCACGCAGAGATACATGCCCGCTACGGCCCGCAACGAGACCTCGCCCTTCTATGTGCTCCTGCAAAAACCCCCATTGCGCTGGGCGCTCTACCTGTCGTTCCTCACCATTTTATTATTGATGGCATTCACTGCTCGCCGCCGTCAGCGTGCTATCCCTGTGATGGTGGCACCCGAGAACCGAAACTTGGAATTCGTGAAGCTGATAGGCAGCCTCTATTGGCAGGAGCATAACCATGCTGACCTGATCAAAAAGAAACTGAACTACACGGCAGAGACGATACGTCGGGAAACGGGTGTGGACATCATGGACGAACAGGTCATGAAGAAGAACATGGACCTGCTGGTGAGACTCACCGGTATGGATGCCCACCGGCTCAGCGATATCGTGATCAATGCCAAGGTGGCTGCTACGGGCATGTACGACATCAGCGACAAGGAGCTGAAGGCGCACATCGCCGATTTGAATGAAATGACTCAAAACCTATAGATATGACACAAGAGAACAATGAACAAAGAATAGACCTGACGGCATTTGCCGAGCGCGTGAACGAGTTGCGTGAGCAGATTTCACAAGTCATCGTCGGACAGGATGAGACTGTGACACTGCTGCTGACGGCCATTCTGGCCAATGGTCATGTGCTGATAGAAGGTGTGCCCGGTGTGGCCAAGACGCTGCTGGCCCGACTGGTGTCAAAGCTTATTGATGCCCGCTTCAGTCGCGTGCAGTTCACACCCGACCTGATGCCAAGCGATGTGCTGGGCACTAACGTGTTCAACATGAAGACGTCTGAGTTCGACTTCCACGCCGGTCCTGTGTTTGCCGATGTGGTGCTGGTGGACGAGATCAACCGTGCACCCGCTAAGACGCAGGCAGCCCTCTTCGAGGTGATGGAAGAACGACAGGTCACCATCGATGGCGAGACTCACCAGATGGGACAGTTCTATACCATCTTGGCGACCCAAAACCCAGTGGAGCAGGAGGGTACTTACAAATTGCCAGAGGCACAGACCGACCGTTTCATGATGAAACTCACGATGGGTTATCCCTCGATAGACGAGGAAGTGGCCATCCTTCAGCGCCATCATCAGAACGCCCGACTGACCTCGCTCGACGAGGTGAAGCCGGTGCTGACCAAAGCAGAACTGATAGAACTGCGACAGATGTTGGGACAGGTGTTCGTGGATCCTGTGCTGCTGCGCTACATTGCTGGCATCGTACAGCAGACACGCGAAAGTAAGGCCGTGTTCCTCGGTGCTTCACCGCGTGCATCGGTGGCCATCCTGCAGGCATCCAAAGCCCACGCACTGTTGCAAGGACGCGACTTCGTGGCTCCCGACGATGTGCGCTTTGTGGTGCCCAGCGTCTTGCAGCACCGCATCATCCTGACAGCCGAGGCCGAGATGGAAGGTCTGACACCGAAGAAGGTGATAGGCAGACTGATGGAGAAGGTAGAGGTTCCTAAATAAATAATAAGGTATTAGAGCATGTTTCTGACGCGTCGCTTCTATCTGTTGATGACGGTCGTCATCCTGGTGATGGCTGCTGGCTTTGCCGTGACACCATTGTTTGTTGCAGGCAAGGTGCTGTTACTGCTACTCTCAATAGCGGTGGCTGCAGATGTGTGGCTGCTGTGGAGCCGACGGGGCATCACGGCCATGCGACTGATGTCGGATAGGTTTTCTAATGGCGATGACAATGATGTGCGCATTCGGCTGGAGAGCAACTATGGATTCTGCGTGGATGTTGAGGTAATCGATGAGATTCCCTTTGTATTCCAACGTCGTGACGTCTGTTTCAAGGCAAAGTTGGCAGCAAAGGGCGAGGCCACAGTGAAGTATCAGTTGCGCCCCACGCATCGTGGCGTCTATGGCTTCGGTCGTGTGCGTGTCTTCGCAGCAACACGTCTGGCACTGGTGCAACGGCGCTACACCTGCGATGAGGCCCGCGATGTGAAGGTCTATCCTTCGTATATGATGCTGCGGCAGTATGAGTTGCTGGCCATGAGCAACAACCTCACGGAGATGGGCATCAAGCGCATTCGCCGCATCGGGCATAATACGGATTTTGAACAAATCAAGGACTATGTTGTGGGCGACGATTATCGCACAATCAACTGGCGTGCCACCGCGCGCCGGCATCAACTGATGGTGAACGTCTATCAGGAGGAGCGCGCCCAACATGTGTATGCCATCATAGACAAAGGGCGCATGATGCAACAGGCTTTCCAGAATATGACACTGCTGGACTATGCCATCAATGCCTCGCTGGTGTTGTCGTTCGTGGCAGTCAACAAGCAGGATAAGGCTGGGCTTGTCACCTTTGCCGATCAGTTCGAGACCTTTGTGCCGGCTTCCAACCAACCCGGACACATGCAAACCATGCAGGAGGCACTCTATGCCGAACAGACCGTCTTTGGCGAGACCGACTATTCGGCACTGCTGGTAGGACTGGCCAAACATGTGAACCGTCGTTCGCTGCTGGTGCTCTTCACCTCGTTCACCTCGATGGCTGCCCTTCGACGTCAACTGCCATTCCTGCGCCAGTTGGCCCTTCGCCACCGTCTGCTCGTGGTGTTCTTTGCCGATGAGGAGCTGGACAAGTACGTCAACACTGAGGCTCGTTCTGTGGAGTCGGTCTATCAGCATGTCATCGCCGAGAAGTTTCAGCACGAGCAGCGCACCATTGTGCAGACCTTGCGTCAGTACGGCATCCAGTCGTTGCTCACCACACCACGAAATCTGTCGGTAGGGGTTATCAATAAGTATTTGGAAATTAAGTCAAAAATTTAGGGGTAGGCGCATCAGTGCCACTCTTCTGCCATCCTCTTTTTAGGAAAACGTTCGCTTTTCTCAATATTAAACTGTAGCTTTCACCTTGTCAAACGATAGCTTTTCTATTGCAATAGTGCTGCTATTGTGATGCAATAGTGTTGGTATTGATACGGATCTAGGGCCTGGAACGATTGAATCTAGCCCCTGGAAATGCGCTCTGCAGGGCCTGGATTTAATTTTTTTAGGGCCTGGATTCAATCGTTCCAGGGCCTATATGGTGTAGCATAGTGCCACTATCGCTCGCAGAGAGTGGCAGAATAGTCGGTCAAAAACAAAGCACCTGATGTTTGAAACTAATACTTTTGTATGCCAACATGTCTGCACTTGTAGCCACCTTTCGACGGTGTTGGGAAGGACGCTTGCATGGGTCGTTTTATGGCTGTTTTGAAGATGGCGGAACGAATGAAGATAAGGCGTAACTATCACAAAAACAGCAAAAAACTCATTAAAAGCTTGGAAGTTTCCTGGAAAAGTAGTACCTTTGCACCCGCATTTCGTGTGCACTATGCCCGAATGATGCGCTAATGTATAACATTTTAAACAATTAAAGTCAAAAAACAGTATGATTATTGTACCCGTAAAAGAAGGCGAAAACATTGAAAGAGCCCTCAAGAAGTTTAAGAGAAAGTTCGAGAAGACTGGTGTTGTTAAGGAGCTGCGTCGTCGTCAGCAGTTTGACAAGCCATCTGTACTGAAGCGCCTGAAGATGGAACATGCCATCTATGTTCAGCAGCTTCGCACCAACGAGGAATAAAATTTTCTCTTGAAAATTTGGTAGTTTCATAATATTTCCGTAAATTCGTTGCCGAAAACCATTATAAATGGATTACTAAGCAACAGCAACGTGAAATGATTGACCTCTTCCTCAATTACTTGCGCTACGAACGGAACCGCAGTGAGCTGACCGTTTTGACGTATGAGAAAAGTCTGAAACACTTTGAAGCATACTTTAAGAGCAAGGAGGAAAATCTGGACTGGGCATCGGTGGATGCCGACGTGATCCGTTCTTGGATGGAGAACATGATGGACAGGGGCGATAAAGCGACAACCGTAGGCACCGGACTCTCCGCAGTCCGCTCGTTCTATAGATTCGCACTCGCCAGAGGTTTAGTCAAGAAAGATCCCGCACATCAGGTGCAGGCACCCAAAAAGCAGAAGCCTCTGCCGCAATTCGTGAAAGAAGGGCAGATGGATCAATTGTTGGATGCAGCTTGTGGAGATGAATATAAGGCGGTTCGTGCGCGTACCATTATTATATTGCTCTATGAGGCGGGATTGCGAAGAGCAGAGCTGATAGGACTGGATGATGACAATGTGGATTTTGCTGCAAGGCAGTTGAAAGTGACTGGTAAGCGCAACAAGCAACGTCTGATACCTTTTGGCGAAGAACTGGCCGAACAGTTGAAAAACTATATGGCTATTCGCGATGATCAGGTGGATAAACAATCCAAGGCCCTTTTCTTGGGACGAAACGGACAGCGTATCTCTCAGACGACAGTATATAATATTGTGAGAGAACAATTGCAACAGGTTTCGACCTTGAAAAAACGCTCACCACATGTGTTGCGTCACAGCTTCGCCACAGCCATGCTGAATCACGATGCCGGACTGGAAAGTGTCAGAAAACTGTTGGGGCATGAAAGCCTGGAGACAACAGAGATTTATACACATACCACGTTCGAGCAGCTGAGACGAATTTACAAAGAATCCCATCCCAGGGGTTGATCTTTATAGTTTAACTGTTAAAATAATAGGAGGTAACTATGGAAATTAAGATTCAGTCGATCCATTTCGACGCTACCGAAAAACTAGAGGCGTTCGTTGAGAAGAAAGTCGCCAAGTTAGAAAAGTCGTACGAAGATATTCAGAAAGTAGAGGTGCAATTAAAGGTCGTGAAGCCGGCAACTGCTCAAAATAAGGAAGCAAGTTTGTCTGTGGCTGTGCCTGGAAATACATTACATGTAGAGAAGGTGAGCGACACGTTTGAAGAGAGTATAGACCTCTGCGTTGACACGATGAAGGTGCAACTGCAGAAATTTAAGGAAAAATTGAGAAATTACTAAAAAAAAGCTGGAAAAGTTTTGGTAATTCAAAAATAAGTCGTAACTTTGCAGCCGTTTTCCAACAGGTCGTAAATCTGAAACGAGAGCGGCTGCTTCAAAAGCCTCTTTAGCTCAGTTGGCCAGAGCACGTGATTTGTAATCTCGGGGTCGTTGGTTCGAATCCGACAAGAGGCTCTACAGGAGTGAAAAGCAAGCGCTCGACAAGTTGGGACGCAAAGATTTTGGGTGTTTTCCAGAGTGGCCAAATGGGGCAGACTGTAAATCTGCTGTCTTTCGACTTCGGTGGTTCGAATCCATCAGCACCCACTCTCAAGAGATGTTTTTGCGGAAATAGCTCAGTTGATAGAGCACTAGCCTTCCAAGCTGGGGGTCGCGGGTTTGAGCCCCGTTTTCCGCTCTATAAACAACGCTGTAATAGCTCAGTGGTAGAGCACTTCCTTGGTAAGGAAGAGGTCCTGAGTTCAACTCTCAGTTACAGCTCTCTCGAGGAAATAAGGAGGAGCAAAAACATAGTAATTAAATCAATATTAATAAAACAACAAAACAATGGCAAAAGAGACATTTGTGCGCACCAAACCGCACGTAAACATTGGTACTATTGGTCACGTTGACCACGGTAAGACTACTCTGACCGCTGCTATTACAACTGTACTGGCTAAGGCTGGTCTTTCTGAGGTTAAGTCTTTCGACCAGATTGATAATGCTCCCGAGGAGAAGGAGCGTGGTATCACTATTAACACTGCTCACGTTGAGTACGAGACCGCTAAGCGTCACTACGCTCACGTTGACTGCCCAGGACACGCTGACTACGTTAAGAACATGGTAACTGGTGCTGCTCAGATGGATGGTGCTATTCTTGTTGTAGCTGCTACTGACGGTCCTATGCCTCAGACTCGTGAGCACGTTCTGCTTGCTCGTCAGGTAAACGTTCCCCGTCTGGTTGTATTCCTGAACAAGTGTGATATGGTTGAGGATGAGGAAATGCTGGAGCTCGTTGAGATGGAGGTTCAGGAGATCCTCGCTCAGTATGAGTTCGAAGAGGATACTCCTATCATCCGCGGTTCTGCACTCGGCGCACTGAATGGTGTTGAGAAGTGGGAGAAGAAGGTGATGGAGCTGATGGATACCTGCGACACATGGATCCAGGAGCCTCCTCGCGCTACCGACAAGCCTTTCTTGATGCCTGTTGAGGACGTATTCTCAATCACTGGCCGTGGTACTGTTGCTACTGGTCGTATCGAGACTGGTGTTATCCACGTTGGTGACGCTGTAGAGCTGCTCGGTCTTGGTGAGGATAAGAACTCAGTTGTAACTGGTGTTGAGATGTTCCGCAAGCTCCTCGATGAGGGTCAGGCTGGTGATAACGTAGGTCTGCTGCTCCGCGGTATCGATAAGAATGAGATCAAGCGTGGTATGGTTCTCTGCCATCCCGGACAGATCAAGCCTTTCAAGAAGTTCAAGGCTTCTATCTACGTTCTGAAGAAGGAAGAGGGTGGTCGTCACACTCCATTCGGAAACAAGTATCGTCCTCAGTTCTACCTCCGTACTATGGACTGCACGGGTGAGATTCACCTCCCCGAGGGCGTTGAGATGGTAATGCCTGGTGATAACGTTGAGATCACTGTAGAGCTCATCTACGCTGTAGCACTGAATAAGGGTCTGCGTTTCGCTATCCGTGAGGGTGGTCGCACCGTAGGTTCTGGTCAGATTACAGAGGTATACGAAGACTAATTCTAGCACATGTAGGATAGCCGGTTTTACCGACACCCTATAGTCTAGATGACATAAAAAGCCCCCGCTCAAGGGTGGGGGCTTACTTACGGGAATAGCTCAGTTGGTAGAGCATCGGTCTCCAAAACCGAGGGTCGTGGGTTCGAGTCCTCCTTCCCGTGCGAAACAGAATAAGAAGATGAATATTATTAAGAAGTTCTTTACATACTGCCAGACTTGCTACAATGAGTTGGCACATCAAGTTACCTGGCCCTCACGTCAGGAACTTACTGGTAGTGCAGTTCTCGTTCTTACCGCATCTTTAATTATCGCATTGGTAGTTCTTGCTATGGATAAGATCTGGGGATTGGTGACTGACGTTCTTTACATGGGTATTTAATTGGATGATGGCTGATACAGGAAAAAAATGGTATGTTCTGAAGGCCGTCAGCGGTAAGGAAGCTAAGGTCAAAGAGTATATAGAGGCATTGATGAAGAATAATCAACTTCTGGCTAACAATGTTGGTCAGATCTTGTTGCCCACTGAGAAATATGCTCAGCTTCGTAACGGCAAGCGCGTGGTCAAGGAGAAATTGTTCCTCCCTGGCTATGTTTTGATTGAGGCTCGCCTCGATGGCGAGACTGCTCATGAACTGCGCTACATTCCTAACGTGCTTGGTTTCTTAGGTGGTATGGATAATCCTAGCCCCGTTCGTCAAGCCGACATTAACCGCATTCTTGGTACTGTTGAGGAAACGGCCATTCGTACCGAAGAAGTTGCCGTACCTTATATGGTTGATGAAGCCGTTAAGGTTACTGATGGTCCTTTCAGTGGATTCAGCGGTGTCATCGAAGAGGTGAATGCGGAGAAGCGTAAGCTCAAGGTGATGGTTAAAATCTTCGGTCGTAAGACGCCTTTGGAACTTGCATTTAATCAAGTAGAAAAAGAATAAGACGCAATTGTTACGATGTGTCTGTTCTAATATACGGTCACAGGAGGCTTCCACTCCTTGGCTTATATGACAATCAATAATAATTATAAACAGAAATGGCTAAAGAAGTTGCTGGATTAATCAAATTACAGATTAAAGGTGGCGCTGCGAATCCTTCACCTCCCGTAGGACCTGCTCTGGGTTCAAAGGGTATCAACATTATGGGATTCTGCAAAGAGTTCAACGCCAGAACCCAGGATAAGGCAGGTAAGATTCTTCCTGTCGTTATCACATACTATGCTGATAAGTCATTCAGTTTCGTCATTAAGACTCCTCCCGCTGCTGTTCAGCTGATCGAGGCTGCCAAGATTAAGGGTGGTTCTTCTGAACCTAACCGTAAGAAGGTTGCTACTGTTACATGGGATCAGGTGCGCGCTATCGCTGAGGATAAGATGGCTGACCTCAACTGTTTCACAATTGAGTCTGCTATGAAACTGATTGCTGGTACAGCACGTAGCATGGGTATCACTGTACAAGGGGAGTTCCCTGGTAAATAACAATAACTTCAATTTTTAGAACAATGAGTAAACTGACAAAAAATCAAAAGTTGGTAGCTGATAAGATTGAAGCAGGGAAAGCATACTCTTTGAAAGAGGCCGCTACACTGGTTAAGGAAATCACCACAACCAAGTTTGAGGCTTCTGTAGATATCGATGTACGCTTGGGTGTTGATCCACGTAAGGCTAACCAGATGGTTCGTGGTGTCGTTTCACTGCCGAACGGAACTGGTAAGGTGACACGTGTGCTCGCTCTCTGTACTCCTGATCAGGAGGCTGCCGCTAAGGAAGCTGGTGCCGACTATGTTGGTCTCGACGAGTATATCGAGAAGATCAAAGGTGGTTGGACTGATGTTGATGTGATTATCACAATGCCCTCATGCATGGGTAAGTTGGGCCCCTTGGGTCGTGTACTCGGTCCTCGTGGCTTGATGCCTAACCCAAAGAGTGGCACTGTTACTATGGACGTTGCTAAGGCAGTGAAAGAGGTTAAGCAGGGTAAGATTGACTTTAAGGTTGATAAGGCTGGTATTGTGCACACCTCAATCGGTAAGGTTAGCTTTACTGCTGATCAGATCTATGAAAATGCTAAGGAGTTTATCTCTACCATTATCAAGCTGAAACCCGCTGCCGCTAAGGGTACATACATGAAGAGTATCTTTATTTCAAGCACTATGAGTAAGGGTATCAAGATAGATCCTAAATCAGTTGAATAACTCGTTAAAAGTTTAGTAAAATGAAAAAGGAAGTAAAAGATACTATTATCGTAGAACTCGGAGAGCAGCTGAAGCAATATCCTCACTTCTATCTGGTTGACTTGGCCGGACTGAATGCAGAGGCTACCAGCGACCTGCGTCGCAAGTGCTTCAAGAATGAGATTAAGCTTCTCGTTGTGAAGAACACGCTTCTCCACAAAGCTTTCGAGGCTTCAGAGATCGATTTCTCACCTCTTTACGAGTGCTTGAAGGGCAATACTGCCGTAATGTTCTGCAATACGGCAAACGTACCTGCTAAGCTTATCAAGGAATATAAGAAGGATGGTATCCCTGCTTTGAAGGGTGCTTATGCTGAGGAGAGCATCTTCGTTGGTGCTGACAAACTTGACGAGCTTGTTGCTATCAAGAGCAAGAACGAACTTATCGCCGAAGTTGTGGCTCTGCTGCAGTCGCCGATCAAGAATGTTGTTTCTGGCCTCAATGCCGGTGGCAAGATCCACGGCCTGCTTGACGCTGTCGCTGAGCGTAACAAATAAGCGAAAAAGTAATTTCATTAACATTAAAAACAATTAAAATTTAAATAAAATGGCAGATATCAAAGCTATTGCAGAAGAGTTGGTAAACCTTACTGTAAAAGAAGTTAACGAGTTGGCAACAGTCCTGAAGGACGAGTATGGAATTGAGCCTGCTGCTGCAGCCGTTGCTGTAGCTGCTGGTCCCGCTGCTGGTGGCGCTGCTCCCGCAGCTGAGGAGAAGACCTCTTTCGATGTAATCCTGAAGGAGGTTGGCGCTGCTAAGTTGCAGGTTGTAAAGGCTGTTAAGGAAGCTTGCGGTCTGGGCCTGAAAGAGGCTAAGGATCTCGTAGACGGTGCTCCTGCTACCGTTAAGGAAGGTCTGGCTAAGGAAGAGGCTGAGAACCTGAAGAAGGCTATCGAGGCTGCTGGTGCCGTAGTTGAGCTGAAGTAATTTTAAGCACAACAATATTTAATGGTTAGGGACTCTCAAGTAGAGGGTTCCTAGCCTTTTCTTGTCTTTTTATAGATCCGGTTTGACCGGAGACTCCGGAATCTCCGGCTTTATAGAATCATTACATTATCATATGACATCGAAAGTAATAGACAACAGAGTAAACTTTGGTAGCGTCAAGAATCCTATGCCGCTGCCGGATTTCCTCGATGTGCAATTAAAGTCTTTCAAAGACTTCCTGCAGTTAGACACTCCGCCTGAGGAACGCAAGAACGACGGTTTGTATAAGGTGTTCGCAGAGAACTTCCCTATCACTGATACTCGTAATAATTTCGTCCTTGAGTTCTTGGATTATTATATCGACCCGCCTCGCTACACCATCGATGAGTGTTTGGAGCGTGGTCTGACTTATAGTGTACCTTTGAAGGCTAAGCTGAAGCTATACTGCACGGATCCTGACCACGAGGATTTCGGAACAGTGATCCAGGATGTATTCCTCGGTCCTATTCCTTATATGACAGCTAACGGTACGTTTGTGATAAATGGTGCCGAGCGCGTTGTCGTTTCACAGTTGCACCGTTCGCCTGGCGTATTCTTTGGCCAGAACGTGCATGCAAACGGCACCTTGCTGTATTCAGCCCGTATCATCCCATTCAAGGGTTCTTGGATTGAATTCGCTACTGACATCAACAATGTGATGTATGCGTATATCGATCGTAAGAAGAAGTTGCCTGTTACTACGCTGCTGCGTGCCATCGGTTACGAAACCGATAAGGACATTCTGCAGATTTTCGACCTCGCCGAGGAGGTGAAGGTTAATAAGACTGCTCTGAAGAAGGTGGTTGGCTGTAAGCTGGCTGCCCGTGTGCTGAAGAGCTGGAATGAGGACTTCGTAGATGAGGATACCGGTGAGGTTGTTTCAATCGAGCGTAACGAGGTGATCATGGATCGTGAGACCGAGATCACGGAGGACAACATGATTGACATCCTTGAGAGTGGTGCTCAGACTATTCTGGTTCATAAGGACGAGAATACGGCTCAGGACTTCTCTATCATCTTCAATACGTTGGCCAAGGACCCATCAAACTCAGAGAAAGAGGCTGTGCTCTACATCTACCGTCAGTTGCGTAATGCTGATCCTGCCGATGATGCCAGCGCTCGTGAGGTGATCCAGAACCTGTTCTTCTCTGACAAGCGTTATGACCTGGGTGATGTGGGTCGCTACAGAATCAATAAGAAGTTGGGACTCGACACCGATATGGATGTTCGTGTGCTGACAAAAGAAGATATTATCGAGATTATCAAATATCTCATCCAGCTGATCAACTCTAAGGCTGCTGTCGATGATATTGACCACCTGTCAAACCGTCGCGTGCGCACCGTTGGTGAACAGCTGTCTAACCAGTTCTCGATTGGTCTGGCACGTATGAGCCGCACCATTCGTGAGCGCATGAACGTGCGTGACAACGAGGTGTTCACACCTACGGACTTGATCAACGCTAAGACGATTTCTAGTGTTATCAACTCGTTCTTCGGAACAAACCCACTGTCACAGTTCATGGACCAGACGAATCCTCTGGCAGAGGTTACTCACAAGCGTCGTCTCTCGGCCCTCGGTCCTGGCGGTCTGTCTCGTGAGCGTGCCGGCTTCGAGGTTCGTGACGTACACTACACACACTACGGTCGTCTGTGTCCTATCGAGAGCCCAGAAGGACCTAACATCGGTCTGATTTCTTCGCTCTGTGTATATGCTAAGATTAATGAGCTGGGCTTCATTCAGACTCCTTATCGTAAGGTGGAGAATGGTGTTGCCAACTTAAATAATGATGATATCGTATATCTGACTGCCGAGGAGGAAGAGAACTTTATCATTGGTCAGGGTAATGCTCCTTTGAACGATGATGGTACGTTCATTCGTCCCGTCGTTAAGTGTCGTCAGGATGCCGACTTCCCTGTCGTTCCTCCCTCAGAGGTGAACCTGATGGATGTATCTCCACAGCAGATTGCCTCTATCGCTGCATCTCTGATTCCTTTCTTGGAGCACGACGATGCTCACCGTGCACTGATGGGATCTAACATGATGCGTCAGGCTGTACCTCTGCTTCACAACGAAGCTCCTATCGTCGGTACTGGTATCGAGAAACAGGTTTGTGAGAATTCTCGTACCATGGTAACTGCCGAGGGCGATGGTGTTATCGAGTATGTCGATGCTACGACCATTCGTATCCTCTACGATCGCACAGAGGACGAGGAGTTTGTAAGCTTCGAGCCTGCACTGAAGGAATACCGTATTGCTAAGTTCCGTCGTACCAACCAGAACATGACCATCGACTTGCGTCCTATCTGCAATAAGGGACAGCGTGTGAAGAAGGGTGATATCCTGACTGAGGGTTATGCTACTGAGAATGGCGAACTGGCTCTGGGTCGTAACCTGTTGGTGGCTTACATGCCTTGGAAGGGTTACAACTACGAGGATGCTATCGTTTTGAACGAGCGTATCGTTCGTGAGGATGTGCTGACTTCAGTTCACGTGGATGAGTACTCTCTTGATGTGCGTGAGACAAAACGTGGTATGGAGGAGTTCACCGCTGATATTCCTAACGTCAGTGAGGAAGCTACTAAGGACCTCGATGAGAATGGCGTAATTCGCGTTGGTGCTCGTGTAGAGCCAGGCGATATCCTGATTGGTAAGATTTCACCTAAGGGCGAAAGCGATCCTTCACCTGAAGAGAAACTGCTTCGTGCTATCTTCGGTGACAAGGCTGGCGACGTGAAGGACTCTTCACTGAAGGCTAACCCCTCACTGACGGGTGTCGTTATCGATAAGAAACTGTTTGCTCGTGCTATCAAGACTCGTCAGACCAAGATGCAGGATAAGCAGATCCTGGCTAAGATCGACGAGGAGTATGAGGCAAAGGTTGAGGACCTGAAGGATATCCTGGTTGATAAGTTGCTGGAGCTGACCAAGGGCAGAACTTCACAGGGTGTGAAGGACTACACTGGTGCAGAGATTATCTCTAAGGGTTCTAAGTTCACCATGACAAACCTGAAGAATCTGGAGTATGGTGACGTGCAGACAAGCAACTGGACCAATGATGAGCACAAGAACACGCTGATTGCTCAGCTCATCATCAACTATATGAAGAAGTACAAACTGCTTGATGCAGAGATGAAGCGTAAGAAGTTTGCAATCACCATCGGTGACGAGCTGCCTTCTGGCATCCTGCAGATGGCTAAGGTCTATGTAGCTAAGAAACGTAAGATCGGTGTGGGTGATAAGCTGGCTGGTCGTCACGGTAACAAGGGTATCGTGTCTAAGGTCGTACGTCAGGAGGATATGCCATTCCTCGAGGATGGTCGTCCTGTTGACTTGGTACTGAACCCACTGGGTGTGCCTTCTCGTATGAACCTCGGTCAGATCTTCGAGGCTATCCTCGGTGCTGCCGGTAAGCGTCTGGGCGTGAAGTTCGCTACACCTATCTTCGACGGTGCTAAGCTGGAAGACCTGGCTGAGTGGACCGACAAGGCAGGTCTGCCTCGTCTGTGCTCTACCCACCTGTATGACGGTGAGACCGGTGAGCGCTTCGACCAGCCTGCAACGGTAGGTATCACTTACTTCTTGAAACTGGGTCACATGGTAGAGGATAAGATGCACGCTCGTTCTATCGGCCCATACAGTCTTATCACGCAGCAGCCTCTCGGTGGTAAAGCACAGTTTGGTGGTCAGCGTTTTGGTGAGATGGAGGTTTGGGCACTGGAGGCCTTCGGTGCCAGCCATGTGCTTCAGGAAATTCTGACAATCAAGTCTGACGATACTGTTGGTCGTTCTAAGGCTTACGAGGCTATCGTTAAGGGTGAACCTATGCCTACACCTGGTATTCCAGAGTCACTCAACGTGCTGTTGCATGAACTGCGTGGTCTTGGACTCAGCGTAACCCTCGACTGATGATATTTTGAATTAAGAATTAAGAATTAAGAATTGAAATATGGCTTTCAAGAAAGATTCAAAGACAAAGAATAACTTCACCAAGATCACCATCGGATTGGCCTCTCCCGAGGAAATCCTCGAGAGTTCTTTCGGTGAGGTTACCAAGCCTGAGACCATCAACTATCGTACCTATAAGCCTGAGCGCGACGGTCTGTTCTGTGAGCGTATCTTCGGTCCTACTAAGGACTATGAGTGCGCCTGCGGTAAGTACAAGCGTATCCGCTATAAGGGTATCGTTTGTGACCGATGCGGTGTTGAGGTGACCGAGAAGAAGGTACGTCGTGAGCGTAGCGGACATATTGAACTTGTTGTGCCCGTAGCTCATATCTGGTATTTCCGCAGTTTGCCTAACAAGATTGGCTATCTGCTGGGATTGCCTACAAAGAAGTTGGATGCAATTATCTACTACGAGCGCTACGTCGTTATCCAGCCTGGTGTGCTGGAGGGTCGTAAGGATGCAGAGGGTAATCCTTTGCTGGGCTCACAGAAGTATGACTTGCTCTCTGAAGAAGAGTATAATGATCTGCTCGATAACCAGCTGTCTGAGGACAACTACTATCTGGATGACAGCGATCCTAACAAGTTCGTTGCTAAGATGGGTGCCGAGGCTGTTTATGAACTGCTTCAGGGACTTGACCTTGACTCTCTGTCGTACGAACTGCGTGACCGCGCTAATACCGACTCTTCTCAGCAGCGTAAGAACGAGGCTCTGAAGCGTCTGCAAGTAGTAGAGGCTTTCCGCTCTTCTGTAGAGAAGGGTATTAACCGTCCTGAGTGGATGATCATGAAGATTATCCCTGTGACACCTCCTGAGCTTCGTCCTCTGGTGCCCCTGGATGGTGGACGTTTCGCTACATCGGATTTGAACGACCTCTATCGTCGTGTCATCATCCGTAACAACCGTCTGAAGCGACTGATGGAGATTCATGCTCCTGAGGTGATTCTGCGAAATGAGAAGCGTATGCTGCAGGAGGCTGTTGACTCATTGTTCGACAATAGTCGTAAGTCGTCTGCGGTGAAGAGCGACAGCAACCGTCCTCTGAAGTCTCTCTCTGACTCATTGAAGGGTAAGTCTGGTCGTTTCCGTCAGAACTTGCTCGGTAAGCGTGTTGACTACTCAGCTCGTTCGGTTATCGTCGTTGGTCCTGAGTTGAAGATGGGTGAGTGTGGTCTGCCTAAGTTGATGGCTGCCGAGCTGTATAAGCCATTCATTATCCGTAAGCTTATTGAGCGCGGCATTGTGAAGACTGTTAAGAGCGCCAAGAAGATTGTGGACCGTCGTGAACCTGTGATCTGGGACATCCTGGAGAATGTCATGAAGGGACACCCTGTATTGCTGAACCGTGCACCAACACTGCACCGTCTGGGTATTCAGGCTTTCCAGCCTAAATTGATTGAGGGTAAGGCTATCCAGTTGCACCCATTGGCATGTACGGCGTTCAACGCCGACTTCGATGGTGACCAGATGGCTGTTCACCTCCCCTTGTCAAATGAGGCTATCCTCGAGGCTCAGCTGCTGATGCTGCAGAGCCATAATATTCTGAACCCTGCCAATGGCGCACCTATCACCGTTCCTTCGCAGGATATGGTGCTTGGTCTGTATTATATCACAAAGATTCGTCCGGGAGCTAAGGGTGAGGGACTCTCATTCTATGGCCCAGAAGAGGCTATTATTGCTCACAACGAGGGTAAGTGCGACCTCCATGCACAGGTAAAGGTGATTGTTGACGATGTGGTTGACGGCATCAAGGTGCGTCATCAGGTTGAGACCTCTGTAGGTCGTGTGATTGTCAATGGTATCATTCCTGATGAGGTTGGTTTCGTAAATAAGGTCATCTCTAAGAAGTCTCTGCGTGATATTATTGCCGATGTGATTAAGAACGTAGGTTTTGCAGAGGCTTGTGAGTTCCTTGATGGTATTAAGAACCTGGGTTACCGTATGGCATATCTGGCTGGTCTGTCGTTCAACCTTGATGATATTATCATTCCTAAGGAGAAGGCCGATCTGATTGCTAAGGGTAATGAAGAGGTACAGCAGATCACCGACAACTATAATATGGGATTCATCACCGATAACGAGCGTTATAATCAGGTTATTGATACATGGACACACGTCAATAATGATATCGGTAACATCCTGATGAAGGAGATGACTGAGGCTGACCAGGGCTTCAATGCCGTATTCATGATGCTTGACTCTGGTGCCCGTGGTAGTAAAGACCAGATTAAACAGCTTTCCGGTATCCGTGGTCTGATGGCTAAGCCTCAGAAAGCTGGTGCCGAGGGACATCAGATTATTGAGAACCCCATTCTGTCAAACTTTAAGGAGGGTATGTCTGTGTTGGAGTACTTCATCTCTACGCACGGTGCTCGTAAGGGTTTGGCTGATACGGCCATGAAGACTGCCGACGCTGGTTACCTGACTCGTCGTCTGGTTGACGTTTCACATGACGTGATTATCAACGAGGAAGACTGTGGCACGCTCCGTGGTCTGGTTTGCACAGCCCTGAAGAGCGGTGACGAGGTGATTTCTTCTCTCTCTGAGCGTATCCTGGGTCGTGTATCTGTTCATGACGTGATCAATCCTAAGACCGGTGAGGTGATTGTTCCTGCTGGTGAGGAAATCACCGAGGCTATTGCTGAGGAAATTGAGAAGTCTGAAATCGAGAGCGTTGAGATTCGTTCAGTGCTCACTTGTGAGTCGAAGAAGGGTGTCTGCATGAAGTGTTACGGACGTAACCTCGCAACCCGTCGTATGGTTCAGAAGGGTGAGGCTGTCGGTGTGATTGCCGCACAGGCTATCGGTGAACCTGGTACTCAGCTGACTCTGCGTACGTTCCACGCCGGTGGTGTGGCTGCCAACGCAGCTGCTAATGCAAGTATCGTATCTAAGTACGAGAGTGCACGCATCGAACTCGAGGAGGTACGTACTGTTCCGTTTGATGAGGATGGACGCGAGTGCGAGATGGTTGTCAGCCGTCTGGGTGAACTTCGTTTCGTTGATCCTAATACAAAGATTGTGCTCTCTACGGTGAACGTTCCTTATGGTTCTTCACTCTATTTCAAGAATGGCGACGTGGTTGCTAAGGGCGACAAGATTGCTCAGTGGGACCCATTCAACGCTGTTATTGTAACTGAGTACAGTGGTACCTTGAGATTCAATGATGTCATCGAGGGTGTAACTTTCCGTGCCGAGACCGACGAAACTACTGGCTTGACAGAGAAGATCGTCACTGAGTCTAAGGACAAGACGAAGGTGCCAACCTGTGATGTGCTGGACGCTAATGGCGAGAAAATCGGTACTTATAACTTCCCTGTGGGTGGTCACGTGGTGGTTGAGGATGGACAGACAGTGAAGACTGGTGAAACCCTCGTAAAGATTCCTCGTGCTGCTGCTAAGGGTGGTGATATTACCGCCGGTCTGCCTCGTGTAACTGAGCTCTTCGAGGCTCGTAACCCATCTAACCCTGCTGTCGTAAGTGAAATTGATGGTGAGGTAACCATGGGTAAGGTAAAGCGTGGTAACCGTGAGATCATCGTCACCTCTAAGTCTGGCGACCAGCGTAAGTACTTGGTGTCTCTGTCTAAGCAGATTCTGGTACAGGAACACGATGCTGTTCGTGCTGGTACTCCTCTGTCTGATGGTGCTATCACTCCAAGCGATATCCTTGCCATTAAGGGTCCCACCGCTGTTCAGGAGTATATCGTTAACGAGGTGCAGGACGTGTATCGTCTGCAGGGTATCAAAATCAACGATAAGCACTTCGAGATCATTGTGCGTCAGATGATGCGTAAGGTACAGATTAATGATCCTGGTGATACTTCATTCCTTGAGTCTGACATCATCGATAAGCTTGACTTCGCAGAGGAAAACGATCGTATCTGGGGTAAGAAGGTTGTTGTTGATGCCGGTGACTCTGAGAACCTGCAGAAGGGACAGATCGTCACAGCTCGTCGCTTGCGTGATGAGAACACTTCTCTGAAGCGTCGCGACTTGCGTACCGTTCAGGTGCGCGACGCTGTGCCTGCTACTTCTACTCAGATTCTGCAAGGTATCACACGCGCTGCCCTCCAGACTAAGTCGTTCATGTCGGCTGCATCGTTCCAGGAAACCACGAAGGTTCTGAACGAGGCTGCTATCCGAGGTAAGCAGGACTTCCTCGAAGGCATGAAGGAGAACGTAATCTGCGGTCATTTGATTCCTGCAGGTACTGGTCTGCGTGAGTTTGAGAAGATTATTGTTGGCTCAAAGGAAGACTATGAGCGCATGCAGGCAAACCGCAAAAATGTGTTGGACTTTGTAGAAGAGTCTGTACTCGATGAGAACTAATATGTATCTTACATAATTAGCATTATATTAAAGGCCGAAAGTTTTTGTACTTTCGGCTTTTTTGTTTATTTTTGCATGTCATTAATTATTTAATACCAAAAGAATATGAACGAAAACGATCAGAAACAACAGGGACTTCAAGTAGAACTTTTGCCCGATAAGGCGCAGGGGGAATATGCTAACTTCGCAATTATTACGCATTCTTCGTCAGAGTTTGTCGTTGACTTCGCCCGTATGCTGCCAGGATTGGCTAAGGCACAGGTCCGTAGTCGTGTTATCTTGGCACCTGAACATGCAAAGCGTCTGTTGGGGGCATTACAGGAAAACATTATGCGTTATGAAAAGACCTTTGGGCCTATTAAAATGCCAGAGCAGGCAGGCCCGCGCACTATTGCCCCATTCAATAGCGGCAAAGGCGAAGCATAGGTTGCTCCTTGAATCTTAATTATCACAATTTATATCTCAAAGCATGATCGGTTTTGAGATATAAATTGTTAAAAACCTTATTTTTTGTTAAACTTACACTTTTTAAAGAATATTCCTTTCTTATAAATTAGGTGGATTGGGGAAAATGTCGTACCTTTGCACCCCGAAATGTCCCTGCGATTAACGAGGGGATATTGTGGCGTATAGAATATATACAATATAAATATATAATAAAAACAAAAAATTAAAGTAATTATGCCTACAATTTCACAATTGGTTCGCAAAGGCAGAAAGGAAATCGTTGACAAGTCAAAGTCACCAGCTTTGGATAACTGTCCTCAGCGTCGTGGTGTCTGTGTACGTGTCTATACGACAACTCCTAAAAAGCCTAATTCGGCTATGCGTAAAGTAGCCCGTGTTCGTTTGACTAACCAGAAGGAAGTCAACAGTTACATTCCCGGAGAGGGTCACAACCTGCAGGAGCACTCAATCGTATTGGTGCGTGGTGGTCGTGTAAAAGACCTTCCTGGTGTACGTTATCACATCGTTCGTGGTACTCTTGATACCGCTGGCGTAGCAAACCGCACACAGCGTCGTTCTAAGTACGGTGCTAAGCGTCCAAAGGCCAAGAAGTAAAAACTAACCGGTGAAGGTTAGAAGGCCAAAAACAAAAAGAAACAAACCCGTTTTGCTGGAGAATTGTTAATAGACAGGTTGAGTAAATGCCCGAGAGCGTGGCGTTGAAGAACAGACAAAGAACAGCCCCAAGCAGACAAAAAGAACAAAACAACAAAATGAGAAAAGCAAAACCAAAGAAGCGCGTGATCCTTCCCGATCCCGTGTTCAACGACCAGAAGGTCTCAAAGTTTGTGAATCATCTGATGTTCGACGGTAAAAAGTCGAAGTCTTATGAGATTTTCTACAACTCTCTGGAGATTGTAAAAGACAAGATGAAGGATGCAGAGAAGGCTCCCCTGGAAATCTGGAAGCAGGCTCTGGATAATATCACTCCTCAGGTAGAGGTTAAGAGCCGTCGTATCGGTGGTGCTACTTTCCAGGTCCCCACAGAGATTCGCCCAGACCGTAAGGAGAGCATTTCAATGAAGAATATGATCCAGTTTGCTCGCAAGCGCAGTGGTAAGTCAATGTCTGACAAGCTGGCTGCTGAGATTATGGACGCATTCAATAATCAGGGTGGTGCCTTCAAGCGTAAGGAGGATATGCATCGTATGGCTGAGGCTAACCGTGCATTCGCACACTTCCGCTTCTAATTAAGTTAAAAGGTATAATAGTATAAAGGTAAAGAGACAATGGCAAAACAAGATTTGCATTTGACCCGCAACATCGGTATCATGGCTCACATCGATGCCGGTAAGACTACCACTTCTGAGCGTATCCTGTTCTATACAGGTAAGACCCACAAGATTGGTGAGGTGCACGATGGTGCAGCTACGATGGACTGGATGGCACAGGAGCAGGAGCGCGGTATTACCATTACCTCTGCAGCTACAACCTGCAATTGGAAGTGGAATAACAACAACTATAAGATTAACTTGATCGACACTCCGGGTCACGTGGACTTCACCGCTGAGGTTGAGCGTTCACTGCGTGTGCTCGATGGTGCAGTTGCTACATATTCTGCTGCTGATGGTGTACAGCCTCAGTCAGAGACTGTATGGCGTCAGGCTGATAAGTACAACGTACCTCGCGTAGGTTATGTGAATAAGATGGACCGTTCTGGTGCAGACTTCTTTGAGACTGTACAGCAGATGAGAGATATCCTGGGCGCTAATCCCGTTGTTATTCAGGTGCCCATCGGTGCTGAGGAGAACTTCAAGGGTCTCGTTGACCTTATCAAGATGAAGGCTATTCTGTGGCACGATGAGACTATGGGTGCAGAGTATGATATTGAAGAGATTCCTGCTGACTTGGCAGATGAGTGCGAAGAGTGGCGTATGAAGTTGCTCGAATCGGCTGCTGAGTACGACGAGGCACTGATGGAGAAGTTCTTTGACGATCCTAACTCAATCACTGAGGACGAGATTATCGCTGCTATCCGTAAAGGTACTATCGCTATGGAGTGCACGCCTATGCTCTGTGGTTCTTCTTATAAGAACAAGGGTGTACAGCCTCTGCTTGACTATATCTGCGCATTCCTGCCTTCACCTCTGGATACTGAGGCCGTTATCGGTACCAATCCCGAGACAGATGAGGAGGAAAGTCGTAAGCCCAGCGAGGATGAGGCTACTTCAGCACTCGCATTTAAGATTGCTACTGATCCATATATGGGTCGTCTGGTATTCTTCCGCGTTTACTCAGGTAGCGTGAAGGCTGGTTCTTATGTTTATAATCCTCGTTCTGGTAAGAAGGAACGTATTAGCCGTCTGTTCCAGATGAACTCTAATAAGGAAATTCCTATGGAGTCTATCGATGCTGGTGACATCGGTGCAGGTGTAGGTTTCAAGGATATTCGTACTGGTGATACTCTTTGTGATGAAGAGAAACCCATCGTACTGGAGTCTATGACCTTCCCCGATACCGTTATCTCTATCGCTGTTGAGCCAAAGTCTCAGGCTGATATTGCTAAGTTAGACAATGGTCTTGCTAAGTTGGCTGAAGAAGACCCAACTTTCACCGTTCGTACAGACGAGCAGAGTGGTCAGACCATTATCTCTGGTATGGGTGAGCTTCACCTTGATATTATTATCGACCGTTTGAAGCGTGAGTTTAAGGTAGAATGTAACCAGGGTAAGCCTCAGGTTAACTACAAGGAGGCTATCATGAAGGAGGTAGAAATCGAGGAGACCTACAAGAAGCAGTCTGGTGGTCGCGGTAAGTACGCTAAGATGCTTGTAAAGGTTGGTCCCGTTGATGAGGACTATGATCTGAAGACCAATCCTGGCTTGCAGTTCGTTAACGAGGTTAAGGGTGGTAACATTCCTAAGGAGTTTATCCCATCTATCCAGAAGGGCTTTGAGACCGCGATGAAGAACGGTATCCTTGGTGGTTATCCTGTTGACTCTTTGAAGGTTGTTGTTGTTGATGGTGGTTACCACCCCGTTGACTCTGACCAGCTTTCATTCGAGATTGCAGCTCAGATGGCATACAAGGAGGCTTGTGCAAAGGCTAAGCCCGTGCTGATGGAGCCTATCATGAAGCTCGAGGTTGTTACTCCAGAGGAGAATATGGGTGACGTGATTGGTGACCTCAACAAGCGTCGTGGTCAGGTAGAAGGCATGGAAGAGGCTCGCTCTGGCGCTCGTGTCGTTAAGGCTAAGGTGCCCCTGTCAGAGATGTTTGGTTATGTAACCGCTCTTCGTACCATTACTTCTGGTCGTGCTACCAGCTCAATGGAATATGATCATCACGCTCCTCTGTCAAGTGCTATTGCTAAGGCAGTGCTTGAAGAGGTTAAGGGTCGTGCCGACCTGGTGTAATTATAGGATTTTCATAGCACTATTCATAACAATCCCACCGGTGGAACAGAACGTTCCTACGGTGGGGTTGTTTTTTATTCTTGGGATGTTCTAAAAATTAAATAACTGATAGTCAGATGTTTCTGACGATAATTCGATATAATTTTGTACCTTTGCAGCATCAAACGACGTAATCATGATGAAAACGACGATATATAGGCGACCGATGGATGAGAATCTCTTTGAGGAGGAACTCACCATAGAGGCATTGTCTGCAATGGGTAATCCCCTTGAGCAACTATCAGCCCTTGTGGACTTCGAGATGTTCCGTCCTGAATTGGAGGACATCCTGGTAAAGAAAGACTGCAAATCGACAAATACCAGCCGCAGCTTATTGCCTCTATGGGATAGCTGTGTCTTAACGTCAAATAATCAAGTCAAATGAGTGGATAAACGAACACTTTCGCGAGCCAACGATGCCCTATAAGGCACTGAAACCAACTGAACTGATTCAGAAGGTACGGCTTCCACTCGCAAATATTATTTTTTAGAACTCACCTAATAATATAAAATGTACGTGCGTACCTTATTTGTTTTATTAATCCTGATGCTCGCCTCGGGTGCTAAGGCACAGCAACAGACTGCTGCCTCCATATCCTGTACCGTGAAGAAGGTGCAGGTGGAGCGGCTGCCCGACCTTAACATCCCACGTAGTGGAGGAAGCACGCTGGTCATTAATGGCATCCCATACGTCATGGGAGGTCATACTTCGGGTTTCGTACCCACGCCCACCGCCGAGTATTTCGAGAACGGTGAGTGGCATGTATTGCCTATGGTCTATACCCACGACCACGGCTTGTGCCAGCCACTTCCATCGGGCAAAGTGCTACTGGCTGCTGGTCATGAGAAAGCCTTAGGCATAGGACAGACTTTTACCATGGAACTTTTTGATCCTGAGACACGCACTTTTGAGGGCTATGGCTGCATGGAGAAGAAACGCTTCTTCCCTTCATCGGCCCTGCTGGCAGACGGACGTGTGCTCATCAGTGGCAACTCTTACGAGGAAGACTGCATGGAGGTGTTCGATGGTTCGCGACAGAGCAAGTTCGTCAAGGCGGTGTCGGTCTTCCGGGCTTCTCCTTTCATCTTCCCGATAGCTTCAGACGATGCCCTCGTCATAGGATGCATGGACGGACACATGGCTCTCAACTCCGATACAGTAGTTGTGGATCGCTTGAAAGGCGATGCTCCGCAGATGCCGTTGTTCAACGAGTGGTATCCCATATCCATGCTGCTTCCTAAACCAGCCGAAGATAGTCGTATCAGTCAGGATTCGAGCCAATACACCTATCTGCTCTTGGTGCTTAACAAAAAGAGCCAAGAGGCGGCTATTGCCAAACTGGAGGGCACCGACCTTCAATTGCTGCCTACCGATTGCAGCATCCCCATGAGCGTTGAGGCAGGAGGACGCTTGGAGTGGTTCACGTCTGTCATAGTCGATCGCACTATCCACCGAGGCTATGTCGTGGGGCGTGACGAGAGATTCCATCTGTATGTCCTCGCTGTGGAGTACGACAAGCAGCCCGCTCGCCTTACTCTCTATGAGACGGAACTACAGGATTCCCTGCCTTTCTCTACTCCTGTGCTTCTGCCCGATGGCGATCTGCTGATGACAGGTGGCATTACTGACAATAATTTCACTCCTTTTGCCACCGCGTATCGATTCCACCTTGGCACCACCGATGACGTTGAAGCAGAGGCAGGTAACGGCTGGTTCTGGCTGTCGCTACTCTTCATTGCCGTATTGACGGGCGGTGCCGCCGCTTTATGGCTCCTCAGAAGAAAACGGAAACCACAGTCTGTTGCTGTGCCTGACGACTCTACTCTGCCCGACAATCTGTTGTTGGCGCGTATCTGCGACCTGATGGAGAATGAGAAACCCTATCTGAACAGTGAGTTGAAGGTGGCCGATATGGCTGAGCTGGTAGGTACCAGCAGTCGTAATGTGTCCGACTGCATCAAGGCTGCTCGTGGCTGTTCCTTCTCGCAGTTTGTCAACGCCTACCGTATTGACTATGTCAAGCAGTTGCTTGTCAGTCAGCCTGACATCAAGGTGGCAGCCGTTGCGCTGCAATCGGGCTTCGCCAACGAAATGTCGTTTTTCCGCACCTTCAAGGCCATTACCAGTATGACACCTAAGGAGTGGAAGGATAGCCAAGCTTCCTAAGGGAATACTGAGACAAAAGACGCAAATCGACTAACATTTCTTGCAATTGTTAGTCGGTTTGCGTTTTTTGTTAGTTCCTATATGTCCCTTTTCTGCTATATTTGCACAAAATATTCATACCAATAAATAAAAAAGAGATTATGAAAAGACTACTATTTTCATTCCTGTTCGTTCTCACGGCAATAGCCGGATGGGCACAAGAACAAGAACCAACTATGTTCACCGTAGGTAACTTTAAATATACGGTGACAGACGAAGCTAACCATAAGGTTTCTATAGCAAAAGCCGATGAGGCTACCCTCACTGGCGCACTGGAAATCCCGTCGAGCGTGACCCACGAGGCTGTGACCTACGCGGTGACTTCAGTTGGAGCCGGCGGTTTCTATGAAACAGGAATCACTAGCGTCACCATTCCTGCCTCAGTGACGAGCGTCGGTGACGCTGCTTTCCAAGCCTGCGGCAGCATAACCAGTATCACCATTGAGGATAGCGAGGCTCCTTTGTCTTTGGCAGGAACTTACGGTGAGCGTCCTTTCTGGAATAATGCCAGTATAATCTACCTTGGTCGCAACCTGACTCTGACAGGAGATTATGTAGATTTTCCACTTCTTTATGAAGCTACCAGTGTGGAGCTTGGCCCAAAAGTGACGACCATTAATCCTTATTTATTCTCTGAGAATTCCAAACTTGAAAACCTCACCATCGGCAGTGGTGTGACAACCATCGGTGAGTATGCTTTTAATCGTTGTGGAACCTATTGGGATGACGAAACCCATCAGGGCGTAGAGAATTTGGTGGTGACAATGGGCAGCAATGTTACAACCATCGGTGCATATGCTTTCGAGGAATGTAGTAAACTAAAATCCGTCACTCTGCCTTCAACACTGACAACCATTGGCAACGAGGCATTTTATCTCACAGGTTTAACCAGCATCAGTATTCCTGCCTCAGTGACGAGCATCGGAGATCTTGCATTTCAAAGCTGCGACAACATGACCAGCATCACCATTGAGGATAGCGAGACTCCTTTGTCTTTGGCAGGAACTTACAGTGAGCGTCCTTTATGGAACCCAGCCACCACCATCTACATTGGGCGTAACCTGACTCTGACAGGAGATGATGTGAATTATCCACTTCTTTCTGAAGCTACCAGTGTGGAGCTTGGCCCAAAAGTGACGACCATTAATCCTTATTTATTCTCTGAGAATTCCAAACTTGAAAACCTCACCATCGGCAGTGGTGTGACAACCATCGGTGAGTATGCTTTCTATGGTTGTGGAACCTATTGGGATGACGAAACCCATCAGGGCGTAGAGAATTTGGTGGTGACAATGGGCAGCAACGTCACAAGTATCGGCGCAAATGCTTTCAAGAATTGTGGTAAACTGAAATCCGTCACTCTGCCTTCAACACTGACAACCATTGGCTCAGCAGCGTTTCATTATACTGGTTTAACCAGCATCAGTATTCCTGCCTCAGTGACGAGCATCGGAGATTTTGCATTTCAATACTGCGACAACATGACCAGCATCACCATTGAGGATAGCGAGACTCCTTTGTCCTTGGCAGGAACTTACAGTGAGCGTCCTTTATGGAACCCAGCCACCACCATCTACATTGGGCGTAACCTGACTCTGACAGGAGAAGATGTGAATTATCCACTTCTTGAAAATGCTACCAGTGTGGAGTTCGGTCCGCAGGTGACTGTCATTCCCAACTATTTGTTCTCCGGAGTGACGTTGTCCAGTGTGAAGGTTCCTTGGCTGACACCTGTAACCCTGAACGCTACGACCTTCTCTGAATACACATATACCAACGCCACGCTGTGGGTTCCTGGCGGTACGAAGGAAGCCTACGAGGCAGCCACTAATTGGAAGGAGTTCGCTAACATGGACTTCTCCAGCTTCGTAGTTAGAATCACAGGTTCGGATCATGGTACACTGGCAGTCGCTGATATCAGTTCCACCAACGGTGAGGAGGAGACAACTCTCATCGACCGTGGTGAAGATGCCGTGTTCACAGTGACACTTGCTACTGGTTATGAAGCATCGACCTTTACTGTAAATGGTGAGGCTGCCGCATTAACGGACAATAGCTATACCGTAGAAGATTTGTCAGCTGACCAGACGGTAGTGGCAGGCTTTACAGCTATCAACTACACCATCGGCTATGACTTGGCAGGCGGTTCTGTGGCTAGCGCCAACCCCGCTACGTATACCATTGAGAGCACTGCTATTACCCTTAATAACCCCACTCGTGAAGGATATACTTTTACAGGATGGACGGGTACAGGGTTGGATGCTGCCACAACAACAGTAACCATTGCTGCAGGTTCAACAGGAAACCGCAGCTATACCGCCACATGGACACCTATTACATATAATATTGTGTACACGATGGATGGCGGTACGGCTACTCCTGATAACCCCACGACTTACACCATCGAGACCGAGACCTTCACGCTGAACAACCCAACGAAGACTGGCTACGATTTTGCAGGCTGGAAGCTCAATGGCGTAGGCGAGGCTATGATGACTGTCACTATCGCTCAGGGCAGCACAGGCCACTTGGCATACACAGCCACATGGACGCCGATTGTATATGAAATCGCCTACACCCTCGACGGTGGCACGGCCACTAACCCCGCCACCTACACCATCGAGACCGAGACCTTCACGCTGAACAACCCGACGAAGGCTGGTTACGACTTCGCAGGCTGGAAGCTGAATGGTGTGGGCGAGGCTATGATGACTGTCACCATCACTCAGGGCAGCACAGGCCACTTGGCATATACCGCCACATGGACACCTACTGTATATAATATTGTGTACATGATGGATGGCGGTACGGCTACTCCTGCTAATCCCACGACTTACACCATCGAGACCGAGACCTTCACGCTGAACAACCCCACCAAGACGGGTTACACCTTTAAGGGTTGGAAACAGAATGGCGAGGGCGGTGCAATGATGACTGTCACCATTTCTCAGGGCAGCACAGGTCACCTGGCCTACACCGCTACATGGCAGGTGAATCAGTACACCATTACCTTCGACAGCAATGGCGGTTCGGCGGTAGATGTTATCACTCAGGACTACGGTAGCACCGTGATACCTCCTGCCGAACCTACAAAGACTGGTTACGACTTCGCTGGATGGACTCCCGCATTGCCCGCAACGATGCCTGCTGAGAACATCACCGTGACAGCCAACTGGACGGTGAAGACTTATACCGTGAGCATCACGGGTACTGGCGTTAGTGCCGACAATATGAATCCTAAGTATGGTGACGATGTGGTGATTACCATTGCCGCTGACGAAGATCGTACGCTGAACACACTGACTGTTAACAATGTCGATGTGACGGCACAGGTAGTCAACAACCAGTACACTATCCAGAATGTTACTGGCAACGTGGTTGTTGTAGCTACCTTCAACGCTACGAAGGAGTTCATTACTCTGGCTCAGGGCGTGGGAACCTTCAGCTGCGCTCAAGACCTGAACTTCACCGGCAGTGGACTGAAGGCTTACATCGCCGCTGGTTATAGCTATAACAAGGAAGAATCTCAGGTACTTCTGGTACGTGTCTATGACATTCCTGCTGGCACGGGTCTCTATCTGAAGGGTGAGGCTGGTGTCACCTATAAGATTCCATATAGCACTTCGCAGGCCTACTATGTGAATATGCTCAAAGCAAACCTCACTGCAAGCTCGATTGCCAAGACTTCTGGCGACATGAGCAACTTCCTGCTCAACAAGGTGGACGGCGAATATAAATTCTGCGCTCCCTCGGCGACGGCAACGCTTGGAGCCCAAAAGGCTTACCTGCAGGTGCCTACCTCGTTTATGTCAGGTTTAGAGGAAGCTCGTGCTATCAGCATTGCTTTCGAGGATGATGGAACCACTAATATCAGCGATTTCGAACTGTTCACCAACAGCAATGAGCATCTCTATAACCTGAAGGGACAACGCGTAGAGAAGGCTGGACGTGGCCTCTATATTAAGAATGGTAAGAAGGTCGTGATAAAATAACTTTAAAAGGTATGAAACAGATGAAGAAAACATATCAACAACCCGTCACAAGGGAACTGCTTATCAAGGCAGTTCCCCTGCTGGCAGGCTCCTATTTACTAGAAGGAGAAACAGAAAATGGAGGAGGAATTGATCCTGATACCGAGGTTGATACAGGTTTAAGTCGTCGTAACAATTTCTGGGACGAAGACTGAGGACTGTGATTAATGGCTTCGGCTGGGCAAGGCTGCCTAAGTCCTTCATGGCAGAGAACACCGTGTTCCTGCTGCTGACGGCGTTCATACGTCGCTCGGCTATGCCGCTTTCCATAGCAAGAACTTCTACAAGTTCCTTATGGGCAGGCTGGACACAAAAGCCTTCGGACTGAAGAAAACAAGCCGCATCAAAGCCTTCGTGTTCAAGTTCTTTGCAAGCAAAGCGGCATAGCCGAGCGCATCAGCGTGCCAGCCAAGTGGATAAGAACGGAAAGGCACTATCAGCTGAATATCTACACGGACAACAAATCATATCAGAACCCTTTTGCATTCACTGACGGCTAAGAAACCGAATTCGCGGGTTAACGGCAGCATAAAGCCCCTGTAATGCTTGACGGGGTAAGGGGAAACTGGGCATGACCCATGCATAATCACGTCTGTACTGGCAAGACTATCGTTAGATGGAGAAGCAAAC
Source organism: Prevotella sp. E13-17 (assembly GCF_022024035.1). Taxonomy (NCBI): domain Bacteria; kingdom Pseudomonadati; phylum Bacteroidota; class Bacteroidia; order Bacteroidales; family Prevotellaceae; genus Prevotella; species Prevotella sp. E13-17. The sequence goes on from NZ_CP091787.1 coordinate 550,752, forward strand.
TACAAAATTAGTCAGCATCACTATTAGTTGCGGATTTTAGGTTTTATGCAAAGAAAATTATAATCTTATTATAAAGCGCTGGTGTGGCCTGTCTTTTAGTATTATTTAGCACTATAATGCTCCTTGTTCGGCATAAAAAGGCGTAAAAGTTTGGCGGACTCGGAAAAAATGTGTACCTTTGCAACCCGAAATCAGTCTGCCGTTGAGCAAATGACTCTTTAGCGGCAGGCGGTGAAAGTTTAAAAATTAAAAGATTAACAAATTAAAAGACAATGAGTCAAAAAATTCGTATCAAGCTGAAGAGCTACGACCACAAACTCGTAGATAAGTCAGCAGAAAAGATTGTGAAGGCTGTAAAGGCTACTGGTGCAATCATTAGTGGTCCAATTCCCCTTCCCACACACAAGCGTATCTTCACCGTTAACCGCTCTACCTTCGTTAACAAGAAGTCTCGTGAGCAGTTCCAGTTGTCAGACTACAAGCGTCTGATTGACATCTATAGCTCTACAGCCAAGACTGTTGATGCTCTGATGAAGCTTGAGCTTCCCAGCGGTGTTGAAGTTGAGATCAAGGTGTAGTTTCTTAATCTCAATCTATAGTATAAGCGATGCTTCTGACGTGATGCATCGCTTTTTTAGTTTTATTAAATAGTCTTTTTGTTTCATTTTGTTTCTTTTTTGCTAACTTTGCAGCCAATTTGAAACTATTTACAGATTATTTACTTTGTAAAATGAAAAAAATCTATCTTATCGGTCTGTTGGCAGTTTTCTTTTCAACAAATGTATGGGGGCAGATGGTGAATCCTGTGCACTTTACATCACAACTTAAAATGCTCGCTAACGACCAGGCTGAGATTATCTTCTCGGCAACCATCGATCCAGGTTGGCATGTGTATTCAACTGATTTGGGTGACGATGGTCCTGTTTCGGCTACGTTCAATGCTGTCAAGTTGGAAGGCGTAGAGAAAGTTGGAAAACTGACTCCACGAGGTCAAGTCATCAAGCAATATGATAAGATGTTCGATATGGAGCTACGCTTCTTCGAGACGAAAGCCACTTTTGTGCAGAAAGTACGTTTCACGAAGCCACAATATGTCATTGATTGCTATTTGGAATATGGTTCGTGCAACGATGAAATGTGTATGCCTCCTTCACAGGTTGAGTTCAAAAAAAGCGGCAACGTGACGTTAGCTGCTCAGCCAGTCGAAAATGCAGAGCAGAGTGGGACACTCGATTCTATCGTCGCAACTGTCGAGGCGCAGGCCGATACCATCGTTGCTGCCCCGGCAGATTCTGTCCTTTCTGCACTCTGGGCACCATCATCGCCCCTGAGCGATGGCACGAGTGAGACACCATCCTCGCTGTTCTATATCTTGTTGATGGGTTTTGTTGGTGGGTTGCTGGCAGTCTTGATGCCTTGCATCTGGCCCATCATTCCCATGACGGTGTCGTTTTTCCTGAAACGCGCCAAGACCGACAAGAAGAAAGGTGTTCGCGATGCCATTACCTATGGTCTGAGCATCATTGTCATTTATCTCGGCATGGGGCTCTTGGTGACCGCATTCTTTGGCAGCGATACACTCAATGCCATGTCAACGAATGCGGTGTTCAATGTGTTCTTGTTTCTGTTGTTGGTGGTGTTTGCCCTGTCTTTCTTCGGATGGTTCGAAATTAAGTTGCCAGGATCGTGGGCCGACAAGGTTGATTCCAAGGCATCAGAGACCAGTGGCTTGCTGTCCATCTTCCTGATGGCATTCACTCTGGTGTTGGTATCCTTCTCGTGCACCGCCCCCATCATTGGCTTGCTGCTCGTAGAGACCACGACCAGTGGCAACTGGTTGGCTCCGGCCTTAGGCATGTTTGGCTTTGCCTTTGCATTGGCCCTGCCCTTCACGCTGTTTGCCCTCTTCCCCACATGGCTGAAACAGGCTCCTCGTTCAGGTTCGTGGATGACCACGTTGAAGGTGGTCTTAGGTTTTGTAGAGCTAGCCTTCGCTTTGAAGTTTTTGTCTGTTGCCGATCTGGCTTACGGCTGGCATATCCTCGATCGCGAGGTGTTCCTCTCACTTTGGATTGTCATCTTCGGCTTGTTGGGTGCCTACCTCTGTGGCTGGCTTAAATTCCAGGAAGACGAGGTGGGTGGCGATCTGAATAAACCGATGCCTGTAGTTTGCATCATGGGTGGACTCGTCTCGTTCGCTTTCGCCATTTACATGATTCCTGGCTTGTGGGGTGCGCCCTGTAAGGCCGTCAGTGCTTTTGCACCACCTGTCAATACACAAGACTTCAATCTGAACAATAAAGTGGTAGAAGCTAAGTACACCGATTATGAAGCAGGTATGGCTGCGGCCCGCCAGCAAGGCAAACCCGTCTTCCTCGATTTCACAGGCTTCGGGTGTGTCAACTGTCGTAAGATGGAGGCAGCCGTGTGGACCGACCCGCGTGTAGCAGACAAGCTCACCAATGACTATATCCTCATCTCTCTCTTTGTTGACGATAAGACGCCATTGGCAGAGCCCATGGTCGTTACCGATGAGCAGGGGCGCACTAAGACCTTGCACACTGTCGGTGCCAAGTGGAGCTATCTGCAGAGCCATAAGTTTGGTGCCAATGCGCAGCCCTACTATGTCATCCTTGATCCGGTGACGGCTCAGCCCCTCAGTGGCAGCCGCGCCTACGACGAAGATGTGACCGCCTATCTGAAGTTCTTGGATGGCGGTCTGGAGAACTATCGCAAGGGCAACTGATGCTTATTTGGGCCGAATATTAAAAGGCAGGGATCACCTTGCCTTTTTCCCTTTTTATTATAGCAGTGCCTAAGTCTATGACCTCAACCATCCACCGCGACGGTTACACTTCACGATGTGCCCCCCCCCTGTTGTCGTGGATAGGAGCCTGTTCAAGATGGTATTCAACGATGACAGAACGTATGGTGCGATGATCTGCCTGTTAGTGATGTCTCGCAGGAATGCAGTGTTGAATAGTTAAACTTTCATAAAAGTTTGAGTTTTGAGGGTGCTGAGTATATGAAGTTCCATTTAATTATTGTACCTTTGCACCCGCAAAAAGTGGTCGTTGCGCTGGCTAAAAGCTATCAATACACTGAAAAAGAGCAGTTTAACCTTTGGTAAAGGAGGTTGTGGGCTGCATCCTTTTTGTGTGTATATAAAGATGGCAGCCGCAAGATGATGCTTTGAAAAGATAGTAACAAAACTTATTTATAACTCATTTATTTAAAATTTTAAAACTGAAATGCCAGGATTATTAGGAAGAAAAATCGGAATGACATCCGTTTTCAGTGCCGACGGTAAGAATGTACCGTGCACTGTTATCGAAGCTGGTCCTTGCGTTGTGACACAGGTCAAGACCGTAGAGAAGGATGGCTACAAGGCCGTTCAGCTCGCATTCGGTGAAAAGAAAGAGAAGAACACCACCAAAGCGATGATGGGCGTCTTCAAGAAGGCCGGCACAACACCAAAGGCCCACTTGGCCGAGTTCAAGTTTGATGAGGACTACAACTTAGGTGACACACTCACCGTAGAGCTTTTCGCAGATGCAGAGTTCGTAGATGTTGTAGGTACATCAAAAGGTAAAGGATTCCAAGGCGTTGTTAAACGTCATGGTTTCGGTGGTGTAGGTCAGAGCACTCACGGTCAGGACGACCGTCTGCGTAAGCCAGGTTCTATCGGTGCTTGTTCTTACCCCGCAAAGGTATTCAAGGGTATGCGCATGGGTGGCCACATGGGATGTGATCGTGTGACAACTCAGAACTTGAAAGTGTTAAAGGTGATTCCGGAGCACAACCTCCTCCTCGTGAAGGGTAGCTGCGCTGGTTGCAATGGTTCAACTGTATTAATTGAGAAGTAAAGATGGAAGTTAGTGTATTGAATATCAACGGTCAGGAGACCGGAAGAAAGGTGGTTCTGAATGACGCCATCTTCGCAGTTGAGCCTAACGATCACGTCATCTATCTGGACGTAAAGCAGTACATGGCCAACCAGCGCCAGGGCAACGCTAAGTCAAAGGAGCGCAGCGAGATCAGCGGTTCTACCCGCAAGCTCGGTCGTCAGAAGGGCGGCGGCGGTGCTCGTCATGGTGATATCAACTCACCTCTGTTGCGTGGTGGCGCCCGTGTGTTTGGTCCCACACCTCGTGACTACGGCTTCAAGCTGAACAAGAAAGTGAAGGCACTTGCTCGTAAGTCTGCTCTGACTTACAAAGCTCAGGAGAATGCAATTGTTGTCGTTGAGGACTTCGATTTCGAGGCTCCCAAGACCAAGGAGATGGTAAACATTGCAAAGAACCTGAAGGTGGATGGCAAGAAGTTGCTCTTCGTTCTGCCCGAGGCTAATAAGAATGTATATCTGTCAGCTCGCAACCTGCAGAAGGCCGAGGTTCTCGAGGCTTCAAAGGTTAATACCTATAAGGTGCTGAACGCAGATGTACTGGTGATTACAGAGAAATCACTTGAGACTATCGACGGAATCTTAAACAAGTAAAAAGGATACAACAGATATGGCATTTATCGTAAAACCACTGGTCACTGAGAAGATGACCAAGATCACGGAGAAGCAGCCTAACCGCTATGGTTTCGTTGTACGTCCTGAGGCTAACAAGCTTGAGATTAAGAAGGAAGTCGAGGCAATGTACAACGTAACGGTTGAGGATGTAAACACAATCCGTTATGCAGGTAAGCGCAGTCAGCGCTACACGAAGGCAGGTCTCGTGAAGGGACAGAAGAATGCCTTCAAGAAGGCTATTGTCACTCTGAAAGAGGGTGAGGAAATTGATTTTTACAGCAATATTGATTAATAGAAATGGCAGTACGTAAATTAAAGCCCGTAACTCCGGGTCAAAGACACAAAATTATTGGCACGTTCGAGGATATTACTGCATCCGTGCCAGAGAAGTCTCTCGTTTACGGTAAGCGTTCAACCGGTGGTCGAAACAACACCGGTAAGATGACCGTTCGCTACATGGGTGGCGGCCACAAGAAGAAGTATCGTCTGATCGACTTCAAGCGAGAGAAAGATGGTGTTCCTGCTGTAGTAAAGACAATCGAGTACGATCCTAACCGTTCTGCTCGCATTGCTCTGCTCTACTATGCAGATGGTGAAAAACGTTACATTATTGCTCCTAATGGACTGCAGGTTGGTACGACTCTGATGTCTGGAGCTGAGGCTGCACCTGAGATTGGTAACGCCCTTCCGCTCGCCAACATCCCCGTAGGTACGGTGGTTCACAACATTGAGCTCCGTCCTGGTCAGGGTGCTCTGCTCGTTCGTTCGGCAGGTAATTTTGCTCAGTTGACTTCTCGCGAAGGAAGCTACTGCGTGATTAAGCTCCCCTCAGGAGAGACACGTAAGGTGCTTTCTGCTTGTAAGGCTACCGTAGGTGCTGTGGGCAACTCTGACCATGCGCTGGAGGCATCAGGTAAGGCTGGTCGCTCTCGCTGGTTGGGACGTCGTCCTCACAACCGTGGTGTTGTCATGAACCCACATGATCACCCAATGGGTGGTGGTGAAGGCCGTCAGTCTGGTGGACACCCACGTTCACGTAAGGGTCTGTACGCTAAGGGTCTGAAGACACGTGCACCTAAGAAGCTTTCAAACAAGTACATCATTGAAAGAGCTAACAAGAAGTAAACAAGAAATCAAGAGTTAAATTATGAGTCGTTCATTAAAGAAAGGTCCTTATATCAACGTTGCTCTCGAGAAGAAAGTTCTCGCTATGAATGAGAGCGGCAAGAAGAACGTCGTAAAGACTTGGGCCAGAGCATCAATGATTTCCCCCGATTTCGTGGGACACACTGTTGCAGTTCATAACGGTAACAAATTTATCCCTGTTTACATTACTGAGAACATGGTAGGTCACAAGCTCGGTGAGTTCGCACCCACACGTCGCTTCGGTGGTCACGCCGGTAATAAGAAGTAATGCCCCAGGGTGAATTAAGAATTAAAAATTAGAATTAAGAATTACAATGGGAGCAAGAAAACATATTAAGGCTGAAGAAAGAAAAGCAGCTCTTAAGACACAGTATTTTGCAAAGCTGAAAGGCTGCCCTTCTTCTCCACGCAAGATGCGTTATGTCGTTGACATGATCCGCGGCATGGAGGTGAACCGCGCACTTGGTGTGCTGCGCTTCTCAAAGAAGGCTGCTGCAGCTGATGTGGAGAAGCTTCTCCGCTCAGCTATTAATAACTGGGAGCAGAAGAACGATCGCAAGGCCGAGGCTGGCGAACTGTTCATCACTCGCGCCTTCGTTGACGAGGGTGTTACACTGAAGCGCATGCGCCCCGCACCTCAGGGTCGCGGCTATCGCATCCGCAAGCGCAGTAACCACGTCACTCTGTTTGTTGACGCTAAAACTAACGACGTAAAAGAATAATAGAATGGGACAGAAAGTAAATCCAATTAGCAACCGTCTAGGTATTGTTAGAGGTTGGGAGTCAAACTGGTTCGGTGGTAAGGACTTCGGAGACAACCTGGTTGAAGACCAGAAGATCCGTAAGTATCTCAACGAGCGTTTGGCTAAGGCTAGCGTTTCGAAGATTTTCATCGAACGCACTCTGAAGCTGATTACCATTACTATTTGCACGGCTCGTCCGGGTATCGTCATTGGTAAAGGTGGACAGGACGTTGACAACTTGAAGGACGAACTGAAGAAGTTGTTCGACAAGGACGTTCAGATCAATATTTTCGAAGTTAAGCGTCCAGAACTGGATGCCACAATCGTTGCCACAAACATCGCTCGCCAGATTGAGGGCAAGATTGCTTATCGTCGCGCCATCAAGCAGGCTATCGCTAACACCATGCGTGCTGGTGCCGAGGGTATCAAAGTTCAGATCTCAGGACGTCTGAATGGCGCAGAAATCGCACGCAGCGAGATGCTGAAAGAGGGACGTACTCCTCTGCACACTTTCCGTGCTGACATCGATTTCTGTCAGGCAGAAGCTCTTACCAAGGTAGGACTGCTGGGTATCAAGGTTTGGATTTGCCGTGGCGAAATCTACGGTAAGGTTGACCTCACTCCTAACTTCTCTCAGGAGAAGCAGCAAGGTGGCCGTAACAACGGCGGTAACAATGGTGGCCGTAAGTTCCGTGGTGGTAAGAAGAATAATAACCGTTAAAAGAAAGAGAAGCTATCATGTTACAGCCAAAGAGAGTAAGATATAGAAGACCTCAAGACGGACGTGGCAATAAAGGCAACGCCCACAGAGGTACGACATTGGCTTTCGGTTCTTTCGGCATCAAGACTCTTGACGCTAAATGGATTGACAGCCGTCAGATTGAGGCAGCTCGTGTTGCTATCAACCGTTACATGAACCGTGAAGGTCAGGTATGGATCCGCATCTTCCCCGACAAACCCATCACTCGCAAACCTGCTGACGTCCGAATGGGTAAAGGTAAGGGTGATCCCGCAGGATGGGTTGCACCTGTGACACCAGGCCGTATCCTCTTCGAGGTAGAGGGCGTTCCCTTCGATGTGGCAAAAGAGGCTCTGCGTCTCGGTGCCCAGAAGCTGCCCGTAAAGACCAAGTTTGTTGTAAGACGTGACTACGATAAAAACGCTTAATTAGTATGAAGACGAAGGAAATTAAGGAACTCGAGACCAAGGAATTGGCCGAGCGCATTGAGACTGAGGTTGCCAAGTTCAACCAGATGAAGTTCAATCACAACGTCACTCCGCTGGAGAATCCCTCACTGATTAAGGCTGCACGTCGTGACATCGCACGCATGAAGACGGAGCTCCGTCAGAGAGAACTTAACAAATAACAATGGTCCAGATGGAAACAAGAAATTTAAGAAAGACAAGACAGGGTGTCGTTATCAGCAACAAAATGGATAAAACCATTGTTATCGCTGCTAAGTTCAAGGAGAAGCACCCTATTTATGGTAAGTTCGTCCAGAAGACGAAAAAGTACCATGCACATGATGAGAACAATGAGTGCCAGGTAGGTGATACCGTACTCATTATGGAAACCCGCCCTCTGTCAAAGACAAAGCGCTGGAGATTAGTACAAATCGTTGAAAAAGCTAAGTAAATATGATACAGACAGAATCAAGACTTACAGTAGCTGATAACAGCGGCGCACGCGAGGCTCTCTGCATCCGCGTGCTGGGTGGTACCCGCCGCCGTTATGCCAGCGTAGGTGATGTGATCGTTGTTGCTATCAAGAACGCTATCCCTACGAGTGACGTGAAAAAGGGTGCAGTATCTAAGGCTCTGATTGTCCGCACGAAAAAGGAAATTCGTCGCCCCGATGGTTCTTACATCCGTTTCGACGACAATGCCTGTGTTCTGCTGAACAACGCTGGTGAGCTTCGCGGTAGCCGTATCTTCGGCCCTGTAGCTCGTGAGCTTCGTGCAGTTAACATGAAGGTCGTATCTTTGGCACCTGAGGTTCTTTAACATTAAAAGATTTAAAAGTAATGAGCAAGTTACATATCAAGAAAAACGATACAGTCATGGTCCTGGCCGGTGAGGACAAGGGCAAGACTGGTAAGGTGCTGAAGGTCTTGGTAGAGAAGCAGCGCGCTATTGTTGAGGGTGTCAACTTCGTCAACAAGAGCACAAAGCCAAGTGCCAAGAATCCTCAGGGTGGCTTCGAGAAGATTGAGGCTCCCATCCATATTTCTAATTTAAGTCTGATCGACCCGAAGAGCGGTAAGGCTACTCGCGTTGCTATCAAGCACGAGGGTAAGAACGTGATTCGTGTTGCCAAAAAGTCAGGAGAGGAGATTAAGTAATGAATACAGCACAACTTAAGAAGACCTATGCTGAGCAGATTGCACCAGCATTGATGAAGCAGTTCAACTATAGTTCTGCTATGCAGATTCCTGTCCTGAAGAAGATCGTCATCAACCAGGGTCTGGGAGATGCTACTCAGGACAAGAAGATCATTGAGGTGGCTATCAACGAGATTTCTACCATCTGCGGTCAGAAAGCCGTTGCTACCTATTCTAAGAAGGATATCGCTAACTTCAAGCTTCGTAAGAAGATGCCTATCGGCGTTATGGTAACACTGCGTCGTGAGCGCATGTACGAGTTCCTGGAGCGTTTGGTTCGCATCGCTCTGCCTCGTATCCGCGACTTCAAGGGTATCGAGAGCAAGTTCGATGGTCGTGGTAACTACACACTGGGTATCCAGGAGCAGATTATCTTCCCCGAGATCAATATCGATTCAGTAGATCGTATTCAGGGTATGAATATCACCTTTGTTACAACGGCTAAGACCGATGAAGAGGGTTATGCTCTGCTGAAGGCTTTCGGTCTCCCATTCAAGAACGCTAAAAACGATTAAGAGATATGGCAAAAGAATCAATGAAAGCTCGCGAAGTGAAGCGTGCTAAGCTCGTTGCTCGTTATGCTGAGAAGCGTGCTGCTCTGAAGAAGATCATCGCTACTAGCGACGATGCTGCAGAGGCTTACGAGGCTGCTCGCAAGCTGCAGGCTATCCCCAAGAACGCTAACCCCATCCGTCTGCACAACCGCTGCAAGATCACGGGTCGTCCCAAAGGATACATGCGTCAGTTCGGTCTCTCTCGTATTCAGTTCCGTGAGATGGCATCAAGCGGTCTGATTCCTGGAGTGAAGAAGGCAAGCTGGTAATAGGCTTAAGGACATAAGCTGTTGGCATTGGCTGTTATCTAATAGCCAATGGCCAATAGCCAAAAGCCTTCATGCTAACGAAGAGAATTTTTTTATTTAATATTGTCGGGGGAGTCCCGATTAATTAAACAATTTATTTTTATGACAGATCCAATAGCAGATTTTCTGACGAGGTTGAGAAACGCAATCATGGCTCATCACCGTGTTGTTGAAGTACCAGCTTCAAACTTGAAGAAGGAAATTACTAAGATCCTCTTCGAGAAAGGCTACATCCTGAACTACAAGTTCATCGAGGATGGCCCTCAGGGTACTATCAAGGTAGCTTTGAAGTACGACCCTGTAACAAAAGAGAACGCCATTAAGTTCTTGAAACGCGTGTCAACACCAGGTCTTCGTAAGTACACTGGTTACAAAGACATGCCGAGAGTAATTAACGGACTGGGTATCGCAATCTTATCCACGTCTAAAGGTGTAATGACAGACAAAGAGGCCGCTCAGCAGAAAATTGGTGGCGAGGTTCTTTGCTACGTTTATTAATTGGAGGATAGCATATGTCAAGAATAGGAAAATTGCCAATTAGTATTCCCGCTGGCGTTACTGTAGCACAGGACAAGGACGGCGTAGTTACCGTTAAAGGTCCTAAGGGCGAGCTTTCACAGAAAGTCGATAAGTCGATTCTTGTTAAGATTGAAGATGGTCATGTTACCTTCGAAATCGACGAGAAGAGTCCCGTGAATATCAAACAAAAGCAGGCTTTCCATGGCCTCTATCGTGCACTCGTTAACAACATGGTTGTTGGTGTAAGCGAGGGCTACAAGAAGGAGATGGAGCTTGTTGGTGTCGGTTACCGTGTTTCTAACCAGGGTAACATTATTGAATTTGCGCTGGGCTATACACACCCCATTTTCATTCAGCTTCCTAAGGAAGTTAAGGTTGAGACCAAGTCAGAGCGTAACCAGAACCCTCAGATCGTTCTGGAGAGTGCCGACAAGCAGTTGCTCGGTCTTATCTGCGCAAAGATTCGTTCGTTCCGCAAGCCTGAGCCTTACAAAGGAAAGGGTATTTTGTTCAAGGGTGAAGTTATCCGTCGTAAGTCGGGTAAGTCAGCTTCAGCTAAGTAATCTTATTAATTAATGCTTAACATTTAAAAGATTATGACAACAAAGAAAGTAGAAAGACGAATCAAGATTAAATATAGAATTCGTAAGAACGTTATCGGTACTGCCGAGCGTCCCCGTATGAGCGTGTTCCGCAGCAACAAGCAGATCTACGTTCAGGTGATTAATGATTTGGAAGGTAAAACTCTTGCTTCTGCTTCTTCACTGGGTCTTGAGGCCATGCCTAAGATCGAGCAGGCTGAGAAGGTTGGTGAGATGATTGCTGCCAAGGCACAGGAAGCCGGCGTGAAGGCTGTTGTCTTCGACCGTAACGGTTATCTGTATCATGGCCGTGTAAAGTCTCTCGCTGATGGAGCACGTAAAGGTGGACTTAATTTCTAAACGATTATGGCAATGAACAAAGTTAAAGTAAATAGTGACATTGAACTGAAAGACAGACTGGTTGCCATCAACCGTGTTACTAAGGTAACTAAGGGTGGTCGCACCTTTACATTCGCAGCTATTGTTGTTGTCGGTGATGGCAACGGCATCATTGGCTGGGGCCTCGGTAAGGCAGGTGAGGTAACAGCTGCCATTGCTAAGGGCGTTGAGTCTGCTAAGAAAAACCTTGTGAAGGTACCTGTCTTGAAAGGTACCATCCCCCACGAGATGGAAGCTCGCTTCGGTGGCGCTCAGGTATTCCTAAAGCCCGCTGCAGCCGGTACCGGTCTTGTTGCCGGTGGCGCTATGCGTGCTGTGCTCGAGAGCGTTGGTGTGAAGGATGTGCTTGCTAAGTCAAAGGGTTCTTCTAACCCTCACAACTTGGTAAAGGCTACCATCGAAGCTTTGAGCAAGATGCGCGACGCTTATACCGTTGCAGGTACTCGTGGTATCAGTATGGAAAAAGTATTTAGAGGATAAAAGGAGATTAGACTATGGCAACAATTAAGATTAAGCAGATTAAAAGTAAAATCGGTTATCCCGTTGACCAGAAGCGTACTCTCGAGGCACTTGGACTTCGCAAGATTTCACAGGTTGTCGAGAAGGAAGATACTCCCGCTGTCCGCGGTATGATTCGCAAGGTTCATCATCTGGTGGCCGTTATTGACTAAACAGTAATAACAATTAAAACAGAATTCTATCATGAAACTGAATACATTGAAACCTGCAGAGGGCTCTACACATTCACGTCGTAGAATCGGTCGCGGTCCAGGCTCAGGTCTGGGTGGTACCTCTACTCGTGGTCACAAGGGTGCCAAGGCTCGTTCAGGTTATAAGAGAAAGATTGGTTTTGAAGGTGGTCAGATGCCTTTGCAGCGTCGTGTTCCTAAGGCTGGTTTCAAGAATATCAACCACAAGGAGTACTTTGCTGTCAACCTCTCTACTCTGCAGAAACTTGCAGAGGAGAAGAACCTCACCAAGATTGGTGTTGACGAGTTGGTAGCAGCTGGTCTAACCAATGGCAAAGAACTCGTTAAGGTTCTTGGCAACGGTGAGCTGAAGGCTAAGCTCGAAGTCGTAGCTAATGCTTTCTCTAAGACCGCAGAAGAGGCTATCAAAGCAGTAGGTGGAACCGCAACAATAATCTAAACTAAAGATGAAGAAGTTTATAGATACCCTTAAGAACATTTGGAAGATTGAGGATCTCCGTCAGCGTCTCCTCATCACCGTGCTTTTTGTAGCGATTTATCGCTTTGGTTCAAAAATCGTGCTCCCTGGTATTAATTATGGTATCCTGAAGGGCATGAACGAAGCCGGCGGCGGTCTTGGTGGACAGACCAAAGAAGGTTTGATGTCTCTCCTTGACATGTTCTCGGGTGGTGCATTCTCTCAGGCATCTATCTTTGCTCTGGGAATCATGCCCTACATCTCTGCTTCTATCGTTATGCAGCTTCTCGCTGTTGCTGTACCTTACTTCCAAAAGATGCAGCGTGAAGGCGAAAGCGGTCGTAAAAAGATTAGTATGTACACTCGGTACCTGACAGTAGCAATCCTGCTGTTTCAGGCACCGAGCTACCTCATTAATCTTAGAATGCAGGTTGGTTCTGCTCTTACCGATGGTATCAGTTGGATGGCATTTATGATTCCTGCAACCATTATCCTGGCTGCTGGTAGTATGTTTATCCTCTGGCTTGGTGAGCGCATCACCGACAAGGGTATTGGTAATGGTGTCTCGATGATCATCATGATTGGTATCATCGCTCGTCTCCCAGGAGCCTTTGCTCAGGAAGTTGGTTCACGCTTCGCTTCTGCTACTGGTGGCGGTCTGGTGATGTTCCTTATCGAGATACTTATTCTTCTCGCTGTCGTTTGCGCTTCTATCCTGTTGGTACAGGGTGTTCGCAAAGTTCCCGTACAGTATGCAAAACGCGTGGTCGGTAACAAGCAGTATGGTGGTGCACGTCAGTACATCCCCTTGAAGTTATTCGCAGCTAATGTGATGCCTATCATCTTTGCTCAGGCTTTGATGTTCATCCCCTTGGCAGTGGTTCAGTATTCGAACCCTGACAATGCTAGCTGGTTCATGCGCAACATGCTTGACCATCACAGTTGGTTGTATAACACTGTATTTGCTGCTCTCATCATTGCTTTCACGTATTTCTACACTGCAATCACTTTGAATCCTACGCAGATGGCTGAGGATATGAAACGTAACAATGGTTTCATTCCTGGTGTTAAGCCTGGTAAGGATACTGCTGAGTATATCGATACAGTCATGTCGCGCATCACACTGCCCGGCTCTCTGTTCATCGCTTTCATCGCTATCATGCCTGCATTCGCAAGCTTGCTCGATGTTAAAGATGAGTTCTCGCAGTTCTTCGGTGGCACATCGTTGCTCATCCTCGTTGGTGTGGTGTTGGATACCTTGCAGCAGATTGAAAGTCATTTGCTCATGCGCCATTATGATGGCCTGCTTAACTCAGGTCGCATTCATGGTCGTGGTGGTGTAGCAGCCTACTAAGCTGATGAAGATATTTCTGAAGACTGAAGAAGAGATAGAGTTGATGCGTCAGGCTAACCAACTCGTTGGAAAGACGCTTGGCGAATTGGCTCGACATATAAAACCTGGTGTGACGACCCTCCAGTTGGATAAAGTGGCTGACGAATTTATTCGCGACCATGGGGCCATACCTACCTTTAAGGGTTTCCCTAATCCTTATGGAGGGCCGTTTCCTGCCAGCATCTGTACCTCTGTCAATGATGTTGTTGTTCACGGGGTTCCTGATGCGAAGACTGTTCTGAAAGATGGAGATATTATATCTGTTGACTGCGGAACACTTCTTAATGGTTTCAATGGCGACTCTTGCTATACATTTTGTGTCGGTGAGGTGAGCGATGACGTTAAGAAATTACTTCGCGTTACTAAAGAATCCTTGTATAAAGGCATCGAAAATGCAGTTGCAGGCAGACATCTCGGTGACATCGGCAGTGCTGTGCAAGATCACTGTGAAGCCGAAGGTTATGGAGTTGTTCGTGAGCTGACAGGACATGGCATCGGACGTGAGATGCATGAGGATCCCCAGGTGCCTAATTACGGTCGTCGCGGAAATGGCGTTATGCTGAAAGCTGGAATGTGTATAGCCATTGAACCGATGATCACGATGGGAAAGCGTGATATCTACTTGTTGCCCGATCGCTGGAGCGTATGTACCCGTGATGGAAAACCCGCTGCACACTTTGAGCATACTATCGTCATCAGGCGAGGACAAGCAGAGATTCTCTCTTCTTTCGAGGAAGTAGAAACATTTGAAGGTAAACTTTACTAATAGCAAAGCATGGCAAAGCAATCCGCAATAGAGCAAGACGGAACGATTGTCGAGAGCCTCTCGAACGCAATGTTCCGCGTAGAACTTGAGAACGGTGTACAGATCATCGCCCACATCTCTGGTAAGATGCGTATGCACTACATTCGTATTCTGCCTGGTGACAAAGTCAAAGTTGAGATGAGTCCGTATGACCTGACTAAGGGACGAATTGTGTTTCGATACAAATAATAAAATCATTACTCAAAGATATGAAGACAAGAGCATCGTTGAAGAAGCGTACCCCAGACTGTAAGATTGTACGTCGCAAGGGTCGTCTGTTCGTTATCAACAAGAAGAACCCTAAGTACAAGATGCGTCAGGGCTAAAAAAAGTTAAAGAAGCAGCAAAAAGTAAGGAGATATCATTTTATTTCCTTACCTTTGCATGCTTTTTAGCAAATTTCGAAATTTAAACATTATTTTTTTATTCATTTATTTAACAAATGGCAATAAGAATTGTTGGAGTAGATTTGCCCCAGAATAAGCGTGGCGAAATCGCATTGACCTACATCTACGGTATAGGTCGAAGTAGTTCAGCAAAGATATTGGATAAGGCAGGCGTTAGCCGCGACCTGAAGGTCAGCGAATGGAATGACGACCAGGCAGCCAAAATCCGTGAAATCATCGGCGCTGAATTCAAAGTTGAAGGTGATCTCCGTTCAGAGATCCAGTTGAACATTAAGCGACTGATGGATATTGGTTGCTATCGTGGAGTCCGCCATCGTAATGGTCTTCCTGTACGCGGTCAGAGCACAAAGAACAATGCTCGTACTCGTAAGGGTAAGAAGAAGACTGTTGCTAATAAGAAGAAGGCCACGAAGTAAAGTTTAAAGTTTAACGAGCTTAAAGTTTAAAAGAATTATGGCAAAGAAAACAGTCACTTCAAAGAAAAGAAATGTGAAGGTTACCGCAGTTGGTCAGCTTCATGTTCACAGTTCTTTCAATAATATTATTGTATCTTTGGCAAATGACGAGGGTCAGGTAATCTCTTGGTCATCTGCTGGTAAGATGGGTTTCCGCGGTTCTAAGAAGAACACTCCTTATGCTGCTCAGATGGCCGCAGAGGATTGCGCTAAGGTTGCTTTTGACCTGGGCTTGCGTAAGGTTAAAGCCTATGTTAAGGGTCCCGGTAATGGCCGCGAGTCAGCTATTCGTGCTATCCATGGCGCAGGTATTGAGGTTATGGAGATCGTTGATGTAACGCCACTGCCACACAACGGTTGTCGTCCTCCAAAGCGTCGTCGCGTATAATTATTATGGTTGTTGACTTGTATTTTTGATAACAGAGTCAAACCAATTTATTATCATTAAGAAAATTATCTAAGATATTATGGCAAAGTATATTGGACCGAAATCTAAAATTGCCCGCCGTTTTGGCGAAGCCATCTACGGACCGGACAAAGTTTTGTCTAGGAGAAACTTCCCTCCTGGACAGCATGGCAATAACCGCCGCCGCAAGCAGTCGGAGTATGCAGTCATGTTGGCAGAGAAGCAGAAGGCTAAGTACACTTATGGTGTACTTGAGCGTCAGTTCCGCATTATGTTCGAGAAGGCTGCTAAGGCTGAAGGTATCACCGGTGAGGTGCTGCTTCAGAATCTTGAGAGCCGTCTGGATAATGTGGTATTCCGTATGGGACTCGCTCCTACACGTGCTGCCGCTCGCCAGTTGGTTAGCCATCGTCATATTGTTGTTGAAGGAAGAGTCGTTAATATTCCTTCATTTGCTGTTAAGCCTGGTATGGTTGTTGGTGTTCGTGAGAAGGCTAAGTCTCTCGAGGTTATCGCTGACGCATTGGCTGGCTTCAACCACAGCAAGTACCCCTGGATCGAGTGGGACGAGCAGCAGAAGGCAGGTAAGTTCCTTCACAAGCCCGAGCGTGCTGACATCCCCGAGAATATTAAGGAGCAGTTAATCGTTGAGTTGTACTCTAAGAACTAATAAAAATCATTAAGTTAATGGCGATATTAGCATTTCAAAAACCCGATAAAGTGGTAATGTTGGAAGCCAACGATCGTTTCGGCAAGTTCGAATTCCGTCCGTTGGAGCCTGGCTTTGGTGTAACCATAGGTAATGCCTTGCGCCGCATTCTCCTTTCATCGCTCGAGGGTTATGCTATCAACACAATCCGTATCACGGGTGTTGAGCATGAGTTCTCGTCAGTTCCTGGTGTTAAGGAAGATGTGACCAATATTATCCTGAACCTGAAACAAGTAAGGTTCCGTCAAGTAGTAGAAGAATTCGAGAACGAAAAAGTCAGCATCACCGTTGAGAATTCTACTGAATTTAAGGCTGGTGATATAGGCAAGTATCTGACTGGATTTGAAGTGTTAAATCCCGATTTGGTGATTTGTCATCTCGACGCTAAAGCTTCAATGCAGATAGATTTGACCATTAATAAAGGTCGTGGCTACGTTCCTTCTGAAGAGAACCGTGAGTTCTGTACGGATGTTAACGTAATCCCCATCGATTCTATCTACACCCCAATCCGTAATGTCAAGTTTGCAGTTGAGCCCTATCGTGTTGAGCAAAAGACCGACTACGATAAGCTTGTACTCGAAGTGACGACGGACGGTTCCATTCATCCAAAGGAGGCTCTTAAAGAGGCTGCCAAGATCCTTATCTATCACTTCATGCTGTTCTCTGATGAGAAGATCACACTCGAGAATAACGAGAGTGAGGTTAATCAGGAGTTTGATGAGGAAGTACTGCACATGCGTCAGTTGCTGAAGACTAAGCTTGTTGACATGAACCTTAGCGTTCGTGCTCTCAACTGCTTGAAGGCTGCTGATGTAGAGACACTCGGTGATCTGGTACAGTACAACAAGACAGACCTCTTGAAGTTCCGCAACTTTGGTAAGAAATCGCTCACTGAGCTTGATGATTTGCTAGAGAGTCTGAATCTGTCGTTTGGAACCGACATTACCAAGTATAAACTGGACAAAGAATAATGCGTTGAGCATTGTTCCTGTTGCCCAATAAAAAGTAAAAAACAACAATGAGACATAATAAGAAATTCAATCATCTCGGTCGTACTGCATCTCACCGTAGTGCCATGCTTGCTAACATGGCTATCTCGCTGATTATGCACAAAAGAATCACTACGACCGTGGCAAAGGCTAAGGCCCTCAAGAAGTATGTTGAGCCCCTTATCACTAAGGCTAAGGAGGATTCAACAAATTCTCGTCGTGTAGTATTCAGCTATCTTCAGAACAAGGACGCTATCAAGGAGCTTTTCTCTACGGTAGCTGAGAAGGTAGGTGATCGTCCCGGTGGATACACTCGTATCATTAAGCTGGGTGCTCGTCAGGGTGACGCAGCTCAGATTTGCTTCATCGAGCTTGTTGATTTCGATCCCGAAATGGCAAAGACCGAGACCAAGAAGAAGACCACACGTCGTTCACGTAAGGCCGCTAAGGCTGAGGCTCCTGCACAGGAAGCTCCTGCTGCTGAGGAGGCAAAGGTTGAGGAAGCTCCTGTTGCTGAGGAGACAAAGGCTGAGGAAGCTCCTGCAGCCGAGGCTGCTGCTGAAGAGGCAAAGGCAGAGTAAGACTTCATTAAGCAAGTTCTATACTGTTAATATATTGAATGCTCCTATCTCCGAGATAGGGGCATTCTTTTTTTTTTGCTTCTTACTGATGTTTGCTATTCTGTTTATGCGATCAGTCCTTATTTCCGATTGTTTTGACGATTGGTTGCCATTCGTTTGATTTGTCGTGGTGTAACCACGACCTACATGTAATGGCGCTTGTTTGGAATATTTGTTTTGTGTTTCTTTTGGTGTTGTCGAAGATGGTGTTGTGGATGTGGAGGAAGTGTTTAGATAACCATTTTTGCGGTTGTTTTTCTGGCTTCTTTCCACATGGGGAAATGCTGGTCCATGAGTGCATAAAAGCGGGGACCATGGTTCGCTTCTTTTAGATGAGCTAATTCATGAACGACAACATGCTCTATGCACCAGTCAGGTAGTAAGAGCAAGTAAAGGCTGAAACAAATCTGTCTTGTGCGTGAATTACACATTCCCCATCGGGATGTGGTGGCTTTATATGTGATTTCAGATGGATTGACGCCCATTTTAGGGGCGTGGTAAGCCAATAGAGGTCTTACCTTAGTATCTAAGCGTTGGACAGCTTCAGAGCGCTCTGAACGCTTTTTTAGGGGCAGTCGTTCATAAAACTGTTTTCTTTTTTGCTCCGTTTCTATTCTCCTTAGATGGGCTTTCTCTATCCAGTCACGGTGTTTTTCAATGAATTGTTCTATTTTCTTGCGTGACAGGAGTAGGGGAGCGGAAACATGCACATCGCCATTCTTGACGATGCGCATGGACAATCTGCTTGTTCGTCGGTATGTTACAACGATCTGCATTATTAGAATCTCACACTTCGTGAGCCATCAGTTTCTTCCTCGATAGTGACGCGCACGGCATCTTCCGGCAAGACCTCTTCAATCAATTCCGGCCATTCAATGAAGCATAAGCTGCCGCTATAGAAATATTCCTCGTATCCCATATCGTAAACTTCTTCCAGTTTCTTGATTCGGTAGAAGTCGAAGTGAAAAAGGCTGCAGCCAATACCATCCAAGGGCTTTGGAAGGCTATATTCATTGACGATGGCAAATGTAGGAGATGTGATGACATCCTCTACGCCCAGTTCTTCGCAGATAGCCTTGATAAAGGTAGTCTTTCCGGCTCCCATTTTGCCATAGAAGGCAAATACGCGGTGTTCTCCTATGTTATTGATAAATTCGCGTGCAGCATTGCGAATTGCTTCAATGTTCTTAATCTTTATTTCCATATTACACTATCTAATCTTTTCTTCTAAAACGATCTAATAATATCTTCTAGTACGATCTGATAATATCTTCTAGTACGATTTAATCTTTTCTGCTAGGCTTATTTTATCATTCCAGATTTGGTATTTATCTTTTCTTTCCTGTCATCGTGATGAGCGGTATAATCATTTCCTCCATAGAGATGCCTCCATGTTGGAATGTGTCTCTGTAGTATGACACATAGTAATTATAGTTGTTTGGATAGGCAAAGAACGAGTCGCCAGTGGCAAACACGTAGCTTGTCGATAAGTTAGGCGAGGGCAGTTGCGCCTTTTCGGGTGTCTTGATGACGAACAGTTCTTTCGAGTCGTACGACAAGTTCTTGCCCAGTTTATAGCGCAGGTTGGTGTTTGTATTGCGGTCGCCCACGATCTTCACCGGTTTCGTACAGCGTATGCTGCCGTGATCGGTTGTCACAATCACTTTGTAGTCTGTCTGTGCCAGCCATCTGAAGAAATCTGCAATCACCGAGTGGCGGAACCATGACAACGTGATACTGCGGTAGGCCGATTCGCTGTTTGCCAGTTCGCGCACCATTCTCGATTCCGTTCTTGCATGACTGAGCATGTCGATAAAGTTGAATACCACCACGTTCAGTTGGTTTTTGTCCAATGTATTCAGCTGTTGCATGAACCTCTCAGCCTCGGCCGAAGTATTGATTTTCTGGTACGAGAAAGACTCGTGCCTGCGATAACGTTCCAGCTGTGTTTTAATCAGAGGTCCCTCGTTCAGGTTCTTCCCCTCTTCCTCGTCTTCGTCCACCCAGAGGTCTGGGAACATCTTTGCAATCTTGTTGGGCATGAGTCCGCTAAAGATAGCATTGCGTGCATATTGCGTCGCTGTGGGCAGTATCGAAGAATAGACGTTCTCGTCAATGTCGAACTGGTCGCCAATCTCCTGTGCCAACATTCGCCATTGGTCATAGCGGAAGTTGTCGAGAACCACCATGAAAACCTTCTCTTTCTGGTCGAGTAGAGGAAACACACATTCTTTGAAGATGCGGTGCGACATTAGCGGCGCCTGTTTGTCGTCGGTTATCCAGTCCATGTAGTTCTTCTTCACGAACTTCGAGAACCCCAGGTTGGCCTCTTCTTTTTGCATAGCCAGCATTTCCGACATCTGTGAGTCCGTGCTGCTCAGTTGCAGTTCCCAGTGCACCAGTCGTTTGTACACCTCTACCCAGTCGTTCCATGTATGACAGTCCATGATCTGCATGGCAATCTGTTGGAACTGCTGTTGATATTGGCTCTGTGTCACCTCCGTTTCAATTTCGCGTCGGTGAATGTTCTTTTTCAGAGTCAGTAATATCTGGTTAGGATTCACCGGTTTTATCAGGTAGTCAGCGATTTTCTGTCCGATAGCCTGATTCATGATGTTCTCCTCTTCGCTCTTGGTAACCATCACTACAGGTGTTGCGGGAGCTATCTCTTTGATGCGCTGCAGCGTCTCCAATCCCGAGAGACCAGGCATCTGTTCGTCCAGTATCACCAGATCGAACGAACGCTCCTCGCACAAGTCGATGGCATCCGTACCATTTGACACCGTTGTCACCTCGTATCCTTTTTTCTCGAGAAAGATGATATAAGCCTTCAGCAGCTCCATCTCATCATCCACCCATAGCAATTGTCCGTTTGTCATATCCTTACCATAAGTCTTCTAAGTCAAACACTTCCTCCTCGCTGTCCTTGTCCTGTGCCGGAGCCACCTCGTCCTCAGCATCTACCACAGGTTGCTCGTAGTCAGGCTTCTGCAGCAGATCCTCATTGGTGACAGGCAGTGGCAGGAACACCTTTTCGTAGAATTCATCGTAGTCCTTGTAGCTAAAACGCGAACCTATCAGTCCGAGGTTGTGCTCACTGATAATCAAAGAACGACACCTCTTCAATATCTCGTTCATGGTCTGCGTGCTACGCAATTGACGTGCATATTGCAGCGCCTCGTCGAAATTCAGGAAGCCACGTATCAGCATGCGGCTGATGCCGTTGTCATGTTCTATCTCCAAGTCGAAGTTACGTACTAAGAAGTTCGAGAAGTTAAATCGTGCCATCTCGAACAATAGCTGGTTCTCGTTCAGCGAGTCCGTCTGATATACCAAGATAAAGTGGAACGGCACGTTACGCTCTGCCGACAGCGTGTCGGCATCCACAGAGTCATTGTCAGCCGTGATGTCGCGTCTAGACCAAACGTCATCCAAGTCAAACTTGCCGCCATGCAGAGTTCTGCCTTCCTGCACACCCTTGACAATCATGCCAGCCATCTCCGACACCTCGCTCTGCGGATATTTCTCTACCACCATTTTCAGGTTCTCTACACAACCTTTAGCATCGCCCTGATTCAGCAGGCTCAGTCCGTTGATGAACAAAAACTTCGGTCTGTTCTCACCCAGTGGAAAACGCTCTGCCGACAGTTTCGCGTTCGCCTGAATCATCTCGTGCTTGTTTGCCTTGAATGCCTCGTAGGTAGCCCCATAGATAGAGTCCTCAAGATGTTCCCCAAAGCGTGCGTTTTCCGCAAAGTACGGGTCACTCAGCAAGATGGTCCATTCGCTCTCGGGGTAGTCAGTCTGCATCCTTGTCAGACAGTTGTTGGCAGTCAGCGTGTCGCCCTTTAGAGAGTACAACAAGAACAGATGATACCAAGCCTGGTCGTTCTGCTCGTAGTCAGGATATTGCGAAGTCAGTCTCAGTAGCTGTTTCTCCGACAGTCTCAGGTTCTCCAGCTTATCTTTGAAGATAATTCCCGAGTTGAACAATCCGTCCATGATGGCCGCATTGCTCTCAGCCACCTGTTCTTCGGTGAAAGGTATCTGTGCCAAGTAGTATTCGCGGTTGTGTGGGTCGTTGGCTAACGAGTCAGCTTCCGCATTGTCGGCGTTGTTGTCAGTCTCAGTGTCCTCCGCATTTCCCGCCAAGTCCAGACTGTCGGTTGCTTCCTCGCTGTTGGTCTCCCCCTGCAGGTTCACCACCGTTTTGTTCGCGCGCTGCCAGTCGTCCACGTTCTCACGCTTTCCCCACTCTCGTTGGAACTGCTGCTTACCCTGGTTCACAGCCATCTGGTTGTAGAAGTACCACTTGCCATCCTTTGCCGCAGAGTTGTCTCGTTGTGGTGTCGTGTTGCGTGTGTTACGTCCGCCGGCAGCCCCTGCGTTCTGCTGCAGTTTCTCCACTTCAGCTTCCAAGGCCTTGTCGCGTTCCTCCTTTTCTTTCTTTTTCAGAGCGTCTATCACCCGGTCGATGGCAGCCAGACGTTCCTTTTCAGTCAGTTTTGCCAACGCTTGCAGAGAGTCCTGCAGATAGACCGCATCGGTGTGAGGCACCAGTTCGTCGAGCACTTTCGAGCGAAGTGCCAGACTCTCATAGTCATCGCGGTCTTTGTCCAGCAGACCTATTGCCTCGCCATAGCAGCGTTGAGCGTCGTTATATTTCTCCTTTTCCCAGTACAGGTTGCCCAGTTTCAGCAGCAGCACCCCTTTCTCTATGCCACCACGCGTAGCCTTTTCGTTGCCCGTTTCATAAGCACCGATTGCTTTTGCCGTGTCGTTCTGCATCAAGTAGATGTTGCCAATGGCATAATACACCTGATCTAGGTAATCCTTATTATTGTCCGATGCCGCCATGCGTTTCAGTCGTCCAATCATTTTCTTGGCACTACCCTTTGCCATGACCTCGGTCTGAGCTATTCGCGCATTAAACTCCAGTTCATAGGGCGGGTTCAGTCTCACCACCTTTTGGTAAGCCTTGTATGCCAGCTCCTTGTGGTTCAGTGCCGCCTCCACCTGTCCTGTCAGAAACCAGATGCGCGCCTTTTGGGTCGTACGCTTCTCGTGTTTAGCTGTCTTGCGCAGGTAGGGCAGAGCCTTTTCCAGTTCGCCATTCTTCAAATAGTAGTCCGCCAATGTCGCATCCCATGCCCTTTGAGCCTTGTAGTGGATGCTGTCGCGGTTCATGTTTCTAATCACGTCCTCGGCGTCATACAGCCAGTCCAGCTCCGTGTAGCAGCGAGCCAGCCAGGCGCGTGCCATGTTGTTGATGGCCGGCTGTCCCTGATACAGTCTGCTCACGTACGAGAATGTGGCAGCAGCTTCATCGAATGAGCCCTTCTGAAACTGCGCCTGTCCCATCAGCATCCACGCTTTCCATAGGAATGGGTTATACTCGCCGCGTGACAGCCATTCCCTGTCGCGTGCAGTCTTCTTCCTTGTCTTGTTCCATTGCGGTTTAGCCTTGATAGAGTGCATCTTGATGGCTTTCTCCATCTTCTCTATCGTGCGGTCATATTTCCCCTTTCCCAGGTCCCGGCTTGCTTTGTTGCCCACAGCATAGAGGGGCAACATCTCCGTGAAGTTGTCCTTGTTGCCCTTTTCTTTCTCCTCGTCACCCTCGATGTAGGCCAGAGAACCGTTGTAGTAAGTGTTGTATTTGGCTGTGAAAGAATGCCAGAATCGGCTCTTTCCCGTATTTTTTTGCGTAGAGCATGCTGTCATCAGCAGGAAGCTGATGACGCTACCTATACCTATATATAATAATCTACGCATCTAAAAAGAAGAACTCCTAAATGGCCGTTTTATTGCTTTCGCGGCGTTTTTTCTCTTCCATCAGACAGGCTATCTTGCAGTCGCCCGATACCTTGCTGCTGCATGTGGCGCAGTCTTCGCCCTCTACTACGGGCGCGTCGGTGCCACCTTTCGTCAGCATGGACGCCAATGCCGCCACGATGCCCAGCACTGCCAGCGATATAATACAAATGAGTGCAAACTGCATATACTTTATTGTTTGTTGATTACAAATCCTGTTTTCTCGAGATCATCCCAAAACATCGGGTACGACTTGCTGACCACCTGCGGGTTGTTGATACAGATAGGCATACGGAAGGCCATTGGTGCAAAGGCCAGTGCCATGCGGTGATCCTCATAGGTGTCAATGGTGTAGCAGTCGTTCCCTTCGGTCGTTGCCGAACGCTTGCCGTCCCACATCAGCTCGCTACCGTTCACACTCTTCAGTTCGATGCCCAGTTTTCTCATTTCTGTTGTCAATGCAGCCATGCGGTCGGTCTCCTTGATCTTCAGCGTCTGCAATCCCGTGAAGTGGAAGGGCACCCCCAGTGCACAGCACGTACAAACAAATGTTTGCGCCAGGTCGGGCATGTTCACAAAGTCATATTCCAGTCTGGGCACGTGACGTCCGCTCTTCTTCAGGGTCACGGTGGTGGGTATGCCAGGTTCCTTGGTCTCGAAGATGGTCTTCACCCCCAGCAGACTGAACAGGTAGCGCACACCTGAGTCACCCTGTTTCGACCCGTCCATCAGTCCGCTAAGTTTCACCTCAGCCTCCTCATCCTTCGACAGCGCCACCATCTCATACCAATAGCTGGCACCGCTCCAGTCGTTCTCAATCAAATAGGGACGCGCCACGTAGGGCTTAGGCTGCACGGTGATGGTGTCTATCGAGGTCCACTCGGCGTCAGCGCCAAACTCACGCATGGTCCAGAGCGTCAAGTCGATGTATGGTCGCGAAATAATCTCGCCGGTCAGTCGCAGTGTCAGTCCCTTTTTCAGCACGGGTCCAACCATCAGCAGTGCTGAGGTGTATTGCGACGACATGTTGCCCGCAATCTCCAGCTCACCGCCCTCCAGCTGCTGTCCGTTGATTTTCAGCGGTGGAAAACCGTTTTCTCCTTCATATTCGATGTCGGCTCCCAGGTGTCTCAGGGCGTCAACCAGCAGTTTGATAGGTCTGTGCTTCATGCGTTCTGTGCCCGTGATGATGTGTTCACCATGTTCTGTGGCCGACAGAAAAGCCGTCATAAAGCGCATGGCAGTGCCAGCCGCTTTGATGTCGATGACGTGAGGCATCCGTTCCAATGCTTGAATGATCACTTCTGTGTCGTCACAGTCGCTCAGGTTGTCGGGCAGCATGTCCCCTCCTGTCAGTGCATGTATGATGAGTGCCCGGTTCGAAATGCTCTTCGAGGCAGGCAGTTTGATGGTAGCCTGCAGTCTTTCCGGTGCTATGATGTTGTAAGTCTCCATATCTGACGGCAAAGTTACAAAATAAAAGTCATAATGCTACTATCGCCCTGCAATAATTAAAGTTTTTTGGAAAAAGGTGAAAAAGATGCAGAAAAATTTGGCAGTTTCGGAAAAAGTCAGTACCTTTGCATCCGCAATTCGGAAGAAGAGCATATTGATCGGGATTTAGCGCAGTTGGTAGCGCACACGTCTGGGGGGCGCGAGGTCGCTGGTTCGAGTCCAGTAATCCCGACAAAGTGAAAGTCCAAGCCACTGGTAAACGGTAGCTTGGATTTTTTTTGATTGTTGTATGTTCATCGGCATCTGATGACGGCTCAGTAGAGGCTCAAGGGCTCAGTTGCAATTGCGTAGGTTTCGCGATGCTCCCAGAGTCTTGAATAGGCATTTCCAGAGTCTGAAGAGGGTCGTTTTAAAGTCTAAAAGCACGTATTCTAAAGTCTAGAAGAGGCGTTTCTAAAGTCTAAAACCAAAGCTTTCGTTTCTGGTCTAGCCCCTGGATGCTCAACATCCAGCCCTTAGAACAACCGCATCCAGGGGCTAAAACGACTCGTTCCAGGGGCTGGATGCGCCACATCTAGGGGCTGGACGGACATCAAAACTAAAGCTATTACAACGCAAAAGCGAAACTATAACAAGACAAAAGCAGCACTATAACGCAACTTTCTGAGACCTTTTGTGTTTTCAGTCTGTGTTTATTGAACCTTGCGCAGCCACCCCCCTCCCATGTAGGGGAGGGGTCGGGGGTGGGGTCAGTGTTGTTCTAACCGCCAATGGAGATACAGACCCCACCCCAGCCCCTCCCCTTGAAGGGAGGGGAGTTCTGCGGATGATATATGTAATTTATAGAACATACCCCAAAAGGAATCTTTCGTACTATGCGGTTGAAAATCCAAGGACTCCGTAGCCCCTCCCCTCCCATGTAGGGGAGGGGTTGGGGGTGGGGTCAGTGATGTTCTAACTGCCAATGGAGATACAGACCCCACCCGTCCCTCCAGAGGGAGAGAGATATTCTCAATAGGATTCCTTTCTATTGATTTCTATCTAAAGAATCTGCTGAGCCACTACAGAAATAACAAAAAGCGCAAATAAAGGATTACCCCTATGAATTTTCGCTTGAGCCTAAAAAGCGTCAACTCACTCCGCGTCCTGTGCGGATATGAAGCATGGATGAATTCAAATCATGAGTTGAAAAGTCGTAACGTAAAGATTAAGGTTTATAATTTGACTTACGTTTTTTCATTTTACTTCATGATGCAGTTGGATGACAAAGTTCTTAGGGAATTTCCTAACCCTGTGCTAGGAAATCCCAAAGAGCGTGCTTACCAAATCAGCTCGCCTTTAAAAAAGTAAATGATAGACACACGATAGCGGGGCTGATTGCTTGATGACAAGCATAACTCGCCTGTATATCCATCAAGATATTGCAACTTTTTCTGGAATAGGAAAGTGCGTTTGGTGTCTCTCACCCAGAATGTTGAGTCGAGATTAATGTGCATGGATGCTTCCTCAAGCAGGTTCACCAGTTTAGGGCTTGTACGCAGTATATTTAATACTTCGTCAAGTTTTCTCATGGTGGGGTAGGGATAGCTGAACAGGGTGGTGGTGTAGAACTGCTCTTCAATTTCGTCTTTACTGAAAGGCTCACCCTTATGTATCTTAATATGACGAGGCGTTGTTTTGCCCAGCACTTTGATTAAGATGCCACACTTATTGCTGCTTTCTTCACGTATGCACATATAGCGAGAGTTTACATACTGGTTGTATGTATTCCTGCCGCTTTTTTTCAAGAATCTCTCTAGTTTTGGAATTACAGTAATTTCTCCTAAACTCCAGTTGTTTGTATTTGCTGTCATTTTCCTTTTGCTTGGTATGCGTTGTTATTCAATGTTACGTAGTGGTTCCTAATAATCGTCTTTAATTGATGCCCCTACCGTTGAACGTTGTAGATAGCTTCGTAGAGGCTCAAATACCTGATTAACGTGGATTTATGCTGCAAAGATAACAATTTTATGGATAAGTTCCAAATATTTTTAAATTTATCTAAACAAAAATCAAAAATATAATCAAAAATTATGGTCTTTTGTATCAAAAGTGGTGCATTTTGTGATAAAGTGTAACTGTTGGCAAGCCAAAGCTACGCATTTGTTTTCGTTCCAAAACTATCGCTTTCCGTATAAAAAATATTAAAAACTTTTGTGCTTCCCGCTACTTTTCGTATTTTTGTCCAACGTTTGTCGGCATGTTTGCATTTGTCGATTGTATCAATAACTAAGTAATGATGAGAAAACTATTAATCAACCTTTTCGTGTGTTGTGCCACCATCGTTTATGCCCAGCAAGTCGATATTGAGGCGCGTTACCGTCTGATTGATGAGGCCATAGCCCAGTCTTCGTCATATGTTGCCCAGCGCGAAGCAAAAATATCGGCAGCACGCCATGCCTTCGACATCAACAGCGGGCAGCAAAAAATGGATGTGGGCTATCAGTTGTACGAACTCTACCGCCCCTTTGTCAGCGACTCAGCCATCTATTTTCTCCGCCAGTGTATCTCGCTGGCCGATCTGCAGGGCAACCGCAACTTATCCGTGCGTTGTCGTTCGCAGTTGGCCATCTGCTGTTCAAACATCGGCCTTTATGACGAGGCCCTCACCATACTCGACTCCATCCATGTCGATAGCAGTCTTGATAAAATTGTGCTGGGCACCTATTATGAAGCCTATAATAATATTTATGGTGAGCTTGGCTATTACACCCATCTCGAAGATATGCGCCAGATATACTGGCAAAAAGAACAACACTACAAGCAGCTGATGTACGACTACCTGCCTGCCACCAGCGAAGCATGCTTTGTTCGCCGCGAGCAGGATGCTCAGAACGCAGGCGACATCAAGACGGCACTTGCCATCAATGACGAGTGGATGAAGACCGTTGAGCCTGGCAGCCATCGTTATGCCATGACCACCCTTTATCGTTTCATCGACTATAAGATACAGCGCGACACCGCACAGATGATGTACTGGCTCACCGAGTCGGTGCTGAGCGACATCCGCAATGCCGTGATGGACCAGGGCAGCATGTGGGAACTGGCCAACCAACTGATGCTCAGTGGCGATGTCGATCGTGCTTCGCGCTACATTAGCTATACCAGCGACTGTGCCAACCGTTATGGTTCGCGTCAGCGCAATTGGCAGATAGCCCCCCTGTTGTCGCACATCGCCAAGGAGTATAAGTCGCAGAGCGAACGCACCACCTCGCAGTTGCTTTGTGCGCTGTCTGTGATTAGCGTGATGTTGGTACTGCTGTTAGCCATTCTTTACATTGTGCATCACCGCAACATCCAGTTGAATGCCGCCCGTAACGACCTGCGCACCTCTAACGATGAGTTGGCCATGGTCAACGATCTGTTGGCCAGCCAGAAGGACGAGTTGTCGCAACTCAATGCCCGGTTGTCGGAGAGCAATCGCGTGAAGGAAGAATATATAGGTCGATTCATGAGCCTCTGCGCACAATATATTGACAAGCTCGATAACTATCGCAAGTTGGTCAACAAGAAGATGAAGAACAAAGAACTTGAAGAACTCTACCAGATGTCAAAGTCCACCGAGCTCAAGGAGAAAGAATTGGAAGAACTATATGAAAACTTTGACAGCGTCTTTTTGCATCTTTTCCCCGGTTTTATCGATGATTTCAATGCTTTGCTGCAGCCCGAAATGCGTATTCATCCTAAAGCAGAGAACCGACTGACCACCGACATTCGCATCTTTGCTCTTATCCGCTTGGGATTTGAAGACTCGTCGAAGATTGCCGAATTCCTCCACTATTCCGTCAACACTATCTATAATTACCGTGCGCGTATCAAAAACGGTGCACTCGGCAATCGTGAGTTGTTTGAAGAGCAAGTGAAGGCTTTGTGACGATGAAACCGGCAAAAATCAGTAATAAATGTCATTTTACACCTTTATATCTCATCCACTCT
Organism: Prevotella sp. E13-17; assembly: GCF_022024035.1. Classification (NCBI taxonomy): domain Bacteria; kingdom Pseudomonadati; phylum Bacteroidota; class Bacteroidia; order Bacteroidales; family Prevotellaceae; genus Prevotella; species Prevotella sp. E13-17. The sequence continues at coordinate 580,097 of NZ_CP091787.1, forward strand.
TTTTCTGAATCTCTTTTAGATGCAAGTGTTTAGAAATTAATAACTTGCACTTTTAATGCATTGGTTGTTGTCCACTTTTTGAATCCACGTGTTCGAGTGGCATTGCTTTTTTGTATAATTTTGAGCCGTCGAAACAATCATCGACGTGATATGTCAATAACCAATTTATTAATCAACTAAAATTATAATTTATCACCAACTAACCAAAGTATGAAAGAAAAAAGGTTTCTGTGGTTGTTGCTGGCACTGGTAGTGTCAATGGCAACACAAGCCCAAAACATTTTGGGTACAGTGACAGACGAACATGGAGAGCCCCTTATTGGTGTCTCTGTCGTCGAGAAATCAAATCCTCAGAATGGTACCGTCACCAACCTCGATGGTCAATTCTCCATCAGGGTGAACGAGGGCGCTGTCGTCGTGTGTAGCTATATAGGCTATGTCACGCAGGAAATGAAAGCCACCCGAGGCATGAAAGTGATGCTGAAGGAAGACTCTCAGGTGTTGCAGGATGTCGTAGTCATCGGCTACGGTGTGCAGAAAAAGAGTGTCGTTACAGCTGCTATTGCTAAGGTCAGCGCCGACGATCTGGACGGAAAGACACGTCTGCGTGCCGAAGATGCCCTGAAGGGATTGGCCGCTGGCGTCAACGTCACCTCCTCGTCGGGTCAGCCTGGTTCAAAGTCAATGGTCCGCATCCGCGGTATTGGTACCATCAACGACTCAAATCCTCTTTATATTATCGATGGAATGCCAACCGATCAGAATGGTATGGAAAGCGTCAACCCCTATGATATTGAAAGTATTGAAGTGCTGAAGGATGCCGCTTCTGGTGCTATCTATGGTGCCCGTGCCGCTAATGGCGTCATCCTGGTGACCACCAAGAAGGGTAAGATGGGCAAGGCCTCCATTAACTATAATTTCGGCTACGGCTGGCAGAGTGCCTGGAAGAAGCGCGATGTGACTGGTGCCACCGACTATGCCATCCTGCAGAATGAGGCAGCCGTACAGAACGGCATGGCTCCTATCTATCAGGATCCCTACAATCTGGTGGATGCCAACGGCCGTGCCATCAAAGGTTTTGGTACTGATTGGCAGGATCTGGTCTTTAACGACAATGCCCCTATAGCGCAGCATGACGTCAGCATCAGTGGTGCTACGGAGAAGGCTAACTACTACCTCTCGTTGGGTTACCTCACTCAAGAAGGTATCGTAGGTGGTAACTATGGACATTCAAACTATGACCGCTTGACCATTCGCTCGAACAATCAGTATAATCTTTTCGATGATTCAAAAGAGCGCAGCTTTCTGAACAAACTGGACCTCAGTGCCAACATCTCTTACATGCGTGTACATAATACAGGTGTGGAGACCAACTCTACCTGGGGGTCGCCACTCGGTTCGGCTCTCTATCTGGCTCCTGTGTTGCCAGTCACACTCGATGCCGGTTATGATCGCGATGGCAATGCCCTTGCTGGCGAGAAGATGATGGATCAGTATGCTAAGTACGAGCTCTATCGCAATGACCAGGGTAATCCTTATACCATCCCCAACTATGTGGGCTCTTATAATGAACAGGTCAACCCAATAGCCCTGATGCAGGGGACACCCACCCGCAATTGGAGTCATAAGTTCATGCCAAAGTTCTCGCTCGACCTGCAGTTGTGGGACGAACTGAAGTACCACTTCACCTACAGTGCCGAGCTCTCGTTCTGGGGTTACGATGCTGCCACCAAACAGAAGTTCTATCTTTCGGGCAATAACAATGCCGACCATACTTCTGCCACATCTTATAAAGGCAATAACTCAACATGGCAGGTGGAGAACACCCTGACCTACGACAAGATATTTGGTAAGCACACCATCGGCGTTGTGCTGGGACAGAGCGCCATGAAGTTCAAGGGCGACGAGCTGGGCGGTTCGCACTGGAACCTCGTCAATATCAACAAACCCAGCCTGAATTATACCACGGGCGGCGATTTGGAACTCTCTACCGATGCCAATGGCAAGATCACGGGTGCCAAGAGTCTGGTGGGCGCTTGGGGCGGACCTTACACCGAGCATCACCTCTCGTCGCTCTTTGCCCGTGTCAGCTACAACTACGACGAGAAGTACATGCTGCAAGGCACCATCCGTCGTGACGGTTCGAGCCGTTTTGGTTCAAACAATAAGTATGGTGTGTTCCCTTCATTCTCATTCGGATGGAACATCATGAACGAAGACTTCATGAAGGATACACGCGACTGGCTGAGCAACCTGAAACTGCGTGCCAGCTGGGGTAAGAACGGTAACGACAATATTGGTGACTTCGCCTACACCACACTGACCACCATCGGCGCCTCCAGCAACTACTATTTTGGTCAGACTGCCTCTATGGTTTACGGCTCGAAAGCCAACCGTCTTGCCAACGAAGACCTGAAATGGGAGGAGAGCGAACAGACCGACCTGGGACTGGACGTGGGCTTCTGGAACAACCAGCTGACATTCAGCGTGGATTACTTCGTCAAGAAGACCAACGGAATGATTATCGAGATGCCCATCCCATCGTATGTCGGCGAAGCTCGACCTCTGGCCAATGTCGGCGATATGGAGAACAGCGGTGTCGAATTTGAACTGGGCTATAAGTGGCACATCTCTGATGCACATTTTGCCGTGAAGGGTAATGCTTCTTACTTGAAAAACAAGCTGAAGAACCTGGGTAACGACAATGGCTTCCTGGACTTCGGCATCAACCAGTTCAGCGATGGCGGCACACGTGCCGAGAACGGACAGCCATTCCCCTTCTTCTATGGCTATAAGACCAACGGCATCCTGCAGAATCAGGCAGAAGCAGATGCCTATAATGCTAAGTATGGCACATCTTCAAACCCTGGTGATTTCCGTTTCGTGGATACCAATCGAGACAATGCCATCACCTCTGACGACCGCACCAATATTGGTAACGGTGTGCCCGACTGGACCTTTGGTCTGAACTTCGACGCTGAGTGGAAAGGCTTCGACCTGAGCGTCTTCTTCCAAGGCGTAAGCGGTGCTGATGTGTTCGACGCTACCTATCGTCAAGATATTCCTTCTGGCAACTATCCCACTTGGATATTGCAGCGCTGGACGGGCGAAGGTACCAGCAATACGGTGCCCACTATTGGCAACTCAAAGAACTGGGTCTGCAGTGACATGTATATTCAGGATGGCAGCTATCTGCGTCTGAAAAACATCACGCTGGGCTACACTTTGCCACGCCATCTCACCCGTAAGGTCGGTGTCAGCCGTCTGCGCCTTTACGCTCGTGCCGAGAACCTCTTCACTTGGACCAAGTACTGGGGCTTCGATCCTGAAATCGGTTCGGGTTCTACCAGTCTGGGTGTTGACTACGGCGTATATCCACAGGCTCGCACCTACACACTGGGATTCAATATTTCGTTATAGTTACAGAGTTTTATGAAATAAAGCGTTTAGATGATATGAACAACAAGATAAACAACCTATTGAAAAAGGGAATGACGGCAGCCAATTATTCACTGCTCACTGTTGGCCTGTCCCTTTTTGTCGCTGCCTGCAGCGACGACTTCCTTGAGGTGAAGAATCCTACGGGAGAACCTCTGGAAGAATATTACACGACGGAGGAAAGACTGAACGAGGCGCTTACCTCGGCCTACGCACCGCTGCACTGGCCCGACTGGGACAATGTGGCCTATAATGACCTGACCGTCGATGGCGAGATCATGGGCGATGACTTCTGGGTCGGTGGCAGCGACGTTCGAGACAACCAGCACTGGCACCGTCTGTTCAACTATGAAGCCGACGGCAATAACACGCTTTCCACACTCTGGGGCGACTTCTACAGTGGTATTAAGCGCTGCAACGATGCTATCAAGTATGCAGGATGGAGCGGCAATGCCAGCGCCAGTTTCCGTGCGTCGATGGAGATGCAGGCTCGTTTGCTTCGCGTGTACTATTATAATATATTGTGGCATTACTATGGCAATGTGCCCTTCTATCTTGAAAACCTGTCGCTGCCCTACACGGCACCTCAGCTCAAAGCCGACGAGATCTATGCTCGCTTGTTGCCCGAACTGGAGGAAATCATCGCCTCAGAGGTGCTGCCCATGCGCTGGCCCGCCGCCGAGTCGGGACGCGTCAGTCAGGCATTCGCCTATATGCTCTATGCCGAGATGGTGATGTATCAAAACGACAGTGCACGCTATCCTACTGCTTTGAAGTACATGCAGGAAATCATAGGTGATCCAAACTATGACCTGAATCCCAGTTTCGCCGACCTGTGGACAGAGCATGGAGAGTGGTGCGAAGAGAGCATCTTCGAGATCAACTACAACGATGACCAAGCACAGCGCGACTGGGGCGCAGCAGCCTTGAATGCAGGTGGAACCGTGTTCCCCACACTTTGTTCGCCAAAGGACTGGAAAGGTGGCGACGGCTGGGATGCCGGTGCCGAGGGTTGGGGCTTCTTGCCTATGAGGGTCGAGACCTATAATATGTATGATGCCGCCGACAAGCGTCGTGACGTGACTTGCTGGAATGTGCAGGGCACTCAGTATTCCGAGCGTTATCAGGACACGCATATCTGGCACGGAAAATATCGTCCGCAGACAGCCAACAATATTGACTGTCCTACCTCGAAGAACCTGAACTATAATAACAACAAGCGTATCTATCGCTATGCCGAGACACTGCTGAACGCAGCCGAGCTGTTGTTGCAGACTGGTGGCAGCGCTTCTGACGCCAAGGACTACGTGAACGAGGTGCGCACACGTGCAGGACTGAAGAAACTGGATGCTGTGACCATCGACGATATCTTCACAGAGCGCCATCTGGAACTGTGCGGCGAGGGCAAACGCTACTTCGACCTGGTGCGTGCAGAGGGCATCAGCGGTGCCACGCAGAAGGCAAGCACCGTGCTGGTACCCGATAAATATGGCTACCGCACCAACACATGGACACCCAGCAAGAAGCATATTCCTCTGGCTCAGAGCGAGCTGGATGCCGACCCAACGCTGGTACAGAACGAATACTAATTGTTAATTAAGGAGTTTAGAAAAAAGTATGAATAAGATATTTCAATTTTCGATGGGAGCTCTGATGGCAGGTGCCTTGTTGAATGCCTGCTCGCCCGACAGTTTCGATGGCGCTGATCCCAATGGTATCCCCTCGGTGGAAAATGTTGATTTCAATATCAGCGTGGACCAGGAGACCAACCAGATGATTGCTACCTATACGCCACAGCCCGGCACATACCCTGTGTGGATTGTCAATGGCAATAGCTATTCTACCCTGCAGGAGGTGGGCTACCAGAATCCTGAGGCAGGCACTTATACCATCGACTTGAAACTGGGTAATCGCAATGGATTCAGTCATGGCGTGGTCAGCAAGTCGTTTACCTTCAATGAGACAAAGATTGACTACACAGCCGACTTCCGTCGTCTTTGTGACAAGGAGTGGCGTATAGCCAACAAGGAAGTGGGGCACCTTGGTTGTGGTCCTGCAGGAACAGCTGCCACCGATTGGTGGAGTGCTGCTCCTAACGATAAAAAGGATTTTGGCATTTATGACGACCGCATCACCTTCACCACGACCAATCGTAAAGGCGGTGGCTATACCTATAATCCTGGTGCCGACGGAAAGACCTTCGTCAATAAGGGCGTAACGAAGTGGAATACGCAAAATGACGCTGATGATGTTGACGTGACGATCGGTAGTCAGACCTCGACCTGGAGTTTCGAGGTTTACGACTGGGAGGATGCTGCCGGTAATGTGACCAAGCAAACTTATATTCAGTTTGCTGCCAACACCATGTTCCCTTATATATCGAGCGATGCTCAGTATGAGAATCCTATGTTCCGCATCGAGTCGCTGACAGCAAGCAAACTGGTGTTGGTCTATGAAACGCCAGACCGCACCATCGCATGGCGTTTCGTGCTGACAAGTGCAGCCGATGAGCGACTGGTTGAAGAGCAGGGCTTTGATGCCAGCAGCGACTTCAACCTGTGGAAGGGCGTTACTCCCACTGCAAGTTTCTACTTCAACCCAGGATGGGTAACTGATCTTACTGAAGAGATGAAAGCTACCTATGTAGAAGGAGCCAATGACTACACGATCACCGTGCCTGAGGCATGTAGTGACAGATGGCAGGCTCAGTTCCAACTGCACTCTGATGTAAACATCACTGCAGACAAGAACTATGACTTCTCTGTCATTCTGAATGCCGATAAAGATGTTGACGGCGTGACAGTAAAGGTGACCGATGAGGCTGATGGCGAAACAATTATCGATGTTGCCGACGTGAGCCTGAAGGCCGGACAGGATGTCGTCTTCTGGAAGAGTGACCTCAAGGGTAAAACCCTCAATCAGGTGAAAGTGGTGTTTGACTTCGGTTATGCGCCCAAGGAAACCAAGATCAATATCAACAGCATTGTGCTGAAAGACCATGCCAACGACGATGGTACCATCGTGAAAGGTGGTGAAAGCGGTGACCAGCCCGTGATGGACTGGGATCCAGCAGCTGCATCTAACCTTTGGGCTGCTGTTGAGGCTGGCACTGCTTTCAAGAGCACTTCCACCTTCTTCGCTAACGAAGGTTGGAGTGCTTTGGAAACTCAGCCGGAAATTATCCATAAAGATGGTGCATGGGAATTTGTAGCACCTGCAGGCGTGGGACCAAATCAGTGGCAGGGACAAGTGAAAATCATGACCACACTCCCGGCATCAAAGGCCAAGAAGTACAACTTCTACTGTGTTGTAGAGTCAGACGTCGATATTAGCGGCGTAACCATCAAGTTGACACAGAGTGACGAAAGTGAAGACAAAAAGCACGACGACAACCACTTCTTCGATGGTCGTCATGATGTGAAGGCCGACGTGCCTCTGATATATAAAGCCGAAGCTGTAGAGCTGAAGAAGGATGATGCTCACGAGTTGACGCTTGTTTATGACTTTGGCGGCATTCAAGAGGGCGCTCATGTCAAAATCAGCAAAATCTTTCTTGAGGAGGCTGTCGTGATGGCCTACGATGATGCCAACAACCTGTGGAAGAGCGTTGATGATGGGACTAACTTTAAAGGCACTTCAACATACTTTGCTGATGCAGGTTGGAGTATGGTGGAGACGCAGCCGGAAATCAAACATGATGGTAGCAAGTGGAGCCTGACTGTTCCTGAAGGTGTCGGTTCAAATCAGTGGCAGGCACAGGTGAAAATCTTGACGACACTGAGTGCCAAGCAGAATGACCCCTATAATTTCCAGTGCACCATTACTGCCGATAGCGATATCAATGACGCTACCATCAAGCTGACACAGAGTGACGAGAGCGAAGAAGTGAAGCACGATGACAACAAATACTTCGATGGTCGCCATAACCTGAAAGCAGATGAGCCTTTTGTTTACAAGGCTACTGGTGTCACACTGCCAAAGGGTGATGCACATGAGTTCACTTTGGTATTTGATTTTGCTGGCGCCCCTGCAGGAACCAATATCACAATCAGTGATATCATTTTTGAAAAAGCACAATAAAGGATAATAAAAGCAAATAATGAAACGTTACATGTTTAGTACTCTATTACTTTCACTCACCGTAGCCCTTCTGGGCTGCGGTGGTGACGGTGATGACTCGGAGCCCTCAGGGCCAGTGATTACCACTTCGTTAGAAACTATCAGTGTGCCAGCTGATGGTGGTACCTATTCAGTAGATGTCAGAACGACAGGCAAAGAGTGGGGACTCTATGCAGAAGGCGATTTTATAAAGGCCACGGCACAGTATTCATCAAATCAAGCGGTTGTCACTGTTGACGAGAATCCAAGCACATCGGAGCGCTCAGGTAACGTCGTGATCATGTCGGGCTCGTCCCGCAAGAAAATCAAGATTACGCAGGCTGCAGCAGAAACTGCCGCCTACAATGCGCCAGAAGGTTATGCGCTGGTATGGCAGGATGAGTTTGACGCAGGAACGGAACTGGATGCCAATAACTGGACACACGAGGTGAAAGGCGCCGGATGGGTCAACAATGAACTGCAGAACTACGTGAACCACAAGACGCCAGAGGGGCAGTTGGTGACACAGGTGAAGAGTGGAACACTGCGTATCACGGCTTTGAAGGAAAATGGAAAGGTTTATTCTGGGCGTGTATATGCCAAAGTAAAACAAGGATGGACTTATGGCTATATTGAGGCCAGCATCAAGTTGCCAAAGGGCAAAGGCACATGGCCAGCTTTCTGGATGATGCCTGTGAACTTTAATTCGTGGCCCGCAGATGGCGAAATAGATATCATGGAAGAGGTGGGCTACCATCCCAACTATGTGTCTTCGAGTCTGCACGCTAATGCGCACGTTCACTCTAATAATACACAGGTGACCCATGAGATGAAGTGTGACGGTGCTGAAGACGATTTTCACACTTATGCCATTCTTTGGACACCAACCAATATCACGACCTATGTGGATGGAAAGGTCCAACTGAGCTATGACAACCGAGGCCTGGGGCGTGACGACTGGCCCTACGATGCTCCCTTCTACATCATCCTGAACCTCGCTTGGGGTGGAAGCTGGGGTGGTGCCCAGGGCATTGACGAGAGTGCGCTGCCTGCCACCATGGAGGTAGATTATGTGCGTGTGTTTCAAAAGAAATGAAACACACGCGACGATGTCTCCTCATGCTTCATTTTGACAAATTAACATACTCTATATAAATATAATGAAACAGATTATAATATCCGCCATGCTGCTTTGTGTCACGATAGATACACAAGCACAGACGTTGCCTGTGTATCTGGATGACAGTAAACCTATGGAACAGCGCATAGAGGATGCGCTGAGTAGGATGACACTCGACGAGAAAATAGCCGTGATTCATGCCCAGTCTAAATTCTCGGCAGCTGGCGTAAAACGTTTGGGATTCCCTGACCTGTGGACCACCGATGGCCCTCATGGGGTGCGTCCAGACGTGTTGTGGGACGAGTGGGAACAGGCTGGACAGACAAACGACTCGTGTGTGGCTTTTCCTGCACTGACTTGTCTGGCTGCTTCGTGGAACCCTCAGATGGCCCGACTCTATGGCGAGAGTTTGGGCGAAGAGGCTCTTTATCGTGGAAAACATGTATTGCTTGGTCCAGGTGTAAACATCAATCGTACGCCTCTCAATGGCCGTAATTTTGAATATATGGGCGAGGACCCTTTCTTGGCGTCACGGATGGTGGCTCCATACATACAGGGTGTCCAGTCAAAAGGGGTGGCATCGTGTGTGAAACATTATGCGCTGAACAATGACGAGGAGAATCGCTTCAATGTGAATGTGGTGGTGAGCGACCGTGCTCTGCACGAGATCTATCTGCCAGCCTTCAAAGCCGCAGTCCAGCAGGGTGGCGCTTGGGCCATCATGGGGGCTTATAACCTGTATAAGAATGAGCACTGCTGCCATAATGCCACGTTGCTGAACAAGATACTGAAGCACGACTGGCAGTTTGACGGGGTAGTGGTGTCTGACTGGGGTGGCGTGCATGACACGGAACAGGCCGTAAGGAACGGTCTTGATATGGAGTTTGGTTCGTGGACCAATGGTCTGACGGAAGGTGCCTCTAATGCTTATGATAGCTATTATTTGGCATTGCCATACAAGAAACTGATTCAGCAGGGTAAGTTCTCTATGAAGGAACTCGACGAAAAGGTGCGCCGCGTGTTGCGCCTGTATTATCGCACCACGATGCAGAAAAATAAGCCCGTCGGCTTCCTTTGTTCTGAGAGTCACTATGATGCAGCACTCAGAATAGCAGAGGAGGGTATTGTGCTTTTGAAGAATGATCATGGTCTCTTGCCATTGAAACAGGGCAAACGAATCTTGGTGGTTGGCGAAAATGCTATTAAGATGATGACCGTGGGCGGTGGCTCTTCATCGTTGAAGGTGCAAAAAGAGATACTGCCTCTTGATGCCTTCAAGGCACAATCGGCAACAGACAATTCTCAACTTTCAATAGACTATGCCCGTGGCTATGTTGGCGACACCGTGCAGAGCTACAATGGCGTGACGGTAGGCCGCAGCCTTTACGATATGCGCACACCGGCAGCGCTAATTGCTGAGGCTGTGGAGAAGGCCAAGAAGGCTGATTATGTGGTCTTCTTCGGCGGACTGAATAAGAGCGATTATCAGGATAGCGAGGGCCATGACCGTAAGGACTATGCGTTGCCCTATGGGCAAAACGAGGTCATTGAGGCTATACTGAAGGTGAATCCACGTCTGGTGTATGTCAACATCTCGGGTAATGCTGTCGAGATGCCTTGGGCCGACAGGGTTCCCGCCATCGTTCAAGGATGGTTTATTGGCTCTGAGAGTGGCGAAGCTCTGGTCAATGTGTTGCTGGGCAAGGCAAACCCCAGCGGTAAGTTGCCATTCTCGTGGTACAAGCACTTGGCAGACTGTGGGGCACATGCTTTAGGTACTTATCCTGGCACATGGCGCAATGGTGAACAGATCATTGATGAGGAGTATAGAGAGGATATATTTGTGGGCTACCGCTGGTTGGAGAAGCAGAACATCAAACCGCTCTTCGCCTTTGGTCACGGACTGAGCTATACGAAGTTTGCAATGAGTTGTCAGTCGTGGACAGACATGGGCAACGGAACGTATCAGTTTAGTGTCAAGGTGAAGAATACTGGTAAGTGTGCAGGCGCAGAGGTCATCCAACTATATATATCTGATAAGGAATGCTCGGTGGAACGTCCTAAGAAGGAACTGAAAGCTTTTGAAAAAGTGTTCTTGCAGCCAGGCGAAAGCAAGGTGGTGACACTGACTATTGGTCGTGAGTCTTTGAGCTTCTATGACGAAGCTGCTCGTGAATGGCGTGCAGAAGCAGGCACCTTTGAGGCTTTGATAGGCAATTCCTCAGACAATATATCTGATAAAATTACGTTTAAACTGAAAGAATGAACGTATATATGCGAATAACACTTTTGACGATAATGCTGAGCGCAATGTGTCTGAACATGCAGGCACAGACGGGTGACATGAATGTCTTTGTCAGTCAGCTGATGAGCAGAATGACACTGGAAGAAAAGCTGGGACAGTTGAACCTGGCACCAGCCAGTGACGAGATTGTGACGGGTGGCGCCGTGAACACAGAAGTAGGGCAGCGTATTGCCAACGGACAACTGGGTGGGGTGTTCAACCTAAAAGGTGTCAGCAAGATCAAGGCCCTGCAAGATATTGCCGTGAAGAAATCGCGCTTAGGCATTCCCCTCATCGTGGGGATGGACGTAATCCATGGCTATGAGACCATCTTTCCAATTCCACTGGCATTGGCATGCTCGTGGGATCTGGAAGCGATTGAGGAGATGGCACGCATCTCTGCACGTGAGGCTTCGGCTGATGGCATCAACTGGGTCTATTCGCCCATGGTGGACATCTGTGTAGATGCCCGTTGGGGGCGCATGGCAGAGGGTGCTGGCGAGGATCCCTTCTTAGGCGCTGAGGTGGCCAAAGTTTATGTGCGCGGCTATCAGGGCGATAGCTACACACCAGACCGCGTGATGGCGTGCGTGAAGCACTATGCACTCTATGGCGCTGCTGAGGCTGGACGCGATTATAACACCGTAGATATGAGCCGACTGCGCATGTACAACCAGTATTTTCCTCCCTATAAGGCTGCTGCTGAGGCTGGGGCAGGCTCGTATATGTCGAGCTTCAACATTGTCGATGGACAGCATGCCACAGCCAACCGTTGGCTGTTGACCGACGTGCTGCGCAACCAGTGGAAGTTCGATGGCTTTGTGGTGACAGACTATGGTTCTATTGGCGAGATGACTACCTGGGGCTTTGGCAACCTGAAGAGCAACTCGGCCAAGGCGCTGAAGGCCGGTACCGACATGGATATGTGTTCGAACGGATTCATCAACACACTGGCTGCCTCGCTGCAAGATGGGGCGGTGACGATGGATGAGATAGACCAAGCCTGCCGTCGTGTGCTGGAAGCCAAGTGGAAACTGGGACTCTTTGACAATCCTTATCGTCATCTGGATGCGAAGCGCAGAGCCAAAGATATCTTTACCAAAGAGCATCGTGCTGCAGCCAGAAAGATGGCAGCAGAGACTTTCGTGTTGTTGAAAAATCAGGATGAACTGCTGCCTTTGACGATGGATAAGACCATCGCCCTGATAGGTCCACTGGCCAACGACCGTGCTAACATTGCTGGCACATGGTGTGTGGCTTATACGCCAGAGCGCTATGCCACTGTCAAGGAGTCGTTGGAACAGCGTTTGCCCAAGGGCAGACTGCTCTATGCGCAAGGTTGCAACTTGACGCGCGATGAGGCTCTGCAGAAGGCCGCCGAGTTTGGCAAGACCATTCCTCGTGTCGATGCCGTTCGGGCTAAGGCCGAAGCACTTGCTGTCGCTCAGAAGGCAGATGTCATCGTCTGCGCCATGGGCGAGTGTGCCGATTTCTCTGGCGAATCATCGAGTCGTGCTACGTTGGAGATGCCCGATGAGCAGCGCGAGTTGCTGGCTGAACTGGTGAAGCTGGGCAAGCCCGTTGTGTTGCTCCACTTCTCGGGTCGTCCCACAGTGCTGACCTGGGAGCAGGAGCATGTGGATGCCATTATGAATGTGTGGTTTGCTGGTTCCGAGGCTGGCGATGCCATTGCCGATGTGCTGTTTGGCAAGGTGGCGCCCAGCGGACGACTGACGGTGACAATGCCACAGTCCATCGGTCAGGTGCCTCTTTACTATAACCACCTGAACACCGGTCGTCCGGTGCCTGAGGGGGCTAACGACTATCGTAAATATCAAAGTAACTATTTGGAACTGCGCAATGATCCGCTCTATCCGTTTGGCTATGGACTGACCTATACCTCATTCAGCTACTCAGACCTGTCGCTCAGTAGTGCAGAGATGGCCTTTGATGGCAGCATAGAAGCCTGCGTGACGGTAACAAATACGGGAAAGCGCGATGGTGACGAAATCGTACAGTTGTATATCCACCAGCAGGCAGCCTCAGTGGCACGTCCTGTGAAAGAGTTGAAAGGTTTCCAGAGAATACAACTGAAAGCTGGTGAGAAGCGGAAGGTGACTTTCCGCATCGGTCGTGAACAACTGCAGTATTACGATGCAGAAGGCAACAGCGTGTTGGAACCAGGAGTCTTTGATGTGATGATAGGTTCCGACAGTCGTCGTGTGATGTCAGCGACACTTCGTGTAGATTAGACCTTATTCAGATTGATTGTGAGTTCGCTCCGTTTCAGCAATGGCATCATTATAGCCTGTCAGTGCTGCAAACGGAGCGAATTGTGCAGCACGGTTCCACAGAGACATCTGCGGGTGTCGTTTAGACACATGATGTGGCAAATTTATAATGTCGTCGTATGTATCCATAAAATAATAAAACCTCTCACTTCTCACCTCTCACTTTGCGACAAAGTCGCACCACCTCTCACCTCTCACTTCTCATCTCTCATCTTGCGACAAAGTCGCACTACGCCTTGTGTCCGCCAATCTGTCTGTTGCGCTCTTTGGCGGTGGCCCCCTCTTTGAAGTTCAGACCGCGCAGGATAGCATTTTTCCCAAAGCGCTGTTTGATTCTTAGCTGCGCCTCCTGTAGCCTTCGTTCCTTCACCAGCTTGTCCTGTTCCTCCAGCTTTTGCTGCTCAAGTCGGACATAGTCCGTGAATAGATCCAGCTGTTGAACCGACTTTTGAGGTGGCTGGGCGGTCACTTCTGATGTCACATGATTGGTGGTCAGGTTCAGCCGTCGTATCAACAGAATAGGGTTCACACACCGGTCGAAGATGCTGGTCGCAGCCTCCATGATGAGGCGCGAAGAAGACGTGGGCTCACCGAACGAGTGAGAGCCATGCGCATGCTTTGGCACCAGCTTGCCATAGTAGTTGACGGTAATCTCACCCTGATACTGGTCGCGTATGTCTGGGCGGGTGAGACATTCCGTGTCGTAGCTCACGGTGAGCACCAACTGGTCGGTGACAAGACGCTTGCAGACCAAGTCCAAAGCCATGCCCTCTGCCATTTCCTGTACCACCACGCGTGCCTGTTCGGCGCTGTAGGGCGACTGCAACACCTGTCCGCTGCTGAAAGAGTTGCTCTCCGGTTTATAGGCTTTGATAGCCTCCATGGTGCATGGCTCCCATCCCCACGCATGGTCTATCAGCAGTTCGGCATTGACACCAAAGAGCTTGTAGAGCAACTCTTCGCTGAGCACCGATTGGCGGGCCAGCTGCCCCATGGTCTCGATGCCGTGCTTGGCCAGTTTCTCAGCGATACCATTGCCCACACGCCAGAATTTGGTGATGGGGCGGTAGTCCCACAGTTGGCGTCGGTAGGTCATCTCGTCGAGTTCGGCAATGCGCACACCATCTTTGTCGGCAGGCATCTTTTTGGCCACGATGTCCATGGCCACCTTGCAAAGGTATAGGTTGGTGCCGATGCCGGCAGTGGCAGTGATGCCTGTTTGCTTCAGCACATCGCGAATCATCGTCATGGCCAACTCATGGGCCGTCATCTTGTAGGATCCGAGATAGGCTGTGACGTCCATGAAGACTTCGTCGATAGAATAGACGTGGATGTCTTCTGGGGCAACATACTTCAGGTAGATGTCGTAGATCTTGGCGCTGACCTCGATATAGTGTGCCATTCGAGGCTTGGCAATGATAAAGTCAACACCCTTTGCCTTTTGGTAAACTTCAAAAAGACGTGCTCTGCCACCAATGCCATAGGCCTTCAACGACGGTGTCACAGCCAGACAGATGGTCTTCTCCGTACGACTCTCGTCGGCCACTACGAGATGTGTGGTCAGAGGGTCGAGTCCCCTGTCCACACACTCTACCGAAGCGTAAAACGACTTCAGGTCAATGGCTATGTATGTTCGTTGTGCCGACAAGACGGTTGATAGATGATGTTATGCCAAGGTGTTTCTTACTCAACAATAGACATTCTCATTTCAATGTCGTCGATAGGTCTGTCGGCACGACCAGTCGCTGTGCCCTGAATCATTTCGACAACATCAAGACCTTGCTCCACTTCACCAAATACGGTATATTGACCGTCCAGATGCGGCGTGCCACCAATGGTAGAGTAGAGCTTCAGCTGCTCGTCGGTCAGACCGTCTTTGCCAACCTTGCCTTCGGCTTCTGCCACCAGCTTGTCTTGCAATTCCTGCAGACCGGCACGATTTCTGTCGCGTCGCATCTGCATGATCTCTGCGCGATGCTCAGTGGCCAGCGCATTGAAGGCATCCTGAACCTTCTGCATGCGCAGTTGCTTGGCGAACTGGCGCAGCTGTCCTTCGTTGTAAACCTGTCCCCAGACGATGTAGAACTGCGAGCCGCTGCTGCGACGTTCGGGGTTCACCTCGTCTCCCTGACGGGCAGCAGCCAGGGCGCCACGCTTATGAAACAAGCCGTCCTTGATCTCAGCTTCGAGTGTGTAGTCAGGCCCACCCACACCCAGCATCTTGCCGGCGGGGGCACCTTTTGAATCGGGATCGCCGCCCTGAATCATGAAGTCTTTAATCACACGATGGAACAGCGTGCCATCATAGTAGCCCTCTTTCACCAATTTGATGAAATTGTCTCGGTGGATAGGGGTCTCATCGTAGAGGCGAACAATGATGTCGCCCAGCATAGTTTGAATATTTACTTTCATAGTTATTGCTGATACTTAGTGTTTTTTCTTGTTATTTATCGGTGCAAAATTACAAAAAAAAGAGAAAATATAGCTATCTTTGCATTCGGTTTTTAAAATACTGAAGATGAAACATCTGAATCTATTAATGCTGACAGGTGTGTTGCTGATGAGCGCCATGGCAATGTATGCTCTGCTGCCATCGCATGAAAAGATAACACAGGAAGTGGCTTTCGTGCCACAGGCTCCCAACTATAACGATACGCTTATGTGGCTGACGGTCGATGATGATAAAGACGGTCGTGGCGCCGACGTCTTCTATGTCGTGTCAACATGGGAGGAAGACTGGCAAAATGAGAATGGGCAAACCGTTCATTATGCTGATGTATGGAATGAACGCCATCGCAGACACATGGCCCGGGAAATCAATAAGGTGGCCGCCTATATGTCGCCGGGTAATCGTTTTTATGCGCCATTCTATCGCCATGCCACGATAGAGTCTTTTATGTTGCAGAGTGAAGACAGCATACGGCAGCGCGTTCAACTGGCTATGGACGATGTTTGCACGGCTTTCGACCACTTTTTAGCCCAGCGCGACTCAACGCGCCCGCTGATTATCGCGGGCTTTAGTCAGGGCGGTCTGGCTGTTGTTCATCTGCTGAAACACATGACCGACGAAACTTATGGACAGTTGGCTGCTGCCTATGTCATGGGCTTCAAGGTGACGCCTGCCGACACGTTGGAGAGTCGGCACCTCAAGGCTGCGCAAGGCGAGAGTGATACGGGCGTCACAATCTGTTATAACACGGTGAAGGATGTGAAATATATACATCCTGTCATTGCTGCTACCTGTATGAGCATTAACCCGGTAAATTGGCGCACAGATGCCACACCAGCGATTCTGCACGACACCATCACCGTCACGTTGTCGCCCGAAAATCAGGTGTTGGTGGTCAAGGGCTATGAAGGAAAAGAATATCCTCCTTACAAGGACTTTCTGAATGTGGGTGATATTCACAGCTGTGAGCCGTGGCTCTACAGCGAATGCCTGCAGCGCAACTTCAAAGTGCGCGCCGAGGCGTGGCGTCATCGAAAAAGATGATTTCTGTGGTTTCTCGTTTAACTTCCCATCAAACATCCCTTTTAACTTCCTATTAAAGTCATGGATTACTTACCCAAGGACCCCGCAATACTGGTGTCGAGCGTGAATATGTTGCTTCGCGATGAAGAGTTTGATACGTTAGAGTCGTTATGCTTTAATTTCAATACCGAGCCAGAAGACCTGAAGAACTATCTGATGGATAAAGGCTTTGTGTATAGCGAACAGCAACGACAGTTCCGACCAATTGGCTATGATGAAGTAAGACAATGACAAAAGATAGTATTGAGACAGCCTATAGCTTCCTGCACCAGAAGCAGAGAATCTATGCCCATTCTACGCTCGACTGGCAGAAAGACGACATCGAGATGGCTATTGCCGACTATGCCGACGGGATGAATCGAGAGCTGTTTGCACTGATTAGCAATGGTAAAGAGGACTTTTTGCATGATCATACGTGTTTCCTTGATGACATTACCAAGGCTGTCGAGTTACTCGAACAGATGCTTTAACCGAGTGAGATGCTATGAACGGCATGGCACTTTACTCCCTCATCCTGACTTTTCTTGTGTCTAAAAGGATGCATTTTAGAGTTTAGAACAGGCTGTTTTAAAGTCTGAAAATGGCATTTCTAAAGTCTAAGACCGCAACAATTACTTTGGATCCAGGGGCTAGAATGACCACCTTTAGGGGCTGGATCGACCGCTTTCAGGGGGTAGGAATGGCGCGTCCAGCCCCTGGAAACGTGTCATCCAGGGGCTGGACAAAGATTAAAACGGCCCGTATTGCGTGACAAAAGCGGAACTATTGGCAATGAAAAGTGCCACTATCAGCACAAAAGAGTTACACTTTCAACAAAGAAGAGAGCCACTGTCCTGTCCGAATAGCGACAGAAAGAACTGGCTCAGTAGAAATTTAGTGGGGGAGTAAGCATAAACCAGAACCCTCGGGTGAGAGTTTCAAGTGTGAGAAAACAAGAAAAGAGGTCATCACGACCTCTTTTCTGTGATCCGCTTGGGGCTCGAACCCAAGACCCCAACATTAAAAGTGTTGTGCTCTACCAACTGAGCTAGCGGATCAATTTCAACCTTTATGCTTTTAGCAAAGCGGGTGCAAAGGTACGAACTTTTTTTGAACCCGCCAAATTTATTTCAATGTTTTTTCGTTTTTAGCCTTTTCTTCTTCTATCGCATGTTGATAACATGTGCGACAAAGAGGTTCGTATTCTTGTGTTTCGCCCAGCAGCACGCGCTTGTCATTCTGTACCTTTCGGTGGCTGACATAGGCCAGTGAACCACATTTTACGCAGATGGCATGCACCTTCGTGACGTCGTCGGCAATGGCACAAAGGGCAGGCATGGGGCCAAAGGGAATGCCTCGGAAGTCCATGTCGAGTCCCGCCACGATGACGCGGATGCCTCGGTTTGCCAACTCGTTGCACACGTTGACGATGCCATCGTCGAAGAACTGAGCCTCGTCAATGCCCACCACATCTATGTCGCTGGTCAGCAAGAGGATGCTGGCCGACGACTCAATAGGGGTTGACTGGATATGCTTTTGGTCGTGGCTCACCACGTCTTCCTCGGAATAGCGCACGTCGATAGCCGGTTTGAATATCTCCACGCGCTGCTTCGCAAACTGGGCGCGGCGCATGCGTCGAATCAGTTCTTCGGTTTTACCCGAGAACATCGAGCCACAAACCACTTCGATTCTGCCTGGACGATGGTTCTCGCCTGTCGATGGATATGTAATCATGGTGCAAAGATAGCAAAAAGTTTATACTTTGAAGTCCGTTGTTCAGAGTTTTTTTTAGTAAAATGTTGTTAATTTGCGCCAATTATGAATTGCGAACTGTGAACAATGAACTAAAAATCATTACCTTTGCATCCGATATGGGAACATTATATATCGTACCCACACCAGTGGGCAATATGGAGGATATGACGCTGCGCGCCATACGTATCCTGAAGGAAGTTGATTTGATTTTGGCTGAAGATACCCGTACGTCGGGCATCTTGTTGAAGCATTTCAACATCAAGAATCAACTGCTTTCCCATCATAAATTCAACGAACATGGCACGAGTGCCTCGGTTGTTCAGCGGTTGCTGGCTGGACAGAATGTGGCACTTATTAGCGATGCCGGTACGCCAGGCATCAGCGATCCTGGTTTTTTTCTGGCTCGCGAGGCCGTGAGGGCTGGGGTAGAGGTGCAGTGTCTGCCTGGAGCAACGGCTTTTGTGCCAGCGCTGGTGAGCAGCGGTCTGCCATGCGACCGATTCGCCTTTGAAGGTTTCCTGCCTCAGAAGAAGGGGCGCCAGACCAAGTTGCAGTCGCTGGTTGAAGAGGAGCGTACCATGATATTCTATGAGTCGCCCTATAGATTGCTGAAAACGCTGCAACAGTTTGCTGAATTTTTCGGCGCCGACCGTCAGGTGAGCGTTTGTCGCGAGATCTCGAAAATACATGAAGAGAGCGTGCGTGGCAGTCTTGAGGAGGTCATTGCTCACTTCACAACGACCGAGCCCCGTGGCGAGATTGTGATTGTGCTGGCAGGCAAGAATTGAATGAGAGTAAGAAGATCATTACAGAATAAGAATTAAATATTAAGGTATATGAAAAAGATTTTGGTATGGTGCGTTTGCATGTTGGCTGTTGTCTCATGTAAGAATGATGCTAAGGATGCCAATGACTTGGCTCTGAATCATACTATTGATTCGTTGAACAGAGTGAATTATCAGAAAGACAGCGAGATCAACGATATGCTGGAAACCCTGAATGTGATACAGGAGGGCTTTAAGGCTATTAACGAAGCAGAGGGTCGTGTCACTGTAGAGCGTACTGGTGAGGGCGCCACCAATGAGACGAAGATTCGCGAGAATGTGCAGTTCATCCAGTCGAAACTTGCTGAGAACCGGGAGCTGATCAACAAGCTGCGTGTTCGTCTGCGTGAAGGCAGCATTGCCAGCGAGCAACTGAAAAAGACGGTGGAGAGCCTCTCTGAGCAGCTGCAGGCTAAGACGGTAGAAATAGAACAACTCCGTAAGGAATTGGCTGAGAAGGATATCCACATTGCAGAGCTCGATGAAAAGGTCAGCAACCTGGCTGATGATGTGAGCAACCTGGCTGAGGAAAACAAGCATAAGCAGGAGACTATTAAAACCCAGGACAAGGAGTTGAACACGGCTTGGTTCGTGTTTGGCACCAAGAAGGAACTGAAAGAGCAGAACATCCTGAAGAAAGGTGAGGTGCTTCAAGGCAATTTCAACAAGAACTACTTCACGAAGATTGATATCCGTGTGGATAAAGAAATCAAGTTGATGTCTCGCGATGCCAAGTTGCTCACCAATCATCCTGCCGGAACCTACAACCTGTTGCGCGATGCCAACAAACAGTATGTGTTGCGTATCACAGACCCGCAGCGCTTCTGGAGCACAAGCAAGTATCTGGTTGTTCAGGTGAAATAATCCCATACGGCAGTCGTCGGGCTGTCGGCTCTTGTGAAAGTGGCACTCTTTCGATGGATGGGTGCCACTTTCTTTGTCCTAAAGCACTGCTTTCGCAGGACTAAAGTGCCCTTTTTGCGTGTGGAATAATAAGTAACAATTGATGTGTGAAAATGCTGATAATTACAACATTTAGAAGCTCTTTTTCGTGAAAGAATGAAAGAATATGCGATAAAAATGTGAATTTTTGATTGTTTTCTTGTATTATTAAAAAGTTATAATTATCTTTGCAGGCTGTTAATTTGAAAAAACAAAGAAAAAATAGGTTTATTAATTATTTATATGGAGAAAAGATTTGTGATGCTTTTGGTTAGCTTGTTCCTGTCGATAGGAATGGGTTGGGCACAAAGCAAGATTACTGGAACTGTTTATGAAGACACAGGTGATCCTTGTATCGGTGCAACGGTGATGATACAGGGCACAAACAAAGGAACAAAAACGGATATCGATGGTCAATTCTCGTTGACTGTTCCCGATGGCAAGAAACTCGTTATCAGCTATATCGGTATGGTTACGAAGACGGTAACGCCGAAAAACGGTATGAAGGTGACGCTGCAGGCCGATGCACACATGGTGCAGGAGGTCGTGGTGACGGGCGTTCAGAAGATGGATAAGCGTCTGTTTACTGGCGCTACCACCAAGATTGATGCCGAAAAGACAAAACTTGACGGTGTGGCCGACGTGACTCGTGCACTGGAAGGTCGTGCTGCCGGTGTCAGCGTGCAGAACGTGTCGAGCACGTTTGGTACTGCACCCAAGATTAAAGTGCGTGGTGCTACCTCTATCTACGGTTCTTCTTCGCCCCTTTGGGTGGTCGATGGCGTTATCATGGAGGATGCTGTCAACGTGAGCAGCGACGACCTGTCAAGTGGCGATGCGCAGACCCTGATTGCCAATGCCATTGCCGGCTTGAACGCAGACGATATCGAGTCGTTCCAGGTCCTCAAGGATGGCTCTGCCACTTCTATCTATGGCGCTCGCGCCATGGCCGGTGTGGTAGTTATCACCACCAAGAAAGGTCGTGTGGGACACAGCGCAATCAACTATACCGGTGAGTTTACCTACCGCATGAAGCCCAGCTACAGCGAGTATAACATCTCAAACTCTCAGGAGCAGATGGGTATCTATAAAGAGATGGCAGCCAAAGGCTGGCTGGAATTCTCGGCCTTGGCCAACGGTGCTTCAAGTGGCTTGTATGGCAAGATGTATAACCTCATTCAGCAGTATAACGAGAGCAACGGCGCTTTCGGACTGCCCTACACTCAGGCAGCCATGAATGCCTATCTGCAGCAAGCCGAGTTCCGCAACACCAACTGGTTTGACCTGTTGTTCAATGACAACGTGATGCAGACCCACTCTGTCAGCATTTCCAGTGGTACGGAGAAGGCAAATCTCTATGCTTCGCTGTCGGCCATGCTTGACCCGGGATGGACCAAGGCCAGCGAGGTGAAGCGTTATACGGCCAACGTGAATGCCTCTTTCAACCTGTCGAAGCAGCTGACGCTGACCTTGCGTACCAATGCCAGCCATCGTTCGCAGACGGCACCGGGTACGCTGAACCAGAATACCGACGTGGTGAGTGGTGCTGTGAGTCGTGATTTCGACATCAACCCCTTTAGTTTTGCGCTCAACACCGCCCGTACGCTGGATCCCAATCAGACGTATAAGCGTAACTTTGCCGACTTCAACATCTTCCACGAGTTGAACAACAACTATATCGACATCGACGTGATGGATGTGAAGTTCCAGGGCGAAGTTTCTTATAAGCCCATTCTTGGCCTTGAGGTCAACTTGCTGGGTTCTTATCGCGTGAACCGTTCAAGCCGCGATCATAATGTGCTGAACACCTCAAACCAGGCCGAGGCCTATCGTGCCGGTGTGGACGATCCAAACGTGATGTACAGCAATACCTATCTGTACACCGATCCCGACAAACCCAACTCACTGCCTATCAGTGTGATGCCTAAGGGCGGTATCTGGATTGAGAACCAGAACCGCGTGAAGCAGTACGACTTCCGTGGTACTATTAATTATAATAAGGTGTGGGACGATATCCATATTTTCAACGCCTTGGTGGGTATGGAAGCCAACCGTGCCGACTATGATGCCTCTGAGAATCAGATCTACGGCATGGACTATGAACATGCACGCTTGGTGAAGGTTACTCCCGAATTTTTTAAGCAGGCAAAGGAAGAAGGTACAACGTTGTACCAGCGTTCCAGCTCATGGAATCGTCGATTGGCTTACATGGCCAACCTGAACTATTCTTATAAAGGTCGCTATCAGTTGAACCTGACCGGTCGTTATGATGGTACCAACCAGTTGGGTAAGGCCCGCAGCTCTCGCTGGTTGCCCACTTGGAACGTGTCGTCCTCTTGGAATGCCCATGAGGAGTCGTTCTTCAAAGACTGGATGGAGAAGACCAACGGTGCTGTCAGTCATGCCACCCTGCGTCTGAGCTACTCGCTGACTGGTGAGCAGACCACTGCTTCGAATGCATACCCCATCTACTATCCCACCATCATCTGGCGTCCTCAGAGCGACCAGCAGGAGACAGGTTTGGTGCTCTATCAGTTGGGCAACTCTGATCTGACTTTCGAAAAGAAGTACGAGTTCAACCTGGGTGTTGACCTGGGCTTCCTGAACAACCGCATCAACTTTGTCAGCGACATCTACTGGCGTGACAATAAATCGCTGATGGGCTATATGAATACCAATGGTTACGGTGGCGAACTGCGTAAGTTTGCCAACGTCGCAGCCATGAAGTCGCACGGTATTGAGTTTACCATCTCTTCACAGAACATCCGTACGAAGGATTGGAACTGGAATACCGACTTCACCTTCTCTTACAACAAGACTGAGATTACCCACCTGTTGTCCACCAGTCGTGTGATTGACCTGGTGACTGTTGGCGGTGCCTCACGTTTGGGCTACGACCACCGTTCGCTGTTCTCTATTCCTTTTGTTGGCCTGAACGACGAGGGTATTCCCCAGATCATCAACGAAAAGAACGAGGTGGCAACGTCAGACATCAACTTCCAGGAGCATGTCAATCTGGACTTCCTGAAGTATGAAGGTCCTACAGAACCAGCTTATACCGGTGGTTTAAACAATATGGTGTCATGGAAGAACTGGCGTCTGAACATGTTCTTCACCTATTCGTTCGGCAATAAGATTCGTCTTGACCCAGTCTTCTCTTCTGTCTATAGCGATCAGAGCGCAATGCCTAAGGAGTTCAAAAACCGTTGGGTCATCCCCGGCGATGAGAAGCACACCAACATTCCCGCTATCGCATCAGTTGCCCAATACTATAGCGACCGATATCTGAGCTATGCTTACAATGCATACAACTATTCTACTGCACGTGTGGCCGACGGTGGCTTTATCCGTCTGAAGAACATCTCTCTGTCATACGATTTCGATCCACAGCTGATTTCAAAGATCGGACTCAGCACCGCTTCGCTGAAGCTCGATGCTACCAACGTCTGGCTGCTCTATTCAGACTCCAAACTGAATGGCCAGGATCCTGAGTTTATCAACTCGGGTGGTGTGGCACAGCCTCTGTCAAAGCAGTTCACCTTGACGCTGCGTCTGGGTATCTAAGTAGGATGTATTTAACGAATAAATTGAACGATAAACGATAAAAGATGAATAATAAGATATACAATATATTGGCAATAGGATTGGGAGTGCTTGTCACAACGGCATGTTCTGACTTCTTGGATAAGATGCCCGACGAGCGCACAGAGCTCAATACCGTAGAGAACGTGGTAGATTTGCTGAAAGGCTCTTATCCCTCAACCAACTACCAGTTCATCTGCGAACTGTCAAGCGACAACTTTATTGATAACAATGCGCCACATCTGCCTTCAAATCCTAACGACAAGCAGATAGAGAACCACTATAACTATCCTTCGGCTGCACGCTGGAACGACGAGATGTTCCAGTTTGAAGAACCCCTCTCGGCCACCTATTCTGATGCTGAGTCGCATGGGCGTGTGTGGGACGGATGGTACAACTCCATTGCTGCTGTCAATGCTGCCTTGGAAGCTATCGACAATCTGGCTAAGGAAGAGGGCATCAACAGCCACGAAGACTACGCTCAGTTGTCTCCCCGCCTGCGTGCCGCCTATGGTGAGGCTCTCTTGCTTCGTGCCTACGACCACTTTGTCTTGGCCAACATCTTTGGTCAGGCCTATCGCAACGAGGCACAGAGCGCTCAAGACCGGTCTATTGCCTACGTCACTGAGCCAGAGACACAGCTGATCAAGGACTATGACCGTCTGTCGGTCAAGGAGGTCTATGACCTGATCATCAAGGATATGGAAGAGGGCCTGAAGTATGTCAGCGACAGCTACTACGCCGCACCCAAGTATCATTTCAACACCAATGCTGCCCATGCCTTTGCTGCTCGCGTCTATTTGTACCACCACGACTGGGACAAGTGTATCGCCGAAGCCAATCAGGTGCTGGGCACCAATGATGCTTCATTGCTCCGCATGTCGATGGACTATTCCATCTTCACAGACTGTGCCACCTCTAATGACTATGGCAACAAGTGGCAGGATCCGAAGTTGAACAACAACCTGATGCTGCTCGATACCTATAGCTCTTATTCACGTCTGGTATTCGGCTATCGCTATAGCATTGCAGGCGAGGCTGCTTCAGAAGTGCTGATGGTTCGCACCAACAGCGAGCTGTGGAGATCCTACATCGCCAACCCTATCACGATGGTCAGTGGCATGCTGTTCAGTTCCAGTCAGCACGACTACGGCTACTACTCTTGTAAGATCAATGAGCAGTTCCAGATGCTCGACAAGATAGCCCAGACGGGTTATGTTCATCAAATCATTCGTGCTTTCACAGCGATGGATCTGTTGCTGGAACGTGCCGAGGCTTATATCATGAAGAACGATTTGGCAAATGCCAGTCATGACCTCCAGGCCTACTGGAACAACTCTATCGAGACCTTCTCTGAAAAGGATAAGGCGACATTCGTAACGCCCGGCGATATCAAGTTGCTGACAGACGATATGATCAAGTCGAACTTCATGAGAAAGACCAACTGCTTCGACAACTGGGATTTCGTTTCGCAGAACATCTCATCTGCCATTCACATCACTCCAGAGGCTGTGCCTTACATGAACTGTCTGAACGACTTCCGTCGCTTCGAGCATAGCTTCGAGGGCATGCGCTTCTTCGACTTGAAGCGTTGGGGCATGGAGTGGACCCACTACTATGGTCTGGACAAGAAAGCTATTGTGATGAAAGGTGTGGACACCCGTCGCGCCCTGGAAGCACCTTCGGAGGCTAAGCTCAATGGCGCAGGCAGCTCTCGCCCCGAAATGGTAACTGTTACCGAGAACGATTCACGCCGTGGTCTGGTGGCTCCCAAATACAGTCAGTTTAGAATTAATGCAAACAAATAAGGAGGAAAAGCTATCATGAAGAAAAAGACAATCAATATATTGATGCTGTTGGCTGTGATGGCAACAGCCTTCCAGGTGACTTCTTGTTCGGATGATGATTTCACAGCCACGATCTTCGACACGAACGACTATCCCCTGGACCGCAACCTTTACACGTTCCCGCTGGATACCTTCGTGAAGGTCAACTTTCTGGAGCCTTACAATATGCGCTTCGTCTATAAGATGGAGTACATTGCTTCGGACAAGGACAAGAACCTGACACCGGCTTCTTACGACAAGAGTTGTCAGTTGGCCGTGCTGACCAAATACCTGTGGCACGATGTCTATAAGGATGTGGCAGCCGAGCACGACATCTTCTTGAAGAAGTTCAGTCCCCGCATTATCCATGTCATCGGTTCCAAGAACCTGAACACCTCGTCGGGTACTGAGACCCTCGGTGTGACTGAGGGCAATACCAAGGTGACGCTCTATCGCACCAACCTGCTGAACCCTGACGATATTGCTGACATGAACGAGTACTTCTTTGAGACCATGCACCATGAGTTTGGTCATATCCTGGACAACAACTCGCTGCATCCCACACCGTTCAACGTGCTGAGCAACGGCCGTTATAATGCTGCCGGATGGAATGACACACCCGACTCTGTGGCTGCTGCTCAGGGCTTCATCAGCAGCTATGCCTCGATGTCGTACACCGAGGACTGGGTGGAGACCTTTGCCCGCTACGTCACCCGCGACTCTGTCAGCCTGGAACGTATGTTCAACACTGCCGACTACGAGTGGGAGGTGGTGGACCTCAAAGATAAGAATAACGACCTCGAGGTGGATAGTGCCGACTATTTCTCACAGCTGACGGGTACGTTCGATATCGACACCATTGGCTATTTCAAGGGCGATGAGTCGGGTAAGGGTGAGCACAAAGTGTATCGTCGTGTGTGTCAGCGCGATGCCGACGACCATGTCGTTCTCGATGCAAACGGCCAAGTGCAGTGGGTAGCCAACTTAGCCGGCGCACGCAATATCATCAACGAGAAGATCAAGTACGTACGCGACTATATGAAGACAGAGTATGGCGTTGACATCGACGAGCTGCGCCGCAAGATACAGTCCAAGCAGTTCCGTGTGGATGACAATGGTAAATACCTGACCAAGGTGTCGCCCGTTTTGGCCTACAGTGGTGGTGCCGTCTATGTGTTGCGCCAGAATGAAGAACAGCTGAATGCCATCACCTATCGCGATCCGTTAACAGGTAAGACTCAGCTTGAACAGCTTCTTGAGGAGCTCAACGAGTATAAGAAATTGCAGACAAAATAATAGAAAGGAGGAGATAACGCTATATGAACAAGAAATTATATCCAGTAATACTACTGTTTGCTTCCGTGTTTGTGCTGGCATCATGTGTCAGCGAAGAAGACGACATCTTCGATCAGTCTGCTGCAGAGCGCCTGAATGCGGTCAGTAAGGTCTATATAGATCGCCTGTGCGACAGCCCCGGTGGATGGGTCATGGAGTATTATCCCTATACCGACAACGAAGATATGAACACGGGTGTGGGCTATCTCATCATGAACCGATTCCACAAGAATCAGTCTGTTTACACGCTGATGAAGAACAAGGCCACACGCAACACCGTGATGAACGACTCGTCTGCTTGGGAGGTTATCACCGACATGGGTCCCGTGCTGACATACAACAGCTATAATAAGTGCCTTGGTCGCTTCACCGATCCCTACGACGACTATATCCTCACTCCTGGAACCTACGACGATGAGTCGGGTAAAGGACTGCAGGGCGACTATGAGTTTGTGATGGTCGATGTGCCCGAAGGTGGCAATCATATCATGTTGAAGGGTAAAAAGCGCGGTGTCTATCAGCGTCTGACACGTGTGCCTGTCGGGACCGACTTTGAACAGTACATCGACGACATGAACAAGTTCAGAAATGCCTACTTCCAGTCGGGTGCCCGTTGGGAATACACCATCAAGGACCATGGCAACGCCTATCGCATGGATCGCGTGAATGGTGGTCGTCCTCGTGTCTATCCCGAAGGAAAAGACTCTACAGCCTATGGCTGGTATAATCCCTATCTGATCACCTATTATAACAATCAATACCACTTCCGTTTCAAGGACACGGTGATGGTGGATGGTAACCAGATGGAACAAGAGTATGCCTACGATGCAGATGCCGATAAGTTCATTGGCGTGTCGAATGCCGAGAACACACTCGAAGGTCCTGTTCCCGTAACTTACTTCTTGGAGAACCTGACAGCTAAGATAGCACGTCGCTGGGAAATGTCTAAGGCCGAAGCCGATCTGTCAGACGAAGTCAAATCGCTTCGTGAGGCAGTGGTAAGTGACTTCAAGGCCATTGGCTGTACCTTCAATTCGTTCAGTTTCATGATAAAAGGGGGAAAGACAGTTTTACGTGTGCAGTTCCGTCAGAAGACATCAAGCTATTCTTGGAACTATGTCTTTGATATGACGCAGGAAGGTGACAATGTCGTGTTGAAGTATGTCGAAGGAGAAGACGAGACGTCCTCGAAGAACATAGAGATGGTACCTTCGCTGAAGACGTTCGTAGATATGTTGTCTCAGACCTTTACTGTCTCTGCCAACACCACTCGTTTCAATCCCAGTAAACTTGTTTTGACCTCGTCAGATTCTAAATATAGACTATTATTTACATTGTATAACTAAATTTTAAAAGATTATGAAAAAGCTTTTACTCTTTGCCGCTCTTGCTATGACGGCTATGGCAGCAGATGCTCAGGCCCTGTCAGAAAAGAAAGTAAAGATGCCTGCACTTTCAGAACGCATTTCAATGATGGCAGCTCAGCGCCCACTGGTTAAACGCTCAGAAAGCGAGAAAGCTGCAAGACGTTCTATCGAGACAGGTGTTTACTATAAGCGTCCAAAGGGACTGATGTATTGTTGTGCCACAGAAGAAAGCCAACTCTATCCTCAGACCTTTTTGGTGACGAATCCTTTTCTGACTCCAGTATTTGTTCCTGTTGTTGCCAATTCGGCAGATTATACTTGGCATTTGAATGTGCTGGGTAAGGATGGTAAAGCTACTTTCTGCCAAGATTTGAGCTCTCCGGAATTGGGATTGGTAGATCCACAGACTGGTGAACTTCCTTTTGGTATTGAAGTTGGCTCGTCATACCCTCTTCCTACACTTGTGACGGCTAAGGACTCATTCACCATTGGACATACACCATGGGATGAAGAAAATGGTGTCGGCAATTATTACTGGGGCAACAATAAAAATTATATATCTCGTCTTAAGTCAGACTCAATTGCGCCTCATGGATTTCATGACGACCACTCTGGTTCGTTTGCTTATTGGGGACTGATTACGCCAAAAGTAAGTATCTATAATGCTAATTGGAAAGAAGATTATACTTATCTGTTTGGTACCGGCACTTGCTATTTAGACAATGATGACAAGCTCGATTCTTTGGCTACTTCTGTTGGTGCTCGGCAATATTTCGAGAAGCCCCAGTCTCCTCTCTATGTAGAAAATGTGTTTATCAACGCAATGACTTTTGCCGACAAGCCCATTGTTGGTGAAGCCAAACTCGTGATGACCATCACCAATGCTGAGTATGATGAGGAGACGCAAAGCCATTATGCAGGCAAGAAGGTGATTGCCACCTTGGAGTGTACGGCTGAGGATATTGAGAATATGAGTGAGCCAGAAGATCTTAATGATGGAAAACTCACAGAATTTGTGTTGAAGTTCAAGCAGAAGAAGGAGTCATTGCTTGGCGTCAGCGAAGAGGCATTTGTCATTGACGAGCCATTCGTAGTTACAATCACAGGTTTTGAACAGGAAGGTGTTGACATCAATTTGAGAGGCATTACAAATCCTTCTGAAGACGAGTTGGAATCTGCCACTATGTTGTTGACATACGATAGTAAGACGACTGGTCTTAGTTATCGAGGTGCAGTGGCACTGCCATTGGTGTTCAACTCTTGTTTCGACCATGCAGAACCTTGGGCTACAGCTTCTGCAGGTGAGGTAGATCTGACCGACTTTAACGTGCTTTTGGTTTCTGCCGATGGCACAACCGTTAGCAACAAAGGTTATAATGATGCAAACTACACCTTCATAAGTACCGCTTTCAGTTGGTTTAATACAGATGGCGACGAGAACTACTTCGTGTTGGACGAGAATCAGAATGAGGCCCCAGAATGGATTACTTCTTTTGATGTGACGAGTCTATATGATGAACAATATGGTGTTTACGATGGTCGTACAAAGCTTTCTGTAGCATGTGAAGCTCTTCCTGATGGTGTTACAGGTCGTTATGCTTTACTTTTCGTCTATGGTCGCGGCTATACATCAAAGACTCCTTTGATAGTTGTTCAGGGCAAGGTTGACAATCTTGATCAGCTCATTGCCACCCTTGGCATAGAGAACACCGGTGTGAAGCCTGTTTCTTCAAAGAAGTTCTACAACCTGATGGGTCGGCAGACCACCAAGGCTGCTAAGGGCATCGTGATTAACGATGGCAAGAAGTTCTTCGTGAAGTAAGCATGAAAGCAAAAAGAGGTGCGGTACCTGCTCTTGGTAGTCTTATTTGAAATAAGACATACTGTCATGCACAGGTTTTCAACCGCCAAACACATCATAAAGTTACGCTTTTCTTTTGGGAAAGCGTAACTTTTTTTGTCCTCATGTTTGGATGTCGATTTTTTGTGTTACCTTTGCATCCAAATAAAGACTACTTTGAACAGATGAAAAAACATCTTATTCTATTATTGATTTTTTGTTTGCTGAGCGCTGGAAGCGCTATGGCTGTGCCTGCCTGTCCAGGTGTCAGCAAGGCCACTCAGCCCGATGGAACCACCATCAGCATTCGTCTGCATGGCGATGAGTATATGCACTATTACACCACCGAGGATGGCTATTCGTTGGTGAAAGACGCTAAGGGCTTTTTCGTCTATGCCCAGCTGATCGACGGTGTGCTGGTCCCCACCACCATGCGCGCTCATGACCAGTTGCTGCGCACTGCGCAAGAGCAGGCCTATCTTGCCGGTGTGAAGAAGCATTTGATGCCTCGGCTGACTGCAGACCGTGCCCAGGAGAAAGCAGCCGAGCAGCAACGTCGTGCCAAAGCCTGTCGGAAAGCTCAGATGAGCCGCGGTTACTACGACTATTCCTCTTTTCGAGGACTGATTATCCTGGTGGACTTCAACGACCGTAGCTTTGAGAGTGAGAGTTATCCCAACATCATCAACGATATGGTCAACAAGCCTGGATACCAAGGCTATGACACCTCTGTTGATGAGGGGCGATACACGGGTAGTGTGCGCGACTACTTCTACGACAACTCAATGGGGCGCTTCAACCCTCAGTTTGATGTGGTTGGTCCTGTCCAAGTGAATAGAAGCCAGTATTATCCTAATGGAGGCAAAAACGATGTCACCCTGATGAAGGAAGTCATTCGTGCAGCCGATGCCATCGTGGATTTCAGCCAATATGATCGTGACGACGATGGCGTCGTTGACATGGTCTATATCATCTTTGCCGGATTGGGATCCAATATTGCCCTCAACGACAATCGGCTGATATGGCCGCATGCCAGCTCCTTTAACTGGACCCGTGCCGACGATGTCTATCTGGGTCGCTATGCTTGTTCTACGGAGCTCTATGGCACCGAGGAAGCTCATGTCTATGATGGCATAGGCACCATCTGCCACGAGTTCAGTCATGTGCTGGGCTTGCCCGATCTCTACGACACAGACTATGCCTCGGGTGGGGGACAGAGTTGTCATCCTGCCGAATGGAGTCTGATGGCAGCAGGCAGTTATCTCAACAGTGGACGTACCCCTGCTGGCTACACGCTCTATGAGCGCTATGCCGTGGGCTTCGCTGTGCCCGAGACCATTCAGAACGAGGGCCACTATACGCTGCCATCGGTGGGTAGGAGCAACACTGGTTACCGACTGAACACACCTGTAGATAGAGAGTTCTTTCTGCTGGAAAACCGTCAGCGCTCAGATAAATGGGATGCCCATCTGCCCGGCACAGGTATGTTGGTCTATCGCGTGGACTCTACCGATGCCCGTGTGTGGAACAACAATGTGCTGAACAACGACCCTTCACACAACTGTTTTGTTGTCTTGCGCGCCAAGGGTGAGCCCGACGCGCCGGTGGCCAACAACACCGATCCCTTTCCTGGTGCAGGTCGTGTCACAGAGCTAAGCAACACCACCTTGCCTGCCAATCTGAAGACATGGGCAGGCTTTGACAATCCCTTCGGACTGAAGAATATCACGGAGGACAATGGCATGATCACTTTTGATGTCTATGACGTCAACATCCTGTCGGCACTCTCACTGCCCAAGCAGTTGCACACCTGCGTGGGAATGCAGCAGCAACTCGAGCCTGTTGCCACGCCGGCTTCGGCTAAGTATAAAGCCACCTGGCAGTCGTCTGCTGAGTCGGTAGCCACGGTGTCGGAAGATGGTGTCGTAAAGGCGCTTGCCGCCGGCGAGACCACCATCACCGTGTCGTCTGACAACGGTCTGCAAGCCTCGTGTGTGGTTACGGTGAAGGATGTACCTTGGGTTGCCAATGTGATGGCGTTGAAACAGACCGACCAGGAGTCGGAAATCGCTTTAGCTCTGACAGACGCTCAAGTGGTTTATGTCTATAAGGACGATGTCTATCTGCGAGACGCATCGGGTGCAGTGATTCTTGAGAAAGCAGGAAGTCAACTCTCGGTGGGCAGTGTGCTCAATGGTTCTCTGCGAGGAACGAAAAAGACTGTCGATGGAGTGACACGCTTCTGCCTGAGTGACGATGCAGACATGGCAGCCAGTGTGCTCTTTGGTGATTCTCGTACACCAGAGCCCCGTATCGTGAGCCTCTCGTCTGTCGGTGAGCAAGACCTTTGCGACTACATCCTGATACCTTCTGTCCAGATGCAGACTACAAACTATGAGGGCGTGAGTGGACTCTATGTCACTGATGGCGAGACCTACGTGCGTCTTTACAACACACTGCAAGTAAAGAATATCACCTTGCCCACCAACTATGCCGGCAAATCCTACGACCTGACGGGCATCCTGCTCACCCGTGCCAGTGGCGACAAGCAGGTGCTGGAGTTAGCTTTGCTGAAAAGTCCGACTAAGGCAGACCCCAATAAGATTGACGATTTGTTTGGCGAAGCACAGACTATGCCGACTGCCACCTTTACGCTTGATGGTCGCAATGTGAAGACGATGAGTAAGCCCGGACTCTACATTGTGCGTCAGGGCTCTACGGTTCGCAAGGTTCTCGTGAAATAAAATCAACGCTTTTCGCGGAAGAACGTCTGCATCAGTTCGCGACATTCTTCCTCCAGTATGCCGCCAATGGCCTGCGCTTTCGGATGCAGGGCATGGGCGGCATACTTTTGATAGCCACGCTTCTCGTCGGCACAACCAAAGACCACGCGGGGTATCTGTGCCCAGCCAATGGCTCCGGCACACATCACACAAGGCTCAACGGTGACGTAGAGCGTGCATTCCGTGAGGTATTTGCCACCCAGCTCGTTGGCAGCCATCGTGATGGCTTGCATCTCGGCATGCGCCGTCACGTCGGTCAGTGTCTCCGTCAGGTTGTGTGCCCGGGCAATAATCCTGTCTTTGCACACCACAATAGCACCAATGGGTATCTCTCCCTCGCGCAGCGCCAGCTCGGCTTCTGCCAGTGCTTTGCGCATAAACTGCTCGTCCTTTTTTTGTTGCTCCATGTTGCAAAAGTACGAATTTTTTTTCGTACTTTTGCATCGTGGAATGGAAAATCATTCATATAGACGAGACTGATAGCACCAACCGGTGGTTGCGAGCGTACCAGCAGACGGCTGATGACAATCTTCAGTGCGTGGCCGTTTGGACCGACTTTCAGACGGCAGGACGCGGCTGTGGTAGCAACACTTGGGAGTCGGAACGCGGGCAGAACTTGTTGTTCTCGCTCTTGATTCATCCACAGATGCTACCTGCCAACCGGCAGTTCCATATCTCGATGGCTATCTCGTTGGCTATCTGCGAAGTGCTCGACCAGCAGATTGGCGACGTCAGCATCAAGTGGCCCAACGACATCTATTGGCGCAATGGCAAGTTGGCAGGCATTCTGATTGAAAACCAGTTGCAGGGCAGCACTATCCGCGACAGTATCATCGGTGTCGGCATCAACGTGAATCAGCAGCGCTTTCTGTCGAAAGCTCCCAATCCTGTGTCGCTCTTCCAGATTCATGGTCAGCAGACCAGTCGCCAAAATCTGTTGAACGACATTCTGCAGGCCTTCGACCGTCTGATGGGGCAAGACCTGAAAGACGCCTATCGGGCACGACTCTATCGCCGTAGGGGCTTCCATCCTTATGCCGATGCCAAGGGGGCTTTCATGGCAGAGATAGAAGATGTGGAGGCCGACGGTCATCTTTGCCTGCGCGACGATCATGGACAGGTGCGGCGTTACGCCTTCAAGGAAGTGAGCTTCGTTATTTAGAAAAACAATATTAATACAAGGAATAATAATTATGGCAAGATTTAAAAGGATTCTCCTGAAGCTCTCGGGCGAGAGCCTGATGGGAAAGCAGGGCTTCGGTATCGACCCTGAGCGACTGAGCGACTATGCTCAGCAGATTAAGGAAGTGGCTGAGATGGGGGTGCAGATAGGCATCGTCATCGGTGGTGGCAACATCTTCCGCGGCCTCAGTGGCAGTCAGAAAGGCTTCGATCGCGTGAAGGGCGACCAGATGGGCATGTGTGCTACAGTCATCAACTCGCTGGCACTCTCTTCTGCACTTGGCGCCATCGGTGTCAAGAACAAGGTGATGACAGCCATCCGTATGGAGCCCATCGGTGAGTTCTATACCAAATGGAAGGCCATCGAGGCCATGGAGCAGGGACAGGTGTGCATCTTCTCTGCGGGTACTGGCTCTCCATACTTTACAACCGATACTGGTTCGTCGTTGCGAGGCATTGAGATTGAAGCCGATGTGATGCTGAAGGGAACACGTGTGGATGGCATCTATACGGCCGATCCTGAGAAGGACTCTTCAGCAACAAAGTTCAATGATATCACTTATAAGGAGGTATTGGCACGCGGACTGAAGGTGATGGACCTCACCGCCATCTGCATGTGTCAAGACAATAATCTGCCTATCTATGTGTTCAACATGGACATCGTAGGCAATCTGAAAAAGGTGATGGAAGGCGAGGAGATTGGCACCTTGGTGCACAACTAATCGTTACTCCTCAACGAAATCTACATATTCGCCCTCATCCTGGGCGAATATTTTTTTGTTTGTGTTTTCTCTCTGGTCAACAATAGTATGCCCATCTTCTGTCTTCGTGGTATAGGTCTTCTGATGCGCTTGTTGTTGATAGCTTTGCTGACTCTTGTTATTGCTGCCTTTGAAGTAGTCCTTGGCAAACTGCGGTCCCCGTCGCTCTTGTTCCTGATAGTAGTATTTGTTGGATTTTCGCTGAAACTCTTCGTCGCTCATCTCGCCACGCATGTATTTGCGTACCATACGTATGATTCTGCCAATATAGAACATGACCACCAAAAAAACAGAGGCGGCAGCAACAACAAGGGCGAGAAACAAAAACAAGAAGAAATCCATGGTCGTCTTTTTAGCGTTTGTAGCAGAGTACCGATAAGATGATATACCACAAGATGACCACAGCAATGCCGGCAATGCCGAGTGCAGCCAGCATCACAGCGCTGCTGAGCACAAAGAGATATTTCACCTCGTTACCTTTCCATCCCCATGTCTTGAACTTCAAGGCAAACATGGGAACTTCAGACACCAGCAGGTAGCTGAACACGAATACCAATGCCAGCATGCCATATATATATAGTGGTGAGGAAGCCAGCCAGTCGCCAGCACCAACAATCAGCGCGCTCCAGAACAGGGCATTTGCAGGTGTGGGCAGTCCGATGAACCCCATGGCCTGTCGCTCGTCAAGATTGAACTTGGCCAGTCTAAGTGCCGAGAAGGCTGCCATGATAAAGGCCAGGAAAGGCACCAGTGGGGAGTGAATATGCTGCTGACACAGAAAGTCGAAGATGATGGCTGAGGGGGCAAAGCCAAATGTGATGTCGTCGGCCAGCGAGTCAAGCTCCTTGCCGATGGGCGATGACACGTGGAGCAAGCGTGCCGTCATGCCGTCGCAGAAGTCGAAGGCGGCACCAAGCACAATGAACAACAGTGCCAACTGATGTTCGCCCTGAAAAGCCCAATAGGTGGCGATGCAACCAGAAATCAGGTTGCAGCACGTAATGATGTTTGGTATGTGCTTCTTCATAGCTGTGCTTCTTATGTCGTCTTAGGGCAGTTTCGCAATGACGGTCAGGTCGCCCGTGGTGGGTTGTCCCATCTTGACACATGGTTGAGCGCCCAATGGCAGATAGACATCTACGCGCGAGCCCAACTTGATGAAGCCCAGATGCTCGTCGATATAGCAATCCTCTTCATCTTTGGCATAGGTCACAATGCGACGGGCCATAGCACCAGCCACCTGTCTTACCAGTATGTTTTCGCCATTAGGCATTTCAATCATCGTGTCGGCATGCTCGTTCTCCAGACTTGCCTTGGGCAACCACGCACGATGGTAGTTGCCATCGAAGTGCTTCACAAACTTCACGCGGCCATCAACAGGAAACCAGTTGGCATGCACGTTCAGCGGGCTCATGAAGATGCTAATCATCAGTCGCTTGTCGTGAAAATACTCGTCCTCGTCGGTTTCTTCGATGACCACCACCTTGCCGTCGGCAGGTGCTACCACCGTTTTCTCGGTGTCGCCGTTGAAGTAGCGAATAGGACAACGATAGAAATTCAGCATCAGCAGCCAGGCTGTGCCGAATATGGCGATGAATAGTGCAAAGGGTATAGGTGTGTCAAAAGAACGCCAGAGAATCACTGCAATGGCAATGACGAAAAACAAGCTGTATAGAAGTTCGTCTGTTCCTTCACGGTGAATTCTGATTTTCTTGAGCTTCTTAATTCTTTCTCCCATGGTTAGTTTTAAAATTTACCCTGCAAAGGTAATGCTTTTCTGCCAATAAATCAAAGTTTTTATAGATTTCTTTGTCTTTTTGCTACTGAATAGCCCGTTTTTCGTCACTTTGCGATGTAAAGGGCTCAAGCGAAGAATCATAGGGGTAATCCTTTCTTTGCGCTTTTTTGTTATTTCAGTAGAGGCTCAGCAGATTCTTTAGATAGAAATCAATTAAAGTAGAAATCAGATAGAAAAAGGACAGGATTACCCCCTCCCTTGGGAGGGTAGGGGTGGGGTTGTACTTGGTCGGAAAAGGAACGGTTTCGCACTGTCATAGTGCTGCTTTCGTCTTGTTATAGTTTCGCTTTTGCGTTGTAATAGTTTCGCTTTTGTATTGTAATAGCTTTACTTTTGATGTCCGTCCAGCCCCTAGATGTGGCGCATCCAGCCCCTGGAACGAGTCGTTTTAGCCCCTGGATGCGGTTGTTCTAAGGGCTGGATGTAGAGCATCCAGGGGCTAGACCAGAAATGATAGCTTTGGTTTTAGACTTCAGAAACGCCTCTTCAAGACTTTAGAACACGTGCTTTTAGACTTTAAAACTTTCCCTTTGGAGAAGTTACTTCGTCTCGGAAAAAAAGAAAAAACAAGTTTTCCTTTTGCATTTCTCTCGTTTTTTCGTAACTTTTCCTTTGGAGAAGTTACTTCGTCTCGGAAATAAAAAAGAAAAAACAAGTTTTCTTTTTGTATTTCTCTCGACTTTTCGTAACTTTGCGACAAAAAGTAGTAGAATTATAATTTTGGTATGGTAAAGCATATTATTCTTTGGACGTTAAAACCCGAACTATCGGATAGTGAAAAGCAAAATGTGAAGGCAGGCATCAAGGCTGGACTTGAAGGCCTGGTGGGCAAGGTGCCCGGACTGCTCGATGTGAAAGTGCATATTGACGGACGACTCGACTCGTCGAATGCCGATGTGATGCTCGACTCTACGCTCGAGTCGGCTGAGGCGCTGAAAGGCTATGCCCAGCATCCGGAACATGTGGCTGTGGCTAACAGCAAGGTCCGCCCTTATACAGTAAGCCGTTCGTGTCTTGACTTTGAAATTTAATCCGCCGTATGGAAGATTTCATACACCTGCACGTACATACCTATTATTCAATCCTTGACGGACAGTCAAAGATTAAGAACTTGGTGGACAAAGCCATCAAGGACGGCATGCGTGGTATGGCTATCACCGACCACGGCGATATGTTCGGCATCAAGGAGTTTCACGACATCGTGATGGGGGTGAATAAGGGTCGCAAGAAAGAGGGGCTTGATCCCTTCATCCCTATCTTCGGTTGCGAGATGTATGTTGCCAAGCATGGTCCCAAGGAACAGAAGAACGGTCGTGAGGATCAGAGCGGTTATCACCTGATTGTGTTGGCAAAGAACTATCAGGGCTATAAGAACCTGATCAAGCTGGTTTCTAATTCGTGGGTCGATGGCTACTACATGCGTCCTCGTACCGATCGTGCTGACCTGGAACGTTACCATGAGGGCCTCATTGTCTGTTCGGCATGTATCGCCGGCGAGGTGCCTCATAAGATTCTGGCTGGCGACATGGCTGGTGCCCGCGAAGCATTGGAGTGGTATCATAACCTGTTTGGTGACGACTATTACTTGGAACTTCAGCGACACGAGGTGAAAGACCCCACGCAGCGTGCCAACCGCGAGACCTTCCCCCTGCAGCAGCAAGCCAACAAGGTGCTCATCGAGTTGGCCCGTGAGTATGGCATCAAACTGATCTGCTCTAACGATGTTCACTTTGTGGATCAGGAAAATGCTGAGGCTCACGATCACCTGCTCTGTCTTTCTACGGGAAAGGATCTCGACGACCCCACACGTATGCTCTACTCCAAGCAGGAGTGGTTTAAGACCAAGGCCGAGATGAACGAGATCTTCAGCGACGTGCCCGAAGCATTGAGCAACACGCTTGAGATCCTGGAAAAGTGCGAGATATACTCCATCGATCACGACCCAATCATGCCATTCTATCCCATTCCTGAGAGCTTCGGAACTGAGGAACAGTGGCGCGAGCGCATCAGCGAGGAACAACTCTACGAGGAGTTCACACGCGATGAGAACGGCCTGAACCCCATGTCGCGTGAGGATGGTGATAAGAAAATCAAGAAACTGGGTGGCTTCGACAAACTCTATCGTATCAAGTTCGAGGCCGACTATCTGGCAGAATTGGCCTATAAAGGTGGTAAAGAGCGTTATTTGCCCAACGACGAGCTGGTGCTCGACAAGGTAGAGGTAGATACGGGCAATCCACAATCCACATACACCATCCTGCATTCCTCTCTGCCTAAGGAGGTTGACGACCGCATTCGCTTTGAACTGCACATCATGAAGACCATGGGTTTCCCGGGCTACTTCCTCATCGTGCAGGACTTCATCAACTCGGCACGCGACGAACTCGACGTGTGGGTTGGCCCTGGTCGTGGTTCGGCTGCCGGCTCGGTGGTGGCTTATTGTTTGGGAATCACCAAGATAGACCCGCTGAAGTATGACCTGCTGTTTGAGCGTTTCTTGAATCCAGACCGTATCTCGTTGCCCGATATCGATACCGACTTCGACGATGACGGACGTGGAAAGGTGCTGAAGTGGGTGATGGACAAGTATGGACATGAGAACTGCGCCCACATCATTACCTATGCCTCGATGGCCACCAAAAACTCTATCAAGGACGTGGCGCGCGTGGAGAAATTACCGCTGAGTGTGTCTAACGCACTGTGTAAGGCCATTCCAGACCGTCTGCCCGATGGGTTGAAGATGAATCTGGCCAATGCCATCAAGTGCGTGCCAGAGTTGCGTGATGCCGAGGCTTCCAACGATCCCGTGTTGGCCAACACCATCAAGTATGCGAAGATGCTGGAGGGCACCGTGCGCGGTACGGGTATCCACGCCTGTGGCTTTATCATCTGTCGCGACCCTATCAGCGACTGGGTGCCTGTCTCAACGGCCGATGATCCCGACTTCAAGGATACCAAGACCAACTGTACACAGTACGACGGACACGTCATCGAATCGACAGGACTCATCAAGATGGACTTCTTGGGACTGAAGACTTTGTCTGAGCAGAAAGAGGCCTGTGCCATCATCAAACAGACACGCGGCATCGATATTGATCTGGATCATATCCCCATTGACGATCCCAAGACCTACGAGCTCTACCAGCAAGGACGTACCATCGGCACCTTCCAGTTTGAGTCTGCCGGTATGCAGAAATATCTGCGCGAGCTTCATCCCACGGTGTTCGAAGACCTGATTGCCATGAACGCGCTCTACCGTCCGGGACCTATGGACTACATCCCCTCGTTCATTGCCCGTAAGAACGGCCGCGAGGAGATCAAGTACGATATCCCCTGCATGGAGAAATACCTGAAGGACACCTATGGCATCACCGTCTATCAGGAGCAGGTGATGTTGCTGTCCCGCCAGTTGGCCGACTTTACCCGTGGTGAGAGTGACGCCCTGCGTAAGGCCATGGGTAAGAAGAAAAAGGATATCGTTGACGCCATGAAGCCTAAGTTTATCGAGGGCGGCAAGAAAAATGGTCACGACCCCAAGATACTCGACAAGATATGGGCCGACTGGGAGAAGTTTGCCTCCTATGCGTTCAATAAGTCGCATGCAGCCTGCTATTCGTGGGTGGCCTATCAGACTGCTTATCTCAAGGCCAACTATCCTGCTGAGTTCATGGCAGCCATCATGAGCCGCCGTCGCGACCAGATCACGGAAATCACCAAACTGATGGATGAATGTAAGCAGATGGGCATTGCAACCTTGGGGCCCGACGTGAACGAATCCTATCAGAAGTTTGGTGTGAACCATAAAGGTGAGATCCGTTTCGGTCTGGCAGCCATCAAAGGACTGGGTGACAATGCTGCCTTGTCAATCATCGACGAGCGCGAGAAGAATGGTCCCTATAAGGATATCTTTGATTTTGCCCAGCGCATCAACTTCTCCAGTGTCAACCGTAAGGCTTTCGAGTCGCTGGCGCTAAGTGGCGGCTTTGACAGCTTTGGCATCCGTCGCGAGATTTATTTTGCCGAGAACAACAAAGGTGAGCTGTTTCTCGACTCGCTGGTGCGCTATGGTCAGATGTACCAACAGGCCAAGAACGAGGCACAGAACTCTCTCTTCGGCGGTTTTGACAGTGTCGAGATAGCCACACCGCCCATTCCTAAGACCGATGCACGCTGGAGCGACATTGAGCGTCTGAACAAAGAGCGCGATCTGGTGGGTATCTATCTGTCGGCTCATCCCTTGGATGAATATAAGATTATTCTCGACAATATGTGTAATGCACGTTGTGACGAATTGGCAGATAGGGGTGCAGCCCTCAAAGATCGCGAGGAAATCACATTAGGTGGCATCGTCACTGGTGTGCAGTCGCGTTTCGGTAAAGACAACAGGCCATGGGGAATCGTCACGCTCGAAGACTTTAATGGGTCGGGCGAGCTGGCACTCTTTGGCGACGATTGGATGAACATGAACGGAAAGTTTATTGAGGGTGCTGCCGTCTATATCACAGGAAAGATGCAGTCGCGTTTCTATAATTCAGATCAGAAATCGCTGAAGGTGACCAATGTCGAGTTGCTCCAGACCATCAAGGAGAAGGCTATTGAGAGCATCACCATCCAGTTGAACACCGATCTGCTTGACGACCAGATAGTGACAGAGCTTAACGACCTGGTGGATGAACACCCTGGCAGTACGAAACTGATGTTCCTGCTGCGCGACTCCACAGGCAAGCGCCACATGCTGCTGCGTTCGCAGAACAAAGCTATCGATGTGCGCCATACGCTTATAGACTATATCGAACGCACCGAGGCATTGGATTACACCATCAATTAGTCATTGGCATGATATTTGCACAGACTATTAATGAGATATCACAGTATTAACTCAATTAAAACGAAAAGTTATGGAAGTACAAATCACAAGCGAGAATTTCAAGGAGCTGAAGAATGGCAACCTGCCACTCGTGCTCGATTTCTGGGCAACATGGTGTGGTCCTTGCCGTCTGGTAGGTCCTATCCTGTCTGAACTTGCCGAGAAATATGATGGTAAGATCATTGTTGGTAAGTGCGATGTAGAGGAGAACGAGGAACTCGCTATGGAGTTCGGCATCCGCAACATCCCTACCATTCTATTCTTCAAGGGAGGCCAGCAGGTCGATAAGGTCGTTGGCGCCATGTCTAAGCAGGTATTCGACGAGAAGTTCCAGTCATTGCTCTAAGTCTATGGCAACGATGGACGAAGAACTCCTCATGGATGAGGAGGAGAACCGCCGCGAGCTGGCGTTCATCCGCAAGCAGGTGCCCACAGATGTCAAAGAGAGGTATTCCGACGCTCAGATTCTCTGGATGATGGATACTATTGTTGACTACTATTTCTCTTCGGGCATTCTCGAAAGCGCTGAAGAAGAAGTGGATATTGACCTGGAGAAGGTGGCTGACTATGTCTGCCAGCAGGCCAAGAAGGAGAAGCAGGGGGTGTTCGACCCTCAGGAAGTCTTCTTCATCATTCAGGCCGATCTCGACTTTCAGGAGCAGAACTGCTAATTTTTTTTATAAAAGGCGAGAGGTCGTGTCAAAAGTAACAGACACGACCTCTCGCTTTTTTTGTCATAGTCTCATGCTATAATGATTTCTTGATCTTGTAAGTACCACCGACGTATTCCTTAGGTGTTGCTTCGCCAGGCAGATAAACGGTGGCGGTGGCTCCCTTAGGAATGGTGAACTGCCAATTCCACTGACCATTCTTGTCGTAGTGCCAGTGGCTCTTGATGAGACCGGCAGCCGACTGGTATTGAGCATCAATATGGCCTAATCGCTTATCGGGGATGGGACGCATGATGATATGCTTGAAACCAGGTTGCATGGGGTCGGCAGCAATGCCTGCCACCGTCTCCCAAATCCATTCGCACACAGCACCATAGGCATAGTGGTTGAACGAGTTCATGCCACGAGGACCCATACCCTTGTCCTTCATATAGCTGTTCCAACGCTCCCACATGGTGGTGGCGCCATTGTCTATGCTGTAGAGCCAGCTGGGGTTCTTGCGCTGGAAAAGCAGGTTGTAGGCGATGTCGGCCATGCCGTTGTCGGTCAGTGTGCCCATGATGATAGAGGTGCCGAGGAAGCCCGTCTGCAAACAACCGTCGTGGTCTTTGAAGTTCTGGCGCAGACGAGCCACCAGTTGCTTCTTGGCTTCTCCTTCTACCAGCTGGTTCTTCAAAGCGAAGAGGGCGGGCGTCTGCATGGTGTTCAGAATCTGCGTCTTGAAAGTGCCGTCGGCATTAAGGAAGTGTTCCTTGGTGTAGGCTTTGGCACGAAGCGCCATCTCCTCATAGGTCTTGTAGTCGCGGCCAGTGGCCTTTGCCATGTCGCGCATCATCTCGGCATCAATCTGCCAGTAGCAAGCACTGAGGTAGTTCCAGTAGTCCACCGCGTCGGGCAGTGGGCCATTGCTGCCGAAGGCTGATCCGCCGCAGCTCTCCAGTGGCTCATAGCTCAGCCAGTCGGCCCACTGGTAGTTGCCATTCTGTCCAATCAGTTCCTGATGGCGATAGCAGGTGGCATTGACACGGTCGATGAAACGCTTCATCGAAGTCCAGCTCTGGTTGATAATCTGGGTGTCGGCAAATTGCTTCCAGATGGTCCAAGGCACGATGATGCCTGCATCGGTCCATCCCAGACGCATGCACTCGCCGCCGTATTGTGCCACGGGAGCCACGCCCGGGTAACCGCCCAGCGCATCCTGCGAGTCGCTCATGTCGCGCATCCACTTGTGGAAGAAATTCTTCGTGTCGGCAAAGAATGTACCGGTCTCGGTGAA
Organism: Prevotella sp. E13-17; assembly: GCF_022024035.1. Lineage (NCBI taxonomy): Bacteria > Pseudomonadati > Bacteroidota > Bacteroidia > Bacteroidales > Prevotellaceae > Prevotella > Prevotella sp. E13-17. The sequence continues at coordinate 623,648 of NZ_CP091787.1, forward strand.
CACCTGTGTGTCGGCCGTCCAGCCCAGTCGCTCGTTGCGTTGCGGACAGTCGGTAGGCACTGATAGGTAGTTGGAACGAAGTCCCCACAGTGTGTTGGAGATGAGACGGTTCACCAGTTCATGGCCAGTGTTGATGGTGCCAATCTCCAGGTTCTTGTGAATAGAGGTGATGGGAACAGACCTCAGCGACTTGATACACACGGTGGCTGTGGCAGAGATAGAAACATAGCGATAGCCGAAGAAGGTGGCACGCGGCTGATAGCTCTCATACTGACCATTGCCAGCAAAGGTGTAGTCCAGACGGAAACAGTTGTCGTGGGCACGCAGGTTCTCACGATGCACAGTACCCTCGGGACCGTCCATGCCACGACTGCGTGCGCCATTGCCGTCGTTCAGCAACTCGCCGGGCAGACAGCTAAGGCGTGTGCCGGCAGCTGCCTTGAAGACAAAAGAAGGAACTGCGGCACAGTTCTGACCGAAGTCAACCACCAGGGTCTCGCCGGCATGGAGCGTCATCTCCTGTCCAGGCTTGAACGTCCGGTCAATGACTACCTTACCATACTCGCCATCACGTGCACCGCGGACCTCTTTCCAGATGTAGGCCTGAACTGGTGTCAGCGCCAGGTCCTCGCGTGCATAGACCTCAGCACCGCAAGAGGGCAGAATCTCTCCTCGGAACTCCGTGTTCTCTTCGGGCACCGAGAATGCATCGGGTGTGCTGAATCCCTGAGCGATACGTGCATCGTAGGCCTCGCCATCGTAGATGCCTGCATGCGTCACCGGTCCGGCGATGCCTGCTTTCCAGTCCTGAAGGTTGGTGCCGTAGGTCTGCTTGCTGCCATCGGCATACTCAATCACTAAAACGCCGCGGAAGGCACACTTGTGGCCAATCATACCATCGGTGCCCCAGGGCGTGACAATCTTGTCGGCCCACCAACCTGGAGTGACCTGTGCCGAGAGCACATTGCGCTGACCCGGCTTCTTGAGAAAGACGTCGGTCACGTCGTAGGTGAAAGAGCGTTTGGTCTTCTCGCGATGCGTGAAGCCTGGGCGCAAGACCTCCTCACCAATGCGCTTGCCATTGACAAAGAGCTCTGACACGCCCAGCGATGCCGTCATCCACGTTGCCTTTACTACCTTCTGCTGGTTCTCGATAGACGTCAGGAACCAGTTGGCACCATCGGCAGCGCGGCTGCCATCTCTCACTTCGCCCGTAACGACGGGAGCGTTTTTAACCGAAATCCACATTGACTTTTCCCAAGCCGAAGTGTTGAGCGCTTCGACGCGCTTGCCTGAAACAAAGTGGCTTTTAGCCATACTACTACTGACAGTCATGCTCATCATGACCATTGCCAAGCACCATACATTAAAGGTGTTCTTTTTCATCTTGGTTGTTTTTAGTTTGGTTTTGTTGAATAAGTTTGTTTTGTTGACGATATGTCGTGGGAGAGACTCCCATGATTTTAGTGAATAGACGGGAGAAATAAAGGCTGTCTTCGAAGCCCAACTTATAGCATATCTGGTTCACCTGTAAGCTGGTGTGTACCAGCAACAGACAGGCATGGTTGATTTTGAGCTGATTGAAATAGGCCAGTGGACTGATGCCTGTCTTCTTCTTGAACTGGGCAGAGAAATAGCTCATGGAGAAACCCACGTAGTGGGTGACGTCTTGCAGTGTGATGCGTCGCTCGATGTTTTCCTCCATATAATGAATGGCGGCATCGACAATGTCAACCTGCTGAGGGGCGCGTCGCCATTGTTGGAGATAGCGCATAGATGCCAGATAGTAGTGTAAGAGACTGGATGCGTAGCGCAAATCTTCAATCTCATGACCTGCACGTAGCGTGTTGAGAATATCATCGAAGATGTTGTTGCGCTCGCTGATGTGCGAGTTGATGGCCACATTGATGGTCTGCGGTTTCTGTGCACCCTCGGCATAGATGGCGGCATGCGCCCCTTTGAAGTGCACCCAATAGATGGTCCATCGCTGTCCCTCGCTCGAACCATATGAGTGGGGGACGCCTGCTGGAAGAATGAAATACTGATTGCGTTCTACCTGATATTCCTTATCGCCCACGCGATACCATCCCTTGCCATCGACGCAGTAGATAAGCACATACTGGTCAATGCCCTTCTTGCGGCTGCGATAATGATGCTCAGCCATGGGATAAAACCCAATGTCGGTGATGTAAAGACTGCTGACCAGCGGGTCGCGTTCTTCTATATCAACGATCATGGGCGGTAGTATGATTGATTGTTCCCCAAGGAATCCGTCTTTTAGTTTTGGCATAAAAAACTATTTAGCGCCACAAAGGTAGGCATTTTTTTTTAGGTGGATGGCCTGTTTACTGCCAATAAACCATAAGAAATAGAGAAAAATACTGCAATAAATGGCAAAAAGGCTAATGCGGGAGTAAAATAATCCATACTAAGAAGAGAAAAGTCTATAACGGTCAACCGAGAAAATAGCTACCTTTGCAGCGGAAATTCAACTAAGAACCCAAAATAAACCGTATGCAAAATCAAAGTAAAGGATTTATCTATTTCATCTGTATGGTGTCTGCTATGGGCGGACTGCTTTTCGGATATGACTGGGTGGTGATTGGCGGTGCCAAGCCATTCTATGAACAGTTTTTTGGTATTGCAGACTCACCGTTGATGCAAGGCGTAGCCATGACCTCGGCCTTGGTGGGCTGTCTGGCGGGCGCTATGGTTGCTGGTGCAGCTGCCGACAAGTTCGGACGCAAGCCGTTGCTTTTCGTCTCTGCAGTTCTTTTTACTGTTTCTGCTATTGCTACGGGCTTGTTTGATGACTTCACCCTATTTAATATAGCCCGCTTTGTGGGAGGTATGGGCATTGGTGTGGCCTCTGCTCTTGCCCCAATGTATATTGCCGAGGTCAGTCCGGCAGAGATACGTGGCCGCATGGTGAGCCTGAACCAGATGACCATCGTGCTGGGAATACTGGCAGCACAAATCGTCAACATGCTGTTAGCGCGCGATACGGCCGTTGCAGAGTGCATGGCATGGAACGTGGCGTGGGGCTGGCGCTGGATGTTTTGGGCAGAGACCTTGCCGGCAGCTCTGTTTCTGGTGATGAGCTGCATGATTCCAGAGAGTCCGGTGTATTTAGAATTGAAGAATGGAAGAATTGAAGGATTGAAATCTAAAGGAAAAAACTTCAATTCTTCAATCTTTCAACTTTTCAATTCTCCACAATACAGTAAGGTTCTGCTGCTTGGCCTGGTAATAGCCGTGTTCCAACAGTGGTGCGGTACCAATGTGATCTTCAACTATGCTCAAGAGATATTCATGGGTGCCGGGTTCGATGTGGATGGCATGTTCATCAATATAGTGATTACCGGTGTGGCCAATGTGGTGTTTACCTTTGTAGCACTCTACACCATCGAGAAGTGGGGCCGGCGCACACTCATCCTGTTAGGCGCGGGCGGACTGGCGCTGATCTACCTCACCCTGGGCACCTGCTACTACTACGAGGTCAAGGGCTTCGCCATGGTGTTACTGGTCGTGGCTGCCATTTCAGTCTATGCCATGACCTTAGGCCCTGTGACGTGGACCCTGCTGGCAGAGATATTTCCGAACCGTATTCGCGGTGTGGCGATGTCTGTCTGTACGTTTGCCCTGTGGGTGGGCTGTTGCACACTCACCTTCTCGTTCCCCTCGATGAATGCAGCCCTAGGCAGTAGTGGCTCATTCTGGGTGTATGCCCTGATTTGCATATGTGCATTTGTTTTCCTGTATCGCCGCTGTCCGGAGACCAAAGGAAAGGTGTTGGCAGAAGAATAACGAAGAATGATTAGATTAATGATAGAATAGAGTAATGGTAAAAGCTTGGAGAGAAATGGTGACGATACCCACCTACGAGGTGGGACGTCCCGACAAGAACCCAATGTTCCTGGAGAAACGCGTGTACCAGGGTTCGAGTGGTGTGGTCTATCCTTATCCCGTCATAGAGAGTATCAGCAACGAGAAGGTGGACAAGGAGTACAAGGCTGTCTTTTTGGAAAACGAATACATCAAGGTGATGGTGTTGCCCGAACTGGGTGGCAGAGTGCAGATGGCCTACGACAAGATAGCCCAGCGCCACTTTGTCTATTATAACCATGTCATCAAGCCTGCATTGGTCGGACTGGTAGGCCCCTGGATATCTGGTGGCATAGAGTTCAACTGGCCCCAGCACCACCGTCCCACCACGTTTATGCCCGCCGACAGCACCATCGAGGAGTGTGAGGACGGCTCGGTATGTGTGTGGGTGAGTGAGATGGAGAAAATGTTCCATCAGAAGGGAATGGCAGGATTTGTGCTGCGCCCAGGTTGTGCTTATCTGGAAATACGTGGTGTGCTGTATAACCGCACGGATGTGCCCCAGACTTTTCTGTGGTGGGCTAACCCCGCAGTAGAGGTCAACGATGCCTACCAATCGGTGTTTCCACCCGATATCAATGCCGTGTTCGATCATGGCAAACGTGCCGTTTCGTCGTTCCCCATTGCCACGGGCATCTATTACAAGATGGACTATTCGGCAGGTGTGGACATCTCGAACTATAAGAATATCTATGTACCCACATCCTATATGGGCGTGAATTCGCGCTATAACTTCGAGGGTGGCTATGAGAACGACACGAAGGCGGGCATGCTGCATGTGGCCAGTCACCACTTCTCGCCAGGTAAAAAACAGTGGACTTGGGGTAACGGCGACTTCGGACGCGCCTGGGACCGCAACCTCACCGACGAGATTGTCGCCGACAAGGGTGATGAAACTTCTCACCTTTCACCTCTCACTTCTCACTTGAAAGAAGGCTTCCGGCCCTACATCGAACTGATGGCTGGCGTCTATACCGAGAACCAACCAGACTTTTCATGGCTGATGCCTTACGAGGAAAAGCATTTTGTGCAGTACTTTATGCCCTATCGTGAGTTGGGCATGGTGAAGGAAGCATCGAAAGATCTGTTGGTCAATGTTGATGTGACCGACGACGCACAGGGCGAACAAAAGACCGTCATGAAGGTGTTTGCCACATCTAGACAGCAGGTGAGACTGGTGCTTGAGACTGATGGCGGCGAGGTGCTCTATGACGAAGAAAGGGTGCTGACCCCCGAGGCGGTGTTGGTGGAGACCTTTCCGCTGACAGACATGCAGACTCTGAACCTCAGAATATACAAGCGCATGTATAACAATACGGAGCGTTGTGTGTTACAGTGGCATGCTGAGCCCGATGAAATCAGACCTATCCCCGACAGCGCTGAGGCTGCGCTGCTGCCCGAACAGATCAAGACCAACGAACAATTGTATCTCACAGGACTGCACTTGGAACAGTATCGCCATGCCACATGGAACCCGTTGGACTACTATGAAGAGGCTCTGCGACGCGATCCTGACGATATTCGTTGCCTGAACGCCATGGGCTTGTGGTACATCCGCAAGGGCCGTTTTGCACTGGCAGAGGGCTATCTGAGAAAGGCCGTGAAGTTGTCGCAGAAGCGTAATCCCAATCCTTACGACAGTGAGCCCATCTATAATCTGGCATTGGCGCTGAAATATCAGCAACGCTACGATGAGGCCTATGAGCTGTTCTGGAAGGCTACCTGGAGCAAGGCCTGGGCAGATGCAGGCTTCTTTGAGGCAGCAAAGGTCAGCGCAAGACAGGGACGCTATGACGAGGCGATTGAAGAACTGGACCGCTCGCTGGCATACAATGCCCACAACCAGAAGGCGCTGGCACTGAAGGCTGCGGTGCTGCGTCGCATGGGTAAGACAGAGTGCGCCATCAGTGTATGTGAGACCGCACTGCAGACAGATCTGTTTAACTATGGTTGCCGCTACGAAAAGTACCTCCTTACGGGCAGTAAAGTGGCACTTTGCGAACTGCAAAGCATGATGCAAGGATTGGCAAAGAACTATGATGAGTTGGCAATGGACTATCTGACGACTGGTTTCATCGACGAAGCACAGGCTGTCTGGCAGCTGGCCATCGAGGCAAAGGCTGTGACGCCCATGACCTATTATTATATGGGCTATGCCGCACATACGCAGAATGGCGATGATGCTCTTTACTTCAAACAGGCAGAACAGACATGCCCTGACTATTGCTTCCCTAACCGTCTGGAGGACGTTGTCGTGCTGGAAGAGGCAAAGAAGCATGGGTGTGCCATGGCTCCTTATTACCTGGGATGCCTGTATTATGCTGCACGACAGTATGACTTGGCTGTGGAAAACTGGGAGATGGCAAGCAAACGCAAACCAGACTTCCCGACAGTGTGGCGTAATCTGGCACTAGCTTATTTCAACAAGCAGCAACGAGAGGCGTTGGCTCTGGAATGTATGGAGCGCGCTTTCCATCTCGACGAGACGGATGCACGCGTGCTGATGGAACTGGATCAGCTCTACAAGCGTCTTCATCGTCCGCATCAGGAACGTCTGACGTTCTTGCAACGCTATCCTCAACTGATTGCTCAACGTGACGATCTGGTGCTGGAGGAGATCACGCTGCTGAACCAGTTGGAACGCTATGAGGAGGCTATGCATAAGTTGGATGCACACATCTTCCACCCGTGGGAGGGCGGTGAAGGCAAGGTGCCAGCGCAATATCAGATTTGTCGTGTGGAGCGAGCTAAGCAGTTGCTGAAGGCAGATCCACAGTCGGCCGAGGCAAAGCGACTGCTGGAGGAATGCTTGGTCTATCCTGCCCACTTGGGCGAGGGCAAGCTTTACGGTGCTCAGGATAATGACTTCCTCTACTTCTTAGGTCGCTATGAAGAAGGCATCGTCGGACCTACTGAGCCTGCAGCAGCCATGTACTACAATGATGCTAAGCCCGACAAGATATTCTATGCGGGGTTGTGCTATCGCAAACTGGGACAGGAAGACAAGGCACGTGGGCTGTTTAACAAGCTGATCAACTATGGAAAACAGCACATCTTTGAGCATCAAGTGATGGACTATTTTGCCGTGTCGCTGCCTGACCTCCTGATATGGGAAGACTCTCTGGATATGAAGAACCAGATACACTGTAAGTATATGCTGGCGCTGGGGTACTATGGACTTGGCGACAGGGCGCATGCCTTGCGCTATCTGAGTGAGGTGGAGGCGTTAGACAACAACCACCAAGGTATCCAGCAGTTCCGATCGTTAATCAACCTATTATAATATTTGTTTTTTGGGAATAGGCAGTGGCTATTTGTGGTAAACAAAAAAGCACTGCCTATTTTTGTAACCCCCTCCTCACCTCCCCGAGGGGAGGGATTGGTTCTTTTGTGGTTCTGTTTAGGAAGAATGGAGGGCCTGTTCTTTCTCTTTTGAGAGGTAAGAGAAAGAGTTTAAAACACCAGTAGTTTTACTTTTGATTTTGTTCCAGCCCCTGGAATGGTCTATTCCAGCCCCTGGATGGGGTGGATCTAGCCCCTAGAATGAGCGCATCCAGCCCCTGGATAGCGAACTTCCAGGGGCTGGATGCGGATCAAAACTTACCGAATTAGAAGTCAATACTGGCACTATTAGAAGTCAATACTGCCACTCTTAGGAAATGAAACGGCTGCTTTTGCGATGCAAAACCATAGCTTTTATGGGGTTAGGTAGCGGCGGTTATGCTCTGAAACCTACGAAACAGGCTACTTGTTGCTTATTTGAAATTCTGCAGTTCGTAGAGTGCATCCAGCGCTTTGCCCGTCTCGTTGTCGAAGAGGCTGGCGTTATACCAACCTGTGTTCAGGTCGCCAGAGGTTCCCTTGGCATTGGCTTCGGCCCACCACCATGACAGACCATTCACTTGAGGATGATTCTTCAAGAGAGAGATCAGGTCTGCGGTGTAGTTTTTCTGTCCGGCGTTGGAGTAGGGATAGGTGGTTTGCAGATCAGTGGTGGTGCCGGGTATGGCCCATTTCCAGGGATAGCCGGTCTCTACGATCTGGATGTCTTTGCCGTAGTTCTTTGCTTCCAGTTGGGAAAGCACGTTGTCAAGTACTGACAGCTTGCCGTGAAAATAGGGGTAGTAGCTCAGTCCGATGATGTCGTAGTCGATTCGGGCATTCTTCATGCGGTCGAAAAAATCGAGCAACACATTGACTTTCGGCACGCGCTCGCTGTGAATGATAATCTTGGCCTGCGGACAAACTTCGCGACAGGCTCTGCCTGCTTGCTGCAGCAACTCAAAGAAACGATTCCAGTTGTTGGCATTACTCGTGGAATAGCAGCGGTTGTCAGTAGTACCTTTTGCGCCCCAAAGCATGCCATAGCTAATCTCGTTGCCAGTTTGGATGAAGTCGGGGGCAGCACCATAGTCTTTCAGCTGTTGCAGGCAGTCACGAGTATATTCGTAGATCTTCTCCTTCAGCTGGGTGGCACCAAGCGATTGCCAGTCTTGTGGTGTCCACTGCTTGCCGGGATCTGCATAGGTGTCGCTATAGTGAAAGTCGAGCATGAACAGCATGCCGGCATCTTTGATGCGTTTTCCAAGCTTTTTCACGAAGTCGAGGTCCTGGATGACCTCTTTCTTGTTGGCATCATCAGTGATAGATTGGCCTTTCACCGGGTCAACAAACAAACGCACGCGGATGGTGTTCCATCCTTGTTCACTGACGAAAGACAGCAGGTCGCTGATGGCACTGCCATTCTTGTCTTTGTATTGTGCCCCCTGTTTTTCATACTTGGTGAGCATGGATAGGTCGCCACCCACAAACTTTAATGCGGGCACGTGTATGGTGATGCTGTCTATAGCACTTGTCTGGATATTGTCATTCAGCGTGGAACCATTGTTGGAAAACGAAATTTGATTGGTGGTGCGTGTGTCGCCTTGGCTACATAGATAGAACGATTGTGCGTGTGAAAGACCGGCACCTGTTGCCAATAATAAAACAAGGATGAACTTACGTAGATTCATTGTTATAGTGTTTAAGTGGTTATCTATTGATGGCAAAAATACAAAATAATTTGCTATCTAAACGAAAATACTGGCTCATTTTAGTTAAAACTCCTAAATTTTTTGTGGATACCTATTTTTTTTCCTACTTTTGCAGACACCTAATGAAGTCAAGAAGTCAACGATGAACTGGGAACTCGTTTTTTACATATCAATCTTTGTTTACATCTTCGTCTATATCATGGGACGAAGGAATTTAATGCGCACCATTTGGAAGCGTAATCAGCAGTTACGTATTGCTTTGGATAGAGCAGAGGAATCAGATCGAATGAAGTCGGCCTTTATTCGTTCAATGAGTCATGAGATACGCACACCGCTAAATGCCATTAACGGCTTCTCGCAGGTGCTCTGTATGAACGGTATGGACCTGAGCGAAGAGGAACGCATTGAGTTGGAACAGCGTATATCAACGAATGTGGAGATTATCACAGTGATTATCAATGAGCTGCTTGAACTTGCTCACGGTGAGAGTATCGTAGTGGAACAGGAACGCACGCCGATGCACGTGAACGATGTGTGCCGGACAGCGCTAAATCTTGCCAAGGCTTCACAGCATAAGGATCTGGTATTTTCTTTCGAGAGTGAACTGCCTGATGACTATACCATTTACAGCAATCGTAACATTGTGAGCGAGATTTTGAATAAGGTTCTAAACAATGCAGTGAAGTTCACGGAGGAGGGCGGAATCACATTGGGATGCCGGCTGCACGAGTATAATCTTCAGATTACGGTCACTGATACGGGTATCGGCATACCTACGGATAAGTTTGACGAGGTGTTTGAGAACTTTGTGAAGCTGAACGAATATACTGAAGGTGTCGGTTTGGGACTTCCTATCAGTCGCCGTCTTGCTGAGGCTCTTCATGGAAAGTTGTATATCGATCGTTCTTATTATGAGGGCACGCGTTTTATATTGGAGTTGCCGGTAAAGTTCTCACAAGAATAAGCAACAGGAAAAGACAGCATGAGACGATTGCATTTCACAGCACTATTGGGACTCACCATTTGTTTGATGGTGGGTCTCATTTTGTATAATGGCCTGAAACCGGAAAATGAGCGAGCCAGACGCTATTCGCAGAATCGTCATACAAGCAGGGCAATGGATGGCTATCGACACATGATGGCAGAGAGATATGCCATGCTGACAACTGATGAGGCCGACCGTAGTGTGCTGGCGGCAATGACTTTAGGCGAAAAGAAAGCAGTCGGTAAGGATGTCAGGCGAATCTATTCTGTGACAGGTGCTGCTCATGTTCTGGCGTTGAGCGGCTTGCATCTCAGTATCATCTATATGTTGCTGATGAGACTTTCGCTGAACAGACAACGAAGTGTCTTGGTGCAGACCATCATTTTGTCGATGGTGTGGGGCTATACGTTGTTGACAGGCATGGCAACAAGCACGGTGCGTTCTGCTATTATGCTGACGGTCTATTCGCTGTTGGCATTGGGCGGACGCAGGGGATACCCGCTCAATGTGTTGGCGCTGACGGCCCTCATCCTGATGATTTCAGATCGTACGGTGGTATATGATATTGGTTTTCAGTTGTCGTTTGCAGCCGTATTATCAATTGTTTTAATCACGCCTGTTGTCGATGAATTGGTCGATAAGAATCGTTTTTTAAAGTATCCGGTGGTCAAATGGCTTTGGGACCTGATGGTCGTGTCGGTGGCTGCTCAGATAGGTGTGGCACCATTGTTGGCATATCATTTCGGTACATTCTCACCCTATTTCCTGTTAACCAACTTTATAGCTATTCCATCGGTGACCATCATCTTGTATTTGGCATTGCTTTTCTGGGTGACACCTTTCGATGTGGTCGGGCAACTGCTGGTGGGAGTGGTACATATATTAAATAAGGTACTTGCGCTGTTGGCACAAATACCTTATTCGGTGATTGATCATCTGCATCCTACGGTCGTGCAGACCATTCTTATCTATGTCGGTTTCGGATGCTGGTATGCAGCCATCCTCAAACTGTTACAGAAGCCTCAGAATGTCGTTTAGGTTGGCAACAATCATCAGCAGGATGACAATGCCGAAACCTACATACTCTGCGCGTATCATGAAAGTCTCTGAGGGTTTGCGGCGGGTAATCATCTCGTAGATGAGGAAGAGCACATGGCCACCGTCGAGTGCTGGGATGGGCAGAATATTCATGAAAGCAAGGATGATGCTGAGGAATGCCGTCATCAGCCAGAACTGATGCCAGTTCCAGGTGGCAGGGAAGAGATTGCCTATAGAACCAAATCCACCGAGCGACTTGACACCATCGGAGGTGAAGACATACTTGAGGTCGTCAACGTAGGACGCAAGCACGTGCCAACCATATCTGATTCCAGCGGGGAAACTCTCGAAGAAGCTATACCGTGTGGTTGTGGGTTCGTAGATGGCTTTTGGTGCGAAGCCAAGCTTCAGGTCTGAACTCAATGTAGTGCTGGCACGGAAGGTGTGGCCTTGCTGACGGTAGGTAATAGTGATGGCACGAGCCGCTAATTGTTCCTGAGGTGTTTGTGCAGCTTTATAGACATCGCTCATTCTGCCAATCTCATCTATAAACTGATTGTATGAATTGATGGCTTTACCATTGATGCTCAGCAGTACGGCTCCTTTCTGTAAACCAGCAGCAGCTGCTGCGGTATTGGGCAGAACGCTATCTACGACAGCGGGGAGGTATGCGCGACAGAAGATGGGTGCCGACTGAATCATCTCCAGAAGGTTCAAGTCGCCAGGCAGTGTGATGGTGGCAGGCTGTCCTTGGCGCAGCACGTCAACCTGTTGTGCCTCTGAGATGACGCGGAAAAGGTCGCTATCGAACTTCTTGAAAGGCTTGCCATCTGCGGCCAGCAGCACGTCGCCATCCTTGAAGCCCAGCTCGTGCGCCTGCTTGTTGAACTCCATGCCTTGTGACATCTCGCTGACGGGTACATACGACTCGCCCCAGGTGTAGAGCACCATCGAATAGATGAACAGAGCCAGGAGGAAGTTGACAAGCACACCGCCAATCATGATAAACAGACGCTGCCATGCTGGCTTTGAGCGAAATTCCCAAGGCTGAACGGGCTGTTTCATCTGTTCGGTGTCGAAGCTTTCGTCAATCATGCCGGCTATCTTGCAGTAGCCTCCGAGGGGAAGCCAGCCGATACCGTATTCAGTGTCGCTTTTCTTTGGCTTAAACTTGAAAAGGGCGCCTTTCCATTTGGCAATGGATACGTCGAAGAAGAGGTAGAACTTCTCTACGCGTACGCCAAAGAGTTTGGAAAAGAAGAAGTGACCTCCTTCGTGGAGGAGTACAAGCAGTCCGATGGCAAGCATGAACTGCAGGAGTTTTATGAGAAATACTTCCATATTGTTCTTGTTGGATGTTTGTGGTTAATTATAATAGCTCCGTGGCGATGCGACGTGCCTCGGCATCGGAGTTGAGATAATCTTCATAGGTAGGAGTCTTCACAAAGGTGGCGCGCTGCATGGTCTGGGCTATGATGTCGCCCATCTGTAGGAAGCCGCAGCGGTCCTCAAGGAATGCTCTATTTACAATCTCGTTGGCAGCATTGACAATACAGGGCATGTTGCCTCCTTGGTGAATGGCTTCGTAGGCCATGGCCAGACAACGGAACTTGTTGAGGTCGGGCTCGAAAAATTCGAGTGGCTGTTTGAACAAATCCAAGCGCTGACCGCTAAGAGGCAGACGTTGTGGGAACGAGAATGCATACTGGATAGGCAGGCGCATGTCGGGTACACCGAGCTGCGCTTTGACCGAACCGTCTTGGAATTGGACGGCGGAATGCACGATGCTCTGGGGATGAACCAATACTTGTATCTGTGAGGCCTCTACGCCAAACAGCCATTTGGCTTCAATCACTTCGAAGCCCTTATTCATCATGGATGCAGAGTCGATGGTGATTTTGGCACCCATATCCCAGGTGGGGTGACGCAGGGCATCTGCTTTTGTGACGTGCGCAATCTCTTCCATGCTTTTCAGGCGGAAAGGACCGCCTGAGGCTGTCAGGAGAATCTTGTCAATGGGGTTGTTGTCTTCGCCAACCAAACTCTGGAAGATGGCAGAGTGCTCGCTGTCAACGGGCAAGATTGAAGACCGGTTCTCAAGGGCAAGCTTGCAAATAAGTTCACCGGCAACAACCAGCGTTTCCTTGTTGGCCAGACAGATGGTCTTATGTGCTTTGATGGCATGGATGGTGGGTGAGAGACCTGCAAAACCAACCATGGCAGTCAATACCATGTCTATAGGACCTGCTTCCACGATTTCGTCAAGCGCGCGAGCACCGGCATACACCTTCACGTCGGGCATGTCGCTCATCAGTTGCTTGAGTTCTTCGTAGCGGGCCTCGTTGGCTATGACAATGGCGGCAGGCTTAAACTTGTGTGCCTGTTGTGCCAAAAGTTCTACTTTGTTGTTGGCTGTGAGGCAATATACCTCGTAGAGGTCTGAGTGTTCCTCTATGACCTCAAGGGCTTGTGTGCCAATAGAGCCGGTAGAACCGAGAATTGCTATTTGTTTCATATATCAAAGATGCCCTGAGGAAGGGCCATTGTTATTGTTTTCTTGTTCTGATCGATAGCTGTGATAAGATCCTCGGAAGCGGGTATGAGTAGTCCGTCTTCTAAACAAAAAAGGATATTGATGGTCGTGTCGTCAATGCTGGCAATGCGGCCGACTGTCTTCTGACTGTCGTGGTCGATGATGGTAAATCCAACAAAGTAGGTCCATGTAATGTCTTCCTGGTCTTCGTTCATGTTGCGAGGCAGGAATACATCACAGTTGGTTAGTTCCTTTGCACGTTCGAGCGTATCGATATCGCAGAATTTTACTAAGGCGGTGGAGTCCGAGCGGAAACGATATTCTTCCATAAAGAAAGGTACCAGAATGCCATCAACCTCCAGAATCAGGTAGTCGGCATCGGCACGGTCGAAGATGTCATCGTCGAACATAAAGCTGAGTTCACCCTTAACACCGTGAGCCTTTCCTATCTTTCCTATCTTATAGACGTCTTCCTTACGTATCATATGCGTTGAATCTTTGCACCAAGAGCGTTCAGACGTCCTTCTATGTTCTCGTAACCACGGTCAATCTGTTCGATATTGTCGATGCGGCTCACACCTTTAGCACTCATGGCGGCGATAAGCAAAGCAATGCCTGCACGGATATCGGGGCTTGACATGCGGCCACCACGAAGTTGTAGCTTTCTGTCATGACCAACAATTACTGCGCGATGGGGGTCGCAAAGAATAATCTGGGCACCCATGTCTATCAGCTTATCTACAAAGAATAGGCGGCTCTCAAACATTTTCTGGTGAACAAGTACGGAGCCACGTGCCTGTGTGGCCACGGTGATAAGCACCGAGAGAAGGTCTGGTGTCAAGCCTGGCCAAGGTGCATCTGCAAGTGTGAGGATGGTTCCGTCAATAAACGATTGTATCTCGTAGTGACGCATACGAGGGATGAAGAGGTCGTCGTCTTCTTCATTAACCGTGATACCCATACGCCGGAAGGTGTCAGGAATGATGCCAAGGTCTTTGATAGAAACGTTTTTAATGCGGATGCCATCACCTACCATGGCTGCCATACCAATGAATGAACCGACCTCAATCATGTCGGGTAGGATGCGGTGAACTGTACCATGAAGCTCTTCAACGCCCTCGATGGTGAGCAGGTTGGATGCAATGCCACTGATGCGTGCTCCCATCTTGTTTAGCATTTTGCAGAGCTGTTGAATATAAGGCTCGCATGCAGCGTTGTAAATGGTTGTCGTACCTTTAGCCAAAACAGCCGCCATGACGATGTTGGCGGTACCAGTGACCGAGGCTTCGTCGAGAAGCATGTATGCACCCTTTAGGCATGATGCAGAGATCTCATAGACATCTCGTTTGGCAGCATGATTGAATTGTGCTCCTAAGCGTTCGAAACCCAGGAAGTGTGTGTCCAGACGGCGGCGTCCAATCTTGTCACCGCCTGGCTTAGCGATAATGGCTTTGCCCATTCGTGCCAGCAATGGACCAATCATCATGACCGAACCACGTAGCTGGGCACATTTCTGTACGAACTCATCGCTCTCCAAATACTTTAAGTCCAGATGGTCTGCTGTAAAAGTATAGGTAGAGTGCTCGTCCTCAACAACCTTCACACCGATGTCCTTGAGCAACTGTATGAGATTCATCACATCGCGGATGTGGGGAATGTTGCTGATGGTGACAGGTTCACTGGTGAGCAGAGTGGCACAAATCACTTGCAGAGCCTCGTTCTTGGCTCCTTGAGGAAAAATGGTTCCGCTGAGCAGATGACCTCCTTCTATTTGGAATGCTGACATGGGCGGGGGCTATTTTACTTTTTTCTCTTGTTATTACGCTTGGGCTCTTCGTTGAACTTCACGGGGTTGAAGGTGAAGTTTGACAGATCGATTTGGATGACACCGTCGGTGAAACGAGCTAAGTCGTCGGCCACTTTCTCGTTGTCCATCGAACCTCGTCCCCACAGGGCAAGGTCTCGCTTCATCTGGTAGGCGGTCAGACGCGTGAGCTCATCACGCTTCTCGCCTGGCTCCATGGTCTTCAATTTCTCAAAGAGTTCTTCAACCAAATGTCCATAATGGCGTAGGTGAGCGTGCTCTTGTGGGATGGCCATGGGCTTTGGCTTGGCATTGATAACATCTGCATTGCTGATATCGAAGGGCCAGTCAATGTCCAGCTGTTTGTGGCTCATCAGATAGAGATGGTCCCAGAGTGCCTGCTTGTAGTCTGCATTGTCGCGAATGTGGGGAATTTTTGTTTCCATCAAACGGACGATGGTCTTTGCACAGCGAAGACGTTCCTCTCGTGTGGGGAGCGTTACGGCGTGGTCCACCATTTTTTGAATCTCCCGACCATATTCCGGAAGTAACAATGGTTCTCGTTGTGTGTTATAATCCAATCCTTTTATTTCCATATTCTAAATCAACTTTGATGGCATTTTGGCTACGTAGTCCTTTAGATAGAAAGGCACAAAATAGGCCACATCTTCTACTTGTCCACTCAGCAAACGGCGTTCAGCCAAAGGTTGCATCCATTTGGCCAATGGCTCAATGCCATCGATATAATGTGCATTGGGGTGCTGTATGACATCCATACATTTCTTGGCGCCATTGCCAAAGAAATAGATAGGCTGCTTGTCTAGATACTCACGATAGGTGTCTGCATCGACAATGTCGGCACGAATTTCGCGAACGGGCTTCAGTGCTCGGTCGTAGAGTCCGGCATAGACCTCCATGCGGCGTGCGTCAAGCATCGGACAGAGAATAGCATTCTCGGGAACCAGTTCTCTCAGCAACACGGGCACACATAGCAGTTCGAGGGTCGGAACAGCTATTAACTGAAGGTTCCGGCCATAACAGATACCTTTAGCCATTGAGACACCGATGCGCAGGCCGGTATATGAGCCTGGACCGCAACTTACGGCAACGGCGTCAAATGGAATGGCATGATTGTCGGTGAACGAGAGTGCTTCGTCAATCATGGTGCCCAGTCGCTCAGCATGGTTGGGACCGGAATGGTCGTCCTGCTGGAAAATGACATGTGAGTCTTCGCTCACAGCTACAGAGCAAACGTCAGTGCTTGTTTCAATATGTAGTATGCATGACATAGTATTCTTGTTGTCTTGCTTTTATAGGGTTTGTTATTTCTTGTTTTGTGCGTCTGACCACTTCTTCAGGCGCTTATATTCCTTTTTCGTCAGTCGCATGAATGAACCATGCTGAGGAGCTGTGACACCTTCAATATCTACCGGTTCACGGAAGTTGCGCAGGTTCTCGTCGGCCTTGCAGATGCGATAATGTTTGGGTCTGTCGCTATATTGGATATAAGCCACGCGCCAAGACTTGTCGCCAATCAGTTGAAAGGCGCTTGAGCCTTCGCACTTCTTCTTCCCTTCAAACGATACGTAGTCGTCTTCTACGGGTTCACCCCATCCGTGGGTCAGATGTCTTGAAGTGGCAGTATAGATGCCAGGCTTGCCACCTTCTTTCTTGATCAGCATGTGGTAGAGCCCGTCTGGCAGCAGGTTGATATCGGCATCAATGGTGGCATATCCCCAGTCGAACAATAGCTTGGGCTGCGTCAGCTTGGTAAACGACTTGTCGGCATAGCTATAATACATTCGGTCGTATGCTTCTTCGGCTCGGTTCCACATGGAGTAATAGATGAAGTAGCCACCTTTTTCTCCATTCTCCCATGTGTAGTCGGGATCCCAGAAAATCTGTGGTGCCCATACGCGATTAATGGTGCTCCAATCTTTATAGACGCTGCAGGCATTGGCATCAGAGAAGATGCTGGTGCCTTTGCGATAGTCAAAGGTGACGCTGGTCCAGTGGGTCAGGTCGTCACTTTTCAGCAAATCGATGCCATAGTTGTCCCACACATGGCTTTTGGCAACACACATATCGGTGGTCACCATCACGAAGCCTTTGCCGTCATAGCTGCGTGTGATGTAGGCATCGCGCTGACCACCCTCAATGCGAGCATGTACTTTAGGATCCATGATGGCCTTTCCGTCCAACAGATCCTCGTAGTGATAACCGTCTCGGCTCAGGGCGTATGCCGTGAACTCACCTTGGTCACTCATGTGACAATACAGGTAACCATAGTTGCCTTTTTGGATATTCTGGGCGTTGGCAGACGAAGTTTCAATGATCAATATAGCAATGATACTTAGTATGTTGCAGAATCTATTCCAGTTTCTTACATCCATTTTAAGCAGTCTTTAATATCTTCTTCTATAACTTTGCTGCAAAAATACACATTTTCTATCGAATAGCCAAAGAATAGTTCGAAAACCTTTTGCTGTCTCATTCTTTTTCAGTACCTTTGCCTACTGAATGATAAACTGATTCACTAAAACGAATTCAAACTAACTATCATAAACAATATGAATACTGCAAAATCTCTATTGACGGCCTTTCTTATGGTCGCATCAGTGTGTACGACGTCGGCTGTGGATAAGAAACAGCCTGTGGCGCTGGAACCACAGGACCCCAATGAGATGGTGTCCTATCTGTTCACCTACTTTAATAGTAACGACCCCAAGGACGAGCAAATATGTTATGCTTTGAGTGACGATGGCTATAACTATACGCCGCTGAACGATGGTATGCCAGTTATCGAAAGCGATACCATCGCACTGACTCAATGTGTGCGTGATCCCCATATTCTGCGCGGAGAGGATGGCAAGACGTTTTATATGGTGGTCACCGATATGCGCTCATCGTTGGGGTGGAGCAGCAACCGTGGTATGGTGTTGCTGAAGTCAACAGACCTTGTCAACTGGCAACACTCCACCATCAACTTCCCGACACGTTATACCAAGAAATGGAAGAACGTCATTCGCGTGTGGGCACCTGAGACTATCTACGACCGTCAAGCCGGCAAGTATATGGTGTTCTATTCGCTTCGTACCAGCGATCCTGGCTCTTACGATCGGATCTATTATCAGTATGCTAACAAGGACTTTACCGATTTGGAGGGCGAACCTCAGTGGTTGTTTGATGCGGGCAATGCCACTATTGATGGTGATATTGTCTATAACGATGCCGACCAGATGTATCATCTCTTCTATAAGCAGGAGTCGGGTAGGGGAATCTACCAAGCTGTTGCCAAGAACCTAACTGACAAGTGGCAGATGGTTGGCGGCAATGTAGAGCAGACCAAGGAGAGCGTGGAAGGCGTCGGCGTTTGCAAGGCCATCGATGGCAAGTCGTGGATTATCATGTACGACTGTTATGGCAATGGGCATTATCAGTTCTGCAAGTCGGAAGACCTGAAGACTTTTAAGTTTGTGCAGAATACGGAGATGCGTGGTAAGTTTACCCCACGTCATGGAACCATTATACCAATCACTCGTGCCGAGAAAGAGCGCCTTCTGAAGGCATTCCCCAATCACAAGCAACCCATCCTCAGTGGTTTTCATGCAGATCCCGAAGTGCTCTATTCCAACAAGACCAAGAAGTATTACATCTATAGCACCACCGATGGAACCCCTGGTTGGGGCGGCCACGACTTCAGTGTTTTTTCTTCCGACAATCTGATCGACTGGAAAGATGAAGGAAAGATGCTTGATGTGAAGGGCGATCAAGTCAAATGGGCCACTGGCAATGCTTGGGCACCATGTATCATTGAAAAGAAAGGCAAGTACTACTTTTATTTCTCTGCTCATAACCCTAAGACCAATCGCAAGGAAATTGGTGTGGCCGTGAGCGACAGTCCAACAGGTCCGTTCGTGGATAGCGGAGCACCAATCATCACCGATAATGATCGTCCTCGTGAGGCTCGTGGAGGACAGGCCATCGATGTTGATGTGTTTAAAGATCCCAAGAGTGGCAAGTACTACCTGTACTGGGGCAATGGCTTTATGGCTGGTGCAGAGTTGAATGACGACATGCTCTCAGTGAAGAAAGAGACCATCACCCACATGACACCTCAGGGGGGCAACCTTCAGACATGGGCTTTCCGCGAGGGTGCTTATGTGTTCTATCGCAAAGGTAACTATTACTTCATGTGGAGTGTTGACGATACTGGCTCGCCCAATTACCATGTGTGTTATGGCACCAGCAAGTCACCCCTCGGTCCTATCAGCATCGATGAACAGAACTATTTGGTCATCAAACAGAAACCCGAGGATAAGATTTATGGCACCGCCCATAACTCGGTGTTGCAGATTCCCGGAAAAGACGAGTGGTACATTGTTTACCACCGCATTAATAAAAACTACGTAAATCATGAGCCGGGCATTCATCGTGAGGTTTGCATAGACCGCCTGACATTCGATAAAAAGGGGCGTATTATTCCGGTCATTCCGACATTAGATGGACCAGCACCTTTGAAATAAAAGAAAAGAGAAAGGATTCTGTTGCGGCAGGATCCTTTCTCTTTTCTTGTGTTTTTAGGCTCAGTGTTGCAATTGCATAGGTTTCGCGATGCTCCCCGAGTCTTGAATTGGCATTTCCAGAGTCTGAAGAGGGCCGTTTTTAAAGTCTAAAAGCACGTGTTCTAAAGTCTAAAAGAGGCGTTTCTGAAGTCTAAAACTGAAGCTTTCATTTCTGGTCTAGCCCCTGGATGCTCTACATCCAGCCCTTAGAACGACCGCATCCAGGGGCTAAAACGACCCGTTCCAGGGGCTGGATGCGCCACATCTAGGGGCTGGACGGACATCAAAAGTAAAGCTCTTACAACGCAAAAGCGACACTATAACAAGACGAAAGCAGCACTATAACGCAGCTTTCTGAGACCTTTTCATTTTTCGCTTGAGCCGTGTTTTATTAATCTATGTAGGGCCATTGGTCTTCAGACCATTTGATGAGGCGTTGTATGAGGATGGCGCCACCATTATATTTCTTGGCATATCCGTGACACACGAACCAACTTTCTCCGTTCCAGTCGTAGGCGGCACAGTGACCAGCAGCCTCAAACTCTTTTTGGTCTCCTTCGAAAAACAGGCATCCCCCACCTTCCAGCATCTTGCGACCTTGCTTATCGACGTAAGGGCCTGCCACGTCTTTCGAACGTCCCACAGCCACACGGTAGTTGCTCTTTGAACCGCGACAGCAGTAGTCCCAAGACACAAAGAGGTAATAGAAGTCACCATGTTTTAGTATGAACGGAGCCTCAATGGCATTGCGGCCGGCAAACTTTGATGTGGGATTCTCTGCAGCCTTTGGGTCGTTGGGCAAATAACGACGTGCAATGGTCTTTGGTTTTGAGGCCAAGTGCATGGTCGTGTCAAGTTTTGCTATTTGAATACCATCCCAAAACGAGCCCCATGTCATCCAAGGTTGGTCGTTGTCATCGATGACAAAGTTTGGGTCAATCGCATTCCATTGGTCTCTTTTTGCTTTTGAGGTGACGATGCAGCCGCGGTCTTCCCATTTCCCGTTCAGCGCTTTTGCCGACATCAGACCGATTGCTGAGTTGTTCTTTCCGAAAGTTGAGCAACTGTAAGCCAGCCACCATTGTCCGTGCCATTTGATAACATCGGGGGCCCACACATGGTTCTTGAATCCCGGCACCGAGTCGTGTGTCCAGGCAGGAAGGTTTTCGATGTAAGGGCTGGCTTGTACGGTCCATGTCTTACGGTCTCGAGATGTTGCCCACTGCACACCGATGCCTGTAGAGAGCATGTAGAATGTACCGTTCTCGTATGCCATTACTGGGTCGTGTGCCATGATGGTGTCACTTGAAAAAGCCATGCGACGTGGACGTTGTGCTTCGGTGGTCGCACAAGATGCAGCGATACAAAGTAATACTAGTAATTTTTTCATTTGCTTTTGTAGCTTGGTTTCAGATGATTGTTTTGATAGTTAATTAACGAATTCGTTTGCAAATATACGCTTATTAGAGCGGAAATGCGATAAAAATGTTCGTCTGTTAGTGTATTTTAACCACTTTATGCTCATTTTACTCTTTTTTTCTTTGTAATGGACTTGTTTTTTCGTATCTTTGCCAAGCAATAGAACTAAATGATAGAGGTATGAAATTATTCAAGGTGTCGGTTTATGTCTTTACATCCCTGACATTGCTCTTTATCTCTATGCCCGTTTGGGCAGATGCAGTGCAAGTCGATTCTTTAACCACACTCAATGAACTAAGGGCACAAAACGAGTTACTTCAACAGCGTTCGCGATTCACAACCGGAGGCTTAGCCATGATTTTAGGTATTACCGCTATGTTGGTATTTCTTGTAATCAACAATCGCTGGAACCATAGACTGGAGATTAAAAACAGACAGTTGGAACGAGAGCGCAACGTGGTCGTGGCTCAGAATAAGCAGTTGGCAGTAGAGCGCGATCGTGCAGAACAGGCGTTGAGCGTCAAGACGTCTTTCATTCAGAATATGACCCATGAAATTCGTACCCCCTTGAATGCAATAAGTGTCTTTTCCTGATTTTGGTTGACAGTTTATTGCTTTTTTCCTGATGTAGTTGACAGTCGATTTCCTGAATTAGTTGACAATTTACTAGAAACGTTGACACCTTTACTGAAAAGGTTGTCTTTTTCCTGAAACTGTTGACAACTATGAAAAACACTGCGGTGGTTTGCCAAGCGGCTGGAGGCGCAAAGCCTCCAAAGAGTGCCCTCCAGCATTCCGCCTGCAAAGTTATGGATTAATCTGCAGATTCTGTTCATTCTTGCGATATATTTTATTCTTCCACATCTTTTTCTGTTCACCAGTCTGTTCGTGAACAGCATTTGGAGTCTGCATGCCGATGCTGTAGTGAGGACGCCTGCTGTTATAGAAATCAACAAAGCGCTTTATCTGCTCAAGAGCCTCTTCATACGTTGCGAATCGCCTTTCCTGACGATAGACGCTCTCGTACTTGATTGTTTCGTTCACACGCTCTGCAATGCCGTTATCAGTAGGTTTGTAGTCCTCTGTCATGGATATTAATATGTTATGTTTTAGCAATTCTTCCACATACGAATCGCAGCAGTACTGTACACCTCGGTCAGAGTGGTGAATGAGTCCGGAGAGGTCGCCACCGCCAGCCTGTTCTATAGCCATGCGGAGAGCCTTGAGCGTAAATGCAGATGAGAGAGATTCTGCCAGATACCAGCCAACAATCTTCTTTGAATAGGCATCCGTTACGAGATGCAGATAGCAGCATCCGCTCTTGAGTTCAATGTAAGTAATATCGCTCACCCAGAGCTGGTTGGGTGCTGTAGGAATGAATCCTTTAATAAGATTCTTCCATTTGTGGTATCGATGGTTGGAGTTCGTTGTAGAGCGGCTTTTGCGAGGCTTCTGCATCAGTTTGTGGCGACGAAGTAAATTCATAAATTTATCGCGCCCAGGCATCCAACCCGTATTAAACATTACACCAAGCATCAACCAGAGTTTTACTCCTCCAATCCCTGGATCAATCTCACGTATCTCACGTACAGCATCAAGAATATGAATCTCACGGGCCAACCGTTCCGTTTCATCCGTCTTCTTCTTGTAATAGGCCTGCCTGCTTCGGCCAAGCAGATCACAGGCAGCAGTTACCGTCAGGCCATGCTGCCTATGAAGTTCTTCTACTGCTTGGCCCCAGATTTTTTTCTGATATCAATTCCGTTCTTTTCGGCTACGTCAATCAGAGTGTTCAGGGCCAGATTCTGCAACTCCAGCTCGCGGACACGGGCTTCAAGTGCCAGTACCTCAGGAGATTTCTCCTCTTTCTTCTTACGTGCCATATCTTCAAGCGCTTTGGTATCCGCCTGCAAAGATACAACTTTTTTTGAATGTCGATATCTCTTAACCCAAGTTCTTATCGTATGTGGGTTAACATTGTAGTACTCGGCCAGCTCTTCTGCGCTGTTGTCGCCACTTAAAAATACTGAGACAATCTCGTCTCTTTTCTCCTTTGGAGTCCTTTGATACGTTCTTTTCATAAGTTTAACACATTTATTAAGTTCCTAAATGTGTCAACCTATATCAGTATAAGACAAAGTGGTTTCTGTCAGGTGTTAGCGACTCCAGATATAGACATTCCCCAGGAAGAACGATTCGAACTTAGTACTCGGATACAAGAGAACACCCGGCAGCTCACAACGATTCTTGACGATCTGATTATGATTTCCGACTTAGAGAGTAACTGCTCAACACCACCCCTTGAGGAATGCCCTGCTGTATCTATAGTCGAGTTCGCTGCTGATGCCTTTCGGCTATTGGTTCCTTCCACGTTGACATTCAAGACAGAAAGTCATGTGGATGCCGACTTGGTTGTCAAGACAAATCCACACATGATTAATACCATTCTTCAGAAGTTGCTAAGCAATGCCGTGAAGTTTACCAGCCAGGGGAGTATCACCCTTTCTCTCTATAGCTCTGACACGCAAATATGTATTTCTGTCATGGATACAGGTCCTGGTATTCCTGCAGAAAAGAAAGATTTTGTGTTTGAACGATTTACTAAACTGGATAGTTTTGTTCCCGGTACGGGTCTTGGCCTCTCTATCGCACGGTTGATAGCAGAGCGCATCAATGCCACCCTGACCCTTGATACCACTTATGTTAAAGGGGCAAAGTTCGATCTTGTTATACCCATCCATTTCGCCGTATGAAAGAAAAATTTCTTGCTTTGATGGGCTTTTCTGTTCATCGCCATAACCTCAGGACCGAGATTGTTTCAGGTCTGACAACGTTTACTACCATGGTTTATATCTTGGCGTTGTTGCCTGCCATGACCGAGCCATTGCGAAAGGTTGGTTTTCCCGTAGAAGCCGTGTTGACAGCCTCTATTTTGGCAACCGTCATAGGCACGTTGCTGATGGCTTTTCTGGCTAAACGTCCTTTCGGGCAGGCTCCAGGTCTCACGCTCAACATCTTCTTTATTCAGACAGTTTGCCTGTCGTTAGGCTATCCTTGGCAGTTCGCTCTGACAGCCGTTCTTATCGAAGGCCTTCTGTTTGTGTTGCTTTGCATCGGAAATCTTCGTCAGCTTATCTTCGAGCTTGTGCCATCATCTTTGAAGTATGCCATAGCTGCAGGCATTGGCTTCTTCATTGCCATGTTGGGCTTCAAGAGCAGTGGCATGCTGGCCGATGGCACCATCTTTAACCATTTAGAGACGATGACTACACCGACCTCGATACTTTTTCTTATTGGTCTCTTGCTGACAGGACTGTTTGCCATTCTGCATATTAAGGGTGGGCTATTGCTCAGCATCATCTTTGTGACACTTATCGGCATCCCCTTGGGTGTGACCACAGTACCCAACGATGTGTTCTCAATGCCAGTATCACCAGCTCCCCTGTTTTGTCAGTTCTCTTTAGACTATCTTCTTCTTCCTGATCTCTGGGTCTGTGTGCTTATCATGCTGTTTTTCGATGTCTTTGACAGTTTAGGAACGATTGTCGGAATCATGGCGTGCACCGGACTGATGCGTAAGAATGGTCGTATTCCACATCTGCGATCAATCATGCTCAGCGATGCCCTGGCCACCATGACAGGAGCATGTTTAGGATGCAGCACCGTGACGACCTATGCTGAGAGTGCTACCGGGTTTGCCGAGGGTGGTCGTACGGGAGTTTCAGCTTTTGTCGTTGCGTTATGTTTTGCCGCCAGTCTTTTCCTTGCACCTGTTTTTCTGGCAATCCCTGCTGCCGCTACGGCTCCTGTCATGGTGATGGCAGGTCTCTATCTCTTTGGATCAGTGCGTCATATATCGCTGACCAATACAAAAGAGATGATGCCGGCCTTTCTCACCATTTTGCTCATGCCTGTCACTGGTAGCATCACCGATGGCATCATTGCAGGTCTCTTCTCCTATATTCTTTTGGCTTTCTTAGGCGGGCTTGCTAAACGCCTGTTCCGACGTCATTCTTTAGAGGCAGAATAAAGGCAGGTTTTAAAAAGGACCTTAAATAATTAAAGGTGGCTCCGTATGGGGCTACCTCGGCTACGTCTGCCAGATTGAGCTTACCAGACACCGCTCCATCAACAACATTGCCACCAACCTGTTCGCTGGGCTTATTGCCTACAACTTGCTGCCAAAGAAACCTGAAATGAACATAGAAATCATCGACAGAAGCAGACTTATTGCCTAAAACTTACGTCGAACTCACGTTTAGAATAATGCCGCCAAACGCTTTAAATGGCGTCGGAATAGGTTTCTTTGCGGGTTAAAAAAGGTTAAACTGTAGATTGTAATATAACAACGATGTTTAAAAAATATTATATTTGCAAAAAATCAGTTTCACTGACCTGAATAACAAAACATGATAAATAAAATGCCCAAATATAGGCAATGATAGTAGCATTTTGGGTTTCAGTTTGAATTGGTTTTACCTTAAATAGAAATTACACTAACAAAACAGCGATTATGAAAGTTTTTAAAAGATTCTTAATGACCTTGGCTCTCGCTGCCAGCGTTGGGCTTAGTTGGGGAGCACCTGCAAATGCCAAACTGCCGGGCAAGTTCTCGGTGAGTGCAACGCAGGTAGTTTATTTCTCGCGCGGCAACCTGCAATACACCCGCGAGAGTACCTCTGTGGACTGGAGCACCGGCACCTTCCGCCTCGCTACGAACCAGTATGACATGATTGAGACGAATGCCAACCCCTGGTCTACTGACAACTGCGGCGACAAGACGGTAATCGGTCTCTTCGGCTGGGGTACATGGGGCGAAGGCAAAACGCCGAATCTCACTACTAATGATCCGACCGCCTATACATGGAGCACGGATTTCACCGGTATGCTGGAAGGTTATAACGACTGGCGTACGCTGAGCAAGGACGAGTGGGTCTATCTGTTGGACACACGTGCCACGGGTGTGACGGTCAATGCTACCGCAGACGCACGCTATACGATGGCTACCATCAATACCGATGGCACACCGGTAACGGGACTCATCATCTTCCCCGATGCCTTTGCCGGTGCCGCAACAGCGGGTGTTACTTGGGGCACGATTAACGACAAAAGCGATTTCGCCACGACCTGTACCGCAGCCGGTTGGACGGCGTTGGAACAAGCGGGCTGTGTATTCCTGCCCGCGTGCGGACAGCGTTCTAAAATTAATGCGACAGCGAATGTTAGAACAGGCGGATGTGGCACTGACGTACTCTATTACACCTGCACGGTTTCTAGTGGGAGCAATATGGCACATAACATCTATTTTTCCAAAAGCGATGCACTTGCAAATGACGAAAGCGGTGTCCGTCAGGCTTTCGGCGTGCGCCTTGTGAGCAATAATGCTCCGGCAGCCGTCGTTGCCCCTATCGCCTACAACTATCCTACCACCTACAGCCTCTTCGGTATCCCCGAGGGATGGAGCGTCAAGGTGAACGACGAAGAGGTAGCCGTGGTCAACGGCGCTGTCAAGAATATTGCAGCCAACGACCGGTTCGACCTGCTGCCTACCAAACCCGAGGACGTGAAGCTGGTGGAGATAGTACCGTATCTCCTCGACCTCGCTACTGTAACTGACAGCGTGGTTTACATCCTGGACGGCGACAGCATCACCGGTACCGCTAACGGCAATATCTCAATTGTCATCGTGCCGGATGCAAAAGTCTATTTCAAGGACGTGAACCTGACGAACACGGCTAATCATCCCGCAGTCCTCTGCGGCGGCAATGCCGAGATAGTTGTCGTAGGTGAGAACACCATCACCTGTACTACGGAAGGCGCGTACGGCATCCGGGCTGCTGGAGCGGGTACGACACTGACCCTCAGCGGCGACAAGGCGCAACTCAGTGCCACCATCGACCCTAACGGCGGAACTGTTAACCAATAAGCATAATGAATAAATGATTACAGCTATGAGAAATAGATTTAAACAATTGATGCTTGTTGCGTTGATAGTCTTCGGCGCAACCGGCGCATGGGCACAGGTGACCCAAGGCCCATGGACGTACATGGACTACCGGACCGGTTGCTGTGGCAGAGACGATAACCCGGCGATATCTTTCAATGGTTTGAACAACAGCCACTGGGCAACCGTTGAAGGTCCCTGGTGCGATGGAGACGGTGTCGGTTTTACCGTCAAGAGCGGAAAAGCCAACAAGAACCAAAAGAACGGTGTCTTCTCCACCTATTACATCGATCAGACTTTGGAGTCCTACTCGCGTAGGGTGCTGACATGGACATTCGTCTTAGGCAGCCAATCCAAAAAACATTACTCCAACACCTGTCTCTACGGACTGCAAGGTACGTGGCAGGATATCAATGCACTCACGGTGGATTTCACGGAGGAATACTACAACAAAACGGGCTCCGACAAACTGTTAGCGCAGTTCCGGAACATCGCCCTGAACGATAAAGGAGTCTTTACGAGTAATTACGTGAAGACCTTTACTTTCGACAACAGCGGCAACGCCAGCTCCGCCACCAAGTCATGGTGCCTGCTGCTGACCCACGTGGTCAGCTCCGCAGACCCCGTGGACGGTATGCATGAGTGGGGCTCCTTCAGGCATGTCAGTGCGACATGGACAACCTACTACTACAAGTATGTGACCTTCAACGCCAACGGAGGCAGCGGCTCGATGAACAGGCAGACGGTGGAGAACAGCGCCAAACTGACCGCCAACGCCTTCAGCCGCACGGGTTATGCCTTCGACGGATGGGCTACTTCGACATCCGGTTCCAAAGCCTATGACAACCAAGGGGATATATCCGCTACATCGGGTAGCAAGGGTAATGTGACGCTCTATGCCCGCTGGAAAGCCAACACCTACACCGTGACGTTCAACCAGCAGAGTGGTACAGGCGGTTCGGGTTCGACAACGGCTACCTATGCTGCAGCCATGCCGAAAATCACTGTTCCGAACCGCACGGGTTATACCTTCCAAGGGTATTATACCGAGGCGAACGGTAAGGGTACGAAATACTACAACGCCAACGGTACCTCTGCCAAGAACTGGGACAAGATCGCTGCAACGACACTTTATGCCTACTGGACAGCCAATACCTACACCGTGACGCTGAACCAGCAGAGCGGAACGGGCGGTTCGGGTTCTACCACGGCTACCTATGCTGCGGCAATGCCGAAAATCACCGTTCCTACTCGTTCAAGTTATACCTTCGGCGGTTACTACACCGAGGCAAAGGGCAAAGGTACGAAATACTACAACGCCAACGGCACTTCTGCCAAGAACTGGGACAAGACTGCTGCTACTACGCTCTATGCCTACTGGGCACCGGTACCATACGCCATCACCTATAACCTTGAAGGCGGTACGGATACCGGCAACCCGACAAGTTATAATATCGAGACGGAGACCTTTACGCTCAAGGCTCCCGTGCGCGAGGATTATACCTTCCTCGGCTGGACGGGCTCCAACGGCGAGGAGGTGCAACTGACAGTCACGATTGCCAAGGGCTCAACGGAGGGAAAGAGCTATACTGCCCACTGGGAAGCCAACGACGCTATCCTTCAGGAACTCCATACCGCCCTCGGCGAGAAAGCTTGGACGGGTTACGGCGTCAACACCGGCGTCATCAGCTACAGCCGCGGTGACGAGCCGAAAGAGTTCCGCGCTACCATCATGGGCGGTACTTATACCTTCGATATCCCCTTCCGCGATGTCAACTCTATCACCAAGACTCTCAACACCGACGGCTCTGCTACCTATACGCTGAATGTTTCCCTGCCTGCCCAGACCGGTATGGCGTCCGAGACGCTGCGCGTCACCCTCAAAGACGGTGAGATAACCGGCATGGAGAGCGAGAACGCAGGACTGGAGATGAGCAAAGAGGGTGCCGAGATAACCGACTGGGCTGCGCTCCAGACGGCTATCAACAACGGCGGTGTCATCAAGCTGACTGCCGACATCACGGCGACACCCGCTGATGCGGCGCTCACCGTGCCCGCCGGCAAGACCGTCGTGCTCGACCTCAACGGATTTACTATCAACCGCGCCATGACAGCCCCTGCTGCCAATGGTAGCGTGATTGTCAATAACGGTACACTCGCTATCCAGACCACCAACGGCGGCAAGATCACCGGCGGTAAGACCACCGGCAACGGCGGCGGTATCCTCAACAACGGTGTGCTGACCCTCTACGGAGGTGAGATCACCGGCAACAAGGCATCCGGCATGGGCGGCGGCGTATATAACGCTGCGGCAGCACCGGCAGGCTTCTGGATGACTGGAGGACTCATCGACGGCAATACCGCCGGCAGTTTCGCAGCCATCGGAGGCGATGTGACCTTCAGCAACATGGCTATCGTTCAGGTGAACGCCACCGGTAGTACGGTCAGCAACACAACGGCTAAGACAGGTATGGTCAAATACGACTATATACAACCCGTCATGCCGGATATGGAGAAGTTCGGTATCCTCTCTGAACTCTATGCCGCCCTCGGCAACGAGACATGGACGGGCTACGGCGTCAATACCGGCGTCATCAGCTACAGCCGCGGCGACGAAGTGAACGAGTTCCGTGCTACCTTCATGGGTGGTAACTACACCTTGGATGTGCCCTTCGGCGACTTCACCGCAGCCTCCAAGGTGGAGAATGAGGACGGCAGTTTCACCTATACGCTCGAACTGCCCCTCCCGGCTTACACCGGACTGAGCTCCGAAACTGTCAAAATCACCATCAAAGACGGTGAGATAACTGGTCTCCAGAGCGAGAACGCCGGGCTGGATATGAACAAAGAGGCGGGTGAGATCACCGGCTGGGCTGCCCTGCAGGCGGCTGTCAACAATGGCGGCGTCATCAAACTGACCACCGACGTGACGGCTACCTCTACGGATGCGGCGCTGACCGTTCCTGCCGGCAAGACCGTTGTGATCGACCTCAACGGACACACGCTCAACCGCACCCTGACAACCCCCACTGCCAACGGTAGCGTGATCATCAATAACGGTACGCTCGCCATCATGGACAATGCCGGCAACGGTAAGATCACCGGCGGTAACACCCTCAGCATTGGCGGTGGTGTGCTCAACAACGGTGCCTTCACTCTCTACGGAGGCGAGATTACCGGCAACAAGGCATCCGACGCGGGCGGCGGCGTATATAACACAGCGGCAGAACTGCCCGGAGGCTTCTGGATGACTGGAGGTCTGATTGACGGGAACACTGCTTCCGTCAGCGCAGCCATCGGCGGTAAAGTGATCTTCAACAAACAGGCAGCCGTTCAGGTAAATGCTGACGGTACTGTTGTTGATATCAACACGGCGGCAGCCAATATGATGTCCTATTCTTACATACGTCCGGCACTGCCGAGTGTTGACCAGATGATGACTACGCCCGCGCAGCAGGCTTCCGGTGCATGGCAAGCCTACATGCCTGCCGGCAATCGTATGCTCCGCGTTACCTACAAGGACGAGCCTAAACTGGCTTGGGTGGATAAGGACAAACAGCCTGTCACCGCTATCACCGGCTATCACGGATTCCAGTCCTTGGTTGCTATCCCGAACATCAAAGCATCGAATAAATTCTTTGAGGCAGTTATGGCAGGCACTTCCGTACTGGAGGCTTTCTCCTCGAATCAGGATGTAGTGAGCGTAGTCGGTATCGGCAGCTTCTCTATCAATGGGGTTGGTGAGGCAGACTTGGCGGCTATCCACCGCAACGATGCGGACTTCAAGTACGACTCCGTTGCCTTCCATGTAACAGTGCTTGCGCCGGATACCTTGAAACTGAAGACCAACAACGCCGAGTGGGGTACCGTAGCAGCGGTGACACCGCTGACCGATAGTATCCATGTCGGTGAAGACAACAAGTTCTTCGCTGTGCCGGGTGCGGTAATGAAAGTACAGGCTGCTCCGGCGAAAGGATTCCACCTCCGTAACTGGAGCAACGGTGCAGCCGTAGATGCTACGCTCCGCGCTAACGTGCAGGTACAGGGCAACACCGACCTGTTAGCGTTCTTTGCTCCGGACACCGTGCTGGCTGTTGTAACCAAAGAGCCGCAAATCTTCGACACCCTGATGTACAACGGCGCACCACAGACAATTCTGGCTAACGGTACGGCTATTGGTGGTCAATTCAAGTACTCGACCGACAGCGTAGAGTGGTCCACCGAGTTGCCGCAAATCAAGGATGCTGGCACGCACGACATCTTCTATTATGTCGATTCTACTGACGTACTGCACCGCTGTCTGCCAGTACAGAAGGCGAAGGTGACCATCGCCAAGGCTCCGCTGACCATCACCGCAGAGAATAAGACCGTCATCTACGGCAATGCAGCACCGGGCTTCAGCGTATCGTACAACGGTCTGAAGGGCGAAGACCTGCCTGCTGACGTGCTGATGGGCGAACTGGCATACGCGTGCGACTATGCTGTCGGCAGCAACGTAGGTCCTTACACCATCACTCCGAGCGGACAGACATCGACCAACTACGAGATCACCTATGTCAACGGTACACTCAACGTCCTCAAAGCCGCTCCGTCCTTCACCGTTCCGACAGCGAACACGCTGACCTATAACGGCGAAAGCCAGACTCTGGTAACCACGGGTGATAGCAACGACGGAACGCTGGCATACACGCTGGACCCGAATGACGATGAGAACTGGGTGGCATACAGCCCGTACGCCAAGGAAGCCGGTACATACAATATCTACTACAAGCTCATCGGCGACGGCAACCATACGGACTCCATTGCTCCGGAACCAGTAGCAGTGACCATCGCCAAGGCGGCACTGACTATTACCGCGGACGGCAAGTCCGTCACCTACACCGACCCCGTACCAGCTTACACGGTTACTTATGCCGGCTGGCAGGGCGAGGATAACGAGGATGTGCTCACCGGCGAAATCGCTTATGCGTGCGAATATACCCCGACAGCCAATGCGGGCGAGTACGACATTGTTCCGTCTGGCGTCAGCAACCCGAACTACGACATCACCTTCGTCAACGGAAAGGTAACGGTAAGCAAGGCGGCACTGACCATCACTGCCGATAACAAAGAGATTATCTACGGCGACGAGGCTCCCGACTACACCGCTGTGTTCGAGGGCTGGAAGAACGAGGAAGATGAGACCGTTCTGAATAAGATAGGTTATACCTGCGCTTACGAGCAAGGAAGCTCTGTCGGCACCTATTCCATCACTCCGGTTGCCGAGGCTCAGAACTACGACATCACCATCGTGCCTGCAACACTGACGGTCAACAAGGCTACGGTCAAAGTATCAGGTGCCGAGGCACAGGTGGCAAAGATTGCCGATGGCAACACCACGGCTGTGGTACTGAATGCCGGCGAGCTGGAGGGCATCAAGCTCAGCGATGCCATCGCTCACAACACCACCGCCACGTTCTCAGACGCTACGGTAGGTGAGAACAAGACCATCACGCTCTCCTACGAGCTGACGGGCGACGCTGCACTGCTCGCTAACTACGACTTGACCCCGACCAGCGAAACCTTCACCACCGGAGGTGTCATCATCGAAGGCTTTGTCCCTGCGGAGGAAGGGGATACTGAGAAAAAAGATATGAAGATTCAAGAGGGTATCGAGGTCTATGCCTATGGCTATTGCGACGGCAGCGGATACAGCATCCCCTATCACCTCAAGAGCGGCAACCCTGACCAGTACAAGATTGAATATGAGGACAGCCGTTTCACTGACGTGGACTGGACGCCGCTACCCACAACCGGCAAGGACGGAACAATCTTCGTAGATATCCCAGTGGATCTGCCTACAGGTGACTACACCATGACGGTTCAATTCCGTGACAGCCGCTTCACGTGGCTTGAGAGCAAGGCACTTAACGTATCTTTCCACGTCAACCTGCCGGAAACCTATGTCAGACCGTTGTTCAGTAATACAATTGTCCTCGTTGATACCGACAGGTGCTTCACAGACATTCAGTGGTATCACCGCAACAACAGCTCTGAGGCATGGAAACCCATACCAGGTGCCACTGGTCACTACTATCGTCCGGAGAACGGTGCTAAGCTGGAAGGCGAGTATTTCGTCAGCGCAAAGATGAACGGCGAACCCACCTACACATGCGCTCAGTACGATATGGAGACACTCTACGGCGAACCCACACAGACGGCAAAGGTACGTGCTTACCCGAACCCCGTTGTCAACTCCACAACAATCACCGTCGAAGGCTTTGATAAGTATGAACATGACCTGCGTATTGTCAATCTCAAGGGCATAGAGATGGCAAGGAAATGCTTCCAGGGCAACGAGGTAACCATAGACATGAGCAGCTACCCAGGCGGTAACTACTTGTTCTATGTGGACGGCATCGTTGTCAAGGTGATAAAAAAATAAAACACAGAAGAAAATCGTGTTTTGTAGATGATGTTCAAAATAGCAACTAGAAATATTAATAATATGCGAACAAAATATTTTCTTACCATCATTGCTGCTGCATTGGCTGTCACAGCCAATGCACAGCAGAGCCTTCATGACAACTATGTAGGCGCTTCGGTCGGAGGTGGTCTCAATACGATGCTCTACGAGACTGCTCACGGTCATCAGGACTTGGGTATGGGAATCGGTGCAGGCTTGTTCTATGGCCGGTTCTTCAACAAAACCATCGGACTGGGTTTAGGCCTGCAGTACAACAGGGCAAACGCTTATACTACCTACAACTGGAAAGAGGTGACCAACGGTCTCATCCACCCCGACAACCCCAACACGACGTATAACCTGATGACGGGGTTCGACAACTTTAAGGAACGCCAGAGCATTGGCTATCTCTCCATTCCCGTTGAGGTGCTGTTTCGCAAAGCGCTCAACAGTCGTCTAAGCATGATTGGCGGCGTGGGTATGGCACTTGACTTTCCGCTGAAGGGCAAGTATGTGGCAAAAAGTGGTTCGTATTCTACGACGGGTGTCTTTCCTGAGATAACTGATGATGTCTTCCACGACATGCCCGAACATGGGTTCAGCACCTACACCACTACGCAGGGTGCCAAGTTCAATAACTACAGCAAGGTGGGCGCCTCGGTTATTGGAGACATCGGTGCCCGCATGGCGCTCAACGACAACCTTGGGCTCTATGTTGGTATTTACGCTGGCTATGGGGTCACCAACCTGCTGAGTGACGATAAGCAAGAAATTATGCTCTCTATCAATGATACGGATCCTTCTGTCATTGATTACCGCGGTACGTTCGACAGTAGAGAGTGCAGCAAGGTCAACCTGCTACGCTGCGGCCTGAAGGTGGCTATAGACTTTGGATGGTCAGGCAGAAGCGGCAAGGCTGCAAAGGACAAGGTACAAACTGTTTCGCTTGATGATGAGCTGCGCATCGCTGCTGAAAAGGCACGTCAGGACAGCATTGCCAATGCTAGGGCTAAGGCTGAATCAGAGCGGCTGGCCCGTGAAAAGGCTCTGCGCGACAGATTGGCTGCCGAGAAAGCGGCACAAGAGGCAGAGGCGGCTAAGATGGCTGCAGAGAAGGCACGTGTCGAAGCTCTCAAGAAGAAGGTGGAATTGGTCAACGTGCACTTTGATATTGCTGGAACAGACATGCACTTCCAGGAGGGCGAGCAGCTTATAGTGGATGATATATGCCGCGTCATGGCGAAAGATCCTTCGATGAAGATTGTCATCACAGGTCATACTGACAATACGGGCAGTGCGAAGAAGAACCGGCGCGTATGGGGTATGAAGCGTGCTGAGGCTCTCCGAGACTATATGGTGGACAAGGGTGTGCCTGCCAGTCAGATTCGCTGCGAATCGAAGGGCGAGACAGAGCCTGTGGCAGACAATGCGACTCGTCAAGGACGTGCCCTCAACCGTCGTGCCAACATCCGCTTTGAATAAGTAACTGGGAAACGTTTGACGCGGAACGGTCTCTGATAAAGAGAGCAAGCGATTACTAAGAAAAAAACTGCGATGGCATGTCGCAGTTTTTTTCTTACCTGTATGTGAGAGAATCTCTATTAAAAGAAAAAGAAAGGTTGACTAATATAGCAGCAGGAGTCCGGCAAATCCGCTCATCACAATCATTTTGATGGGGTTTACCTTGAAGAACATGGTGCCAACGAAGGTGGCAACAAACAGCATGACGCTGATGACAAACTGCCACATGTTCTCATCGGGTGTAGAGAAATTGTCTTTTGTACACAAAAGTAGTGTTGCTGCGGCCAACAAACCTACTACGGCGGGGCGTAGTCCTGTGAAGATTGATTGTACGCTGTTGGTCTTCATGTATTTCATAAACATCTTGCTGATGAGTATCATCAGAACGAACGAAGGCAGCATCAGTGCAAATGTTGCTGTGGCAGAACCAAGCACAGACATTCCTATGCCGTAGCCCGCATTGTGACAGGCTGTGTAGCCACAATAAGTGGCAGAGTTGATGCCAATAGGCCCGGGTGTCATTTGACTGACAGCCACGATGTCTGTAAACTGAGATGTTGTCATCCAGCCCCAGTGATGCACCACTTCGCTTTGAATCAGCGACAGCATGCCATAGCCTCCTCCGAAGCCGAAGAGACCAATCTTAAAGAATGTAATAAATAGATAAAGGTATATCATTATTAAATTGTCGGTTTGATATATTTTCCATAGCACCATCCGCAAATGCCTGCAGCCAGGATGATATAGATGGGCGAAACACCCAATAGCCAGATGAGCAATGCACCTCCAAGGGGTATCCAACAGTTAGCCCATGACACGTGGGCGCTCTTGGCGAGATTAAATGTGGGCACGGCGATGAGTGCCACCACTGCCGGACGGATGCCACGGAAGATTGAAGCTACGATGGGATTGTCTTGAAACTCGTGGAAGAACATGGCGATGCCCAGGATGATCAGGAACGAGGGTAGGGCTGTTCCAATAGCAGTCGCTGCGGCACCACGCAGTTTGCGCAGTTTATAGCCAATAAAAATACTCGTGTTAATAGCAAACACGCCTGGACAACTCTGGGCAATGGCAATGATGTCAAGGAACTCCTCTTTTGTCACCCATTGCTTCTTGTTCACCACCTCTTCCTCTATTAAAGGTATCATGGCATATCCACCCCCGAGGGTGAATATGCCAATCTTAAAGAAGGTCTTAAATGATTCTAAATATATGTTCACTTCAGTGCGGTCTGTTATTCACTTATCACTTATGTTCCTCCACCCACTTGCGTGCATTCACGAAGGCTTCAATCCATGGGGTCACCTCGTCGTTGCGACGGTCGGCGGGATACCAGGCATTCTGCCAAGGGAATACGGCACGCTCCAAGTGAGGCATCATGCACAGATGACGACCATCCTCCGAGCAGATACCTGCTACGTTATAGTCAGAGCCGTTAGGATTAGCGGGATAGCCAGCATAGTTGTACTTAGCAATCACGTTGTAGGCACTCTCTGCCTCGGGCAACTGGAACTTACCCTCTCCGTGAGCTACCCACAGACCGAGCTTGTTGCCGCTCAGCGAACCGAACATCACGCTGTTGTTCTGAGGTATGCTCAGGCTGATGAACTCACTCTCGAACTTGTGACTGTCGTTGTGCAGCATCTTAGCACCCTTAGCACCAGTCAAACCAAGCTCTACCATCAGCTGGCATCCGTTGCAGATACCCAGTGACAGGGTGTCCTTGCGGGCATAGAACTTATCCAGGGCTTCCTTAGCCTTGGGGTTGAAGAGGAAGGCACCAGCCCAACCCTTGGCCGAGCCAAGCACGTCGGAGTTAGAGAATCCACCGCAGAACACGATCATGTTGATGTCCTCGAGTGTCTCACGACCAGAAATCAGGTCGGTCATCATCACGTCCTTCACATCGAAGCCGGCCAGATAGAGACAGTATGCCATCTCGCGCTCACCGTTGGTACCCTTCTCACGGATAATGGCAGCCTTGACACCAGTCATCTCACGACGGTCGGCAGAGATACCATATTGAGCCAACTTACCAGTGAAGTCCTTGTTAAACTTCATCTCGACAGGCTGCTTCTTATAGTTCTCGAAACGCTCCTTGGCCTTGCCATTGAAGCTCTGCTTGCGGTCGAGCAGATATGATGTCTTGTACCATGTGTCACGGAGTGCGTCGATGTCGAAGGTCAGCTCCTCATCACCGGCCTTCACCACGATGCTGCGGCTCTCAGGTACTGAGTAACCAATCTTGGCAAAGCCTACGCCCTGCTCTTCCATGAACTCAGCAAACTCCTGTTTGTGCTCATCGCTCACCTCGATAACCACACCTGGGTTCTCAGCGAAGAGTGCTTTTACGACATCACCGTTCTTGCAGATGTCGTGCAGGTTGATGTGCAGACCACCCTTTTGGTTGGCGAAGCACATCTCAAGCAGGGTGGTGATGAGACCACCGGCAGAGATGTCGTGACCAGCCATGATCCACCCCTTCTCGATAAGTTGCTGGACAGCCATGAAGGCATCAGCAAAGTACTCTGCATTCTTCACCGTAGGCACATCGTCGCCCACCTTGCCTAAACTCTGGGCAAAGGCAGAACCGCCCAGACGTTGTTCGTCGAACGAGAAGTCGATGTGATAGAGTGATGCGTTCTTATCATTAACTAATACAGGTGATACCACCTTCTTGATATCAGAAACCTCACCGCCGGCACTGACGATGACCGTGCCCGGAGAGATGATCTTTTCGCCGTTAGGATACTGCTGACTCAAAGACAGCGAGTCCTTACCCGTAGGTACGTTGATGTGCAGTTCGCAGCAGAAATCGCTCAATGCCTTCACACCAGCATACAGACGGGCATCCTCTCCCTCCTGAGAGCGACATGGCCACATCCAGTTGGCTGAGAGACTCAAAGAGTCCATACCCTCTGCCAGAGGAGCCCATACAATATTGGTGAGTGCCTCGGCAACCGACAGTACAGAACCGGCAGCGGGATTAGCCAGACCAGCCTGAGGGGCATGACCGAGAGCGGTAGCGATACCCTTCACACCACGATAGTCGAGGGCTACCACACCACAGTCGCTCAATGGCAACTGAATCTCACCCTGACACTGCTGACGGGCAATCTTGCCTGTTACAGAACGGTCCACCTTGTTGGTCAACCAGTCCTTACATGCCACAGCCTCCAGCTGGAGCACGCGGTCGAGGTATTCGTTAATCTTATCCTGACTGTAGGTCACGTCGTCGTAGTGGCGCTCTACAGTGTTATCTTTCATGATGGTCTTGGGCGAGTGACCAAACATCTGAGCCACGTCGAGGTCGAAAGGCTTCACACCATCGCCCTGTTTGAACGAGAAGTGAGCATCGCCAGTGGTCTCACCAACCACATACAGTGGCGCACGCTCGCGCTCAGCAATCTTACGTACATGTTCGATGTGCTTTTCATCAATGAGCAAGCCCATGCGCTCCTGACTCTCGTTGGCAATAATCTCCTTTGAACTCAAGGTCTTGTCACCAATAGGCAGTTTGGTCATGTCAATCTCACCACCACACTCCTCAACGAGTTCTGACAAGCAGTTCAAGTGACCGGCCGAACCATGGTCGTGGATACTTACAACGGGGTTCACATCCTCCTCACAGAGTGCACGCACCAGGTTGTAGGCACGCTTCTGCATCTCAGGGTTGGCACGCTGCACGGCGTTCAGCTCGATGCCATTGCTGTAGCGACCTGTATCTACAGACGATACAGAACCGCCACCAAGACCGATGCGGTAGTTGTCACCACCTACAACGACCACCTTGTTACCCTTCTGAGGTTCTTTCTTCAGACAGTCGCGCTTAGTGCCGTAACCCACGCCGCCAGCCAGCATGATCACCTTGTCGTAGGCATACTTGGTGTCGTTGGGTTCCTGATGCTCGAAGGTCAGTACAGAACCGCAGATCAGTGGCTGACCGAACTTGTTGCCGAAGTCAGAAGCACCATTCGAAGCCTTGATCAGGATCTGCTCAGGTGTCTGATACAACCACTGACGAACAGGGATAATGTTCTCCCAGTCACGAGTCAGCTGGTCGTCGTCGGTCAAACGGGGATAGGCAGTCATATACACTGCCGTACCAGCGATAGGCCATGAACCTACACCACCACCCATACGGTCGCGGATCTCACCACCCGTACCAGTAGCAGCACCATTGAATGGCTCAACGGTTGTGGGGAAGTTGTGGGTCTCGGCCTTCAGCGAGATCACACTCTCTATATCCTTCACCTGGAAGTAGTCGCTGGTGCTCTGGTCCTTTGGTGCGAACTGCTCTACGACGGGACCCTGTGCGAAAGCCACATTGTCTTTGTAGGCAGAGAGAATCTTGTTGGGGTTCTCCTGTGTCGTCTTCTTGATCATGGCGAAGAGCGAACTCTCCATCTCCTTGCCGTCGATGATAAACGTACCGCCGAAAATCTTATGACGGCAGTGCTCAGAGTTGATCTGGGCGAAACCGAAAATCTCAGAGTCGGTCAGTGGACGGCCGTTTTGCTTCTCCAGTCCGTGCAGATAGTCGATCTCCTCGGGTGAGAGAGCCAGGCCCTCTTGCTCGTTGTATTCCTCCAGATTATCTACATACTTGATGGGCTCTGGCTGAATGTTGATAGTGAAGATTTCTTGATTCAGTCCTTCATACATGCGCTGCAGCATTTCGTCGTGCTCAGCATCTTTCGAATCGACAGCGAAGTACTCTTCTATACGAGAAATGCCGCTGAGTCCCATGTTCTGAGTAATCTCAACAGCATTTGTTGACCAAGGGGTCACCATTTCGCGACGTGGACCGACGAAGAATCCTTCCATCGTCTGGGCATCAACAGGCTCGGCATTGCCGTAAAGCCAACAAAGTTCCTGTACTTCTGCTTGATTGAGCTGATGATCCACTTCGGTGGCTATCACGCTCTTAGCGGGGGTTTTGAAGAAAAGAATCATAATTTCTTATTAACCTTATTAATATAGATGATTTAATTTTGCTGCAAAGGTACAAAAAATCAAGTGAACGCCCAAAAAATACAGCTATAATCCATCGATTTATAATTATAATAACATCAATAATGGCTATTATTTTTTGCGATTATATGAAAACTTAGTATCTTTGCAGGCAAAATAGGACGTAAATAGAATACGATGACTTACACAATTGAAAAGGTAGCGACGCTCATAGGTGCACGTCGTTACGGAGAGAGTGACACCACCATTGGGTGGCTTTTGACAGACAGCCGTTCACTTTGTTTTCCTGAACAGACTCTATTCTTTGCCTTGCGCACCAAGCGCAATGACGGACATAAGTATATTGATGAGCTTTACCGCCGCGGTGTTCGGTCGTTTGTGGTCGAGCAGGTGCCGACCGATCGTGAAGCAAACTATCCCGACGCCAACTTCCTGAAAGTACCTTCACCATTGGCTGCTTTGCAGCGATTGGCAGAGCGTCATCGCGACGAGTTCGATATTCCTGTGGTGGGCATCACTGGCTCTAACGGTAAGACGTGGGTCAAGGAGTGGCTCTATCAATTGCTGATGCCCTCCATGAAGGTGACGCGCTCTCCGCGCAGTTTCAATTCGCAGATTGGTGTGCCGTTGTCTGTCTGGTTGCTCAACGAACAGACCAAAGTGGCTTTGTTTGAGGCTGGTATCAGCGAACCTGGCGAGATGCTGTCGCTCCACGACATCATTCAGCCAACCATTGGCGTGCTCACCTCTCTGGGCTCGGCTCATCAGGAGAACTTCCGCTCAATGGACGAGAAATGTATGGAGAAGTTGCAGCTCTTCCGCAATACGCAGGCGGTGGTCTATCCCTCTGACGATGACACCGTGAGCCGTTGCGTGCGCCGTTCGCAGTATCAGGGTGAGCGCATCGGATGGTCGCGCTACAGCGAAAAGGCACCGATGTATGTCAAGGTCGATGACCGTCATGTCTCTTATATATATAAAGGTGTGGAGGGCGCTTTCGATATTCCTTTTGCCGATGAGGCCAGCATAGAGAACTCTATTACCTGTGCCACAGTGGCACTCTACTTGGGACTCACACCCGAGGAAATTGCCGAGCGTATGGCACTGCTGGAACCCATTGCCATGCGATTGGAGGTGAAGGAAGGACAGCGTGGACTCACGCTGATCAACGACTCTTACAACAGCGACATCAACTCACTGGATATCGCACTCGACTTCATGAACCGTCGTCCTGAACAGAAAGAGAAAGCGAAAACGCTGATCTTGAGTGATATCTATCAGAGTGGTGAGTCGCCTGCTGAGCTCTATGGCGAGGTGTCCGACCTGCTCGTGAAGCGAGGTGTTGACCGCTTTGTCGGCATCGGGCCCGAGATTTCGGCTCAGGCCAACCGCATCGCCGTCGAGAAGAAAAGGTTCTTTACGACCGTTGAAGAGTTTCTGAACAGTCAGCTGTTCCATACACTCCACGACCAGATTCTCCTGTTGAAGGGCGCTCGCTCGTTTGGTTTTGAACATATCAGCGAACTCCTTGAGCAGAAGGTTCACGAGACCATCCTTGAAGTCGATCTCAATGCTGTGGTCGATAATCTGAACCACTATCGCTCGTTCATGAAGCCTGGCACCAAGATGGTGTGCATGATCAAGGCCGACGCCTATGGCGCTGGCGCCGTGGAGATTGCAAAGACGCTGCAAGACCACCGGGTGGACTACTTGGCTGTGGCTGTTGCCGATGAGGGTGTGACACTGCGCAAGGCGGGCATCACCCAGAATATTATCGTCATGAACCCGGAGATGTCGTCCTTTAAGACGCTCTTCGACTATGATCTTGAGCCTGAGGTCTATTCTTTCCGTCTGATGGAGGCTCTTGTCAATGCCGCCGGCAAACAGGGCATCACAGGATGGCCTGTCCATATCAAGCTCGACACGGGTATGCACCGTTTGGGCTTCGACCCCGAACACGACATGGAGCGCCTCATAGACTTTCTGAAACATCAGCAGGCCATCATCCCGCGTTCGGTGTTCTCGCATTTCGTGGGCTCCGATAGCGACGACTTCGACGCTTTCTCCGCCCGTCAGTTCCAGTTGTTTGATAAGGCCAGCCGCCAGTTGCAGGACGCCTTCCAGCATAAGATACTGCGCCACATGGACAACTCTGCCGGCATCGAGCACTTCCCCGAGCGACAGATGGATATGTGTCGTCTGGGCATTGGCCTCTACGGCGTTGACCCTCGCACCAACAAAATGCTCACCACCGTTTCTACACTGAAGACCACCATTTTGCAGATGCGCCGTGTGAAGGCTGGCGATAGTGTGGGCTACAGTCGTAAGACTATTCTCGAGCGCGACAGTATGATTGCTGCAATCCCGATTGGTTATGCCGACGGTTTGAACCGTCATTTAGGCAATCGCCACGGTTACTGTCTGGTCAATGGTCAGAAAGCGCCCTATGTCGGTAATATCTGTATGGATGTAGCAATGATTGATGTCACAGGCATCGACTGTCATGAAGGTGATAGTGTCGAGATTTTTGGCAAGAACCTGCCAGTCACGGTGCTGAGCGACACCATCGATACCATTCCCTACGAGGTGCTGACTGGCGTTTCCAACCGTGTGAAGCGCATTTATTTCCAGGATTAAGAAAGACCCCACCCCAACCCCTCCCCTACATGGGAGGGGAGTGGCTACGGAGTCCTTGGATATTCAACCATATAGTACGTTTTGGATATGTTTTATAAATTGCATATATCATCCGCTGAGCTCCCCTCCCATGTAGGGGAGGGGCAGGGGTGGGGTCTGTATCTCCATTGGCAGTTAGAACATCACTGACCCCACCCCCCGACCCCTCCCCTACATGGGAGGGGAGGGGCTGCGCAAGGTTCAATAAACACAAATGAAAACACAAAAGGTCTCAGAAAGTTGCGTTATAGTGCTACTTTCGTCTTGTTATAGTTTCGCTTTTGCGTTGTAAGAGCTTTACTTTTGATGTCTGTCCAGCCCCTAGATGTGACGCATCCAGCCCCTGGAACGGATCGTTTTAGCCCCTGGATGCGGTTGTTCTAAGGGCTGGATGTAGAGCATCCAGGGGCTAGACCAGAAATGATAGCTTCGGTTTTAGACTTCAGAAACGCCTCTTTTAGACTTTAAAATTCGCGCTTTTAGACTTCAAAACGACCCTCTTCAGACGCTGGAAATGCCAATTCAAGACTCTGGGAACATCGCGAAACCTACGCAATTGCAACTGAGCCCACTAAATCCGTGTTCTCTTTGTTCCATATAAAATTGCAAAAAAATTTCTTGTTTGCAATTATTTTTGTATCTTTGCACAGGCTAAGTGAATAACTTGGTCAAACAAACTACGCTAAAACAAATAATTTTTTTTTATAAAGATAAGATGGAACAAGTTTTCAGTTACATTATCAATTTGGGAGCCTCGGTCATGATGCCGATACTCTTTACTGTCATTGGCCTTTGCATCGGCATGAAGTTTGGAAAGGCCATCAAGAGCGGTCTCTTTGTAGGCGTGGGATTTATTGGCTTGAATGTTGTCACGAAATTGCTCACCGACAACTTCACTTCTCCGCTTGAAGGAATCTCCGAACTCTATGACCTGGCACTCAGCGTGTTTGATATGGGCTGGCCTGCAGCAGCTGCTGTGGCCTATAACACAGCCGTAGGCGCACTGATCATACCTATCTTGTTGGGTGTCAACTTCCTGTTGCTCTTCACCAAGTGCACACGCACGGTGAATATTGACTTGTGGAACTACTGGCATTTTGCCTTTATTGGCGCCGTGGCCTACTTCGTGATGGACAAGTCGTTGGCATGGGGCTATTTCGCAGCCATTGTGTGCTATGTGGTCACGCTGGTCATGGCCGACCTCACCGCCGATAAGTTCCAGCAGCACTACGACCTGCCAGGCATCTCTATCCCTCAACCTTTTTGCCAGAGTTTCACGCCGTTTGCCGTGCTCATCAACAAGGCACTCGACATGATTCCCGGGTTCTCGAAGCTTGATGTCGATGCCGAGGGACTGAAGAAAAAGTTCGGCGTGTTGGGCGAACCACTGGTGTTGGGTGTCATCGTAGGTGCTCTGATAGGCATTGCAGCCCAGCTCGACGTCAAGAAAGTGTTGGTTCTTGGTGTCACGATGGGCGCCGTCATG
The DNA here is from genome assembly GCF_022024035.1 of Prevotella sp. E13-17. Classification (NCBI taxonomy): domain Bacteria; kingdom Pseudomonadati; phylum Bacteroidota; class Bacteroidia; order Bacteroidales; family Prevotellaceae; genus Prevotella; species Prevotella sp. E13-17. Next base: position 667,959 of record NZ_CP091787.1, read on the forward strand.
GAGCTCATTCCCCGCATCACCTCGCTCTTCATCGATGGCTTGAAGCCTATTGCCGAGAAGACTCAGGAGGTGGTGAAGCAGAAGTTCAGTGGCAAGAAAGTGTATATCGGCATGTCGCCAGCTTTGGTCATCGGTCATCCCACGACGCTGGTGTGCTCAGTCATCCTGATTCCTGTCATCCTGGTCATTGCTGTTGCGCTGCCGGGCAATCAGTTCCTGCCCCTGGCATCGCTGGCAGGCATGTTCTATATCTTCCCCCTCGTTCTCCCATATACCAAGGGCAATGTGGTGAAGACGCTCATCATCGGTCTTGTGGCTCTGATGATTGGCCTTTACTTCGTGACCGACATGGCACCAGCTTTCACGCAGGCAGCCCACGAAGTGTATGAGGCTACGAAGAACGATGCCGCCAAGATTCCCGCGGGCTTCGAGGCCGGCGCACTCGACTTTGCCTCGTCGCTCTTCGGATGGGTCATCTATAAGTGTGTCAGTTCGTTGGAGTATGTGGGCATGGGCTTGCTGAGTGGCGTTGCCGTGGTGATGCTCTTCATCAATCGCCGTCGCATCGTGGCCGACGAGAAAGTCAATCAATAGTCATCTGATAACTAAAACAATAGAAGCATGAAAAAAGTAATCATGAGTTTTGCCCTGCTGATGGGGGCATGGGGTGCCAATGCCCAACAGACCGTGAACTTCCAGACGGCCTGCCATCCTGAGGATGTGAAGCACTACGATACGAAGACGCTCCGTGAGCGCTTCGTGATGGAGAAGGTGATGGAAGCCGACAAGATCAATCTGACCTATTCGCATTACGACCGCTTCATCTTTGGTGGCGCCATGCCTGTTGCCAAGACGTTGAAGCTGGAGAACTTCCAGGAGCTGGGTCTCGATGTGGATCCCACCATCAAGGACAAGTATTTCCTTTATAACCGTGAACTCGGCGTGGTGAACTGCGGCGAGGGCGATGGCGTGGTGATTGTCGATGGCAAGGAGTATGCTCTGGCTCCCAAAGAGGCACTCTACATCGGTCGTGGACATATTGCTAAGGGCAAAGATGTCAATAAGGAGGTGCTCTTCCGTTCGAAGGATGCCCAGAAACCAGCTAAGTTCTACCTGAACTCGGCCACTGCCCATCAGCACTACAAGACGCAGTGGATCACGCTCGACGGGCGTAAGGGCTCATTGAAGGCTGCCGTCTGGGGACCTGTAGGCTCGCTGGAGGAGTGCAACAACCGCACCGTGTATAAGCTCATCGTGAACGACGTGCTGGAAGAGGGCCCCTGCCAGTTGCAGCTGGGACTGACACAGCTGAACCCTGGCGCTGCCTGGAACACCATGCCGCCCCATACGCATGGTCGTCGCATTGAGGCCTACTACTATTTCAACCTGCCTCAAGACCAGACCATCGCTCACGTGATGGGTCAGCCCGAGGAGAGTCGTGTGGTGTGGTTGCACAACGAGCAGGCCATCATGTCGCCCGAGTGGAGCATCCATGCTGCTGCCGGCACCTACTACTATACCTTTATCTGGGGTATGGCCGGCGAGAACCTCTATTATAATGATAAAGACAACATACCTGTAATCGATATTCGCTAATTCACAATGACACCTATTCAAACTTCAAAAATGACGAATTTCCGTTGGGTGATCTGTGGTATGCTGTTCATGGCCACCACGATCAACTATATGGACCGTCAGGTGTTGTCGCTGCTCAACACCAACTATATCTCGACAGAGTTTCATTGGGACAACGATGACTATGGCACTATCACTGCCATCTTCTCGCTCTTCTATGCCTTTATCTCACTTTTCGCAGGTCGTTTCATCGACTGGATGGGCACCAAGAAAGGCTATATCTGGGCCATCGTGGTGTGGAGCATCGGTGCCTGTCTGCATGCTGGTTGCGGCATCGCCACCTGTTGGTTGAACGATATTGACAGCATTGAGACGCTGCGCACCATGGAGAAAGCCTCGCAGATAGGACTCTTCGGACTGACATCCAGCGTGTGGCTGTTCATTGGCTGCCGCATGATTCTCGCCATGGGTGAGTCGGGCAACTTCCCCGCTGCCATCAAGGTCACAGCTGAGTATTTCCCCAAGAAAGACCGTGCTTTGGCCACCTCCATCTTCAATGCTGGTGCCTCTATCGGTGCCCTCATTGCTCCGCTCACCATTCCGGCTCTGGCCGATGCTTTTGGTTGGGAGATGGCCTTTATCATCATTGGTGCCATTGGCTTTTTGTGGGCAGGACTCTGGGTGTTTGTCTATACCTCGCCAGCCAAGAGTCGTTTTGTCAACAAGTCAGAGCTGATTTATATTGAGTCAGACAACAATGTCGAAGCCATCGAAAAAGAGGCGCCCAGCGAGGCGGAAGACGCCGTTAAACTGTCGCTTTGGGACTGCTTTAAGTATCGTCAGACGTGGGCATTCATCGTGGGTAAGCTGTTTACCGATGGTGTGTGGTGGTTCTTCCTCTTCTGGGCACCCGACTATTTCAACCAGTTGGGCTATCCTGTCACCACGATGACTGGCAAGATGTTGCTCTTCGTGCTCTACCTCATCGTCACCGTTGTCAGCATCTATGGCGGCTATCTGCCCAAGCTGTTTGTCGAGAAGCGCGGCATGAATCCCTACATCGGACGTATGCGTGCCATGCTGATTTTTGCCTTCTTCCCCATCTTTGCCATGTTTGCTCAGCCCCTGTCGGGCATTTCGCCCTGGATTCCGGCTGTCATCATCGGTCTGGCTGGTGCAGGTCATCAGGCATGGTCGGCCAATCTCTATTCCACCATTGGCGACATGTTCCCCAAGTCGGCCGTGGCAACCATCACCGGCATCGGCACCATGTTTGGCGGATTGTGCAGCTTTGCCATCAACAAGATTTCTGGTGTGCTCTTCGACTATGCCGAGGCTCAGGGCGAAGCCTTCACCTTCTTTGGCGAGACGGGCAAGCCTGCCGGCTACATGATCGTGTTCTGCTACTGTGCAGTGGCCTACCTCATCGGTTGGGTCATCATGAAAGCCTTGGTGCCCAAGTACAAGCCTGTGGTCGTAGAATAAATAAAAAGACCCCCTCCTAACCTCCCCCTGTGAGGGGGAGGAATAGGTTGAAAAACAATTGAGAGGTCTGAGTTTCTTTATATCTCGAAGGACATCATAAAAAACAATTACTGAATCTTTATTTCAGCAGACTGCAGGAAAGGTGCGGTGGCCGTGATGACGGCCTCTGCACCTTTTGCTTTGTGGAAGTAGCCCACCAGTCGGCCGTTGAGCACGCGCAGACGGTTTTTCTGTGTGCGAGCATTCACCGTGGGATCCATCATGTTGCCGTTTTCCAGTCCCAGCAGCTGGGCACCGCGCATGCGGATGGTCACCTCGTTGTCGGCCTGACGCACCACGTTGCCCTGCTCATCGACCACTTCGACGAAGAGATGAGCCACGGAGTCGGTGCTGAGGCGCAGCGCATGTGGTGCCTTGGTCTCAGGAATCTCATAGTAAGCCCCGTTCGAAGCCACGCAGCGCAGTGTGCCTCCTCGGTAGTCAATGTCCCAATAGGGCATGTCGGTCTGCTCGTCGCGCTGCATCTGACTGTCCACGGGCTTGCCGTCAATCAGCAACTGGGCAGTAGAAGCATTGGTGAAGCACGTCACACGCTGTTGGCCATGTGTGCGGTTGTCTCGGTGCAAGGGGTACATCTGGATGAAGCAAACGGGCTTGTCGCTCCACAGAGCAGCGCGATACCATCCGCTAGGCTTGCGCTGACCGGCCAGGTCGAGCAGGCCTGCCGACGAGCCACGTGCGGGCCAAGGACCGCTCTCGCCCAGATAGTCGATGCCTGTCCATAGGAACTGACCGAAGATGTGCTCCTTGTCGCGCACCGCACGCCATGCCTCCATGTCGTGACGGTTCTCCGAACCATAGATCACGCGCTGTGGATAGCGCTCGTGGTCTATGTCATAACGGCTCTCGGTGTAGTTGTAGCCCACCACGTCGATAGCACCAGGATAGGCTGTCTCGTTCGACATGACCACACCAGCCAGGGCGCCCGTGGTGGGGCGCGACGTGTCGATAGCTTTCACCACCTTGGCCAGTCGCTCGGCTATCCGACCGATACGCTCGGCATTGGGCTGCTCTGGCTTGTAACCGCCGTATGCTGGCTGGGTGAAGTCGGTGCCGTTGCCGTTGAGCACCGGGTGAGAGTAGGGGTCGTTGGGATAGTCCACCTCGTTGCCTATAGACCACATGAACACCGAGGGGTGACAACGGTCGCGGCGCACCATGTCGGCCACGTCGCGCTCTATCCATTCTTCGAAGTAGGTGTAGGTGCCCTGGAAACCAGGCACACCCTTGTTCCATCCCTTCAGCCACTTGCGTTTAGGGAACTCCCACTCGTCGCTTGCCTCGTCCATCACCAGCATGCCCAGTTCGTCGCACAGGTCGTAGAGCTCGGGAGCGTGCGGGTTGTGACTCATGCGGATGGCATTCACACCGATGGCTTTCAGTTCTTGTATGCGGCGGCGCCACACCTCTTTAGGCACGGCAGTGCCCAGCACGCCTGCATCGTCGTGCAGACAGACGCCCTTCACCTTCATCCACTTGCCGTTCAGGGCAAAGCCTTTGTCGGCAGAAAAGTCGAGGGTGCGCAGTCCTGCCTTGACGGTGGAGGCATCGATCTCCTCGTCATGGGCAGATAGGGTGGTGGTGAGCGTGTATAGATAAGGGTCGTCAAGATTCCAGCGATGAGGGCGATTGATGGTCAGCCTGACCGTTTTCTTCTCTTGTGGCTTGATGGCTGTCGAGCCTGTGGCAACCGTGTTCCCGTGGGCGTCAATCAGTTTTACGATGGCCTTCAGCGGTAGTGACGTCTTGTCGGGGCGCTCGTCGGTGGTCTCAATATCGACCTCGACCACGGCCCGCTTGTTGTTGATCGATGTGAGACGATAGGCTGTGCCCCATTGTGCCAGATGCACTTCGGGTGCTTCAATGAGCCACACGTTGCGGTAGATGCCCGAGCCCGTGTACCAGCGTGAGTCGTTCTCTTGGTTGTGGTTCACACGCACGGCGATGACATTGCGGCCGTCGGCCCGCAGATAGGGCGTCAGGTCATACATAAACGAGGCGAACCCCGAGGGGCGGCAGCCCAGCAGGTGTCCATTCACATACACCTCAGAGTAGTTGTAGGCGCCTTCGAAGTAGATGAAACGCTTGCCTTTGGCTCCCTCTGCGGGTAGCACCTTCCTGTACCATCCGATGCCGCCGGGCAGATAACCTTGGCAGGAGCCTTTGTCGGGCGACATGGGCTGCTCTATGCTCCAGTCGTGGGGCAGCGAGAGGCGTCGCCATGAGGCGTCGTCGTAGTCGCCATCCTTCATTTCGGGCTGTTCGTAGATGTGCTGTGTACTGTCAATGTGCAGGAACCGCCAGTTGTCGTTCATCAGGCGGGCTTTGCCAAACGACACCTGTGCAGAGACAAGTGCTGGCGACCAGAGACAGACTGCCAACAGGGTGAGCAGTCTGGTGTAGCGAGTAGTTTGTTGCATGTTGTTATGGTTTGGTTGATAGGAATCCTTGGTGCTTCAGTACCTCGATGAGTCCTGCCGACATAGCCTCGTTGTCTTTCTTCGTGTAGCGGATGTCGGTGAAGATCTGCGCCAGCGTCTCTTTATGGTTAATCTCTACAAAGTGCTGGTTCTCGGGCAAGGCCTCTTTCTCTTGGTAGTAGGCATTGATAGCCGCGGGCGAATAGTCCTGGTAGGTCTCGTTGTGCACAAAACTTTCCAGTGGCAGACGGTCGCTTTGCGCTGGTTCTTCGGCGGGCCAGCCCACCGTCAGCGTGGCTACGGGCATCACCAGCTGGGGCAGCTGCAGCGTGTCAATGATCATCTGCGGCATATAGACGGTGGTGCCGAGGTAGCAGTAGCCCAGCCCTTCCTCGTCCATCAGGTTGCAGAGTGTCTGCGTGTAGAGCAGTGCATCGATGGCTGCATTCTGAAACGACAGGAAGTTGTTGTAGCCAGGCTCAGCCTTCCGGCAACGGGCCCACTGGCTGGTGCGGTTGAAGTCGGCACAGATGGTCAGCACCACGGGGGCTGCTGTCACCATCGGTTGATTGAAATGGGCGGGCGCCAGTTTGGCTTTCATCTCGTCGTTGCGGGTCACCACGACGCTATACAGTTGCAGGTTGCCCATGGTCTGCGTGCGTGCTGCCTCGTTCATCAGGCGGTTGAGCAGTGTCTCGTCCACAGGGCGGTCGGCATACTTTCTGATGCTTCGGCGTGATAGTAAATTCTTCATGTTTCTGATATTTTTCTTTTTCGTGGCAAAGTTACGAATAAACGAGTGAAGAACAAAACAAAGCCATTTGTTTTTTCTTTCGATTCGGCGCAGCCAAAGTTGCGCAGGGCGATTGTGAACAATTTTTAAAAAAAACGTGGAAAAAATTTGCATTTTTATCTTTTTTTAGTAATTTTGTAACCGAATGACGTAAGTTCTTTGCATTGAGTTGTGTCGAGGAACTAATAACATAGATACCAGAGTTTATTAGAGTGATTTCTATTAACTAATATATATATAAATAATGAAAAAGCTATTATCTATTTTCACCCTGATGCTACTGATGTCAGCATCGGGCGCATGGGCGCAAGACGCCAAGCATTTGATTACGGCCACTTACCGCGAACAGACACGCTCGCTGGAGCAGCCGCTGCCCTACGCCACTACCATCGGCGCACTCTATGAGGCCGTTACGGGTGAACCCTTCAGTGATTTAATCAGCAGTATGTCCTCTGTTGGCATGCCTCTTACCGGAATCACCTCCCGCAACACCAGCGTCGTCAGCATTGGCGAATTAAACGGCGCAAGCACCCCGGTGACGGTTAATGCCGATGGCGAAACCATCATCAATTTAATTTTTGGTAATTATGCTCAAGGCATCTTAGTCAGCGCCATCTCCCCCCTCTACGCTTACGTGAAGGACGGCGTGAAGGATGCCGGCAAGTGGACGGTGAAGGTTGGCGAGGGCGAGGCCCAGTGGCTGCCCATCGGCGGACTGAAGGGCGACGGCTCGGAGACCGTGACGCTGCAGTACAACGGACGAATGAAGGTGAAGGGCGTCAAGGCTACAAGCGACGCGGCACCGGCTGAACCCAGCGTTCCCGACGGGGCCATCAACGGCAAGTTCAGCGTAAGCGATGGCAAGCAGGTTTATTTCTCGAAAGGTAACCTGCGTTACGCATCAGGCGCATGGAGCTTCTTTGACAATCAGTACGACTACTACGCCACTTACAGCGCAGATGCGTGGGACAAGTTTGGCTGGAGCAATTCAACGAATAATTTCGGCATGAGCACTTCTACGGAAAATGCTGTTTATCAAGGCGACTTGGTTGACTGGGGTACTGTTCCTGGTATCGGCACAGGCTGGCGCACGCTGACCAAGGACGAGTGGAACTATCTGTTCATGACACGTGAAAGCGGCAGTAAAGTTAATGGCATGAGCCCCAGCCCTGATAACGCCCGATATACTCATGCTACCATTAACACAGACAATGGAACCGGTGGTATTAGAGGTATGATATTGTTTCCTGACGGTGTGACGGTAAATTATAGCGATGCCACCTCCTGGGGAGGAATCAACCAATATAGTAATTGGAATGGTTCTACCAAATGTACAACAAGTCAGTGGAATGCTCTTGCAGCCAAGGGTTTCGTTTTCCTGCCCACCGGAGGTGTCAGAAATGGAACAACAATTAGCAACTCCAACAATAACGGATACTATTGGTCATCATATACAGCCTCTCCTACCAGTGGATATGCTTACTACACTCGCGTAGTTGCTTCAACTGAGCCTACCACGGCCTACGATTCTCGCAAAATAGGTATCTCCGTGCGCCTGGTTCGCGAGGTGGCTACAAGCGACGCACCGGCGAAGGAACCGGCTACGGTGACGACGGCGCCGACGGGTGCGGCGGGACTCACCACGGCGAGCGCTGTAACGGAGAAGCTGGCGACTGGGGGCGTGGCCGACGGCGGCACGCTGAAGTATGCCATTACCAGCACCACGACGCAGCCTGACGACGCAGCCTTCACATTAACAATATCGCCCACTGTGTCAGACTTGAAGACGGCTTTGAGCATGTCGACCCTCGCAGCTGGCACGTATTATGTGTGGTACAAGGTGTTTGCCGACGCTGATCACGCCGACAGCGAGGCTGCCTACGTGAGCGTGGCCGTGGCTCCGGCTGAGACAACCGTCACCTGGAACAGCAGCAACATTGGTGGTAGTTACCCTAATGGCCTTTATGTCTCGGGCACCGACATGCCATATGAGAAGGAGGGCATCACGCTGAGTGGTAATGCCGACATGATACATGCCGAGTGGTATGATTATGGAGATCCGACGGAGGCTGGCATCTCTTTCAAGGTGTACGGATCCGGCGGCTTTACCTTCACGGCACCGACCGGCAAGAAGTTCACAAAGATCGAGATGACGCTCACTAACGCTGCTGGATGGGACATTGCATATGAAGAAGAAAAACTCGGCACTGGATGGGCATTTAATATTGATTGGGAAACACGTATCCTTACAGTCACGTGGAAGGGCAGTGCCGCCGTCTCGACGGTTGGGCTGCTGACGGGCGCTAATGATTTCAGCGGCGGACTGGTGAATAGCATCGTGTTCACGCTAGTGGATGCAGAGTAATCCCCCTCACCGCTCCCCCCTCCCTTGTAGGGGAGGGGTCGGGGGTGGGGTCAGTAACCCCAAATGAATCCCCCAGCGGCTGAGAAGATACAGACCCCACCCCCAGCCCCTCCCCTACAAGGGAGGGGAGAGGCGCGGGAAACAAATAAAGATACAATCGCACGGGGGGACAGGCACCCTGTGACCTAACGCCCCTCACGCGTGTATATATATAATAAGGAGCTCTTTGAGGCTTCGCCTCGAAAATCACTACGCTCAAAAGAGCCTGTAAACGAGTTTCTTGAGACCTAGCGGAACAAGCGAGCTGAGCTCGAGTCCACTCTTTACTCGCTAAACGTGATCTTTGACTTACTGAGACAAACGGATATTATTTTCTGGGGAAAGAAATTACAAGGAATTGACCATAAATTATTCATTAATTGATGGCAATTTGCGGAAAATTCGTATCTTTGTACGCGAAAGGCGTGCGAAGCTGCTCACGCTCGGCAAAATGAGCAAGCTCTTTTGCCCTCGCTTAACCGCAGCTTTGTCTGCCAGAAAGTATAAACAACGACGATTATGGCAACACTGGTATTACAAGTTCCCGACGAGAGCCTTGTTAACAAGGTGAAGCAGGCCTGCAAGATGCTTGTGGGCGTGGCTTCGGTAAAGGTGCAGCAACCTGCAAAGCAAAAGGAGTTTGACATCACCAAGACTGCAGGCTACCGCGAGGCGATGGACGACGTGAAGAACGGCCGCGTATATCATGCCGAGAGCGTGGACGATATGTTCAAGCAGATACTTGGCGAGGAGGCATTCAGTAAAATCCGCAGAAGCAATGTATAGCATCGATTACACCAAGCGTTTCAACAAAGACCTGAAGCGCTGTATGAAGCGAGGCCTTGACTTGCAGCTGATTCACGAAGCTATCTCTCTACTCAGAGCCACGGGTACCCTGCCCATGAAGTATCGCCCGCACAAACTGTCGGGCGATAAGAACGGACAGTGGGAGTGCCACATCGAGCCTGACTGGCTGATGACGTGGGAGCAAAATGACATGGAGTTGACGCTCCTGTTCCTGCAAACAGGTACACATTCTGACTTGTTCTGACGCAACAAACTTATTAGGATTAAGTTTAACAAATAAAAGAAAGGACAAGTAATATGGGAATGTATTTAGTTGGACTATTTGTAGGATTGCCATGCCTTATATTCCTCATTTATACCTACACCCCAAAAGGTAAGCGCTGGATGAGAGCTAACGGGCTCCTTTGAACGCGCAGGGAACTAAGTTTCCTGCGACACTCAGAAACTAAAAAATATCCGCCGAGACATCCGAAAGGATGAGCTCGGCGTTTTGTATTCACTCCCCTCGCCCTCAAAGTTCCCCTCGCCTTAAGATCCCCTCGCCTTAAGTTCCCCTCGCCATAAGTTCCCCTCGCCTTCGGAGAGGGGTTAGGGGTGAGGTTCTAGGGGTGAGGTTCGAGCTCGGCGTTTTGTTTTTATCCGTTTTGTCTCAAGTAATGTTGGAGGCCGGGAAAGCTCCCCTCCCATCGTAGGGGAGGGGTCGGGGGTGGGGTCAGTGACCTCAAAATCCCCACCAGCTGCGGCAGAAGGGAAAGATACAGACCCCACCCCCAGCCCCTCCCCTACAAGGGAGGGGAGAGCCGCGGGAAACAAATAAAGATACAACAATAATAAATAAAATTATAAGTAATATGAGACAATTAAAGAACTTTTTGATTAAGCGAGAGCAAAGCCAAGCTTGCTTGAGCTTTGCCAAGCGTGAAAAAAGTCGGCTTTTAGCCAAAACATTACTGACGCTCGCACTGCTAATCACGGCCGCGACGGGCGCATGGGCCGACCAGCTCGCGTCGTCATACTCGTCGAACGCGACGCTCAACGCAGTAACCGTGTCGGCTAGCATGGAAGTCACCATCGCCACCGGCGTGACCGTCACCATCAACAACGGTCTCAACATCACCAGCGGCACACTCACCGTCAAAGGACCCGGCACGCTCGTCGTTAACGGCAAGGCCGGCAGCAACGGCGGCAACGGTGAGACGGGCGGCAACGGCACCCCCGGCAGCGCAGCCATCACTGGCAACATCGTCGTACAGGACGGCGCCACCGTACAGGCTACTGGCGGTAAAGGCGGCAACGGCGGTGCTGGTGACCCGGAAAATGGTGGCCATGGCGCCAATGGTGCCGCAGCCATCAGTGGCAACGTCACCGTACAGGGTGGCGCTACCGTGAAAGCTACTGGCGGCAACGGCGGCAACGGCGGTTATTCCGAAGCGGAGAACGGCGGCAACGGCGGCAACGGCGGCAATGCCTTCGCAGGCACACTGACCTACAAGGGCGGCACCGTGACTGCCAACGGCGGCAACGGCGGCAGCAACGGCGGCAGCGACGGCGGCTGGGGCGGCAGCGGCGGCAGCGCAGGAAAAGCCTTTACCACCTCCGTGAACTTCGTGTCGTCTGATTACATCCTGACGGACGGCAGCAATGCAATCACTGACACTCAAGTCACAAGCAAGAAAAAGGTTGTCATCAGCCCGAAAGTCGCTGTCAACAGCGTGACGCTCGCGCCGACCTCGGCCACGCTGACCTTGGGCGAGACAGAGACGGTGACATTGACTGCCACCGTCGCCCCCAATGACGCTACGGACCCGACCGTGAAGTGGAACGTCACCGCGGGCGCCGAAAAGGTGAAGCTCTATAAGGACGAGAACTGCAGCACCGAGGTTGGCACAGCCGCCACCGACGTGCTCACCGTCTATGCCAAGGGCCTGGCAGTAGGAGAGGCCACCGTCACCGTCACCAGCAACGACGACGCGACGAAGACCGCCGCCTGCACCGTGACAGTCATCCCCTCCGGCCCCGAGGTCGCCTGGAACAAGGCCAAGAAGACCGGCACGTTCACCATGCCCGGCGGCAACGTGACACTGGAGCCCGAGTACTACCCACAGGCCGCGCTCACCGCAGCCCCCACCGCCATCAATGACGTGCCCGCCACCACCGACGGCGCCATCGTCAAAGCCGGCACCGTGGCCAACATCGGCGAGACCGAGACCGCACAGGGCACCGTGATGTACTACGTCAGCCAGACGGCCCTCGACGACGACGCCCTGCTGGCCCTCGCCGCTGACGCGTGGACAGCCGACGTGCCCACCGCCAAGAGCCTCGCCCAGGGCCAGGCCTACATCTACTACTACGTGCGCGGCAACGACAGCGACACCGACGAAGAGAACTTCAGCGACGGCGACATCCTGGCCGCCAACGCCCTCACCGTCACCATCGCCGCCGAGCCCACCTACACCGTCACCTTCGCCGAGGGCACCGATCCCAACGAGTGGACCGCCAGCCCCAACGCCGACGTGAAGAAGGGCGAGACCGTCACCGTCACCTACAGCGGCACCCGCAGGGTCATGGGCGTGAAGGCCGAGAAGAAGGCTTCTGAGTCTCTCATCGTCAACCCCGTAGTGGGACAGATTATCGGCAGCGACGGCAAGAACTACGACGCTAATGCCACACTGCCCGACGGCGTGACCAAAGTGGCCATGATAGCCTATGTGGGCAAAGATGCTGAAACCAGCACCACTTACAATCACGGCCTCGCCTTGGCACTGGAGGATGTAACCAGCACAGATATAAATTGGTGTTCTCAAACAAGCGTTACATGTTTAGGAACTCAATATGTTTATGATGATAATAGTAATACACAGTTCAAAGATTTGGCTGGCATTGCCAATACCGATGCGCTTGTAGGTCATGATTCGCATACTCATGCTGCAGCCAAGGCAGCCAGAGACTACAACAGCGGCACTCATCCCACAGGTACAAGCGCCTGGTTCCTGCCGAGTGCCGGTCAGTGGGATAAGATGGCTACCGCTGCAGGTAGTTATGCAAACCTGAAAACTAACGCGGGCTTGCAGGGGGGCAAATTCTCCGCCTACTGGTCTTCTACGGAGTGCGATACCGAACACGCGTGGTTCTTCTTCCCCGAGTACGGCGCTTGGAACCTCAACAATAAGGGCGGCGGCAACTTAGTTCGTGCCTGCCTCGCGTTCTAACCCCTCTCGCGCGTATATAATATAAAAGGTATAAAAGACTCTCCCCCGACCTTGAAGATTTTGTCCGCTTAAGGACTAAATCGCCTGTGGAGGGAGGGGAGTAGATAGAAAAGAAAGAAAACAATTAAACGAATAAATATTATGATACATAAATTTAGATATATATTGACGCTCGTCGCGCTGCTACTGCTGGTTGCGGTACCGGCAAGCGCCATGCAGATATTCGTCAAGACGCTGACAGGTAAGACCATCACGCTTGACGTGGAAAATACCAACACCATCTTGGAAGTAAAAGGGATGATTGAGACCAAAGAGTCGATACCAACCGACATGCAGCGTCTTATCTTCGCAGGCAAGGAGCTTGAAGACTCGAAGACACTGAACGACTACAACATCCAGAAGGAGTCGACCCTCCATCTTGTTTTTAAGTCCGACTACATCGAAGTCACCCCCGGCTCGTCCGCTAACACATGGACCTTCGCGATGCCCGGCAGCGACGTCGTGTTGACTCCTATCTATGCTCCTACCAAGGTGACCCTTGCTGCCAACGACAAGACAATGGGTACCGTAGAGGTTGCCGGCGAAAGCAAAGTGGAATGGACGGCTGAGACATGGAAGGGCTGGACGTCGGATATCAAGGAATATACCGTAGATGACATCACTATGACCAGCTCCGAGAGTGCACGTATCCAAGAGTACATTTCCGAAGATAAGTATAATAATAGTCTTTTCTTCTTCGTTCGCAAGATGGTAAATGATGATGCCGTTACCTTCAGCACCACAGGCGACCCCTTCAGCCGCATCGAATTCACGATGATTGGTGATTATTCTGAAAGAAACCCTGACATAATACCTAATGACAATTGGACCTTCGAGGGCAAGAGCGCCGTATGGGAAGGCGAAGCCACCAAGAGCCTCACGCTCCAGAGCTGCAGCACCAATGTCAGCAAGATTACATTCTACAAGGGTGCCACTCCCGACGGCGTGACTATCAACGGCGACGACACATTCACCGTGGCCAAGACTGCCACCGTGACGCTGAAGGCTACACCTGCCGAGGGCTACAAGTTCCTGTACTGGGAGGATGACCAGACCAACACCAACCCCGTTCGCGAAGTCACCATCGAGTCTGGCATGGCTGACATGACCTATAAGGCCGTGTTCGCAGAGATTCTTTACAACGTCACCTTCGCCGAGGGCACCGATCCCAACGAGTGGAGCGCCAGCCCCAACACCGACGTGAAGAAGGGCACCGCCGTCACCGTCACCTACACCGGCTCGAAGAAAGTCATCGTCGTGAAGGCGGAGAAGAAGAAGAGACCGGAATTCGTACCAGGCGCGACAATCCAGAATATAGAATCATTTGTCGAAGTCGAAAACAACAGGGATGGCACCATCACCCTCCACATGCCTACGCTGAACCCGTCGACATACAATGTAACCGGCAGTGGTTTTAGCAATGGTGAACACACACTGCATTTCGGCTATGAAAAAGGTAGTGGCACAAATATGTCCCCTATCGGAGCGAATATCATTGAATATAGCTGGGCCGGCCATACGCCTTTCAGCGAACTGGACAAAACCATTGACATTACTTCGGGGGAGCCGAGGGTGGCCATCCTGATTACAGGCCACGTACAATCTGCCACTTGTCCAGCGCCAGGCAAAGAACACTATTGGGGACTGTACCGCTACACCAACCCCGTGAAGGTGACCTACAACCTGGGCGGCGGCAGCGTCAGTGGCTCCACTGCCGACAAGGTGGAATACCTCTTCAGCGGCGATGCCCTTGCCACCACTTTCGCAGCACCCACACGTGAGGGCTACACCTTCGACGGCTGGTACACCTCTGCTGAAGGCGGCACGAAACTTACCGCCAGCAACGCTACCAGTGCCACCACCATCTACGCTCACTGGAACGCGATTGCCGAGTAACCCCCTCTCGCGCGTATATAATATAAAAGGTATAAAAGACTCTCCCCCGACCCCTCCCTGTGGAGGGAGGGGAGTAGATAGAAAAGAAAGAAAACAATTAAACGAATAAATATTATGATACATAAATTTAGATATATATTGACGCTCGTCGCGCTCTTTGCAATGACCGCGGGCGCGTGGGCACAAAGCTACGAAGCCAAAGTCTTTGACGTTCCCGCTTCGTGGGCAGAAGACCAGACTAAATTATCGGCTGCCGACCTGCCGAAAGACTTTGTGCAGATAACCAAAGAAGAGGCAAAGGCGCTGGCCGTTCCAGATGGCTCTGTTATTCTCATCTATGGTTTTGAGGGCGAAAATGTTAAAGTGTTGATATTTAGTAGTGGCACTCTTGCCGATGAGGATGAAGCTCCAGAAGTCAGGGGAATGTTTAGAATGTATCAGACAGATGCTAATATTATAATCTGCTATCCCGCCCCCGGCGGTCCCAAGGTCGCTTGGAACGCTGCAAACAAGACCGGCACCTTCACGATGCCCGGCAGCGACGTGGTGCTGACACCCATCTACGCCAAGACAGCCGCATTCGCCACCACGGGCACCGAGCCCGAAGTGAAGACGCTCCTGCCCGAAGCCGCTGAAGGCGTCATCGCCGGCACCGACGCATCGCTCATCGCCGAGGGCACCGGCATCGTGGCCTTCGCCGGAACGAGCACCGAGGATACGCAGGGCACGCTGATGTACGCCATCGGCACCTCAGCCACCGAGGCCCCAGCACTCACCGCATTCAGCGCCACAGTGCCCACAGCCGAGAACGTCGCTGACGACGGAGGAAATGTCTATGTATGGTACTACATCAAGGGCGTCGACGCCCCCGAGGGTGTAGCCGCCACGCTCGACAACACCTTCGAAAACACCGAGCCCGCCTGCCTCACCGTCACCGTGCTCACCAACAAGTTCGACATCACCTTCAACGCCGCCAACGCCAACACCATCGAGGCAGGCAAGGCTACCGTTACTGTAGGTGGCACAGCCGCCACCGTCACCGAGGGTAAGCTCGAGGGCGTGAAGATGGGCAGCGAGGTGAAGGTCAAAGCCAACACCGGCTACAAGTTCCGCAAGGTGGAGGTGAAGAAGGGCGGAGCGAAGCCCACGCTGGCTGCTACCTTGACCACCGCCGGCATGACCGTGAAGGTGTCATTCCTTTTGGTTGGTAACGCAGAAACCGTGAACTTCACCAGCAACGGCGACGGCACGTACACTAAAACGGGTGGCACAGGAACTACTGCAACTGCCCCTGACTGGATCATACAGTTGGTCGAAAATAGCGGCATGATTGTCTTCAAAGCATATCCAAACGATGAAAATGAGAATAGCAAAACGGCATTCAAATTCAATTTCTTCCCATCGGATAATACTTATTACATGTGGGCAGGAAATGCAGCCCGAGATCTCGAACCCACCTTCACCAGCATCAGTGTGAACGACACGGCCATCGCAGTGACCGAGGCGCAGGACAACTAACCCCTCTCGCGCGTATATAATATAAAAGGTATAACATAAAAAGAATACAATATATGAAAACAATATCAAGATATATAATGACGCTCGCGCTGCTACTGACCGCAGCCACGGGCGCATGGGCACAAGGTGATTATCTTATTAATGTCGACTTCGCCTCTATTTATGATCGTATGGGAACACATTTTCGTTGTATGATTATGAATCAGATGGATCCTGAGGCAGAAATTAAAGGTACGCTCAACCTATCCGTCGATGGTGTGTCAAAGGGCAGTTTCAATGTTAATGATAACATGGTTGATGGTTTTATTGCCCCTGTAGATGCGGGAGATCATACCTGGTCTGCCGTGTTTTCTCCAGATGGAGGCGGTTCCTTTAACGGGAATGGAAATTTTACAATAGACAAATTGTCTACTTCTATCGCTTATTATGGCTCTACTTCAATTAATATGGGTGAGGGTGAAAGTACTGAACTTGAAGTTTATGTGGCTCCTGATGGAACAGAAGGGTTAAGCTATTCATCAAGTGACGCTTCTGTTGCTTCTATATCCAAAAAGGAATATAGTAATGATACATATATTATTCAAGCTAAGGCTACAGGCACTGCAACAATTACATTTTCATTCGCAGGCAATAAAAATTATGAAGCTGCCAAAGAAGATAAAACAATCACTGTCACCGTCTTACCAGCCCCCGTCGAGGTAACCACCAACAAGGCTGAGAACGATACCGTCTTCACTGAGGCATCGTTCACCATGCCCGCCTTCGACGCAACGGCCGAGTACGAGCTGGTGCGCGACATGAGCGTGCAGATGACCGCCAAGATGGGCGACGGCACCGACGGCCTGCGCTACCGCGTGAAGAAGGCAGAGCAGGGCGAAGGCTATGAGCCCGCCGACATGAACATGTTGCAGGTGCTGGCACTCGTAGAAGTGTACGACGGCATCGAGCAGAAAGACCTCACACTGGATCAGGACTACTTCTGCCGCATCTATAAGCTCGACGAGCAGACACTGCAGCCCGAAGGCGACGGCGTCAAGCTCTACGACTTCGACTTCGCCCCCGGCCTCTACGCCCTCAAGGCCTTCGCCTATGACGACAGCGACTACGCCGGCGAGACCGCCTTCTCCAACACCTTCAAGCTCTTCCAGGGCTACGAGGTAGAGGTGGCCGCCAAGGAGTTCATCACCTACTATAGGGACGAGCCCCTCTACGTGGAGGACGAGGATGCCGTGCTCTACACCATCAGCAGCGTAAACGGCGACCAGGCCGTGCTGAGCGACAGGAGCGACGCCATGCCAAGCAACACTCCAATGCTGGTTTATAACAAGAGCAATGAGACGAAGGTCATCCTCCTCATCCCATGCGCCGAGCCCGACATGGCCATCACCGTAGCACCTGAGTTCCAGGGCACCCTGACCGGCACCACCATCGCCGCCAGCACCGAGAACGTGACCAACTACGCCTTCAACGGCAAGGCTTTCGTCTTCGTGAAGAACGACCTCGCCATCGGCGCCAACAAGGCTTGGCTGAGCGTCAACACTGGCGTGCCCAGCGCACGAATCACGCTCGTCTTCGACGAGACCACAGGAATAAACCTCACCCCAACCCTCTCCGAAGGCGAGGGAGCATGGTACGATCTGAACGGACGTAAGCTCGACAAGATGCCGACGAAGAAGGGCGTTTACCTCTTCAAAGGAAAGAAGGTCGTGATTAAGTAAAAAGACCCACCCCCAACCCCTCCCTGTGGAGGGAGGGGAGTAGTAAGAAAAGAATAATGCGTGATTGATAGTAAATAAAATACGTACAGAGTGACTTCCCCCTCCCTCAACAGGGAGGGACGGGGAGGGTCCTAAAATTTATATATGAATATGAAACAAAAGATATTTTCATTGCTCGTGCTGCTGGTGACGGCAGTAACGGGCGCGTGGGCGCAGACCACCTACACCGTGGCCGGCAACAACGCAGCCATGTTTGGCTCGGTTTGGGATCCTACTTACACCGCCAATGACATGACGAAGAACGGTGATGGCACCTACAGCATCACCTACACCAACGTCTATCTCGATGATAATGTGCTATACAAGGTCGTGAAGGATCACAGCTGGGATGAGGCATATCCTAATGTTGACCGCGTTATCAATATCGCTAAGGCTGGCACCTACACCTTGACCATACACTTCAACCCAAATACCCATGAAGTATATGAGACGATGCCTGGCGTCGCTCCGACCTACGACCTCAAGGTGGGCACGAACGCTCAGGGCACCGTGAAGTTCTACGTGGGCGAGAACGAGGTGACAAAGGCTGAGGAAGGCGCCACCGTAACGGTAGCGATCGAGCCCAACACGGGCTGGAGCGTAGGCGGACTGCAGGGACTGTGGTACGCCGCTGGCAGCGCCGTGAAGGCACCCAAGCGCATACAGGCTGGCGTGGATTTGCTGAAGGACTTCGAGCTGGAGCCCGTAGAGGGCAACCCCAATGCCTTCACGTTCACCATGAAGCGCGCCAACGCCGAGATCTCGGTGAGCTACCGCAAGCTGCTCACCCACACCGACATCAGCTTCGAGGACATCGCAGCCGTGACCTACACCGGTCAGGCACTGACACCCGACGTCACAGTGAAGGACGGTCAGACCGTTCTTACCAAGGACACCGACTACAGCGTGAGCTACGAGAGCAATGAGAACGCCGGCACGGGTAAGGCTACCATTGTGGGTATCGGCCTCTATAGCGGACAGGTGGAGAAGACATTCACCATCAACAAGGCCGACATCACGCCTACGGCTCCCACTGCCATGACACAGCTGACCTACAACGGCGAGGCGCAGACGCTGGTTGCTGCCGGTAGCATTACCGGCCCAGGCAATATGGAGGCATGCGAGATGCAGTACTCGCTGGACGGACAGACCTATGCCAAGGAGCTGCCTACAGCAGTCAACGCAGGAAGCTACACCGTATTCTACAAGGTGGTGGGCGATGCCAACCACAACGGTGTGGACGCACAGTTTATCAACGTGGCCATCTACAAGGCTGCCCTGACCAACGTGCTGCTGGAGGCATCGACCCTGACCTACAACCAGCAGGAGCAGTCGCCCATCATCACCAGCGTGAAGGCCGGCACACTGGACGTTCCAGCCGAGGCCTACACCATCAGCGGCAACAAGGCCACCAACGTGGGCAACTACCTGATTGAGATTCTGCCGAAGGACGACGCACAGAACTTCGACGGCACGGCCAAGGCCCAGTGGAGCATCGTGGCTGCCAACGCCAACCTGTTCAACATCGAGCTGAGCAACTCATCGCTGGTATATAACGGCACTGAACTGAAGCCTACCGCTACCGTGAAGGACGGTGAGACCACACTGGTGGAGAACACCGACTACACTCTGGCCTACACGAACAACGTGAACGTGGGCACCGCTACCGTGACCGCAACGGGTATTGGTAACTACAGCGGCACGAAGACGGCTACCTTCACCATTACACAGGCCGACATGGTGATTACAGCGCCTACCGTGAAGGAGGGACTCGTCTATACAACCCAGCCGCAGGCACTGGCCAACGCCGGCACCGTGGAGGGCGGCGAGCTGATGTACTCGCTCGACAACACGCAGTGGACCACCACCGTTCCCACTGGTACGGAGGCTAAGGAATATACCGTATATTATAAGATTGTGAACGACGCCAACCATAAGGCCGTGGAGCCGCAGCAGTTCAAGGTGACCATAGAACAGGCCACACTGACCGCCGCTCAGCTCACCGAGACGAACTTCGTCTATAACCAGCAGGAGCAGACCGTTCTGGTATCTTACGTGAACGCCGGCACCATCGTAGTGCCTGCCACCAGCTACGACGTAGAGGGCAACAAGGCCACGAACGTGGGCAACTACGAGGCTAAGATGACCGGTAAGGGTAACTTCAAGGGCGAGGTGAAGGTGCAGTGGAGCATCGTAGCCGCCAACGCCAACCTGTTCAACATTAGCCTGGGCACGACCGAGTACACCTACGACGGCACTGCCAAGACGCCAACCGTTACTGTGAAGGACGGTTCAGCCGTCCTTGTCGAGGGCACCGACTACACCGTTGCCTACACCGCCAACACCGCTGCCGGCACGGCTACCGTAACGGCTACGGGTAAGGGCAACTACACCGGCACGCAGACGGCTACCTTCGTTATCAAGCCCGCCAAGCTGACCAGCGTAACACTGGCTCAGACAGAGTTCCAGTACAACCTGTTTACACCGGTGGCTCAGACCGCAGCCATCAGCGAAGTGAAGGCCGGCAACCTGACTGTTCCCGCCGCACAGTATGAGGTGAAGGGCAACACACAGACCGAGCCGGGCGAATACATCGTGACCGTAACGGGTAAGACTAACTTCACCGACAACGTAACGGCTAAGTTCGTGATCCTCGACCAGGTGGTTGACGGCGACGCCGAGAAGACTGAGACGGAAGAGAAGGTTGACGACATCGACATGACGGTGACCGTAGTAGATCGCAACAAGAAGGAACTGCAGATCGACGAGATTACCGAGGGTGCACCTTCGGGCGACAACCTCACCGTAACGATTCCTTCGACCGTCAAT